>CAADGK010000144.1 GCA_900696515.1 uncultured Nitrosospira sp. | reverse complement strand
ACCTTGAGGACCTGTATCCGATGGCGGTGCAGGCCAGACCGGAACTGAAGGCTGCCGAATTGTCCATTCAGCGGAATGAACAGTCTCGTGCGCTGGCCCAGCGCCAGTATTACCCGGATGTCAGTGTGGCGTTCCAGCGGTTCCAGAACTTTAATGCAAACGATGGGTTCGGCGCCGTGGTGTCCATTAACGTGCCGTTCGCCTTCTGGACCAAGCCGAAGTACGACGCCAGGGTGCGAGAGGCTGGGGCGGCGGTCGCGGCGGCACGCGCAGACCTCCACACAGCGGAAAACCTGACCCGCTTCCAGATCCGGGACCTGCTGGCCAAAGTCCGGGCGAGTTGGGAAGTGGCGGTGCTGTACCGGACCACGGTGCTGCCGCAAGCCGAGCAGGGCGTGGAAGCCGCGCGGGCCGGCTATCGTACAGGAAGGACGTCTTTTCTGGATCTTATCGACGCAGACCGGGCCTTGCGGGAGTTTCAACTGGCGTACTGGCGAGTGCTGGTCGATCGCGAATCCCGCATAGCTGAGCTCGAACAGGTCGTCGGCACGGAATTGTAAAGAGTGAGGGATGTCATGATGACGAACATGTGGAGTCAAAGACGAACCATGTGGATCGCGACCGGAGCTGGCATCGTGATGCTGACGCTCGGGTCATGGTTCATGACCGGATGGGAGCGACACCAACTTCCTCTGCCTGACGAGACGAGGTCCGATCACCGCCAGACGAAGCAGGCGGAACGGAGCCCTCAGGGGATGCCGATGTCTCCGAGCCAGGAAACCGGTCCTCCCCAGGCCTATGCCATGGTGACACCGACGAAACAGCAGTTGATTGGCGTGAAGACGGCGGTGGTCGAGACACGTCCGCTTGAGACCACCGTCCGGGCGGTCGGCAGGGTGGACTACAACGAAGAACGAATTACGCATATCAACCTGCGGGTCTCGGGATGGGTGGAAGAGCTCTTTGTGGACTATACGGGACAGGTCGTGCACAAAGGGCAGCCGCTGTTCACGCTGTACAGCCCTGACTTGGTCGCCAGCCAGGATGAGTACCTGCTGGCGCTGCGAACGCAAGCCAAGGTGAAAGACAGTCCTCTTGGCGAAGTTCACGAGCAAGCGGAGCAGATGGTGGACGCGGCACGCGACCGGTTGCGCCTGTGGACGGTCTCGGATCAACAGCTCGACGAGTTGGCTCGGAGGGGCAAGGCCAAGACCGCTCTACCGATCTATTCGCCCTTCAGCGGCTACGTCATCGAGAAAAAAGTCTTCAGGGGGACGTTTGTGGAGCCCGGGATGAGGCTCTACACGATCGCGGACTTGTCGACCGTCTGGGTGAATGCCGAGATCTACGAGTTCGAGGTCCCGTTTGTCCAGGTCGATCAGCAAGCCGCTATCACGTTCTCCTCGTATCCAGGGCAACCGTTTTATGGACGGGTCTCGTACATCTACCCCTACCTGAACGAGCCAGCTCGTACCGTCAAGGTCCGGCTGGAATTACCGAACCCGGGTTTACGACTCAAGCCGGAGATGTACGGAGACGTCCTGCTCACGATCAATCGCGGAAACCAGCTCGCGGTTCCCGAACAGGCGGTGCTGGACTCTGGAACGCGGAAGCAGGTCTTTGTGGTTCGCGGGGAAGGGCTTTTTGAACCACGGGAAGTCAAGGTGGGACCCAAGATCGGATCCTTTTATGAGGTTCAGGAGGGGATCGAGTCGGGTGACCGGGTGGTGACCTCCGGGAATTTCCTCATCGATTCCGAAAGTAAGCTGATGGCCGCCACAGACATGATGGGCTCGCTGGGCATGGGGGGAATTAGGATGGAACAGGCGCAGATGGGCCAGATGGACATGGGTGGCACGCCAATGGGAGAAACACAGCCGGAGAAGACGAAGCAAATGGCGAAGGCGTCGGGAGAAAAGAAGGCAGGGGGACTGACCTTTGCGCTCTCGACGGAACCCGCCTCACCGCGGATTGGCGAAAATCTCATCCGAGTCACCGTGAAAGGTGATGGAGGCAATCTGGTGGTCAACGCAAAAGTTCAGCTCACCTACACGATGCCTATGCCGGGCATGATGCCGGCCACGGTGCCGATGAAACCCGGTAAGGATGAGGCCTATGAGGCAAAGGTCAATCTTGGCATGGGCGGCCGGTGGGATCTGACCGTCACCGTGCAGCGTGCTGGCGAGGCCGATGTGAAGGAAACGTTTTCCGTCACCGCAGGCGGCAGCGGGGGTATGTCTGGCATGCAGGGCATGTAGAAGGAGACGACCATGGAAAGCATCTGGCGAACAAGACTTATCAACATGTTCGTATTGCTGGTCGCGCTGGGATTGTCAGCCTGCTCCTTCATCGCCACTCCTCCCGCTGACCTGTTAGCCAGGAATGATCAGATGGCATTAGCGGTTTGGTATGAGAATGAAGCGGCCAGACTGCACCAGAAGGCAAAGGAGATGGATCAGATGGTGGAGGAATACCGGAGAGATCCAGAACGAGCCCAGCGGATGATGTCCCACGGCAGTCCTAAGGTTGATTTCGTCCAGCAATGTTATATCCTCGCCGCGGCCTATAGGAATGCTGCGACGGAAGCTGAGACCTTGGCCAAATCTCATCGTGAGTTCATCCCGTGATGCCACAGAGAGAAGGGCATCCGGCATTCGGCCTTACCAGAGGCTCTCGGAACGAGATGGGTGAAAAATGATCGAACGAATCATCGAGTGGAGTACGAAAAATACATTCCTTGTCTCGCTGGCGCTGCTCTTCCTGATGGGTTGGGGCATCTGGGCTGTCTATCACACTCCCTTAGATGCGATTCCGGATCTGTCTGATGTACAGGTGATCATCTTCACCGAGTGGCCGGGACGCAGCCCAGACCTGGTGGAGGATCAAATCACCTATCCTATTATTACCTCGATGCTCGGCGCGCCCCGAGTCCAAAATGTCCGGGGACAGTCCTTCCTTGGGCTCTCGTTTGTCTACATCATCTTCCAAGACGGGACAGACATCTACTGGGCCAGAAGCCGAGTCGTGGAGTACATGCAAGGGGTCAAGGGAAAGCTGCCGGATGGCGTCTCGCCGACCCTAGGCCCTGATGCCACCGGTGTCAGCTGGGTGTTTCAATATGCCCTGGTCGACAAGTCCGGTCAGCACGACCTCGCCGACCTGCGGACCTTTCAAGACTGGTATTTACGTTATTGGTTGCAAAGCGTGCCCGGTGTGGCGCAGGTCGCGTCCATCGGCGGGTTCGTGAAGCAGTACCAGGTGCAGGTGGATCCCACGAAGCTGCTCGGGTATCACATTCCGCTCAAAAAGGTCATCGAGGCCATCCAACGGAGCAACAACGATGTTGGAGGACGTGTGCTGGAAGTCACGGAGCGCGAATATATGGTGCGCGGACGCGGATATATCCGGTCTTTGGATGATATCCGCAAGATTGCCGTTGGGACGGATCAACAAGGCACACCGATCACGGTGCAGGATCTCGCCCAGGTCATGCTGGGGCCGGATATGCGCCGAGGGGTGGCCGAACTGGATGGCCATGGCGAGACGGTGGGCGGGATCATCGTCATGCGCTATGGGGAGAATGCACTGGCGGTGATCGAGCGGGTAAAAGAGAAATTGGCCGAAATCGGCCCTTCGCTCCCATCGGGCATGGAGCTCATTCCGGTCTACGACCGGTCGGAACTCATCCGTCGAGCCATCGCCACGTTGAAGGAGAAACTGATTGAAGTGAGCGTGGTCGTCAGTCTGATCAGTTTGTTGTTTCTGTTTCATCTACGCTCGGCCCTCGTGGCCATCCTGACGTTGCCGGCCGCGATCCTGCTGTCGTTTCTTGCCATGTACTATCTCGGGATTACCTCCAACATCATGTCCTTGGCCGGGATTGCGATTGCCATCGGGGCGATGGTCGATGCCGTGATCGTGATGATCGAGAATGCCCACAAACGTTTGGAGCAATGGGAGCGCGGCGGTCGCTCAGGCTCTCGGGCAGCCGTCATCGTGCAGGCCGCGCAGGAGGTCGGCAAGCCACTGTTCTTCTCGCTCCTCATCATCACGATCTCCTTTTTGCCGGTCTTCACACTGGAAGCTCAGGAGGGGCGTCTCTTCAAGCCGCTCGCGTTCACCAAGACCGCGGCCATGTTCTTTGCGGCCCTTGTCTCGATCACGGTTGCGCCGCTCTTGATGGTATGGCTCTTAAAGGGAAAGATCCGTCCTGAGGAGAGCAATCCGATCAATCGGGTCTTGCTGCGCCTGTACCGACCCATCGTCTCCGGTGCGCTGCGCGTCCGGTGGTTGGTGATCATCATCGCCATCCTGGCGGTGGCCGCCACCGCCCCCTTGTACGCACGGCTGGGCTCCGAATTCATGCCCCCGCTCAACGAAGGGACTATCCTCTTCATGCCGACGGCCTTGCCGGGGATTTCAGTGTCGGAGGCGACACGGCTCTTACAGCGACAAGATCAGGTCATTAAGCAATTTCCGGAGGTGGATCATGTGTTCGGAAAAGTCGGTCGGGCGGAAACGCCGACGGATCCTGCCCATTTCAGTATGGCCGAGACCACTGTAACCTTGAAGCCAGAAGATCAGTGGCGGCCAGGCGTCACATGGGATTCGCTGATTGCTGAACTGGACCCGCTGCTGAAATTCCCTGGGATGCCGAACATCTGGTGGATGCCGATTCAGACCCGGACTGAGATGCTGGCCACAGGGATCCGCAGCAATCTCGGCATTAAAATCCTGGGCCCGGACCTCGCTGAGATCGAGCGAGTTGGGCTCCAGATCGAAAGCCTGCTGCAAGGACTTCGCGGGACACGCAGCGCCTATTCCGAACGGGTCACAGGGGGCTACTACCTGGATGTTCAAGTCGATCGTGATGCGATCGCCCGGTACGGGTT
>CAADGK010000143.1 GCA_900696515.1 uncultured Nitrosospira sp. | reverse complement strand
CTGGCTCTTACAGCTGTAGTTATGTGCAGTGCGGGAGAGCTGCGAACGTCCAGCTCTCCCGCATATCCATGTGTTTCTCCCTCGCATCCGGACGACTCCACATAACTTGTGGCGTCACATAACATAATCATCCCTCCGGAGACCCCACGCCGAGCCCGGAAGATCGGACGCTCACCACACGACTGCGGGAAGCTGGAGACTTGCTGGGCATCAAGCTGCTCGACCATCTCATTCTCGGTGACGCCGATCGCCTCTATAGTTTTTCCGATCAGGGCTGGCCGCTGTGAAGCTACGGCTCAGATCTTCTCAACGCTCGTCGATGGTCCTTTCACAGAAACCTGTTAGTCGCCCACACGTTACTACTCCGCCGCCTCTTGGTGGTGAGAGAGACTCATAGTGGGTTGGTGTGAAAGGTCACTGGACCAATATGGGGTGGTCGAGTGTGTGCGAAAATGGATGATTACGCTGTGACCTTCACTTGAGAATTCTCAGCCATTCCTAGGTCCTAGCGTTGGTTAAATTCCAATAAAGGTACCAAAAGCAACAGAAGTCTTGGTGCAACCTGTTTCATTAATTAAGACTTCGGAGCATCAGGCGATGCGGTGGACGGAGCGCTGCGCTTACATATTGTTACAAGTACAGACTCGAGACCTGAAAGTTGAGCTCCGCTCGATCTTCAAAGGATGGTATCCGTGCATGAAGCAGATTGCCTAGCCTCGGTTTGTCCTACGCTCCTGCCTGAAAGAAAAGTCTAGGCGCAAAGCGCAGTATAAGATACGACCACAATTGTACACAGGAATGCACAATTAAAGACCTGGACTTCCCGAGTCACTGTTAACTGATATCATCGGAACAAGACTTGCCCCCAATTCACCTATGATTACAGAGAGTGCTAGATTGCATATCCTGGATACGTACCGGAGTCGAAGTCACTCAGGTCGACGAGGACACCGTCCGAATACACTGCGAGCAATTCACCGACATTTCCCTTAGTGCTCTCAAGTCTCCGCTGGTTGATCTTCAGCGCGATGTTCCATTCGTCGTGTGACCCTTTGCTGAACGCGGCGCTCGCTTTGAGCGTGTAATAGCGAATCAGGTCCTTGCGCAACGACTCCCACTCATCGCGGGCCGTTTGAATCTTCGCGTCTAGGGGCGACCCCCAAGAGACATCTGAAACGCTGAAGGCTGCCCTAAAATCTGGGTCGGTTTCGTACCTGCGCGCGAAATATGTCTCTACTGCGCCGGCGGTACCGCCGGCATGTGTCTGGCCGAAGAAAGCAGTGATGTCGGAGGGGCCTAAAAAATAGAAAGCATCGAAATACCGGCCGCTGTTGGCGAGAGGGAGTCTCTTAGCCGTTGGAGCATCAATAGGCGTGTCCTCAAACAGTATTTTGGTCCACATCCGCATGTAGTCTCCTCCGCCTACCGGCTGTTCGCGGACAAGCCGTTCAAGATCGCTGTCGGAGATTCCTTGCGCTCGCGCGTGTCGACGAATAAGACCAGTGCCCTCTTTGGACTCCATCTGGTACTGTGCTGGATTCAGGATCCAGACTCGCTCACCGAAGCGTTGCATCAACCTACGTTCTGTAAACTGCGCAATGTCAACATTCACAAGTGGGGAACTGCCACCACGACCGCTGATTGGACAGCTCAAATAAATGACAAACCTATCGGCCACACGAGCACGATAAATGTCCTCGCGTATCAAAGCGACTTGGGCGTTGAACAATGTTTCCCAAGTTCCCTGGTTCCATTCAAACTCCAGGTCCACGTCAGGTACTGGCCGTCCTCGAATTTTAGGCATTGCAGCCGCAGCCTTTCAGCGTTGTTCAGGAGGTACAAAGAGTTCTACTCTTCTGCGCGTAATGCGCTTCTGGTGTCTCGCAGCATGTTCATTCTGGCCAGGTGCAGCTCCAGGCTCTGTCACAGTTTCAGATGCTCCACCACGGACAGCAATTGAGTCTAAACTCTCAATCTGCCATACGCTTGCGGCATGCTCTGGCAGTAGAGACCCAGCAAGGTATGACTCAATTCCGGCCCAATGACAGTAGTCGCAGAACCATCTGCACTCATCAAGCGTCAAAATCCCTTCTCGCTTGATAGGGGGCCCAACGGGCATTACTTCCTGCGTGTTCGATGCGTGTTTAAGTAGGCCAATCTTGGCAACCTTGGACTGTATGGAAGTGTCGAGCATGAGTCCGTTGGCGCCGGCTTGAGCACAGGTTTTCACCAGTTGCTTGAGAACCTGTCGCTGATCTCCGGGGAAACCAAGTTCAGCGTATGACACAATCTGATTCAGTGAAACGCGTGTAGTTGCGTATCCTCCCAATTGCCGACGTGCCACACCTGCTGCAGAAAAGTAATCTTGTAGGTCAATGGGTCCTTGAGGATCTGGGTAGTACTCACCGAGCTCTAGAAGTTCCTTAATCACTCCGGGGTGGGTATGGCGTGCTGCCCAAAGTTGAAGGTCGCGTACAAAGAAGACGGGTACGACTTGTGAGTGATTGGTCCAGTCACTTCTTCGGACGGTTCGGACAATCTCTTCGATTACCTCCTCAATGAGGTCGGGTCCCATCGCGTCAATTCCGATTTTGATGATATTTACCGGATGGACCTTCGTCCCCATCGCGGTGGCAACACCGAGCGCCGCTTGTGCAGCCTTACCCGCGATCTCGTGCTCAAACTTCTGAACTGCTACCCCAGAGGCACCTCGATCAAACAGCAACTGCTCCTCGCCAATGTTGGTGCTAATTTGGACGTGAAGGCTCGTCTTGTAAGCAAGGACGGACTCTGACAGCTCCATAATTGTATGGGGGGAGATGTTGCCCAGTGAAGTACGTGGATCTTCACAATCAATGATCCTTGCCCCACCGATGAGTGCCTCCCGCACTTCTCCAGGTGTAAAGATGCTTATAAGGAGCCGCCGATTCTGTTTCATACTACACTCCCTGCTCAGTACCCATCACCGATCAAATCGTTGTTTCGTTCAATGATCTCGCGAGGGACTGTTGTTCGATAGGCTTCTAGGAAGTCTACCTCATCTCCCTTTTTCTCCGCTTCGACTTGCAGGACGGTGAACCATCGCGTAAGCAAGCAGAAATGGCTTACGAGCCAAGTAATCTCTACCAGCTGACTATTGACGAGCTGGTCATTGTCCTGGTCCGTGAGGGAGCCGTCTCCTCTCCGAACTCGCAGATTCTCTGCCGCAAGCAATCTTGCGAGTTCTTGAAATTCTTGATCGGACACCAGGTGTGGGTCACGGCAAATCTTCTTGGTTAACACCAGAACCGAAAGTTCAAGGGCGGTATAGTATTGTTGGAACTGATCGAACTCGTGCAAGTGGAGAAACTTGTCCAAGTACTCCTGCTCGCGACCTGCAACGCGGAAGGTAAGCAGGCCAATAAAAGAATGGTGTTCAAGGCTGTAACGGCAACGGTTGTTTGCCGCCACAGCGTTGATCAACAGCTCCTTGAGGCATCTGTCAATGAAACCTCCTTGCTGTACGCCGTTTAGATGGAACGACTCATCGAAGATGAATGCGTTGGCATAATCGACCTCTGTTTGAGCAAGCCGAGGGCAGTGCGCCATCGTCTTAATCAGGTTGCTGGGGAAGTATGTCCCCTGCCCCCAAGTCCACGATGCATGAGCTATCGCAGAAGCCGTTACTCCTTTGTCGGGGATGGAACCAATTGGTCGAGGGGGAACCCTTGCCGACCCCTTCGGCATTCGATGGACAACATCCTTGGTTTCCTTTGATGTGATCGTTGTCGCCATCATTCCCTCCTTTTACGCCGGATCTGCCATTTTTATACGTATGACACGCCTCTGTGGATTGCGAACTATACGCCAGGAGCTATGACGTTTCAATGGCATCGTCCATGATCTTGGCTGCAATCGAGAAGCTGGGGATTTTGGTGTGTTGTCTCCGTAACTCAAAGCCAGTCTTTGCGCTGCTCAATGATGCGAATTCGAAGCGCATGCAAAGAATGATACGGCATCAGGATTATGCCACCCCGAAATCTCTGTGGAAGATGTCATGAAATTGTAGGCGGCGGCGCAGATTTGAAGTTGCATAGAATGATAAAAACATGAAGTCCTAGATCAACCGTGAGGGACTCAGCCTCCCCCAGAAACTAGATCGCTGAACGTCCATGCTAATTCTGATGGGAGGACTTGGTGCTTGAGTAGCTAGGACTAGTTGACAACGGGAAGGTGTTGTGACCACAGCATGGTTCTATTAATGGACAACCACCGGTTAGTCATTGCAAGGTATCAGGCTAGGTTGCATATCGCCATGCCGATTGCTGAGATTTCATGTTTGTTTTTGGCATGCCGAACTGGAAGGCGCCAACACTTACGTCTCCGCGGCCTGCAGCGCATTCCGTAGAGCTTGAATCGTTAGCGGCGCATTCCCTTCGCTACGGTTGTTCACCAAGACATACGCCCGTCGCTTCTCTCCTACCGCTTTCTTCACCAGTTCCACTGTGTCTCGCCGCATCTCTGGAAGCTCTTCCACAATCTTCGTGTACGGCTCCCCTCGTTTCTTCGCGGCTTCATAGGACATCTTGAGCGGCGTGAGCAGACGCAGGACTGTGAAGGGCGCCGTGAAGCGCTCCTCCATCCGTTGATGCTGCTCCTCTAACGGCGGCATATAGGACCAATGGTTGTAGACATGGGCGACCCCGTGATGCTCTAAGACCTTGCGATAGTCAGGACCCAACAGTCCCGCGTTGCGGATCTCGACTGCGTATTTGAAGTCCTTCGGAAGTTGGCTGAAGAAGGTATCCAGTCGCGAGCAGAACTCCTCGCTGGACATCCCGTGCCGTTGGAATTCGAAGAGAAACGGGCCGGTGTGCGGTTCGAACTTCGCATCTCGATACGGTGTCAGGACGAGGTCATTGAACAGCTTCGCATCAAGGAAACGAGGATTCGGTTGCCCGGCCTTCATCCCGTAGCGGGCCTGCCGCGCAAATTGTGGGATCGTAAGTTCTTCCCAGACCTTGAAGCACATGTCAAAATCTTCAGGGATCTGGTTCAGATAGCGCCGAAGCTGATTCGCGGTCGGTGGGCGGTAAAAGGTCGAGTCATTCCCGACGGTGCTAAAGCACGGGTCGCCGTCATGGAGGTACTGGCAGTACTCGCCTAAACATTCCCGTGCAAAGGCGGTCTTCGCATACTTCTTTAAGTAGACCTGACCCTGCCAGCCTTCATAGGTCCAGGTGGAGGTCCCGAAGCGAATGAAGGGAGAGAGGGGCATGGGGTGAGAGTGTACTGGCTACACGCTTTGCTCCTCAAGAGACTCACTCGGTGCCGGGATTCCACCGGTGGTCAGGAGTTGTAGTGTTCTCACAGTGACTGTGACAGTCGAAAAATGTTCCTCGACCAATCCCGTCAGCACATAGGCTTGGTTCGTGGCTAGCAGATGGCAGTACTCCCTATAGGCGGCGGGAAACACGGTGGCGTCATACATCCCGGTCTGATCCTCCAGGGTCATGAACTCCATCGGCTCACTTTTCTTCGTGGAGACAATCTTCTCCGTGAGGAGCCAGCCAATCAGGGTGACTTCTTTCCCCACATACTGATCTAAATCCTTTGCAAGAATGCGCTGGGTACCAGTAAGCATCTCTTTGAACAGATCAAGCGGATGGCAGTGGAGTGGAAAGCCGAAGAGGGCGAGCTCGTGCTGCAGCTTCTTCTGGGCTGAGTACTCCGTGGGGATCGGGATGGAGCGAGGTGGCTTCGTCGCCTGCGCGGCAAAGACGCGCCAGAGTAGGGCCGGTCTGGTCAACTCTCCGGCGATGGAGTCGAGGCATCCGGCTTTGATCAACAGTTTGGCTTGGGCGTAGTCCAGCTTTACTCGACTGAGGAAATCTGACAGCGATCGGTACGGACCATTCGCTTCTCGCTCCATAATGATCTGATTGACGAGATCTTCTTGCAGAGATTTAATCTGCATCAGTCCCACTCGAACGTCGGTTCCCGATCCACTATAGGCCCAGACACTCGCGTTGATGTCTGGCGGCAGGATGGCGAGGCCCGTCCGTCGTCCCTCTGACAGATACGCGAAGGCTGAATAATAGCCGCCCTGATTGCTGACCACCGCGGCAATGAACTCGGCGGGATAGTGGGCTCGGAGATAGGCGGACTTGAAGCTCACTTGCGCATAGCTCGCACTATGCGGCTTACAGAAGCTATAGCCAGCGAAGCTCATGATCATCGCCCAGATCGCATCGATCACGCGACACTCCACACCACGGGCCATGGTTCCCTGATAGAACTGGCGTTGATAGTCACGCAGTTGCCGTTCCTTGTGTTTCTTACTCAGGACCTTTCTGAGCTGATCGCCGTCTTCGACGGAGAAGCCGCCCAAGGCCACGGCGACCTTCATCACGTCCTCCTGGTACACCATGATGCCGTGGGTCTCCGCGAGGACCTCATCAAGCAAGGGATGAAGTGACTGATACCACTGCCCCTGGGCTCGACGCACAAATTCATCGGCGAACACGTTCGCCGCGGGGCGGATGATCGACGACACCACTACGAGATACTCAAAGACATCGGCCTGGGCTCGTCGAGCCGGCGGCATCCCGCCCCAGAGCTTCTTGAGCAAGAGCCGCGTCGCGGGAGACTCCACATAGAAGCAGCCCATTGTCTCGCCGCGCCGAATCAGGTCATTGGTGGCTGGATCACTGAGTGGATCCCACGTCGCATAGTGGATGATGCGGCCCGTGTTGCGGGCGACGGCTGCGATGGCGTCACGGATGACTGCAAGCGAACGATTGCCTAAGAGATCGATCTTGACCAACCCAGCCTCTTCCGTCTGGTCCTTCTCCCACTGAATCACTGGGAGATGTGAGGCGGAGATCTCGACCGGAACATAGCGTCGGATCTCATCCGGGACCAACACGACTCCACCGGGATGGAGCCCCAGATTTCTGAAGTGCCCATCCAATTGCGTTGACCAGTAAAGAATCTCCGGCCAGGGGTGCCTGAGATTCAACGCCCTGCAGACATCACGGGCCCAGTCTTGCACCCTCATCCCCGGCTGCACGTCAACGAAGTCCGCTCGACGCTGGAGGAAGTTCAACGCCTTGCCAATCTCACCGGCGGGCAGGCCATACACCTTTGCAATCTCACGCAAGGCGGCACGAGAGGCGAGGGTGTTCTGATTGGCGACCATGGCCGCGTGTTGGTGCCCATAGTGCACGAACACCCAGTCGAGGATCTTCGGTCGCTCGTCCCAGGGAAAATCCACGTCGATGTCTGGTGGATCGTGACGGCCAGGATTCAGGAACCGCTCAAACAGCAAATTGTGCCGAATCGGATCCACATGGGTGATCCCGAGACAATAGGACACGATCGAGGCGGCGGCCGAGCCTCGGCCGCACGTTCTCGGGGCTTGGCGGACAATTTCATCCACCACGAGAAAGTAGTCGGCATAGCCCTTGTCACGGATCACTGTGAGTTCTCTTTCGATGCGCTCTCGGACTACGGGAGACAAGGCTCCATAGCGCCAGATGGCGCCTTCGTAGGTCTTGCGGTGTAGTGTTTCAA
The DNA here is from genome assembly GCA_900696515.1 of uncultured Nitrosospira sp. Lineage (GTDB taxonomy): Bacteria > Nitrospirota > Nitrospiria > Nitrospirales > Nitrospiraceae > Nitrospira_D. The sequence goes on along the minus strand of CAADGK010000143.1, from coordinate 111,519 downwards.
AGGCGGCGCCTGAGGAGAGCTGACGGAAGGAGGGAAAGATGGTCTGTTTAAAGTCCCAATCGGTGTGGCACTGTTTGGCAATCTGCCGCGTGTTGGCGATGGCTTCCGGCACGTGAGGCAGATGTCGCGCGAGCATGGGTTCCGGCATTAGCCAGTGAGAGGGGAGTGCACAGTGATCGGCCCGGAGTCGTGAGAGAGTGGTGTTCTCGGCGATCGCACGCAGCAGCCGATGGGCCTGATAGTCAGTCGGGTGGAGGAACGCGGCCCGGGTGGTGGCCACCGGCGGCAGTCTTAGTCGGCGGCTCAACGCGACCGCGTTTTGTAAGGTGGGACCTGGTGTCAGTTCGACATAAAGATCTTCCGCAGATTCTGCCTGCCAGGCGGTCAGGGCGACAGGATCATCGGACAGCAACACCAGTCCCGTGCGATGCCGCGCCACGGTCTCGACTAACTCAAAGGACGCATCGCAGTGGCGAGCGGAGAGAATCCAGCAAAGATTGCCGTACCCCGTGACATTCTTTGCGAGTAACACGGCCCGGTGCTGACCGGAGACGAGCTCCGCGCCCAAGATCGGCTTGAGTCCATGCTCGCGCGCGACTTCGAGAAATCGGATTGCGCCATAGAGTCCGTTGGTATCAGTGAGCGCGAGATAGTCCTGTCCCTGTGATTGAGCTGCCTGACAGAGAGTCTTCACTGTCGGGACACCCCACATCGGCGAAGAGGACGAATGTGTATGCAAGTGGACAAAGGACACTCAATCACTCCTCCCATAGCGAATGGCCTGCTCACCGAATCGAGCATGGAGCTGATCGAGCGCGACGGAGAGCTTCTTAGCCCGCTCCTGCCGACGCTGCTCGTCGAGGGATCGGGTATCGAAGAGGGCACCTTGCTCGGCGTACTCAGCTAGACCTGTCATGCTCAAAGTCATGGCTCTCAAGCGAATCCGCCGGCGCATGCATTTCTGAAAGAGCGACCGCACCACGGGGGACAGATCACATTCCCAGCAGGTCTCCGGCGTGACGCGCTCATGTTTGGTCACTTCAAGGTGGTCGCTGTACCGGATTGTAAGGGTGAGATGGCCACAGACGCGACGCTGACTCCGCAACGTCCGACAGAGCCGTTGCAGCGCGTCGAGCAATCGACCGGTCAGCACGGGATCATCGATTTCATCAGGATCGAGAAGGACCGTCTCTTCGAGCCGGGGCTGACTCGCAGGTGGCAACACCGGCAGGGAATCGATCCCTTGCGCCCAACGAGAGAGCTGCCCGGCGTAGTCTCCTAATGCGACTTCCAGAGCATCAACCGGGCTCTCCGCCACGTCACCGAACGTATCGAGGTTCAGATCATCGAGCCGTGACAGCACTTGCCGCATGCAGGGCCGCTGCAGGCCTGGCAGGGTGCGCACCGACAGCGGTGCCATGAACATCGGCTCCGACCCTGGCCGGACATCATACAGTTCTGAGGGCTGAATCAACGTCGCCGCAGTCTGAGCCACCAGCTTGTTGCTCCCCACACCGGCGACCCCATCAAGTCGATATTGAGCGAGGACTTCTTGCTGGACTTTTGCCGCAACGTCATACGCTGGTCCGAAGAGGCGTCCGGTCCCGGTCAGATCCATCACGAAGGAGCCAGGCTGAACCGGTTCCCAGACGGGAGCGTAGCGCCTCACGATGTGAAGCAACGACGCCTCCGCCGTACGGATTCGAGCAGGATTCGGGGAGCGGACGTGTAGGGAGGGACAGACCCGCCGGGCCTGCTCGACGGACATTCCCACTGCTAGACCTGCTTGTTCGGCTTCGGACGAGACTTCACGCAGAAGCGCACGCGAGGTATTTAACGGGGCGATCGCCAGTGGTCTCGTCAAGAGGCTACGATCATGCAGCCGCGCGACGGCGACTTCCAAGGCAGGAATCCCAAAGCAGACAATTTGGCGGTCCATGGTGCCAACAGCCGAGGCTTCACTTTCGGAGATGACGGATGACGCCGACGACAATGCCTTCGATCTGGAAGCTGTCCGACGGTTTGATGATGATCGGCTGCATGGCGTCATTGGCAGGGAGGAGTTCGACCGTGCTGCCCTTGCGGTGATAGGTCTTGATCGTAGCCTCGCCATTCACCAATGCGATCACGGTCTGCCCATTGCGGGCAGTGGCTTGTTTCTGCACCACGACAATGTCACCCGAGAAGATGCCTTCATTCTGCATGGACGTGCCTTTGACCCGAAGGGCGAACGTCTCCCCACGACCGACCATGCTTTTCGGCACCTCGACGCGTTCCATCTGAGGAATCGGTTCAATCGGAGCCCCTGCCGCGACAACCCCAGCCAGCTGAATCTGTGAGGAGCTGAGTTGCATCAGGGCCAGTTCGACGGTGGTGGGAATCGGCACGATCTTCTGCTCGTATCGATTGATAGTCTGCCGCGTCACATTGAGGGTCTGCGCAAGGGTGTCTTGGGTCCACCCGAGGGCGGTCCGCACCTGTTTGAGTTCATGAGGCTGCATGTAACAAAATGTTACATGTCTTATGGTCGCCTGTCAATCAGAGGCATTGTCCTGAAGAATTGAATACCTCCCGTGTCACCCGATTGGAGGGGAGGTGCAAGTGTCGCGTGGGGCTTTGAGAGGTTGGCGCCGATGATTTCAGATGCCTTTTATATGGAAGGAGAGATGGGGCTAATCATTGCGTTATCGCGTTACGTTTTGCCTCAGATTTCGGTATGGGGGTCGGGGACACCTTAGCTGTCTCTCTCTTTAGAAAGGTAAAGGCTTTCAATAAATTGTGCACGTTCAGCTAATTGATTGGCTTCATCTAGTTGATCCATTTGTCTCAGTGTCGCAGCATAATTTTTTAGGAGGATAGCTATCTGCGGGTCTTCATCTCCTAACACCTTTTTCGCCACGATCAAGCTTTGCTTGCATACTTGTTCTGCCTCCGCATAGCGACCCTGAGCATAATAGACTGCCCCGAGAGCGGAGAGGCTTTTTGCCACATCAAAATGCTCATGCCCTAACTCCTTCTGCCGAATCGCAAGACTCCTCTGATAGAGTGATTCTGCCTCGGCATAGTAATCCTGAACATGATAGTTCCCCGCTAGATTGTGAAGAGCAGTCGCTATTTGACATTGATCCCCCTCATTCTCTCGGATTTCTAGACAGCGCTGGAATAGTGCTTCCGACTCCCTATAGCGACTCTGGAGTTGATAGATCCACGCAAGCTCATGAAGATTTTCGGCCACCTTCGGATGCTTGCGGCCCAACACCTTCTCCCAGATTGCCACGCCCTCCTGAATGAGCAGTATCGCCTCCGCATACCGCCCCTGGGAAAAATAGAGCCGCGAAAGATTAAGGCGACTTTCGACCACATCCGGATGCTCATCACCTAAGTCCCTCTTCCACATTGCTATGCTTTGCTGATATAGGCCCTCCGCCTTCCCATGGTTACCTTGGGCATGATAGAGACGCGCGAGAGCATAGAGGCTTTCCCTCACTTTCGGATCCTCATTCCCCATCACCTTTTCTCGAATCGCCAGGCTTTGCTGGTAGAGTGGTTCAGCTTCCGCATGGCGATTCTGATCGTGATAGAGACGCGCCTTGTTGTGAAGCGTTTGTGCCACCTCAGGATGTGCATCCCCAAACAGCTTCACCCGAATGGTCAGGGCTCGGTCGTAGAGCGGTTCTGCATCCGCATATCGACCCTGGTCGTGATAGAGTGTTGCAAGGGCATGGAGAGTTCGCGCGACCTCGGGATTTTCGTCCCCTAATATCTTCTCTCGAATTGAGAGACTCCGTCCAAAAAGCGGTTCCGCCTGTGCATGGCTACCTTGCGCGTGATAGTTCCATGCGAGATTATGGAGGCTTTCCGCCATCTCTAGAGATGCATCACTTGAGATCTTCTGTCGAATCGCAAGAGTCCGTTCGAAGAGAGGTTGTGCTTCGGTGTGGCGCTCTTGGTCGCCATAGATTAAACCAAGAGCACTTAGACTTTGCTCGACTAGCGGATGTTCAGAACCTAGGACGCCTTCTCGAATCGCCAAGCTTCGTTGGCATAGAGATTCCGCCTGCGTATAGCAACCCATGCTGCGATAGTTTGACGCGAAGCTGTGGAGAACCTTTGCCACAAGTAGATGCTCATTCCCCAGAGCCTCTTCCCAGATTGTCAAGCTCCGCTGGTAGAGCGGTTCCGCTTCCGAGTAGCGGTCCTGAGCCTGATAGAGTTGGGCAAGGGCATAAATGGTAGGGGCTAGTGCTGAATCCATCTTTCCTATCACCTGCTCAAGGATTGCTAGATTTTGCAGGTAGAGTGGTTCCGCCTCTGCATAACGGCCCTGTGCCTGGTACAGGTGGGGAAGGGCATAAAGGATGGCTGCCACTAAAGGATCCTTGTCTCCTAAGACCTGCCTCCGAATCGTAAGACTTCGCTGGTAGAGCGATTCTGCCTCCGTATAATGGCCCTTCGACTGGTAGAGATCGGCAAGAGCGTAAAGGCTTTCCGCCACTTTCGGATCGAAGTCTCCCAATATCCGCTCTCGAATCTCCAGGCTTCGCTGATAAAGGGATTGCGCCTCCTCATAGCCACCCTTGTCGCGATAGCTTGATGCGAGATTGTGAAGCACGGTCGCCATTGGTTCCGCTTCCGCGTACCGACCCTGAGCCAGATAAAGTTGGGCAAGAACATAAGGGATGGCTGCATCCAACGAATTCACCTCTCCGAATACTTGTTTCCGAATCGCCCAACTTCGCTGGTAAAGAGGTTCTGCCTCCGAATAGCGGCCCTGAGCGCGATACAGCTCGGCAAGGGCATAAAGGATCGCCGCTACCTCTGGATCCAGGTCCCCCAATACCTGCTCCAGAATCGCTAGACTTCGCTCCAAAAGAACGTTAATTATTCTGCGCGTGTCGCTATCTAGGTCGAGTTTATGATTCAGGACCGAGATGATACGTATTGCCTCGTGTACACTGCCCAGACTGTATCCCTCGTCCAATCGTGTGAGAGTGGCAAAAGCAAGGGCTCGGCACTGCGTAATGTGATCCTCACAGGACTGGGAAAAATCAGCTGCCTCATCAAACCAATGTATGGCATTTATTCTGTCTCCCTTCTGCAGAGCTATTTGCCCCATGACTTGATAATTGCTTTGCACTCCTATTTGAATGCCGGAAATGCCAAGTTGGTGTTTTAGCGTGATCGCCTGACGATTAAGTCTCTCGGCCTTTTCCAGCTCCTTGCCTTCCTGACACAAACAAGCCGCCAAGTTCGTCAGGGACAAAGATACTTGATGAACATCTCCACTTGCTTGAAACTTTCGCACTGAGCTCTCATAAGCTTGCAGCGCATTTTCACTTCGTCCTATGCTTTGGAATGCCATACCCTTGATGTTATAAAGCGCTGCTTCCCATGAAACAGTCCAGGCAATTTCAACATCAAGGGCCTCATGCTCACATAGACTTAAGCACTCCTTGTAATTCCCAGTAGCATGCAGACTGTTGGCATACATGATCACAATTTGAGGAAGCATGCCCGCATTGGTAGTGCCCATAAGCTCTTTCCGTACATCGACGTAGATCTTCTCAAAGACCTCTTTCGATTTTTCATAATTACCATTCCTGAATTCTTCAGCTGCGTTTAATGCTTCCATCAAAAGCGGGAATTGTGTTCTTCCTTCTTCAATTGTTTTGACGACGTGATGATTGGGCTCTTGTTCTGACAACCTTTTAAAGAGTTTTTCAAACAGCCTTTCGAGACTCTTAGCACGATCCATATGACCACTGGCCCCGTGCAGTCGGGTAGCAACATAAGCCAACTGACATGCCGCGGGTAGTGCCCATTCCTCCTGACTCTTCTCCCTCATGGCTTCCAAACAGTATTGGAGAGCAGCATCATAATTTAGCACTACGAGAGAAAGGGATATTTCCTTTTCCGCGCTTGTCCTGTCCATGGTATCGAGGAATTTAGTGGAGCTTTTCAGGCAACTATCAATAAAGGCAAATTCTAAAGCAGGGAGACAATTGGTGTATTTGGTGGCCAGCCAGCGTCTGAATTCGGGCATCACATGAACGAATGTTGATGATCTGCTAGTGATGATCCGGATAAGAATCAGGCCTGCTTGGGCAAGGTACTCTAATGCTTTGGAAATCTGTTTTTCGGTCGCAGTTGCAGTTACCCCTGCACGTATGGCCAAACCAGTTTTTCGCAAATGCTCCGTCAACTCATGAAGAACTTCCGGCTTCACCTCCGAGTCTTTGTCTATAAAATTTTGCCGAATAAAATTCGGATCAAACATAGAACTGAATTTATCTTCCATCTCTTCGCTGCTCATCTCGCAGTAGGGTCGAACAGGTGTCTTTAGAAAATCTTTCAGGTCTTGTTCCTGAGCTGAGCCCGAGATGAAACATAGGCGCGCACAAAGCATCTGTATTTCTGGCTCCAGAGTGGCATACACTGATTCTATGTACCCTGTGTGGGCGACATCAGTCGGTTGTAGCCCTAAGAACACTCTCCATCGACTGGCCATTATTGACGACTTGTCTCGAACGACCTTCATCGCGAGTTCCAAATGCTGGGGACCAAAATGATTTCTTTGGCACACCCCCAGGAATTCTTCCGGATCAATGTCCTCAGGAACTGGATAGTTACGCCGTTCTAAAGCAATTCCAATGGGAATGATAAACAAGTCAGGAAAACACTCTCTTAGCAAGCTTCCATACGCTGTATGCTGTGCTCCCAAGAATACGTGCACATTTTCATTCGCGTTGCCGCTAGTTACAATACCGGTCACGATGTCTCTAAGTTGGCCCAGATCCAATTGTCTGTCATACAGGTGCACGATACGGGGCTTGTCTTCCTCGTATTGCGGGATGTCCCCCGCGAGGTGGATACCTATTCCGATTCTCCTCAACCATTTAACAGCATTTGATAATTCAGTTAAGTAATCGATATCGAAGGCACCATCGAGCAGGATTGTGCATCTTCCCGATGCCAACAACCGCTCCGTCCACATCCAAGAATTGCTTGAACAGGCAAGATGTCTGCCTTTCGTCATACTTATTGTGTTTTCATATTCAGGGCTCCTATTGTTGTTCGCTGATTTAACAAGCGTTTCTCCGCGACGCGCCAAACCCAGATTGTGTCGAGTCATGTAGAGCATGGGCACATGCCACTCGATCAACTCCTTCTCGCTACCTAGCGCAGCTGTCGATCTTGCAGCCAGATAAGCGGGCAGGACGTTCGCCCCACTAAAAATGGCTCGGTAAAAGTTATGGCAAAAAGCTATTGCCATTTCTGCCGAGATGGCATAGGCCATTGCCACGACGGGGCATCCCAAAGCTAATGACATTTGCATTGCCGAGGAATAGACTTCAACTCCGTCGCAAGGCTTACCTGACCTGCAGGATGAAAGATAGACAAAGCTTATTGGAAAGCCTTTTAACGCATGTGCGAGGTTCCTCAACGTAACAAGCTCAGCCTGTCCACGATCGTCTTCGAAACACAACATGACTTCGCCACTAGCGTCTACCATGCCGTGCCCGTCAAAATGCAGCGCGAAATGCTGACAAGAATTGTTACCCTGCAGGTTTTCTATCGTCTTAATCAGTGATGCTAGAGTTGGACCAGCGAATTTGGGAATAGCAATGTCAGTCAGTAAGTCGCTTTCCCAGGCATCTAGAGCAGCTCCTGACTCGGCTCTGTGGTCGAGGTAAGACTGACCGTGCGGGCGAGGAGCAGTGATAACAAGACGTATTTTGGTTTCTGAAGGCGAAGGTGGAAGAACGGGGGAGTCAATCAACCTAAAGATCGGGAACGGGATTGTTTTTGACTGCTGAGATAACCCCGTCAATTCCCATGGAATCATATCCACTGCCGGGCTATTAATTAGAACGGCAACAGGTTTTGGTAGAAAGTAGTCAGAAGTGTCCTCGCCAGTGGATAAGAACAACCTGGCAAGCTCACTCCCTCGTGCTGAAATCATTTCCCTGACTTCCCGGGACTTTTGTTGATCAGTTCGGCCTAGGTATTTGTCCCGGCATATGTTCGAATACCAGTGGAGATCGTCGAATAGCGAGGGTGGAAAGATCGGCTTAGAGGCAGTAAAGTCCACCTCAATATAATTCTCTAGGTGGGAAGTCTTCACTGCTCGAGAACCGTTTATGATGGGATCAGCTGACAACCAATACTATTGTCTAATTGCTTGAAGAAGCAGAAAACTTGCAAAAGTTTCTCATGCCTACGATGAGAATATAGTGGGTGGTCATGGCCAGGAGAAGAACGGCCAGGTCCATAGTGGCCTCTCGGACATTTTTTATCAAAACGGTACTAATCCAATTGATAACGGCGATGATTAAAGTTCTTTTGGGGAGACTATCCCATTCTTTGATCTCATCCTTCAGATGCGCCATCATAGGACAAATCTTCGAAGCAAGCATTTTAAACAGTTCTTGAAGATAGGGATCGATACGTTTTTTAAATGGGGCCAATACCTCATCAATCTCTCTGACATAATCCGAAAGGTCCGGAGGCTCGTTTTCCCCCTGCCAGTCTTTCGTCTTATCTTGCGTAGGAATTAAGATCTCCGATTTGGCTAGCGCCAAGGTAACGCGAGAATCAATTTCAGATATATCTCGTTCCGTTAATTCCATTTGATCGCCTTACATATAGTTTTTCTATCTTTCTGTCAATCGGTTTGAACTGTGTTCATATTGATGGCGTATCCAAAGTCTCGCGAAGTGATGACAACGCCTCAACAGTAACCTAATCCGACACTCCGCCTTGCGGCGGGTCCAGTTGATTGCCCCCTCGGGATTCGGGTGTTCTGACCCAAGTCCACCCCTACCTTTTCGGTATGGTCAAAAATTCTGAACCCTCGCATAAGTGCCACGGTGCCAAATGGTTTTTGCGTTTTCTGCATTACGCAATGGTATTGCGGGACAGAGGTGCTCGTATGGCGGGAGGATCGGACGAGAGGCGGTTCGAGATCTCGACAAGAGGCTATGATGTTGGGTGATCTCATCGAGCCAAGGTATTTCGATCTCAAGGCACCGGCCGCCCACTCGTCCTGCCCAGTCCGACGACTGAGGGATCGTCTGGTGGATCACGTACGTCCACTGCCCACTACCGGATCGAAGGAAAGATTCTGGTGAAGCGAGAGGAGTTCGACCGCTGGGAATCGGACTGGCACGTCGTGAAGTCGGCTGACTGCCTGACAGCAATCAAACTGAACCGCCGAGCATTGCCACGCTACTAAAGTAAAGGGGAAGCGAGATTATGACACCACCGAGCCTTGATCAACTGATCCAGGACCCCGCAAAGGCGGCTATCCTACCACCGGAGATTGCGCAGGCCCTGTTGATCGGACTCGCGTCGCTTCAGCCGTTGCTGGTTCAGCGGGCCCTCATGGGCTCAGCAGACAGCGCGGGCGACGAGGATCTGCTCACGATCGGGCAAGTTGCAGCAAGACTGAAACTCAGTCAATATCGCGCCTATGAATTGTGCCGTCACGGAGAGCTGAAGGCCATCCGATTGGGAAAATCGGTGCGGGTGAAACCGTCCGATTTGCATGCGTATATGGCGCAACATGGCGGTTGAAACTAGCAGGATACGAATCGTATCCTGTCCTCGTGGCTCGATGGGAACGCAATGAATTGGCGCTTGGAGAAGCGATGCCACCTGTGATTCGATTACTGAAGTCCCGCAATAACTGGTGACGTATGGCTTGTGTGCGAAAACGGCGAGGCAAATATGTGGTGGACTGGCGCGATGGAGCGGGAGTGCGCCGCTGGAAGACCTTCGACAAGAAGACCGATGCGGATGCGCACCGTGATAAGGTCGGACCGGAAGCCCGGCAACGTTTGACGCCGGCCGTTCCCGCCAGCATCACGTTGAAGGACTATGCCGAGCACTGGAAACAATTGATCGGCCATAGTCTGAAGTCGCGGACCTTGGCGCGATACAGTGAAATTCTCATGCAACATATCCTCCCGCGCTTTGAGAAGGTCGCAGTTCAAAAGCTGGAGCGAGGACCTATTAAGCTCTTACTCACTGACAAGCTCAACGAGGGACTTCAAAAGCGTACCGTCCGCAATATCCATGCGGTATTGAGAACCATGCTGAATGCTGCGATTGACGATGGTCTTCTCAGCTCCAATCCAGCCGCAAAATTAGGCCGAACGCTCAAGTTAACCACATCCAAGGCGACGAGGCAGGAAGAAATCAAAGCCTTCACCAAGGAGCAGCGGCAAATGTTCCTGGCCACGGCTTTGAAGGACACGCCCCGCTACTATCCGCTGTTCTTTGTCCTGGCCGGGACAGGTATGAGATTAGGGGAAGCCTTAGCGCTGCAAGTCGACGATGTGGATCTTCAGGCCAAGACGATCCGCATTGCCCGTGCTTTTTCAGAAGATGGAGCGCTTGATACGCCCAAGTCAGGCCATGGACGCTCGGTAGATATCTCGAACTCCCTCACTGAGATGCTGGGATCTCATATCCGGGCACGCAAGCAAGACACGCTCAAATATGGATGGACCGATCGTCCTTCGTGGCTATTCGTGAGCAAGGTGGGTACACCACTCGATCCGGCCAATGTGCGCAAGGGCATGACCCATGCGTTGAAGGCAGCGAAGTTGCCGACACACTTCACCCCTCATTGTTTGCGCCATACGTACGCCTCCATTCTCCTGGCTGATAGCGTCAGCCCTGTCTATGTACAGGAACAACTTGGCCACGCGACGATTGAATTGACTGTCTCCACCTATGGTCGATGGCTGAAGAAGAAAGCCCCTGGTGCGTTGGATCGGCTCGACTCAATTGAGGTGAATTACGTTGCCGCTCAGGCGAGTGGTAGCAAAGTGGTAGCAGACGGGGCCTACACACACAATCCCCAGACCGGAAAGGTGGCACAACCGCCTGAAATTCCTTGGGGAGGTGTGGAGCTGGCGAGAGGAATCGAACCTCCAACCTGCGGTTTACAAAACCGCTGCTCTGCCGATTGAGCTACGCCAGCAGCCGAATGATTTGAAGGAGTTGCAGTTTTACAGACTCTCGGCCTTGGGGTCAAGTGTTCCGAGTGGTCTCTTGGCGACTTCGTCCGGTAAAGACGAAGCGAGGTGGCCATGCCCTGCGCCCATTGCGCAAGCATGCGGGTGCCGACGTCCTCGAACTCCGAGTGATTTTTGATGTAGAAAGTAAAGGGGGTCGTGCGTCTTTTCATGCATGGTGAATACGTCGAGCTCATTGATAATGGCCAATCCGTCGTCCCCGCCGTGGGTCCATTATATCTGTGGACATATTGAGAATGGGCCAAGACGACTGATACGCTGTCCGACTGAGCTATGGGTTTACGAAGGACTTGTCGGGCCTATCGGGAATAGGAAGGCGTGTTTCGCTCACAGTCCTTGCGTGAGGATCGAGTGAGGAGTGGTTGGTGGAGGAGTGGAGCTGAATATCGCGGGTCAGTGGTTAGGCAGCGGATTGTTTGGTCACGTCCCAGCCGGGAAAGACCAGGACGGCGGGATGGCATTGCAGTACCAGCGCCAGGGTTTTGGTCCGTTCGACGCCCAGATTGATGGTGTCGTTTTCGATCGCTGAGATGGTGGACTGTGGGATTTTGGTCCTGCGAGCCAGTTCGCTCTGCGTGAGGCCCTGGAGTTCACGAACGATCCGAACGGATTCTCCTACCGACACCGCAGTCCGTACTTTTGCCGGACGAACGTCTTTCATTTTCATCATTGCCTCCGATAATCGTGCGCGGTGACATCCATGACCACTACCAGGATGCGCTGGGCTTCAACCTTGTCGATCACTCGATACTGCCCATTCAGTCGTGATGATCGATGTCCTTCCCATTCTCCTTGAAGCCGCTCATCGTGGAACCCCTTGATGAGACGCAAGCCTGCCGGGCCTGAGATTCGCACAATGTCTTTCCACTTCTCATAGTGTTTCAGTAACTCAACCGGAAGGCGATCAAGGCTCCTGCTCGCTCGACGGTGTTCGTAGATCTCCCACATGGACGAGCGTGCTATACCATATAAGATATAGCCCAGCACATGAATAGAGTCAGGCTTCGGTATCTTAACGATTGACGCTGGTTCACAAGGACGCTGCATGACGCACCCCTCTCCTTCCGGATGGACCGATAGGGATGAGTGAAGGACATTCATCCACCTCCGTCGATGGCGCGGTGAGGGAATGTGGTTTCTTCTCAGTGCGGGTTCCTTCGGCAGCACTGGTCCGGATCACGACCGCCCATTCGCGGTACCTTCGGATGGATGGAGGGCAGGGCGTCCGGATGTTCGACCACCCTCCGATCTTCGTCAAAGTAATTGATATCGCTTGCAATGAGTGCTCCGGGCCATTATTCTAAGCCCGCCACGCATTTCGGATTCCAAATGTTATGAGTATGAACGCGGTCAACGTACTGATTGTCGAGGACGATGCGGCCGTCCGGGCGATTCTGCAGGAGCTGCTGTTGCAGGAAGGCTACGGCGTGACCATGGCCGAGAACGGCAACGCGGCGATTCAAGCCGCGAGAGAGTCGGTCGTCCATATCGTGATGACGGACTTGCAGTTGCCCGATATCGACGGGTTGGAGATCATCGACCGGCTGGCCAAGCAGGATGCCAAAATCATTCCCATCATGATGACCGGGTTCGGGACGATCGAAACCGCGGTGCGGGCCATGAAGTCCGGGGCCTTTGAGTTCATTACCAAACCCTTTGATCTCGAGACCGTCGCGGTGGTGGTGCGAAAGGCGGCGGAGTTTTACCGGCTGCGGCAGGAAAACCACCTGCTGCGGAAGGCCGTCCGGGATCAGTATCGGTTGGAGCAGCTGGTCGGCGTCAGCGAGCCGATGCAACAGGTGCTGGAGTTCGTGCAAAAGGTCGCCGACAGCGACAGTACGGTGATGATCCAAGGTGAGAGCGGTACCGGCAAGGAGTTGGTCGCCCGCATGCTCCACTTCAACAGCCTGCGAAGGGACCGCCCGCTCGTGCCGGTGAACTGCGGGGCGATTCCCGAAAACCTGCTGGAGTCCGAACTCTTCGGACATGAAAAGGGCGCGTTCACCGGCGCCACCCATTCGCGGATGGGACGGTTTGAATTGGCGAACGGCGGGACGATTTTTCTCGATGAAATCGGCGAGATGAGCCTTCCCTTGCAGGTCAAGCTGCTGCGTGTGCTGCAGGAACGGGAGTTCGAACGGGTCGGAGGCAATCGCACGATCCATGTGGATGTGCGCATTATCGCGGCGACGAATCAGGATCTCGAAGTGCAGGTGGAGGAGCGGCGATTTCGGAAGGATCTCTTCTATCGCCTCAACGTCATTCCCATTCTGATTCCTCCGCTCCGGGAACGCCGAAGCGATATCCCGTTGCTCATCGAACATTTTCTGGCGCGCTTCAATCAAAGCAAACATACGGATGTATCGGGCTTTGCGGCGGACGCGCTGCAGTGCTTGACCGAATATGATTGGCCGGGCAACATTCGCGAGTTGGAGAACATGATCGAGCGATTGGTCGTCCTGAAAAAACAGGGGATGCTGACCGTCGAGGACTTGCCTCCCAAATTCGGCCACCGGTCGACGACACCTGAATTCAAGGAACAGTTCATCCGGTTCAACGACGACGGGATCAATCTCTCCCGAGAGGTGGAACAGTACGAAAAACATCTCATCATGGAGGCCCTGCGCAAGGCCAATGGCGTGACCTCCAGAGCCGCGCAGTTGCTCCACCTGAATCGAACCACCCTGGTTGAAAAGTTGAAACGCAAAGGCGTTGATCCGCGTTCCCATGTCGAAACCCTTCCGCTCTGGCCCCGTGCATCCAGTCAAAAGATTGACGACCTTTCGACCTAGTCGATGCCAGTCCTGACGCGGTTCCCGAGGATTCCCAACTCCGCGCAATAACTCTCCTGATTTTCTTGAATTTTTTGGTTCATGCGAGGGGCATGAGGTTTGCTGGTGTCTTCCCGCTGTGGATCTATGCCGTCTCCCATATGTCCGGGTATTCCTCCAGATCGTCGTCTGGACGGTCGTGCCTTCCGTGGCGATCGGACAGGCGCCTTCTCCCGGGAAGATTTCCGCTGTTCCTGCCGGTGAGCGGCCGACGGCGGTCAAAACCCAAGCGCCGGTCGAACGACTGGCCCTGCTCTTGCCGGACGACGGCCCACGCCCGGAGGGGCAGTCGACCGGAATCGACGGGTTGGCCTGGCAGGAAGGGCGGGCCGCGTATAAGAAACAGGCTTGGGCAGAGGCGCAGCGATTTTTCTCGACACTCGTCACGAGCCATCCCGAAAGCCCCCTCGTACCGTCGGCCAAGGCGTTTCTCATTGAATTAGCACTTCGGGAGGACTCCTCAGGGCAAGGTCGATCTCTGGGAATCCAGGAATACAAGAAGCTCCTGCGGGACCATCCACAGTCGATGAATGCCCGGAGAGCGGAGTGGCGGATTGCCGATTTGTACTATGAGCAAGGCTGGTATCAAGAGGCCCGCGTGTTCTATGAGCAGGCCACGGCCCATGGGGAGGGCCATCCGTTCGATGGTTCCCGCTCGTTGCTCGGCATGGGCTATACGGCGATGGCGACGGGGAAGTGGAGCGACGCGGAGCATGCGTTTGAGAATGTCCGCGCACGGAGCGAGCACGAGCCGCTGTTGCAAGGCGCCACGCTGGGGTTGGCCCATGCGTTGTACCGGCAGCAGCGATATGTCGACGCCCAACCGCTCTTTGACCTGGCTTACCGGCGCTGGCCGAAGCTGGTGAAGGCCGACCCGCTTGCGATTCAGCGGTTTGCCCTGACGGAAATCAGGCTTCAGCATGAGGCCTCCGCGCGGGAACTGTTGCTGTTGTTGTACAACCTCTACCCCCGCCACGAGCATGCGCCCGCGGCGCTGTTGCAGCTGGCCGAAAGTCTGCGGGCCGGAGCCAACCAGCGACTTGCGGAATTTGTGTATGCGCTTATTCCGGCCCTCTATCCCTATAGCCTGCCGGCCACGACGGCCAAGCTGCGCTTGGCGGTCCAGCGGACCGAAACGATGCAGGCGGCGGGCGCCGAGTCTCTGGGACGGACCGTCGGCGCCATGATGCGCGATGTCCCGATTCCCTTCCAGAGTGCCGCATCCTATCGGGCGTTATTGGAGGACATCGCCAAGCGCGAATTGGCAAATCCGGCCGGGAACGAGGCGCTCTTTTACCTGGCGAAAGAAGCCGAGCACAACAATGAGATGAATCAGGCGATCGGCCTTTATCGGGACATCACCCTCCGGTCTGCGAACGTGACGGATCCCTGGGCGGCGAAAGCGGCAGACCGCCTCACGGCGATTCTGACGCCCTGGATTGAAGCGGCCGTCGCCTCGCAGGACGATCTGACCGTCGTCAGTCTGTTCCACCGGCACGGGACGATCGCCAGGCAACGCTATGCGCGGTCACCGCTCTTGCTGCAGGTTGCGGAAGCACATCGTCGGCTTGGATTTGCAGCGGAAGCCATCAGCCTCCATCAACAGGTGATCAAGGCGCACAGTGATCCGGCCTTCATCGAACCGGCCTTGATCGGGCTTGGAAAGATCTATCTGGATCAGCGTGATCCCGATTCGGCGCGGAAGGTGCTTGAGCGATACCGCTTTCAGTTTCCGCTGGGAGCCTACGAAGGGGAAGTCGTGCTGTTGCTGGCGCAGACGATGCGGCGGCAGCGGGACATGCAGGGTCTTCTGCATCTGTGCCGCACGTGGCTGTTGCGGCATCCCGGTCACCGGGAGCGTCCGGCGATGTATCTCGAGCTGGCCAAGACCTTGGGAGAGCTGGAGAAGCTGGAAGAGTCGGCCCTGGCCTACGAAGAGGGTTTCAAGGCCGGGGCGGTCGCGTCGTCCGATGCGCTGTTGGCCTATGCCGACACGTTGTCCCGGCTGAATCGGCACGAACGGGCGATCGCCGCGTATCAGGCGGTGCTGGAGAAGAAGCCCAAGTCGCGGCAAGCCGAATGGGCTCGCCTGCAAACGGCGCAACATTGGACGGCGTTGAAACGGTACGATCGGGCCACGGTGGCCCTGGCGGAACTGGGCCGCGCCGACGACGCGATCGTCGATCGGCTCTCGGCCTCGCTCAAAGGGACTGTGCAGGCGGTCAGGCAGTCTGGACAGACGGAGGGGCTATGACCGGCGTGACGGCGAATCCCGAGGAACGGGCGCTTCTGGAGGCGGCGTTTCGGAGCTTCGACGAGGCCGCGCACACGTTGCAGCAATCCTACGGCGCGCTCACCGCGCGTGTGGAGGAGATGGATGCGGAACTGGCCCAGAGCAACGAGGCGCTTCGTCGACAGCTCGCGGACAATGAAGCCATGCGCGTGCGTCTGGATGGAATTCTCGAGTCGTTATCGACGGGGGTGGTGGTGGCGGATGAGAGCGGGATCATCACGCGCAGCAATCGCGCTGCGGAGCACCTGCTGGGGTTGAGCGACGGGGAACTGCGAAACCGGTGCGTTCCGGACGTCCTGGCGCGTCGCGGGCTCACGGTCTCCGATCGGCCGCAACGCATCGGGCAGAGTGTGGTGTCCATCAGTCAGGTTCCGCTTCGAAACGATTCCGGGGAGCATTCCGGATCTCTCGTGCTCTTGCAGGACATCACGCGGATCTATCAACTCGAAGAACAATTGCAGCGCAAGGATCGGCTTGCCGCCATGGGCGAGTTGATCGGACGGATCGCCCATGAAATCCGCAATCCCCTGGGCAGTGTGGAGCTCTTTGCGTCGCTTCTGCAACGCGACCTCGACGAGCATCAGCCCATGCGGCGGTACGCGCAGCAGATTTCACAGGCCGTTCAGTTGATGGACGGTCTTCTGGCGAATCTGCTGCTGTACATGCGCCCGGTGCATCTGGCGCGAGCGTGGCATAACGCCGAATCGCTGCTGACGGAGTCCATGGAATTGGCCGCTCATGCGATTAGAAAAACGTCCGTGGAGGTCCGCATCGACATCAGCCCGGAGGTGCCCTCGATCTGGTGTCACGACGGACAGGTGAAGCAGGTCATCGTGAACTTGGTCGTCAATGCGGTGCAGGCGATGCCGAACGGCGGCAAGTTGGGGATCAGTCTCTCCCCGGAGCCGTTTCAGACGCTGGGAACATCGGCGGTGCGCCTGACCGTCCGTGACTCCGGTGTCGGGATCGACCCGGCCCATCGCTCGCGCCTGTTCGACCCGTTTTTTACGACGAAAGACGAGGGCACCGGTCTGGGCCTCGCCATCGTCCATTCCATCGTCGAGGCACATCATGGACGGATTGACATAGAAAGCGCGGTGGGGCAAGGCACGGTCTGCTCCATCATACTCCCGTCTCCCCCGGGTGCGGAAGATGGAAGCCCCGGGTCCGGCCGGGGTCGCGAAGCACGTGACGTCAAGGCCGCGGCGCGGGAGGTCGTTCTTATGGAGGAATCGTCTTATGACTGACCGTGAGAAGCAGTCCCCTACGGCGGAAACCGGCGAAGAACAGGAACGGATTCTGGTGGTCGACGATGATCCGTCGATGCGCATCGCCTTGATGGAAACCATCAGGCGACTCGGCTATGCCGTGCAGGGGGCATCGGATGGAACGGAGGCATTGGAGCGACTCACCAAGTTCAGGCCGTGGCTGGTCTTGACGGATTTGCGTATGCCCCGCCTGACCGGTCTCGATCTGATCAAGGAAATGAAGGCGCGGGCTCCTCAGACGGCGATCGTCCTCATGACGGCCTACGGGACGGTTGAGACGGCCGTCGAGGCCATGAAACTCGGGGCCAGCGAGTATCTGCTGAAGCCGTTTTCCATGGACGTGCTGGAACGGGCGATCGCCAATCTCAAAGCAGGCCGTGAGGAAGGGATTGGAACCGGTCAGCCCGTCCATCAGGTGGAGCACCGGGCGCTGCTCAGCCAGGACCCTGGGATGGTGCGACTGCTGAGCACGATTGAAGGCGTGGCCTCCAGCCAGGCCACCGTGCTCATTCACGGTGAGAGCGGCACAGGCAAAGAGTTGCTGGCGCGGTTCATCCATCTCCGGAGCCCGCGGGCCCATCGGCCCTTCATTGCGGTGAACTGTGCCGCGCTCCCCGATGGATTGCTGGAGAGCGAACTCTTCGGCCATGAGCGGGGCGCGTTTACCGGCGCCGTCATCCGCAAAGTCGGAAAGTTCGAGATGGCGCATACGGGCACCCTGCTCCTGGACGAGATCAGCGAAATGAACCTGGCGCTTCAGGCGAAACTCCTGCGCGTCTTGCAGGAACGTGAAGTGGATCGGATCGGCGGGCGCGATCCGGTTCCGGTCAACATTCGCGTCATCGCCACGACGAACCGCATCCTCTATCGAGAGGTGGAGCAAGGCCGCTTTCGCGAAGATCTGTATTACCGGTTGAACGTTTTCCCCGTGACGGTGCCGCCGTTGCGTGAACGCATCGCCGATATCCCTTTGCTGGCGCGTCATTTTGTGAATCAATCGGCCTCGAGAAACGGCGTGCCTTCGCCGGCCTTGTCGGACGGCGCACTGGCGCATTTGCAACGGTTGCCCTGGAAGGGAAACGTGCGCGAGTTGGAAAACGTGATGGAACGGGCCCTGTTGTTGGCCGGCCAGGGTCCGATCTTGCCGGAACATTGTCCTCAGGAACGGATCGAGGAGGTGACTATTCCGCTTGTGCGCGCTCCGCAACAGGCCAATGGATCCTTGTGGGAAATGGAACGGGAGCTGATCTTCAAAACCCTGGCTCGCGTGAAAGACAATCGGACCCATGCGGCGAAAGAGTTGGGCATCAGCATTCGCACGCTTCGCAACAAACTTCGGGAGTACCGGGAGGGTGAACACTCGGCCGCCGGTCCGCCATGAGGGTGACCACAATTGCCGATGGGCAAATTTGTTCCAGGCAATCAAGGGTCCCCGACGGAGTTCCGGAGATATGGGAAGGCTGAAGACAGCGGGTCGGGCCATGAGTTGCGCCGGGGGATGAAATCTGCACCGGGAGACAGGCATTCAGGTTGCATGGCCGATGGTGTTGCACCTCGAAAGGAGCGGAGAACATGACGATCTTCGATCGAACGATGCGGTTGCTCGAGCGCACGCTCGACCTGCGCAGTGGCCGGCAACGCGTGATCGCGTCGAATCTCGCCAACGAAGAAACTCCGGGGTACCGCGCGTCGGAGCTGACGTTCATGGACCAATTGCAGTCGGCCCACAAGGGGCGTCCGCCCATCGTCTTGGCGGCGACCCAGTCCCGGCATTTCGGTCTGCAGGGGGCGCAAGGAATCCAGGCGGTCACGGGAAAGCTCAATGAGGTGCCGGCCGGGGATATTCCTCTCGATGCCAACTCGGTGAATCTTGAATTGGAGATGGCGAAGCTGTCCGAGAACGTCATGCAATATAACGCGGCTGCCACCATTCTAGCGAAAAAGTTTCATGGACTCTTGAATGCGATACGGGAGGGGAGATAGCGGGTTGCTGAACCTCCCAGGTCAGGGAGGCGGCTGATGGATCACGTGCGGTACCCAGGAGGTTCACCATGGAGATGTCCGACAGTTTGGCCGTGTCAGTGTCCGGATTAGACGCACAACGGCGACGGCTCAACGTCATTGCCAGCAATCTTGCCAACGCCCAGTCGACCAAGACACCGTCCGGCGGGCCGTACAAACGCCGGGACGTCGTGTTTCAATCGACGGCGGTTCCCAGCGCCTTTCAACAATCTTTTCGAAAGGTTGCATTTGGTCCGTCGGCCCATGCACTGGAAGGGGTCTCGGTATCCCGAGTCAGGGAAGATCCAAAGCCGGGGCAACTGGTCTATGATCCTCACCATCCGGACGCCGATCCGAAAGGATTTGTCCGGCTTCCGAACGTCAATGTCATGGAGGAAATGGTGAATATGATCGGAGCGTCGCGTGCCTATGAGGCGAATGTGCAGGCGATCAACGCGACACGCGCCATGTGGAACAAGGCGCTGGAAATCGGGAGGTAATGATGGGACAGATCACGGGTGTGACGTCCGGCATCGCGCCCATCCTCGATGTGGCGTCGACCGCAACGACCGGACGAGCCGGAGGCCCGGGCGGACCCGGGTTCGTCGATTCGCTCAAGTCGGCGATCGGCAACGTGAACGATGCGCAACGGGAAGCCGGTCAAGCGGTGGATGCGCTCATGACCGGCGAGACGCAGGACATTCATCGGACTATGGTTGCGTTGCAGCAAGCCGACGTGTCGTTCCAACTGATGATGCAGGTCAGAAACAAGCTCGTGGCCGCGTACGAGGAAATTCAACGGATGCAGATCTGATCGGCGTCGGCGGCCGAGGAGTAAGGGGTGGGCATGTTCTCCAAGTTTTCCATCAATCAACGGATGATCATCCTGGTCGCGTTGGCAGGGTCGATCGCCGGCTTGATCGCCATCGCGTTGTGGACGCAGCAGCCCGATATGCAAGTGCTGTTCACCCACCTCGGCAGCGAAGACGCCGCGGCCATCATCGACAAACTAAAAGAAACCAAGGTGCCGTATGAGACGACCGGCGGCGGCTCGACCGTGCTGGTTCCCAGCGACCAGGTTCACGACCTGCGCCTGCAACTGGCGACACAAGGGCTTCCCCATGGGGGCGGGGTCGGCTTCGAGATCTTCGACAAGACGTCGATCGGGATGTCCGAATTTGTCCAGAAGCTCAATTATCGCCGGGCGTTGCAGGGGGAGTTGGCGCGAACCGTCGCCCAGATGCCGGAAGTGGAACGGGCGCGGGTTCATCTGGCCATTCCGGAGCGGCGATTGTTCGCGAGTGAGCAGGAAAAAGCGAGAGCATCCGTGATCGTCACGCTTCGCGGCGGACAGCAGCTTTCGCCGTCACAGGTGCAGGGGGTCATTCATCTGGTCTCGAGCAGTGTGGAAGGGCTTCAATCGCGCGATGTGACGGTAGTGGACGGGCATGGGCGGCTCTTGTCGGCGACGGTCACGGACGAGACGGCCGGGCTCACCAATACGCAGCTCGACTACCAGCGAAGCATTGAAAAGGACATCGAGACGCGCATTCAAACGATGTTGGAACGGATCGTCGGACCCAATAAGGCGGTGGTTCGGGTATCCAGCGTGGTGGATTTTCGAAAAGTCGAGACGACGGAGGAGCGCTATGACCCGAACAGTCAGGTCGTAAGGAGTGAACAGCGCGGCCAAGAGAAGTCCAATGGCAGTAACGGGGTCAGTGGAGGCGTGCCGGGCGTCCAGTCGAACGTGCCTCCCGGAACGGATCTTGATCCGGCACAAACCAGTTCGAGCAGCAGTCAGACGAAGAACGAAACGGTGAACTATGAGATCAGCCGCACCGTGTCGAAAATCGTGGAACCGGTCGGCGCCATCAAGCAACTGTCCGTAGCCGTCTTGGTCGACGGGTTGTATGAAGCCGCGAAGGCCGGCGAAGGTCAGACAGGGGAGGCGCCGGTCGCGGCACGAAAATATGTCCCGCGATCGGAGGAGGAGCTCAAGCGTATCGAAGACATCGTGAAGAAGGCGATGGGATTTTCCGCCGAGCGACAGGATCAGGTGCAAGTCGTGAACGTTCAGTTCGGGACCGAGCCGGAGGAACCGCAGGTTGCCACGGCGGAAGCCGCGTCGGAAGGGCTGAAACCGTGGATGCCCTATCTTCGCTACGGGGTGGGCATGCTGCTCTTTGCCGTCATTCTCCTGTTCGTCGTGCGACCCTTGCTGGCGATGCTGGGGACGACGACGGAACAGATGCAGGCGACGGCGGGTGTGGCCGAGCTTCCCGGCGCGAATGCGTCGGCGGCCGCGACCTTGGCCGGCGGTCCCGACCGGGCGCAGATCATCGATATGGCCAGAAAAAATCCGGATGCGACGGCCGTGGTCGTCAAAGAGTGGCTCAAGAACCCAACCTAGTACCCGGCGATGGCAATGACTCTGACCGGTGAACAAAAAGCGGCGATTCTGCTCCGTGCGATCGGAGAAGAAGCGGCCGCTCAAGTCATGAAGCAACTGGATCCGAAGGAAATCAAGAAGCTGGGAACCTTCATGAACGGGACCGCGCAGATTTCACGGGACGAGGAGGAAGCGGTCATTTCGGACTTCCAGGCGGCAAGCGCCGCCGGCGGGGTGCAATTCCAGGGCAAGGAGTTCATCCGGAGCGTGCTGACGAAGGCGCTGGGACCGGAAAAGGCCGCGCGGATCATCGAGTCGATGGCGCGAAAAACCTACCCCGGCCTGGAGGCCTTGAAGTGGGTGGATGCCAAGACGCTGGTTCAAATGCTCAAGGTCGAGCATGTCCAGACGGTCGCCGTCATTCTTGCCCACCTGGAAAGCGAGCAAGCCGGACAGGTGCTGGCGGGTTTACCGGAGGCCATGCGCTCGGATGTGGCGCTTCGCCTGGCCACCATGGATGAAGTGCAACCGGACGTGCTGGAAGAGCTCAGTCTCAGCCTGCAGGAGACGTTGATGGCGAGCAGCGGGCTGGGCACGCAGAGCCTGGGAGGCCCGGAAGTGATGGCCGAGATTCTGACCAGAATGGACAAGGCCAATGAGGGCACCATCATGGGCAGGATCGCCGAAAAGAGTCAGCCGTTGGCGGACTCGATCCGGGCGTTGATGTTCGTGTTCGACGACATCATCAAGCTTGATGATCGCGGGATCCAGGAGTTGATGAAGGAGATCAGCAAAGAGGACCTTCCGGTCGCCCTCCGGGGGGCCAACCCGGACGTGAAGGCGAAGTTCTTCAAGAACATGTCGAGTCGTGCGGCGGAGATGTTGAAAGAAGACATGGAGAACAGAGGTCCCGTCAAAGTCTCGGATGTCGAGAAGTCCCAGCAAAACATTCTGAAAGTCTGTCGCAAGCTTGAAGAGGAAGGTCGGATCGTGATCGCCGGGGCGGGAGAGGAGATGCTGTAGTGACGGGAACGGCGATGGCGGCGGTGAGCGGTCGTGAAGCAGGGCAGTCACGGCTTCAAGGGACGGTTCTGATCGTCGATGATGAAGAGGGGATTCGAAACCTCTTCCGCGATCTCTTCAGGTCGGAACGCATCCATGTTCGCATGGCCGCCTCGGGACAGGAAGCGCTGGCGATGGTCAAGCAGACGGCGCCGGCCCTGTTGGTCGTCGACGTGTCGCTGCCGGACGGGGACGGGATCGCGGTGTTGGAAGAAGCGCAGAAGATCGACCATCGCATCGTCGGCGCGGTGATGACCGGCGCGGCGACCATCGAGCTTGCGGTGCGGGCGATGAAAGCCGGCGCGGTCGAGTTCTTCTTGAAACCGTTTCAGGCCGAGGCGGTCATGGCCACGGTTCGTCGCTTGCTGGCGATTCACCGGACGCGGGCCGAGAATACGGTGGTGAAACATGCGACCGTGCGCTCGGGAGCGGTCCGGTTGCAGAGCCTGCCATTTCATACGTTCGACGAAGGTGGAACGGTGCGGGCGGGCAGCGGGCAGGCGGAATACGAACGGGGGGTGGCGGACGGACGGCGGCAAGCGGACGCGCAACGACGGCAGGACCTGGCCGTGCTGACCAACGCCGCGAAGCAGTTTGAAATGGCGCGAGGAACGGTGCGGCAGACGATGGAAGAGGAGGTCATTCGATTGGCGTTTCAAGCGGCCTCCAAGGTCCTTCACGAGTCGGCCGAATCGTGCCGGGAGCAGATCATCATTCAGGCCAAGGCCGGACTCAATGCGCTGCGAGACGGCGAGACCGTTGTGATACAGGTCCACCCCTTGGATGCCGGCGTTTTGGAGGCGGCCAAGGTCGAGCTGTCGGGACAGGGAGACAGCTCCTTGGTGATCAACGTGGAAGCGGTCCCGTCACTTCCACGGGGAAGTTGTCTTCTGCATACCAGCACACGATTGGTCGATGCTTCCCTGGAGACGCAGTTGGTCCGCTTGGGGCACGCCGCGCAGAACAGGGTGCATCGTGAGTCTTAGTCATCTCCTTGATCAGATCGAACCGATCGAGATATCCGGACGGGTGGCCCAGGCCGTGGGGATGGTGGTCGAAGGATATGGTCCGATGACGACCGTCGGCGAACTCTGCCGGATCTCGAGGGAGACGGGGGAAGCGCCGATCATGGCGGAGGTCGTCGGATTCCGCGGAGATCGCGTGTTGTTGATGCCGCTGGGAGAGATGCGCGGGATCGGGCCCGCCAGCCGCATCACCATGACCGGGCAGGTGGCGAGCCTTGCGGTCGGGCCGGGTTTACTGGGCCGGATTCTGGATGGATGCGGGGATCCTATCGACGGGAAGGGCGCACTGAAGACGAATCAGCGGTATCCGCTGCATGCTGCCGCGCCGAACCCGCTCCAACGAGCCCGCATTCACGATCCCCTTGATCTCGGTGTTCGGGCGATCAACGGCTTCCTGACGTGCGGCCGCGGACAAAAGATGGGAATTTTTTCCGGTTCGGGGGTCGGGAAAAGCGTGCTGCTCGGGATGATCAGCCGATACACCAAAGCGGAGGTCAACGTCATCGCTCTCATCGGAGAACGAGGGCGGGAGGTGAACGAGTTTCTTGAGCGTGACCTTGGGGCGGACGCGCTTGCGCGGAGCGTCGTGGTCGTCGCGACCTCCGATCAAGCCCCGTTGATACGCCTGCGGGCCGCGTTGGTCGCCACGACGATCGCCGAATACTTTCGTGATGCAGGACGACAGGTCCTCTTGTTGATGGACTCGCTCACGCGGTTGGCCTACAGCCAGCGAGAGGTCGGACTGGCCATCGGAGAACCGCCCGCGACAAAGGGCTATACGCCGTCGGTCTTCGCGTTGTTGCCGAAGATTCTTGAACGAGTGGGAACCGGGCCTGGACCGGGAACCATTACCGGCCTCTATACCGTGCTGGTGGACGGGGACGACCTGAGCGATCCCATCGCCGATACGGCCCGGTCGATCCTGGACGGCCATATCGTGTTGTCGCGCACGTTGGCCGCGCGCAATCACTTCCCGGCCATTGATCTGCTCCAGAGCACGAGCCGTGTCATGCGGGATATCGTTGGGAAGACCCATCATGATGCCGCCAGGCGGGTGCTTGAATTGGTGGCTCGCTATCAGCAGTCCGAAGATCTTGTGCTGTTGGGTGCCTACAAGCCGGGGATGAACGCGGTGCTCGATCAGGCCGTGCGGGCGCAAGATGCGATCAACGGCTATCTCCGGCAAGCGATCGACCAGCCGGCGAACTTGGCGTCATCGGTATCGGAGCTGGAGGCGCTCGCCAGGCAGGCGGCATGAGCCTTGATGCAATCCGAAAGGTGCATGCGCAGACCGTCGAGGCACTGATGATGGAATTGTCCCACATCGCCCTCAGGCTCACCAGCAGTGAAGAACAGTATCGCGCCATGGAAGTTCAGATTCAGAAAGATGCCGAGGCCTACGGACAACAGACCAGCCAGGGTCTGACGATCGAGGATCTGTTGCAATGGCAAGGGAAAATGGAGGCCCAGCGGGCCGCGCTGCGGCACGTCCGCGTCACGATCGACCACACGGCTGATTTGTGGGAGCAGACCAAGGAGCGGCTTGTTGAAGCCAGGCAGGAGTGCAAGCTCCTTGAGCGAGTGGCTGAGCGGCGCCAGACGGCAGTGCGGGCGGCGATGGCCCGCCGGGAACAGGGGGCGGCGGACGAGGCGGCCAGTCGCCAGGTTTCCGCCCGAGGCGGCGGCGAATCATGAGGAGCCGAGCGAGACAGATGAAGAGTTCGCCGTTCGCGCTTGGTCGCCGGTGGTCCTGGGCCGTGCCGGGGCGAGGGGGGAGTCGGCGCGGGCCTCTCTGGACGATGGTCGGGGGATTGGTCCTCTCGACGATCCTCCTCTGGGTCATGGTTCAGCTGGGACAAGCCTCCTCAGATCCCAAACCCAAGGCCACGCCGCCGCACAGCGCCGTGAAGCAAGCGGAGCCGCCGTCGGTTTCCGGGGGAACCGGTCTCGAAGCCGAAGCGAAGGATGGGGCGACGGCTCCGGTTCGATCGGCGGCTCAGGGGCCGGCGATCGAGGTGCCCCGCGAGGTACTGGAGATGCTGGATCAACGGAAGCGCGACTTGGATCGACGGGAAGAGGTTCTTCGTCAGAATGAAGAGCGGCTCATGATTGTGAGGGGGCAAGTTGAAGAGCTTCTTGAGCAGAACGAGGCTTTGGAAAAGCGGCTTCAGAGCGCACGGGCCAAGGAGGAACGGCCGGCGGCCCAACCGGCGAAGAGCCACGTGGACAAGGATCGTACGGCACAGGACCAACGGAGCCAGCTGGCCAAAATTTTCGAATCGATGCCGTCGGAGGACGCGGCGGCACGTCTCGAACGGATGCCGGACAGGAAAGCCGTTGAAATCCTGCGGATGGTCAAATCCAAGACCGCAGGGGCGATCCTCTCTCAAGTGAAAGCGGACCGGGCTGCCAAACTCACCGAACAGTTGCTGATAGAAACGCCCTCGCCGTGAGTGTTCCTTCAACGGCAGTCGAGATGCCACCGCGACAATCTACGTCGCTCGTTCCTTAGACGCGCTGTTCCAGGTTTCATGTTCAACGTTTCAAGTTGTGCCGCCACATCAGACCTGGAACGTGAAACCTGAAACTGCGGGTAAGACGCTTCACGAGTTACGCGCCGAGACGGTATTGTTCTTCCATCCCTCGGCTTCGTTCCGGGTCGATCCTGAGCCGGGCGCCTTTCTCTTCCGGTCACTTTTGCCTACCACCCAGTAAAGTCTTCCCTTTTCTCTTCGCGGGATCGTAGGTCGCGACGGAACCCCTCGATATTCCAAGTCTCCAGAGATCGCCGAAGTGGCATAAAGCTTGTATTCTCGTCGTGCGTGAATCAACCGAGGATGGCCTGACGTGGATTTTTCGATTCATGACCTCCTGTCCCCTGCTTCCGGATCTCCTTCGGATATGGGAGTGCGACCCGCTCGGACCACGGCTCCTTCCGGATCCTCCGGTGGCCGGAAGGAGTTCTCCACCGTCCTGCACGGGATTCGTGAAGACGGAAGGAAAACAGAAACGCGCAGCGTGGAGGATGGGCGGTCACCGAACAAGCCGGATCAGAAAACTCGTTCGACGGACACCAGGGAGCAGAGTGCTTCGTCCACGCGCGGTGAGCGTACGGATGGGGCGTCTTCTCAGGCACGGGATGTAGAGACGAACAGATCGGGTGATACCGGGGACGGGGATACCAAGACTTCCGAGACTGAACGGATCGCATCGACAGAACACAATTCTGAAGGCTCCGGTGCTCAGGGACGAACATCGGAGTCGCTCTCACCCGTGATGACTCCTCAGGCGGTGGCCCAAGCGATCGCTCCAACCGAGGTTCCTGCCGAAGAAGGTGATGCTTCAACGGCCGATGTGGGAGCGCTGTCTGCACAACCTTCCCAGGACCCTCGCTCACAGGCTCAGGGTGGGTTTCTCACCCCGCGGACGGACTTCTCTGCGAGTACGAATACTCCGCAGCCAACTGACGCCTCCACGAAGGTTCCGGTTCTTCAGGATGGTGAAGAAGATTCCCAACATGATGTGCCGGCCCAAGCTCCGGATGCTCCGACGAGTGGTCTCAAACCCGGTACGGTTCCAGATCCGGTCGGCAAGACAACTGGCTCTGTGACAGGCGAAGCGGCGACGTCAGAGGGGACAACCCGCTCTGACATGCGTCCATCCATTTCGGACTCGCAACGACCGGTGACTCATTCACAACCGGTAGACGTGATTGGCGTTCCTCAGGCTCCCATCCTGGCTAAAGCGGCGATTTCTGGCACGACGATGGAGAGTGGCAAGGCCGATGTGATGGCCCATGAAAGTATTTCATTTGAGCGTATGACCTCGCGTGAGGTGAGCCAGGACGAGCCGGTACTCCGACAGCACCAGGATACCGGGGGGAGAGCCATTCCCGCTGTTTCGTATGGGCAGGGATCCGGGCTTCAGGGGGACGAGCGATTCACTGGGCTTTTCGATGATCCCCAGAGTCAGCATCGGCAGCCAGAGACGAAGACCGCACAACAGCCAACGGTCATCACGCTTCCTGTGACCGGGGAACAGGCGGTCGAGTCGGCCCTGGCTGGTGCGCATGGGCGCATGGGAGCGAGTCCGCCGCCACCGATTTCTCCGCCCTCCGCTCAGTCAGGTGGGCAGCTCTCGCCGGTTGTGCCGACGCAGAGTCATGCGGAGCAGTTTGTCCAAGGCATGACCCGCGCGGTGGTCTTCAACGTTGCCCAGCCTGATCTCGGTCAGGTGAATATTCGTGTGGCCTTGACGAATGATGTGGTCCATACCCATCTGTCGGCGGACAGGCCTGAAGTGGGGCAGTTCTTCATCAACGGGCAAGATCGACTCCAGGCAGCGTTCCAGGCGAGTGGATTGGACATGGGTCAATTCCGTGTGGATATCGACCGTCAAGGCGCGGGACGTTCGTTCCATCAAGGCTCGTCTCCGGAGCAGGGACAGACCTGGAATCAGGGATCGCAGGGACAGGGAACGACCTGGGAACAGGGACTGGATCAACAGGAAGACCGGCGCACGTCGCTCTATGGGCTCTTGAACGTCGTGGCGTAGATCGGAAGGGAGAGACCAGACATGGCGACCATATCAGCAATTAGCTCCACGGCAGCCCAACCTACGTCGGAAAAAGTCGGACCTCGACAGCTGGGGCAGGATGATTTTCTCAAGTTGCTCATCACGCAACTCAAGAATCAGGATCCGTTGAAACCGACGGACAATACCGAGTTCGTGTCGCAACTCGCTCAATTCAGCCAGTTGGAACAGACTGCGAAACAGGCGGACCTGCTTCAGAAGGGCCTGGATGCGCAGACAGCCACCCTGCAGTTTTCGCTGCTTCCGATGGTGGGGCGTCAGATCAGCATCGAGCGCCCGCTTGTTCAATTGGGTCAGGGGCCGGCTGCGATCACGTACGCGCTCGAAAAGAATGCGGCCAAGGTGCAGCTCGCCATATTGGATGAGCAGCGTCGAGTGGTGCGGACGTTGGATTCGTCCGGTAATCAGGCCGGACTCAATCAGGTGACATGGGACGGGAAAGACAACAAGGGCGCTGTCATGCCTCCCGGCACATACGAGTATGCCATTTCGGCGCTCGATGCGCAGGGAGCAACAGTAGCGGCGACAGGCCGGGCCCAATTGGCGGTGACTGGCGTACGAATCGTGGATGGACGGCCGCAGTTGGCGGTCGGATCGGCGACGGTGGATCCATCGGCGATCGTCGAAGTGCGATAACAACGGTGAAGTCGGAACGGTCTCTGGAAGGAGGTCTTTATCCATGGGAATCCTGTCGTCCTTATTTTCCGGGGTCAGCGGGCTCAACGCCAACGGTACGGCGCTTTCCGTGATCGGCAACAACATCGCCAACCTCAGCACGGTCGGCTTCAAAGGGAGTAAAGCGACGTTCGCGGACTTGATCAGCTCGTCGATCTCCGGCGGGTCCGGCGCGATTCAGACAGGCATCGGTGTGGCGTTGACGTCGGTGCAGGGGAACTTCTCGCAGGGCTCGCTCGCGACATCGTCCAACGTGCTGGATCTTGCGATCGACGGCAACGGATTTTTTATCGTGCAAGACGCGCAGAATGCGACGTTTTATTCCCGTGCCGGTCTCTTCCGTCTCGACAAGAACAACAACGTCGTCGATCCCACGGGATTTAAGTTGCAGGGATTCCTTGCGGATACCACCGGCACGATTACCGGGACGATCGGGGATATCGCGCTGCCTTCGACGACCGCGTCGCCGCGTGCCACGACGACGGCGCTGGTCGCCGCCAATTTAAATTCGGCCACGACGCCGACGGGCGTTCGCGGGAACATCGTGGGCTCGTCCGCCTCGACCACGACGACGGCCGCGGGAAATAATTCCTTCACCATCAACCTGAACGGGGACGGGGCCCAGACGATCACGGTGGCGAACGGTCTGACCGGTTCGGCGTTGGCGACGGCGATTCAAAATGCCGTCCGTGCGCTCACGCCGACCGATCCGTTCAAGACCGCCGCCTACACGGGATTCACGGCCTCGGTCAACCCGTCCGGTACGTTCACCTTTGCATCAGGAATCACGGGAACCACCAACAATTCCACATCCGGTACGGGGACCGTGGTGGTGGCGGCAAACGGCGGGGATACGCTGGCGGCCAATCTCAACATGCTCACGCCGGTCTCCACGACCGGGACCAGCTTTCTGTTGACCGATCCTCCGGCCACCTCAAACTTTTCGACATCCATCACGGTGTTCGATACGCTCGGCAACAGTCACTTGTTGACCACCTACTTCACAAAGACCGGAGCCAATACGTGGAATTATAACGTCGTCGCAAGCGCCTCGGAGGTGGTGACGGCCAACTACGACTCCAGCAATATCGACACGACGCTCGGCATCGTGCGGGTCGGATCCGGGACCTTGACGTTCGGGACGGATGGAACCTTGGATCGAGAGAGCACGGTCATTCGCTACGATACCAGTACGGCAGCCGGGACCTCCGGAACCGCACCGGGCGAGCTGCAGATTGATTTTATCGGCGCGACCGCAGACCAATTGATCAGTATGAACTATGGGTCGAGCGTCACGACCGACGGTGGAAACGGGCTCGACGGCACGACGCAATTCGGGTCCACGTCGGCGT
This sequence comes from uncultured Nitrosospira sp., assembly GCA_900696515.1. GTDB lineage: Bacteria > Nitrospirota > Nitrospiria > Nitrospirales > Nitrospiraceae > Nitrospira_D. Next base: position 80,982 of record CAADGK010000143.1, on the reverse strand, counting down.
TGGTGCAACAGACGCAGGACGGGTTCGCGGCCGGATCGCTCCAGGCCTTCTCGGTCGATGCCAACGGGGTCATCAGCGGCCGGTTTTCCAACGGGCAGCTGCGGGCGTTGGCGCAGGTGGTCCTCGCGCGGTTTCCTGACCCCATCGGGTTGACCAGGACCGGCAAGAATACTTTTGCGCAGTCCGGGAACTCCGGTCAGCCGGTCAACGGAACTCCGGACAGCGCAGGACTTGGACGGGTCTTGTCCAACTCGCTGGAGCTGTCGAATGTCGACCTCGGCGAAAGCTTCATCGACATGATTGCCGCCCAGCGCGGCTTTCAAGCCAATTCGCGTGTGATCACGACGTCAGACGAAATTCTGCAGGAGTTAGTGAATCTGAAACGATAGATTGTGTGCCACAGGGCTGGGAGGCCTTGTCCGGCTCCCAGCCTGATCCGCTACTTGGTTCCCTCCCACGGGTCTGTCGCACGGGAATTCCTCAACGGCCGGTCCGTCACTTCCTTGACGGCGTCAATGACTTGCTTGACGGGACCAGGCGAACGTGTAGGCAGGTCTTGCCTGGTTCGTATCAAACTATATGGCAAATATGTTGTTTGTACGGCATCGTGGCCGGCGCTGGCGCCCCTTGAATGGCATATGCATTGCAGTCGCTCTACCGGGGCGCTGAGGCCTTCAAGGAGGAGCTATGGCAGATGCAGCCGAGACGGACGGAAAAACGCCGGGAGCGGCCATCGCTCCGCCGTTTCCGATCAAATTACTCATTATTGTGTCGGTCGTCGCCCTCCTGTTCGGTGTGGGTGGAGCGGTGGTGGCCGTCAAATTCTTCGGCGGGTCCGACAAACATACCGAACAGGCCGACGAGCACAAGGCCGAGACGGTGGTGAAGGCCGACGTGCCGGGCGGCGCGGGCGGGAAACAGGGCCAAACTGCCGTCCCGGGGGTGATGTTCGATTTGGACCCGTTCATCGTGAATCTGGCGGACGTGCCGGATGTGCGGTACCTGAAGCTGACCGTCAAGCTTGAAGTCGACAATGATGCGGTGTCCGCCGATCTGTCCGCACGGGTTCCACAGGTCCGTGATGCGATCTTGGTGCTGCTCAGCAGCAAAGACGTGAATGCGGTGAGAACCACCCAAGGGAAATTTCAACTGCGGGACGAAATTACGCAACGGATCAACGGGCTGCTCCCCAAGCCGGGGGTCCGGTCGGCCTATTTCACGGACTTCGTCGTTCAGTAACCGTCGCCGGTATGGAAAAGATCCTCTCACAAGACGAGATCGATGCGCTGCTGAAGGGCGTCGTGTCGGGAGAGGTCGATACGGCTCCCAAGGAACCTGAGGCGCCCTCGACCGGAGTGGCGCAATATGACCTCCTGAATCAGGAGCGGATCATCCGCGGGCGAATGCCCACGATGGAAATGATCAACGACCGGTTTATCCGGCGCCAGTCGGTCGTCTGGACCAATATGTTTCGGGAGGCGGTCAACTTTGTCGTCGTCGGCACGCAAGTCATCAAGTTCGGAGAGTTTCTGAAAAAGGTTCCGATGCCGTCCTCCTTGAACGTGTTTCATATGGCGCCGCTGCGCGGCAGCGCCCTCTTCGTGATGGATGCCTTTCTGGTGTACTTGATCGTGGATTACTTCTTCGGCGGGAAGGGGCAGACCCATGTCAAGCCGGAGGGGCGAGACTTCACGCCCATCCAATTGCGGATCATCAAGAAGCTGCTCTTGCAGGCGCTGGTCGACCTGGAAACCGCATGGCATGCCGTCGTACCCGTCAAGGTGGAGTATGTACGTTCCGAGAGCAACCCCCAGTTTGCGATGGTGGTGACCTCGTCGGAAATCGTCGTCGTGGTGACGTTGCAAGTGCTGCTGGGCGAAACCGCCAGGGACCTGTATCTGGTCTATCCGTACTCGCTTCTGGAGCCGATCAAGGAAAAGCTCTACTCCGGCCTCGTGTCCGATCACGTGGATCAGGACGGCGACTGGAATCATCGCTTTAAGGATCGGTTACAGGACTGCCCGCTCCCCATCGTGGTGCGGCTGGGAACGGCCACCGTGACGGTGAAGGACGTCATGAATTTCTCGCCGGGGGATGTGATCCTGCTGGACCAGCACCCGGGCGATCCGCTCGATTGCTACATCGAGGGGTATCATAAATTCCAGGGGAGCCCGGGTGTGTACAAAGGCAATCAAGCGTGCCGCGTGACGAAGGTGTTGAGCTAGTCGAACGCCCACAGGAAGAGCAACCATGGCTGATTTAGAATCTGCAACGGCTTCGGATTCGCAAACGTTCGGCGGCCAACCCGCGCAATCCGCCTCGTTTCCGCCCGTCCAACAGGCTGAGTCGGGAGGTCCGCCGAAGAACATCGACTTTATCTTGGACATCCCGATGAGCGTCACGGTGTACGTGGGATCGACGAAGATGGCCATTCGGGATCTGTTGCAACTCGCGCAGGGGTCGGTGATCGAGTTGGATAAGCTGGCCGGTGAGCCCATGGATGTGATGGTCAACAATAAACTGGTCGCTCGCGGTGAGGTGGTGGTCGTCAATGAAAAGTTCGGCATACGCCTGACCGATGTCGTCAGTGCGGCGGAACGGGTCCAGCAACTGCGATGAACGGCCGGAGGGGAAGCGCGTGATCGATGTCTACGACAGTCTGATTCGAACCGTGTCGGCGCTGGCCGTGGTGTTGCTGTGCATCGGCGCCGCGGCATTTGTGGCTCGGCGGGTCATGGGCCCGCGAGTCGGACATGCCGGTGGTCGGCCGCTTGTTCAGGTGTTGGCCAGCGGCTACCTGGCTCCTCGCAAGACGATTAGTCTGGTGGAGGTCGCAGGGGAGTATCTGATCGTCGGAGCCACGGCCACTGAGCTTGTTCCATTGGGACGGATCAACAATACGGCGCATCTCCGTGAATTGCTCACGTTGCCGCCTCGGAAGCCTGCGACCGAAACGACATCGGCTCCGGGAGCGGACGTCGCGTCATGGCTTCAACGACAACCGCTCCAATGGGCTGATCACGACAAGGAATCGCATGGCCACTGATCGCGTCCATTCAAGAGCGCTCGGCTGGATGGTCGTCGCCGGAGCGGGACTGTTGCTGCTGGCATCGGCAGCGGACGCAGCCACCAGCGGCCCGTCCGTCAGTATCGATTTGGGGACCGGCGGGCCGAAACAGATGGCCGTGGTCATCCAGATTCTCATTCTCTTGACGGTGCTGTCTTTGGCACCGGCCTTGTTCATCATGGTCACGTCCTTTACCAGGATCGTCATCGTCCTGGCCTTCCTGCGCCAAGCGCTCGGCACACAGGCGGTGCCCCCCAACCAAGTGTTGTTGTCGTTGGCCCTGTTCCTGACCATGTTCATCATGGCGCCGGTCGGGCAGTCGGTGTACAGCAATGCGCTGCAGCCGTTGCTTGCCGAACAGATCTCCTATGAGGATGCCTGGAAGAAGGGGATCGAACCGGTTCGGGGGTTCATGCTGAAGCAGGTACGGGACAAAGACCTTGAGTTGTTCGTCCAGTTGAGTCGCATCCCCAAGCCGGATCGGGTTGAAGACGTTCCGACCCATGCCATTATTCCCGCGTTTATTCTCAGTGAGTTGCGGATCGCCTTTCAAATCGGGTTCTTGATTTACATTCCGTTTCTGATCGTCGACATGGTCGTCGCGAGCATTCTGATGTCGATGGGTATGATGCTGTTGCCTCCGGTCGTGATCTCCCTCCCGTTCAAACTGATCTTGTTCGTGTTGGCGGACGGCTGGTATCTGGTCGTCGGCTCGATGGTGCGCAGCTTTCAGTGACCCCACGATCATTCGTGTGACCGGGGCGACGGGGGTTGTGCAGGAGTCGGCCGGCCATGGTGCGGAGCAAGAACTTGTGAGGGGCAGACGATGACGCCAGAAATGGTGACCGAATTGGGCAGGCAGGCGTTGGAAACCACGTTGCTTGTGTCGGGTCCGATCTTGGGACTGAGTCTGCTCGTCGGTCTGATCATCAGTGCCTTCCAGGCCATGACTCAACTGAACGAGGCCACCTTGACGTTCGTTCCCAAAGTATTGGCCCTTTTTGGCGCGCTCCTGGTGTTTCTCCCGTGGATGTTGAACGTGATGACGACGTTCATGGCGAATCTTCTCATGAACATTCCCAACTACGTGCACTAGCTCGTAGGACGCATCACCGTGGTGGGTACGCGTGGATAAGGCGGAGTAGGAAGGAACGATGGCGTTGACCCAGACCATTCAGATACTACTTCCTGAATACCAGGCGTTTTTGGCCCTGATCTCCCGCATCGGAGGACTGCTCGCCGCGTTGCCGGTATTGAGCGGGCGCACCGTTCCCATGAAGGTCAAGGGCGCATTGGTCCTTTCCTTAGGGGTTCTGCTGGCGCCCTTCGTCCATCTTCCGGCCATCCCCTATGATCCTCTGGCCTTAACCGCCGGGTTGCTCAGTGAACTGGTAATCGGCTTGGCCATCGGCTTGGCCGTCCGGCTCTTTTTCGGCGCGTTTGAAGTCGCGGGAGAAATGATCGGCGTCCAAATGGGATTCGGTGTGGTTCAGCTCTTCGACCCGGCCACCTCCCGCCAGACACCGATCATCGCGCAGTACTTTACGCTTGTGGCGTCCCTTGTCCTGCTCTCGTTGAACGGACACATGCTCATCGTCGCCACCATCTTGTCCAGCTACGACTCCATCCCGGCATTCGGAGCCTCGCTTCCGGCCGAATCCGGAGATGATGTGCTGCGTCTCTGCCAGCAGATGTTCATGATAGGGCTCAAGCTTGCCGCCCCGGTGCTCGTCATCATTCTATTGATCAACATTCTCCTGGCGATTCTCGGGCGCGCAGTCAGTCAAATCAACGTGTTCGTGCTGAGTTTCCCCATCACCATTGCCGGAGGATTGGCGGTACTCAGCTTGTCGATGCCGTTTACGGTCGAGCTCTTGATCCGGGAAATTGAACGGTTGCAGTTTACGATCCTCGGGTTGATGAAGGCACTGGGGCATGGCTGAAGACCGGGACAATAAGACAGAACAGGCGACTCCCAAACGCAAGGAGGAGGCGCGCAAGGAAGGGCAGGTCGCCGTCAGTCGCGACGTGTCGACCGCGGCCATGCTGTTAGGAGGCGTGGGGTTGTTGGGCGCCATGCTGCCGGTAGGTCTTCAGAAGATGACGGAGATGACCCGCCAAGGCTTGACCCTCCCGTTCCCCGGGGAGTGGTATCGAGATCTTTCGATTGATCAGGTCTACACGATTTTGATTCAGACTGCCGTGACGGTGGGTTCGTTGAGTTTTCCGATCGTGGCGGGAGTCGTGCTGTTGGGAAGTGCGGCCACCCTCCTCCAAACAGGGTTCCTGTGGCGCACGAACGCGTTCAAACTCGATTGGAGCCGAATCAGTCCCGCCAAGGGATTCGCACGTCTGGCCTCGCTTCGCTCCGTCATGGAACTCATCAAAGGTCTGCTCAAGATCGCCCTCGTCACAGGAATCGGGATTTGGATCACCCGGTACGACGTGCTGCGGATTCCGGAATTGATCCAGTTCGAGTTGAGCGGCGTCCTGCCGCTGGCGGGGAGTCTGGCGTTCAAGATCGGGTTGGCGGTGTCGGGCGTGATCGCGTTGCTGGCCGTTCTCGACTATGCCTACCAGCGTTACGAATGGGAGCGCAGTCTCCGCATGTCGAAACAGGAGATCAGAGAAGAGCAGAAAGCGGCGGAAGGTGATCCGCTGATTAAGAGTCGCGTACGAACCGTTCAGCGCGAGTTGGTGAAGAAGCGCATGCTGGCGGCCGTCAAGACGGCCGACGTCGTGATCACCAACCCCACGCACCTGGCCGTGGCGCTGAAGTACGACACCGCCACGATGGCGGCGCCGGTCGTGGTGGCCAAAGGCGCCGGTGTGATCGCGGAACGGATCCGGGAGTTGGCGCGGCATCATAACGTGCCGGTCGTGGAGAACAAGTTCGTCGCCAGGACGATTTTCAAGCTCGTCGATATCGGAAAAGAGATTCCTCATGATCTCTATCGCGCGGTGGCTGAGATCCTGGCCTTTGTCTATCGCGCGAGAGGGGTCGCGGCATGAGTCGGTCGTAGTCTCTGATCACGATGGCAACCGTTACGGAACCAGCGGGCTCTTCCCAGTTCATCAAACACCCGGACGTGCTCATGTCCGTGGGGGTGGTCGCCATTATCATGGTGATGCTCCTGCCGTTGCCGCGCTTCATCCTCGATTTGTTGCTCAGTTTCGACATCACGCTCTCCGTCATCATTCTTCTGGTCGGCCTGCAAGTGCGTCGCCCCATCGAATTCTCAGTGTTCCCGTCGATTCTCCTGATGATTACGTTGTTCCGACTGTCGCTGAATATCGCCTCGACGCGCCTTATCCTCCTGCATGGCAACGAAGGCGCCGGGGCGGCCGGCGAAGTCATCCGGGCATTCGGGAACTTCATCGTCGGCGGCAATTACACCGTCGGGCTCGTGGTCTTTACGATTCTCGTCGTCATCAACTTTGTGGTGGTCACGAAGGGAGCGGGCCGCGTGGCCGAAGTCGCGGCCCGATTCACCTTGGATGCGATGCCCGGCAAACAGATGAGCATCGACGCGGATCTGAATGCGGGTCTGATCAATGAAGCCGACGCACGCCGGCGGCGGAGGGAAATCACCGAGGAGGCGGATTTCTACGGGGCGATGGACGGCGCCAGCAAGTTTGTTCGAGGCGATGCCATCGCGGCGGTGATCATCACCCTGGTGAATATCCTCGGCGGTTTGGCCATCGGTATCTTGCAGCAGGGGATGAGTCCGGGACTCGCGGCTCAAACCTATACGGTGTTGACCGTCGGTGAGGGGCTCGTGGCGCAGATCCCCGCTCTGATCGTGTCGACGGCGGCCGGTATCGTGGTCACACGGGCCGCGTCCGAAATGGACTTGGGCGGGGCGATGTCGAAGCAGCTGTTGATGTCCCCCAAGCCGGTCGGGATCGCAGCGGGGATTCTGCTCGCGCTCGGCTTGGTTCCCGGTCTGCCGCATCTGGCATTCCTGGTGCTGGGGAGCGCGGTCGCCTGGATGGCCTATCATATGCACCAGGAGGAACTCCGGGAAGCGGCCCCGGCCCCGGCGCCTGCGGCTCCGAAGGCCGACGAGGGGCCGACCCGCGTGACGCCGCTGGATCTGATGGAAGTGCAGGTGGGCTATGGATTGATCGGCCTTGTGGAAGGGACTCAAGGCACGGCGTTGCTCGACCGGATCAAGGCGCTCCGAAGGCAGTTCGCCGAAACGATGGGGTTCGTGGTGCCGCCCATCCACATCCGCGACAATTTGCAGCTGAGGCCGAACGAATATGCCTTCATTTTGAAGGGGGTGGAGGTCGCCAAATCGGATGTGTTGCCCGGTCATCTGTTGGCGATCGATCCCGGGACCGGTCAGAAGGGGTTGGTCCAAGGGATCGCGACGAAGGAGCCGGCCTTCGGGCTGCCGGCGCTCTGGATTCCGGAAGACGGAAGAGAACAGGCCCAGATGGCGGGCTATACCGTCGTGGATGCGAGTTCCGCCATCGCCACACATCTGTCCGAGTTGGTGAAGCGGTATGGTCACGAGTTGTTGGGGCGTCAGGAGGTTCAGGCGCTGCTGGATGAAGTCGGCAAATCGCACCCCAAGCTGGTGGAAGAGCTGATTCCGACGATGGTCCCGCTGGGAACGGTGGTTCGGGTCCTTGGCAATCTACTCAAAGAGGGTATTCCGATTCGAGACTTGCGATCCATTCTGGAGGCCATTTCCGATCAAGCCGCGCACAGTAAAGATCCAGAACTGTTGACGGAGTATGCCCGGCAAGCATTGGCACGGACGATTACCAAACAGTATCAGGCGTCGGACGGCAGCCTGCAGGTGATTACCTTGGATCCCCGGCTGGATCGGTCGCTGGCCGACCAGGTTGCGGCGCTTCCGCCCGGCGCGCCCTTACAACTTGATCCGACGGTGTCGCACAAACTCCTGACCGGGATCAAACAGGCGGCGGAGCGGGTCGCGGCTCGGGGGCAGCAGCCGATCATCATTTGTTCGCAGGCCGTTCGTCGGCATCTGCGTCGCCACAGCGATCGTATTCTCCATTCGGTACCGGTGATGGGATTCAATGAGGTGGACTCGTTTGTGCGCCTGCAGTCGCTGGATACGGTGCGGGTCGACTTCGAATTGGCACAGTCATCCTAGGATAATCCATGAAGGTCAAGACCTTTCACGCGATCACGATGCAGGATGCCCTTCGAGCCATCAAGGAAGAATTGGGGCCCGATGCCATTATCTTGTCCTCCAAAGAGGTGCGCGAGGGGGGACGACCTTTGCGGGTGTTCAATCACCCGGTCCTGGAGGTGATGGCGGCGGCCGAATACGAGAGTCCTCAGACCCCGCGTGATGGAGCCAGGGTTCAAGAATCTGTCCCCGTCGCGACCCCGCCCGGAGCTAATCCTCAGGCCGTCGCATCCGTGAGGACGTTTCAGCAGACCTTGCGGGGCATGTTGGACCGGACCGGTCAGACGACTGCAGGGAAGAACGACGGGCGAGAGGCGACGAAGAAACAGGCGACGTCGCAGGGAAAGCAGAAACGCCTCCGCCAGGCGCGGGTGCTGTATGACGAATTGAGTCAGTTGCTGCGGGAGATTTCCCCGGGAACGGATGCCCCGCGGGCGGGTCAAGCAGTGCCCTTTCTGTCAGCGTTACGCCGGTCGTTGCGTGCGCAGGGAATACACCCGGCCACAATGGAGCTGCTCCTGAGCGGGGCGATGAAGTCCGATCGCCGCGATGAGCAGTCGATCAGGCAGGCGCTCCATCAGGAAATTACAAAGCTGGTGCGTGTCGCCGAACCGTTGCTTCATGCCCGCGCGCGTCCTGCGATCGGACTGCTCATCGGCCCGAGCGGGGCCGGGAAGACGTCCGCCGTCGCCAAACTCGCCGCGTATTATCGGCTGGAGCAGCGTCAGTCGGTCGCCCTGATCACGTTTGATACCTATCGAGAGACTGCTGTGGAGCAGCTCCGGCGGTACGCCAAGATCATCGGAGTTCCCTTTGCGTGTGCGTTGTCGGCCCGGCAGGTACAAGCGGGACTGCGCCGTCACGCGCAGATGGATCTCGTCCTGATGGATATGCCGGGCATTGCGCCGGCGGACCTGGCATTGGCGAACGACCTGTGCCGGTTGTTGAAACACGATGCCATCACGACGCACTTGGTGTTACCTGCCTCAACCAGGGCACGAGAAGCCTGTCGGATGGCCGATTCGGTGCGGACGCTCCCGCATCTCCGTCTCCTCTTTACCAAACTCGACGAAACGGAATCCTGTGGGACGATACTCGACGTGGCGCATACGACGGGTGTCCCGCTGTCGTATTGGAGTGTGGGACGGCGAGTCCCGGGCGATATTGAGGTGGCCTCTCCGGACGCGCTGGCCACTCGGCTCACGACCTGCGACCCGGAGGGTGCTCATGGACATGTGTGCCGGTCGGATCGATTAGGGGACGAGAAACCTCTCTTGGCAGCAACGGGAACTCATCATCGATAACGCGGTTGGAGGTCACATTATGCAGCTCAGATCCAGATCGTCGGCCCTGACGGACCTTGTCGGATTGGAGGGTGAGTCGTGTCCCCAAGTGATTGCCGTCTCGAGCGGAAAAGGCGGTGTGGGGAAGACCAATGTCGTGGCAAACGTGGGCATGGCGCTCACGAAACTGGGGAAACGAGTCCTCATCTTGGATGCCGATCTTGGGTTGGGCAATCTCGACGTCCTTCTGGGTCTGGTCCCACGGCACACGATCGAAGATGTGCTGGCGGGGACCCATACGTTCGGCGAAATCGTACTAAAAGGTCCGGGAGATGTTCATGTGTTACCGGCGAGTTCCGGAGTCCCGCAGCTGACGACATTGACGGAGTCTCAACAGGTCATCATCCAGGAGCAGCTGGCACAATTTGCCGGTGGGATGGATATTTTGTTGATTGATACCGGCGCCGGCATTTCCACCAGCGTCACATTTTTTGCCTCCTCGGCCGATGAGGCGCTGATTGTGGTTTCGCCGGAACCCACCTCCCTGACGGATGCCTATGCCTTGATCAAGGTTCTGTCGCGGCAATATCGCGAACGTCGTTTCAAAATTCTCGTGAATCAGGCAAAGAGTCCTCGTGAAGCCTCCGAAGTATTCGGGAAACTCGATGTTGCTGCGGACCGATTTTTGCACGTTGCCCTTGAATTGGTCGGGGCCATTCCCTACGACGACTATGTGCCGATGGCGGTCAGGCAGCAGAGAGCCGTATTGGAATTGTTCCCCGAGGCTCCGGCGTCCGAAGCCTTTAAAAAGTTAGCCAGGCAGATCGTGCAGTGGCCGAAGCCGGTGCTTCCGAAAAGCTCGATGCAGTTGGTCTGGCAACGATCGGCGACGCATATCGGCAACTAGCACAAGGTCATAGAACGATTATGAGCAAGTCGGCATTACCACACGAGCGGAAATCCTTCTCAGCGCAAGGGGCGAGGCGGGAGCAATTGATCAAGGAGTTTGCTCACGTCATTCGCGCCATGGCCCACCGGTTGGCATTCCGGCTTCCGGCGTATCTGGATGCCGAGGATCTGATTTCGGTCGGCACCATCGGATTGATGGATGCCATGACGAAGTATGACCCGACAAGGGAAGCCAAATTCAAGACCTACGCGGAGTTCCGCATTCGAGGCGCCATGCTCGACGAGATCCGCGCCATGGACTGGATTCCACGATCCGTCCACGAACGAATTTCCCTGCTCCAGAAAACACACACCCTCCTGATGAGCCGTCTCGGTCGCCCGCCCCAGGATGAGGAGGTCGCGACCGAGCTGAAGATGTCGCTGGAAGAACTGGATGAGTTCATTACACGCGCCAGGGGAGCGGTCATGATCAGTGTGGACGATCTCAGCCTCCACGAGCCTGATGGCCACAAAGTCGTGAAAATGCTGGCCGATACGCATACCCCTGATCCACTCTCCTCATTGGTGAATGAGCGCGAGCGCGAGTCCATTGCCGGGGCGATTCAGATGTTGCCGGAAAAGGAACGATTGGTCCTCACCCTGTATTATTATGAAGAGCTCACCATGAAGGAAATCGGAGAGCTTCTCAAGGTCACCGAATCGCGAGTCTGCCAAATCCACACGAAAGCCATCATCCGGCTCAAAGCGACTCTGGAAGCGATCAGTTAGCGATCGCTCGGACGTTTGGCCTGCCGGCCGGGAAAAATGTGCAGTCTGCTGGGTAGATTCTATCCTGGCCGAATCCCCCGCCTGACCCGTTGTCATGAGGCTATTCATTCCCGCATGGCCTCATTTGGCGGCATTTCACTGATTTTGCATTCCGGGACCGGGAAACAGGAGACGGCCGGATCGTGGCACAAGGGTTGCTGTCTTTGTGCAGGGACGGATAAGGAGTCGACCAGATGAATCGTGGAATTTATCCAGTGCTCTCCGGTGCGTTGGCCCATGAACGGCGGATGCAGGTGTTCGCCAACAATATGGCGAATGTGAATACCGCCGGTTTCAAACAGGACGAACAAGCCTTTAAGGCGATCTTTCCCAGGTATCAAGCGGTGGTGCCCATGATGAGTCACAGCGCGGGATTGGCTCAGCAGATCACGGCCAGACCATTCGGCGCAACCGAGCGCGCGTTCGTGGCGCCGCATACGATGAAGACGACGTTTGAAGCGGGCCGCATCCGGGTGACGGGCAATCCTCTGGATCTCGCGATTCAAGGGAGAGGGTTTTTGGAAGTCGAGACGCCTCAAGGCGTTCGGTACACAAGGAACGGTATGTTGTCGCTGGACAATCAACGGCGATTGGTGAATGGGCTGGGTTATCCTGTGATGGGAACCAAAGGGGAAATCAAGATTCCCCCCGGGAAGTTGGAGATCACGCCCCAAGGCGATATCCGGGTGGACGACAAATCGGTCGGGACCATTAAACTCATGGATTTCCCCGACGAGGAGATGCCGGTCAAGTCTGCGGAAGGGTTGTTCGCGTCCGACAAGGGCAAGCCCGTCAAGAACCCGCAGCTTCTGGCGGGGCATATTGAGGAATCGAACGTCAATTCGATCGGAGAGATGGTGAAAATGATCGAAGGGATGCGGAGCTATGAGTCCGCGCAGAAACTCATTCAAACGCTCGATCGTATGGCCGAAGTGGCGATTCAGGACATCGGGCGAGTAGCGTAAGGCGGTGAAATGTCTCTCGTGAAGCGTGAAACGGTCACGGATGGCAGCCTGAGGTTGGAAGTTGGAGGCATGGCTCTCATGCTTCAAACCTCGAACCTCCAACGCTCCAATGTGCGACGCTTCACGAACGACGAGGGACGAGGAGGACTTTCATGATTCGCGCCATGTGGACCGCGGCGACCGGAATGACGGCTCAACAGATCAATGTCGATACGATTGCCCACAACCTGGCCAACGTGAATACGAGTTCATTCAAGCGAAGCCGCGCGGAGTTCGCGGACTTGGTCTATCAGATCCAACGATTGCCCGGCACGAACGCTTCGAACGTCGGAGTGTTTCCCGTCGGGATTCAGGTCGGGACCGGCGTGCGTCCCACGACCGTGGCAAAAGAATGGCTGCAAGGGAATATGCGGCAAACGAACAATGACACCGACCTGGCCATCGATGGTCCGGGATTTTTTCAGGTGTCTCGACCGGACGGCACCATCATGTACACTCGAAACGGATCGTTCAAACGGGACAATGTCGGGAACCTTGTCACCGGCGACGGCGATCTTCTGAATCCCGTCATCACGATTCCGTCCGGCGCGCTCAAGGTGGATATCGGTCAGGATGGCACCGTGTCCGTGTTGCTCCCCGGTGTGACTCAAGCCTCACAAGTCGGCCAAATTCAATTGACCCGGTTCGACAATCCCTCCGGCCTCGTCGCCATGGGGAACAATCTGTTCATCGACAGTTTTGCGTCCGGTCCGCCGACTCAGGGTACCGGGGGATTTACGACAGGGTTCGGCTCGATTCAGCAGGGATTCCTGGAGAGCTCGAACGTCAATCTTGCCGAAGAAATGGTCAATATGATCATTGCCCAGCGGAGTTATGAGATCAATTCGAAGACGATTCAGGCTTCGGACGAGATGATGGCGATCGCCAACAATCTGAGACGGTAAGGGGGGCGTATGGTGAGGATCGGGATCATCCTCATGTGGCTAGGGGTGGGGCTGTCCGGATGGACCGTCCCGGCATCGGCCGGAACCGGAGCCGACACACGCACGGTCACGGCGGCGAACGCGGCACAGGAGAGGCGCGTGGTGGAAAAGGAGCATGAAAAGCCAGCCATGCCGGAGCTGACGACCGAACTGCTGCAGGGGGCGATTCAGCGATATTTGGAGCATGCCTGGTCACAAAAAGTGAAGACAATTACGGTGACGGTGCTCGAGCCGGATGCGTCGATGCCTCTGCCGTCGGGAGTCGTTGAACTTCACGTGTTGCCGACCGGTTCCGATGACGGCCTTGGGCGGCGGGCCTTCCCCGTGGCGGTGGCGGTGGGCGGAAAAGCGTGGAAAACCATCCAGGTATTGGCGGATGTGTCGGCGATGATCGATGCCGTTGTCCCTACCCGGCTGTTGAAGGTTGAGGAGTTGATCGACGGCGCGGATCTCAAGACCGCGCGCATTCGAATCCATCAATGGAATCATCCGTTTCTGACCGACCGTGATGAGGTGATCGGCAAGAGCGCCGCACGCCCGTTGCCGCCTGAGACGCCGTTGCGCGCGGCGTTTGTGAAGCCTCCGCTCGTCGTGAAGAAGGGGGATCGGGTTATGATCGAGGCGCGTCGAGGCGGTCTGTCGATTCAGACCTATGGGATTACGAAATCCAACGGTCAGGTCGGGCAGACCATCATGGTGGCGAATCTTGATTCGGGCCGGGAGTTCAGGGCAAAGGTCGTGGCGCCCAGCCTGGTGCAAGTGGAGTTCTAGGAGCGTATGGCGAGTTCTGTGGTATCTGGTCATCGAACTCAGTCTGGTGGTGCTTTCATGCGGACCGCTGTTGTCGCAGCCCTGTTCTTGCATGGATGTTCGAGCCCGCCGAGCCCGTCGAGCAAGGTCACCGTACCGCCGCTTCCTCCTCCGAAGACGCTGGGCTCCCTATGGCAGGAAGAAAACGGACGAGCCTATCTCTATGAGGACATGCGGGCCATGCGGATTGGGGATATTCTGACCGTGAAAGTCTCCGAAGTGCATAAAGGATCCAAGTCGGCGGATACGGCGGTTCAACGGGATTCGACGATCAAGAACGGCATGGTCGGGAGCGGCATGGGATATATCGGGCTTCCGGGGATCCGCTTCAGCGATGAAACGAAGCGCGGATTCGGAATCAATGCCACCGCCAATAACAAGTTCGACGGGAAAGGCTCCACCAATCGTGAGGGCACCTTGACGGGGACCATCTCCGCGATCGTGACGGAAGTGCTTTCCAACGGGGATTTACGGATCGAAGGACGGCGGGAGGTCACCGTCAATAGCGAGAAACAGCTGATGACCATCGGCGGGATCGTCCGTCGTGTCGATGTGGACACCAAGAATACGGTGGCGTCGAGTGCCATCGCGGACGCCAAAATCGAATACTCAGGCCTTGGTGTATTGGATGATGTTCAGCGTCCGGGCTGGTTTGTTCGAATTCTTGACTGGGTCTATCCCTTCTAAGGAGCATGTTGCCATGCCGACTTCGATGAGACGTCCAGTACCAAGAGCAGTGCATTCCAAGCATCGAGGCATGAATCTGCAATCGCTGCAATTGATGTTCAGAAGCGGAGTGGTCCGCAGGGAAGACGCCATGCCTTTGCCTCTGCTCCGAATCTTTGGTCCACAACCGCAATCTGCACTCACGAGGCGTTCCTAACTCGATGGAGGGCGAGATCTCTATGCTGGTACGGCGGTTCATGCTGCTATGCGTCTTGGCTGCCGGTTCCCTCTGGCCGGTGAACGCCGATGCCGTGAGGATCAAGGATATCGGCGCGATTGAAGGGGTGCGCGAAAACCAGTTGCTCGGGTATGGCTTGGTCGTCGGCTTGGACAGTACGGGTGACCGTGTGATCGGCGGACAGTTTACGATTCAGGCGATGATGTCGATGTTGAACAAGATGGGGGTCAATCTGGTCATCGATCCCATTCAGCTCCTGACGAGGAATATCGCATCCGTGATGGTCACAGCGAAGCTTCCTCCGTTCTCAAAGCCCGGCATGACGCTGGACGCCGTGGTCTCTTCGATGGCCAACGCCAAGAGTTTGCAAGGGGGGACACTTCTGCTCACTCCCCTGAAAGCGGCAAATCAGCAAGTGTTTGCAGTGGCGCAGGGACCCGTGTCGATCGGAGGATTCCTCGGCGGGACCGGCGGACCAGGCGGGGCGACGGTGGTCAAGAATCATCAAGCAGCGGGTGTGGTGCCGGGCGGAGCCATCATTGAAAGAGAACTTCCCCTCGCCATCGACTCATGGGAGACCGTCTCCGTGCTGCTTCGTCAGCCGGACTTCACGACGGCGATTCGGACGGCAGAGGCCATTGAACATGCCTTTGGGAAGGGCAGTGCGTCAGCCGTCAACGCCGGCTATATTAAGGCGACAATCCCGCCTGGTTTTCATGGCCGGGTCGTGGAATATATCGCGTCGATTGAAGGGCTCGATGTGTCCGTCGATGCGATTGCGAAGGTGGTGGTGAATGAACGGACGGGGACGGTCGTCCTTGGCGAGCACGTCCGGATTTCAACCTGCGCCATTTCTCATGGGAATCTCACGATTACCGTCAAGAATACCCTGAATGTGTCGCAGCCGTCGGCCCCGCTCGTGGGGAACGCCGCGGGACAAACCACCGTCACGCCCGATGTCCAGACCGAAGTCAAAGAGCAGGAGTCTCGTCTGATCGTCGTCGATGAAACGGTCACCTTGGGAGAGGTCGTCCAGGCGCTCAACGCCGTAGGGGTCACACCTCGTGATCTGGTGGCAATCCTATCTTCTCTGAAATCGGCTGGGGCACTGCAGGCAAATTTAGAGATTATCTGAGGACGTCACAATGGATGGGATGACCCACATAGGTTCGGAGAAAGGGCGGGTGGCGATGGTCTCACCATTATATATGGATCCTGGCGCACTCCGGTCGCCGGATCTGCTGAGTAGTCATCATCACTCGGCGACCATGCAGGATATTTCGAAGCAGCGCCAGCAGCTGGTCGAGGCAGGAAAGCAGTTTGAGTCCTATTTTGTCTCGTATTTACTGAAGGTTATGAGAGAAACCGTTCCGGAAGGGGCCATTGCCAATAAACAGGGAACGTATTTCTATTCCTTCTATGATGAGGAAATCGGCCGGCGAGCCGCAGAATCGGGAGGACTGGGGATTACCCAGATGGTCCAAGAACATGCGGAACAATATTTTTCACCTCGACCGTGAGTTCTCTCAAGTTTGGCCGGTCAGAAACCGATAAGAACGTCGACCGGTGAAAAGCCCAAGGTTCCATCAGGGCAGCGCCATTCATGAGAGCACCGGGGAAGGAGCATGGATATGCAGATATCAGGTCATGGGAAAGTCGATCATCTTGCGAAGGTGTTGCTTGGGGTTCATGAGGCGGAAAGTTCAAGCGCCAGACAGGCAGCGGTCCCGACCCATGCGGGTAAGGACGAGGTTCGGATATCGGCACAGGCAAAGGAACTACAGCGGATCCGAGAGCTGGCCAGCCAGCCGGATCCTGAACGTGCGGAACGGGTGGAGCGTATTCGCCAATCCATCGACAGCGGGACGTACGACGTGAGCGGGCAAAAGGTCGGAGATGCCATCCTCAAGCAGGTTCTGACCGACGCCGTCCTGTAACTGTTGGCTTCCCAGGCTCCTCAAGACAGACTCACCCCGGTAGTTGTTCCAGTGGTGAGGGAGAAGGGGGGAAGATGATGGAAGGTCGTGCTCGCCCGAGTCGATGGGAGTCGGTATGCCTTCACAGACGATCGTGTCGACAACAGATCAGCTACGCCGGGTGCTGAATGAGGAAGAGGCCGCATGCCGTCAGTTGCTGGATACGGTGTATGAAGAACGTGCCGCCATCCGGACCGTCGATATCACTCGATTTCATGACATCAACTGCCGACGACTGTCCATTCTGGAATTGCTGCAGACCATTGCCGACGCGCGGCATCGCGTGGTTCAGGACGTAGCCCGGCACTGCGGGTTGCCTCACGACACGTCCCTCCATCAGCTGGTCGATCATCTACACGCCACGTCGGCCGGTCTCCGGGGCTGTTATCAGAGCTATCTCACGCAAGCAAAGACCGTGCGCGATGAAATCAAGCACAATGCGGGATTGATCGAAGGAATTCGTGGCGTGATCGATCAGGCGCTCTCAGCCGGCCCGACTATCGGAGAGGGGCATGAGCTGTACACCGCCGGCGGACAATCGGTTGCCATGGGACGTACGAATGTCCTCATTCATCAGCAGGGTTAACTATGGTCGGTCTCTCGTCGCTGTTGGATATCGCCCGGAGCGCCCTCACGGCCTCGCAACAAGCCCTCGCGGTGACCGGGCACAATGTCGCCAACGTCAATACTCCCGGCTATAGCAGGCAAGAGGCGGTATTGGCGGAGCAGCCGCCGCTCCATGGGCAGCCGGGCATGGTGGGTACGGGTGTCCGGGCCACCTCGATCAGACGGTATACCGATTATTTCGTCAACAAACAGCTGACGGCGATCGAGCAGAATCTCGGCCGTCTGTCCGTCTCAAAGGACGAGCTGTTCCGACTGCAAAATCTTTTCGCTGACGGCAATAACCAGGGCATTGCGGCGCGCCTGGACGACTTTTTCCGCGGCCTTCAGGATGTGTCGACCACCCCGAGCGGATTGGCGGCGAGGTCTGTCTTGCTGGCCAACGCCAAACAGCTAGCGTCCAGTCTGAATCAAGCTTCAGCAGATCTTGTGGCCGCCCGGCAATCACTGAACTTCCAGGTCCGACAAACGGTGGATGAGATCAACAGCCTGTCGACGCAGCTGGCCACATTGAACGGTCAGATCGTCGCGGCCGAGGTCACGGGCCAAAGCGCCAACGACTTGCGGGATCAACGTGACAGCGTGGTCAACGAGCTGGCCAAACGCATCGATATCACCACGGTAGAGGCTACGAGCGGGGCGTTGACGGTCTTCGCGGCGCGTGGACAGGTGCTCGTGGAGGGCGCGACCATCCGGCAGCTGGCCGCCATCGAGGATCCGGACAATCAGGGGCTGTTTACCGTCGGATATTCTACGGGCGGTACGAGGCCGCTGAGTATCGCCGGGCTGATCTCGAACGGCCGATTGCGCAGTTTGTTGGATGTTCGCGATACCACCGTGAAGGAGCTGGAGGTCTCATTCGACCGCCTTGCCGCGACATTGGCGAATGCCGTCAACGGGATCCATCGACAGGGGTATGGCTTGGATGGGTCAACGGGACGGGATTTTTTTAACCCGGAGTCGATCACCACGAGTGCGCGTGCGGCCAATCAAGGGACGATAGCGGTCAGTGACAGCGCAGTGACGGCGAATAGCCTGCTGACGTTCCACGACTATGAGGTCAGATTTTCATCCCCGACGGCCTACTCGATCGTGGATGTCACGACGGGCGCCTCGATTCGCGGAAATTACACCGGGACGGCGATCAGTGCGCCCTCCATCGACTCACCGTTGAGCATCGTGACCGGTGTCAATGATACGCTTGCCGTCACGGTCGATGGAGTAGCCTCGGGTACCATCACCCTCGCCGGGGCGGCGAGCCCGGGCTTGGCGTTTACGTCCGGTGCGGCGCTTGCGCAGGAAGTCCAGGCGAAGATCAATGCCGACGGGACATTGCAAGCCGCAGGCAAATCGGTGGTGGTGAGCTATGACGTCACGACCAATCGCCTCATCGTGACCTCCAACGACACCACAAGCGCATCGAGCGTCACCGTGACCGGTGGAACGGCTCGAACGTCGCTCGGTGTATTGAACGGCACCAGTACGGCGGCATCAGGCGTCTACGCGAGTCCGACGACGCTGGTCTTCGACGGCGTCAGTGTGAGTCTCACCGGTACGGCGTCGGCGGGGGATGTGCTCGAAGTGAATACCTATCATGATGCCGCCCGTGATCTAGCGGTTGCGCTCACTGATCCGGCCTCCGTGGCAGCTTCGTCGACGAAGGCCGGCTCTCCGGGGAACAATGTCAATCTGTTGTCCATGGTGGCGCTTCAGCATCGGCAGTTCGCCAGTTTGGACGGAGGAACCTTGAAGGATGCCTATCGGACAGCCGCAGCCGATCTGGGTGTCGTGGCGAAGACCGCCGAGCGAGAAACGGACGCACAGGAGATCTTGAAGGACCAGATCGAGACTCTTCGCGCACAGGTGTCCGGAGTCTCGATCGACGAGGAGCTGGTGAATCTCATGAAGTTTCAACGGGGATTTGAAGCCGCGTCGCGGCTGGTGCGCATCACGGACGAAATGTTTCAAACGCTCTTATCCCTGAAGCCGTACTAGCGGAGGAGAGTCATGAGAGTCACAGAACAACAGACGTTCGGCGTGCTGGCCAACAATCTGGCCCGTGCCCGTGCCCAGGCCCTCGTATTCCAGCAACAGGTATCCACCGGAAAGCTGGTGCGTCAGCCGTCCGACGACCCCAGCGCGTTCAACCACATTGCGATGGACAAGGCCTCCTTGTCCCTGATCGAGCAATGGCAGCGCAATATCGTGTTTGGCCGGACCAGACTGGATCTCTCCGACAACCAGTTGACGCAGGTGACGAATACGTTGGGCCGGGTACAACAACTGGCCGTCCAGTTTCGCAGCGGCACAAACGGAGCGGCGGAACGAAACATCGGTGCTCAAGAGGTTCGGCAACTGTTTGCCCAGCTCCAACAGTCCGCGAATACGGAATTGAACGGCCAGCCGATTTTTACAGGAACCAGCACCCATGGGCGCGCCACGGGGCTGTCGCTGACCGTGCCGGTCACACTGACCGACGGCGCAAACGATACGATCGTCTTGGCCGTCGACGGCATCACCTCCGGCGCCATCGATCTGACGTCAGGGACCGAATCACTTACGGGAGACCAATTGGCTGCCAGACTCCAGAGCAGGATCAACGCGGATTCGGTCCTCGGCAATTCCGGGAAAAGTGTCACCGTCACATTCGACCAGGATCACCTGGTTATCGCGTCGAACTCGAGCGGCATCGAATCCACCGTGGGCGTGACCGGAGGATTGGCTCGGAGCGCGCTTGGGTTCGCGGGAGGAAGTCAGACCACCGGGGACGTCCCGTTTGCGCTGACCGCAACGGTCGCGTCGGCGGCCGGCAACACCGGAGGCGTCGTGGCCGGACAGGGACGTGTGATCGACGGCAATGCCCTGACGTTGGATGATTACCTGATCCGCTTTACCTCCGCGACCACGTATGATGTGCTGAACGTCACGGTTCCGGTGACCGCGACTCGAGGATCAGGCAATGCCGGCGGCGCCGCTGTACAGGACGCGGGGGTGAGTGACGCCGCCCAGTTGACGCTGCACAATTATCAAATTCAGTTTACCTCCACGACTCAGTACTCTGTCGTCGATCAAACCACGGGTACGACGCTTTCATCGGGCAATACGTATGCATCGGGCGACGCGATTGCCTTCGGCGGTCTGCGCGTGGTGCTTGGAAACGGCCAACAGGGCGGACCGCAGGCGGGGGATACCTTCTCAATCAGTCTGGCGCCTCGCAACGTCCTCACGAGTCAAACCTATGTCTCGGGAAGTGAGATCGCCTTCAATGGCATCCGTCTGGCGTTGACGAACGGGACGGGCGCACCGGCCGGCGGCGACCTCTTTTCCGTCGTGTCCGGTCTCCAGTATCAAGGTGACACGGAGAGGCAGGATATCGAGATCGGGCCCGGACAGACGGTATCGACCAATGTGGTCGGGGATCGGGCCTTTGCCGGGGACCAGAGCGATATTTTTGCGCATGTGAAGCAGCTGGTCGCCGCGTTGCGAGGAAATTTTCGATTGGAGATTACCGAAGCACTCGGAGGATTGGGAGCCGGCATCTCGCAGGTGGCGGCCGTGCTGGGAGAAGTGGGAGCCACGGCGAACCGCCTGGAGACGACCGACGCGAGGCTCCTGGATGCGAGAGGGTTTTTTCAGCAGACGCTGTCGGAGACGGAGGACGTTGACATGGCGAAAGCCATTTCTGATCTGACATTGCAGCAATATGCGATTGAAGCGGCAAGCCGCACTCTGGCCAGGGTGTTTGAGAATTCGTTGCTGAATTATCTGTAGAACCAGGGCCAGGATAAAGTTTCCGGGGAAGGAGTCCGAAAAGAAAGGAGACCACATGTCTCTTGCCAAGGAAGGCGGTTATGCTGGTACTCACCCGTCGGCGTGGAGAAAGCGTCACCATCGGTCCGGATATTCGGGTGGTGGTACTCGGAGTGAAAAGCGGCCAGGTCCGGCTCGGCATCGAGGCACCCCATTCGGTGGCCGTCCATCGTGAAGAAGTCTATGCAAGGATTCAGGAGGAGAATCGATTGGCCGCGAAGACCGAGGTGGTGTCTCTTGACGCATTGCGTCGTCTCATTCCGCTGAAGACACGGATTGTCTCGTGAGGGCATTATTGTGAAGTGCACATCGATCAGATTCGGAGTGTTTGACGTTGCTGGGGACCGTCTCATCCGGTTTCCCGCCGGTTTGTTGGGGTTTCCCGAGTCCCAACGGTACGTCATTCTTGATCATGACACGGAGGCCCCGTTTAAATGGCTTCAATCAATCGATGAACCAGGGCTCGCATTCGTGATCCTTGATCCGGTTGTCTTTCACCCCGACTATCATGTCAGTGTGCCGGCCGACATCTTGGCCGAGGTGAATAACGGGAAAGAAGAAGATCTGGCGGTAGTCGTTATTTTGACCATTCCCTCCGACGATCCTGCCAGCATGACGGCCAATCTACGAGGCCCGCTTGTCATGAGTCACAAGACCAGATTGGGCACTCAGTTGGTACTTTCCGAGGAGTATCCCACCCGATATCCGCTTTTCCCGGCATCGTCCTTCCAGCCATCCGGTCCCGTAGAGGCACGGCCTGCTGCAAAGTGTTCCGTATAAGACAGAGTGAGCAGTACGCGTTGTGTAGCCCGTATCTCGTGAAACATTTCCCCGACGTGCGACGAAGCACCCACGTTAGAGACAGGCAGTTCACGCTTCAAGGGCTTCCACCCATAACTGTTTCAAGTTTGAAAGTGGAGGTTTCGAGTTGTTGGACAGCTTGGGACGTGAGATATCGCACATGAAGCGGTAAACCCTGAGTCGAACGACGAGTTACGTAAGCCGGTGCGGTAGCAGCGTTCGTGAATATCGCGAGTCAGGCGGCGGCCTGTGTCAGAGGAGGGTACCCGCTGCGATAGGGCTCCAGCGCCTGGACCAGCCGCGCGACCTCCATCTCAAGTTGTGCGTATACAGGGGGGGCGTCGTGAAGCGCGTGAAGGCGGCCGACTGCCTCAAGGCGGCTGGCGATCAATCCGACCTCCGAGGCACACAGATTTCCCGCGGTTCCTTTGAACGTGTGCGCCGACCGCTCGACGGCGGACGAATCACCATCGGCCAGGGCCGTGCGAATGTCCGCCAACATCGTCTGATGGCGATCCAGAAAAAGACGGATGAGTTGGCCGAATAACTCATTGTCGCTCCCGATGTTCCGGTACATCTGCGCGTGATCGAAAATGCCTCGGGCGGGGCCGGTGTTGCCGGGAGGCAGCATCGGTTGGGCCGGATGGGCCGCCTGAAGTGGTGCCGGCGTCCAGCGCGCGAGAGCGGCCCGTAGTGCATCGAGCTTGATCGGTTTCGAGAGGTAATCGTCCATTCCGGCGGCCAAGCAGCGTTCACGATCGCCCTGCATCGCATTGGCTGTGACCGCGATGATGGGGATATGAGACGTGAAGCCTGACGCGCGAAGTGTATTGGGTTCGGAGGGTGCGGACGCCTCTCGTTCCCGAATGGCCCGGGTCGTTTCAAAGCCGTCCATCAGGGGCATCTGACAATCCATCAGGATGGCGGCATATCGCCCTTTTTCGAGCGCCGCCAAAGCTTCCTGACCATTATTGACGACAGCCGGCCGGTACCCGAGCTTCTCGACCATTCGAACGGCCAGTTTTTGGTTGACAAGATTGTCCTCCACTACTAACACATGCTGGTGCTGAACGTTGTCGGCGATCGTATGTCTCGTCACCAGTTGCGGGACGATGGTGCCGGTATGTCCGATCGGCCGTTCTTGATCGTCCGGCATCCCAAGCACGGTTCGGAGACACTCCCGCAATTCGTCATGGCGAACAGGTTTGGGAAGGTAACCCATTGCGCCGGATGCTCGGGCCTGTTCCGCATGTCCGCGCTGGAGAATGGACGTCATGACCACAAGCCGCGTGTGAGACCGTTCAGGATGGCTGTTGATCTCGCGTGCGAGCTCCAAACCGTCTTTTCCGGGCATGATGACGTCCAAAATGGCGAGGTCGTAAGGTGTCCCGTTCCGGTTGGCCTCCGTGATGCGCCGCCATCCCGATTCGGCATCTTCGGCCAGATCGTCCACCATGCCCCATCCGGAAACCAGGTGGTGCAGAATCATCCGATTCGACTCGTTGTCGTCGACAATCAACACCCGTTTTCCGGCAAGCTCACCGGAGGGAAGAATGGCACAGAGAGAACCGATCTGCTTCCGGAAGCGCGCCGTACACCAGAAGGTGCTTCCCTGACCTTCGCTGCTGCGTACCCCGATCCCGCCTCCCATCAACTCCACCAACTGTTTTGAAATCGACAGCCCCAGGCCGGTCCCTCCGTATTTTCTTGTCGTCGAGCTGTCCGCTTGGACGAAGGGGCGAAAGAGTTTGTTCATGGTCGTGGCACTCATGCCGATTCCGGTGTCCGTGACCTCGAAGCGGATGTCCACGGTATCAGCGGATTCGTTCTCAAGATAGGCCTGGAGAGTCACCTCTCCCTTGTCCGTGAACTTCACGGCGTTCGCAACCAGATTGGAAAGGACTTGGCGGAGGCGTCCCGGATCCCCTTTGAGTTCGGTCGGAACGGCCGCATGTACCAGGCCCGTGAGTTCGATTCCTTTCGTTTCGGCTCGTTCGGCAAACTGTGCCAAGACCTGTTCCACGGTTGTCCTGAGATTGAAATCCAGACACTCCAACTCCAGCTTCCCGGCTTCGATTTTGCTGCATTCCAGGACATCATTGATCAACTGCAAGAGAGACTCACCGCACTGACGAATGGTTTCCGCGTACGAGCGCTGTTCGGGGGTCAGCGGAGTCTCCATCAGCAGGCTCGTCATGCCGATCACACCGTTCATGGGTGTACGCAATTCATGGCTGACCGTCGCCAAGAATGCCGATTTTACGCGTGCGGACTCCGTCGCCTTCTCAAGCGCCTGATCGAGGCGCTGGTTGCTCTCGCGCAGTTGGGCGGCGGTCTGTTCGAGCGCCTGTTGCGCCGCATAGACCGTGGTCATATCCGTTGCGTACCCTCGGACGACCCCGTGAGACAGGATCGGGCAAAAGGCCCATGAAAAACTGGCGTTCGGGAGGATGACGTCTTCCCGGTCCAGAGTCCGGCCGGTCGAGAGACAGCGTTGGATGATCGTGAGGAGGTGAGCGGGTGCCACGCTGGGAAATCCCTCGAGGCTATAGCCGAATCGAGAGAGCAAGGAAATCATCGCGGGGTTGGCATACAAGAGGCTGCCATGTCGGTCCAATTCAATCATGGGCGAGGGACTTTCATGTGCAATGGCGGCGAGACGGTTGCGTTCCTGTGTCACCTCCATTTCCTGCGACAAGTCCCGGACACAGATCATCAGCATCGTGGTTTTGCCGACCATGGTGGGCGTGCAGGTCCATTCGACCGGAATGAGGTCGTCCGTCCCTTTCATATGGAGGTGTTGTCTCGATGCAATCGGCTGACCGCTTCCCAACACTCTGCTCAACTGTGCCATGATCACGTCCGTATCCGAGGCGGTGAGCGTCGCCCAGAAGGCGGGAAAAGATTGTTTCATGGGGAGCCGTGATCGCGGTCCGAGGAGCCGGCGTCCTTCGCGGTTGACGGTGAGCACCGTGAAATCGGGATTCAGGAGGATGGCGCCGATCGGCAACCCCTCGATCAGGTCAAGGATGTAGGGGATTGGAACAGCTGCGGTTGCCGCGCGACGGCGGGTGGGTCTTCGTTTTTCCTGCGATCGGGGCATTACGCAGCTCGCAAATCGGGATTGTCCAGATGGATGCCGATGTTGACTCGTTCCTGAGCTGGATCGAGTACACGCAAGACGGAACGGACCGTATGGTCCGAAGATGGGGCGGCAAGATCCATTTCGATCGGCGTCGGATAGGAGCCGCCTTGCGGATCGGTCGTAATCTTGACAAGAGGTTTAAGTCGCTGTTGAGGGTTGACCCCAACGACCACGGCTTGTTCTCCGGTGTTGAGCCTGACCAGGCTTCCGACCGGGTAGACGCCGATGCTGCGAATCATCAGTTCAACGAGAGACTTTTCGAATTGACCACGCTCCCCGGTCAGAAACAGTTGCCGAACCGCGTCATGGGGCGTCATGGAAGGACGAGTGCCGCGTCGGCTGACCATCCCGTCGTAGAGATCGACAATGCCGACGATTTGCGCGAGCTTCGAGGTCTGGTCGCTCTGAAGGCCGGCCGGAAATCCGCTCCCATTACCCCGTTCATGGTGTTCCCTGACGATGCGCAAGACATCATCGGGCATCCCGGGGGGTTCCGCAAGCACGGCGACTCCGAGTTTGCAGTGCTGCTCAAGGAGCGCCTTATCCTGTCCGGTGCATTCCTCCCGCTTGCGCACCAAGTTGCGGGGTAACCGCACATATCCGGTATCATGCAGCAGTGCCCCCATTCCGACCAGTTCCTGGGTCGATTGATCCAGTCCGCTCTCCAAGGCCACGATCAGCGACAGGATGCAGGTATCCAGTGCATGGGTCGTCAGGGACCGGTCAAACTGTTTGATTTTTTGGATGGCGAGTTGAGTCACCATCGCGGCTTGATCGCTGAGCACCTGGTTCAGGACGCTAGATACGATCGCTTTGGTCGCTTCGGGCGAAGGAGAAATGCCGCGTTCAAGATCGGTGAAAATACGCTCTACGGCTTCCAGCGCTTGGGCATAGATCACCGAAGGGGGAGGGGTGGCGTCGTGGGCCGCTGCTCCATCGGATGGGGCGGCATCGGAGGGGGAGCATGCGCTGAGCGGAAGAGGCTGCGGTGGTGCATCGTGCTCATGACCCGCCGGACCGGCAAGCGAAGGCGCACCGGAGGAAGGAACATCAAGTCCCTTGCTGGTGTCGATTTTCACCATCTTGACCCCGTGGCGCTTCATGATTTGAACGGTGTCCAGATCCTTGATGGAAAATTTATGAGAAAGAAACGGGGTGCGATACCAAGGGATGTCCATTTCAACGAGATACATGCCGGGGATCAGCTGGTCGATCGAAATGCGTTTTATGGTCATAGATCGTGGCTCCAGATCAGCGACGTCATTAAACGGGCCTTCACACTGCTGCTGGTTCGCGTGCGTTATCGGTGAAGAAAGCATCAAACTTGATCGGTGCGTGTGCAACCTTGTACGTTGCACTCCATTCGTAATCAATGGATTCCATCTCGTATCCTTGCTGCTCAAGAAAAGCCTCTCCTGCGCCGATAGAGGCCATCAGAGGCTGTTTGTAACGACGGTTCGATGAGAAAGGATCGCGATGAACGACATAGCCGAGGCGAGTCCATCTCCAGCATCGTTCCTATCGGTGGGATTGGCTCTCAAGCTGTCTCTCACGCTCGACGGGCAGAAGGTGATGTATGGTTCGACGCTGTTGGGGTGGAAGGATCACGCCTGGCTCGTCTGCGAATGGCCGCTGCCTCTTGGGCATGACCATCGGGTCGAGAGCGGGACTCCCTGTACCGTGAGTTATCTGCACGACGGCAAACTCGTCGGGTATCGCAGTGAAATTCGCGAACTGATAACGGCACCGGTGCCGTTACTGTTCGTGGCCTATCCGAAGACCGTGGAAGAAATGCATCTACGCAAACATTTCCGAGCCTCCGCCAGCGAGCCGATCCTGTTGATGAAAACAGACATGGCGAATCCCTCTGCCTCGGTGTTACCCGCCGCCAGTTATTTGGGCGGGTTACTGAAGGATCTCAGCGGAGGAGGATGCAGCGTGACATTGGTTCAACGACCGCCGTGGTTGCGACCCGGAACGACCGTCCGTTTGGAGTTCGAACTTCCCGGGCTGGGGCACATTACCAACCTGACGGGAGTCGTGAAGAATGTCGACGTACGGCAGGGTAGCGAAACGGTCGGGATTGAATTTCGGTTCGACGAAATGGAATACATCGAGTATCGAGGATGGGGCGGATCGGTCAAGAGCGCGATCGAACAGTGGGCGACGCAGAAAATAGTCGCGCCGTCATTATCTTGACGGCGGAGATCCTCCACCCTTCTTGCGGAATTGTTTTCCCTCCAGATCGGTAAATACTGCCGACCCGCTCGAATTCTCCCTCCTACGCTCTTGTCCAGCCGGATGATGAAATATTCGGACAGGGACCTGCTCCCGTCGCTCGGAGACTCACCCTCCCGTACCGTAGGCTTCCTCCTCTTCACTCGCCGCGGCCGTGCCGGACAGCCTTTTTGAGCATCCTGCCGGGATTGCTGTGTCCGTCCCCTGCGGAACTGTACAGCCGTCTCCTTGGCATCGATGAAAGAGTCCTTTCCCCTGCCTGGTGCCAGAACCCAGCAACGCAGCCCGGCATGTGTTTTGAAAGGCGTGTCCCTGCAGGCCTGATCTGGAGAACTCACGCATGATGAACGGTCCGTCTACAGCGCGCCATGAGTTGAATCCTCGATGGTGTTTAGCCTACGACACGATCGATCGCCAGGATATCGATCGTCTGATTCAGTGGCTTGGTTCGTACCCTCGATTAACGAAGGGGGGCGTCACGCGTGAGTTCGAGTCACGGTGGTCCAGCTGGCTGGTCCGACCGCACTCCGTGTTCTGCAACTCCGGCTCCTCGGCAAATCTCCTGATGTACTATGCGCTCCTGGCTTCCGGCCGGCTGCACAACAGAAAAGTGATCGTTCCCAGCGTGGGCTGGATCACATCGATTGCACCGGCCATCCAATTCGGGTTCGAGCCCATTATGTGCGAAGCCGATCCGGAGACGTTCGGCCTTGATCTGGATCATCTCGAAACGTTGCTCAAACAGCATCACGCGCAGACCGTCATGCTCGTCCAAGTCCTTGGGGTCCCGCACAAAATGCGGGAACTGATGGCATTGAAAGCCCGTTATGAGTTCCTGTTGCTGGAGGATGCCTGCGCCGCAATCGGAGCAACTTATCAGGGACGGAAAGTCGGATCATTCGGCGACATGGGGAGCTTTTCCTTTTACTTCGGCCATCAAATGTCGACGATCGAGGGCGGCATGGTGTCTACCGATGACAAGACATTGAATGACCTGCTGCTCATGCTCAGAAGCCACGGTTGGAGCAAGGACTTGGACGGCGAGACACATCACGCGCTCGTGTCGCGCTACGGCGTCGATGATTTCCACTCGCCATTTGTGTTTTATGAACCGGGTTTCAATCTTCGCTCGACGGATCTGAACGCCTTCATCGGAATCGGACAACTGGACAAACTGGATTGGATGACGGAGCAGCGACGTCGGAACCATGCCCGCTATGTGGAGCGCCTGAGCGGCCATTTCTATGCCCAACGCCCTCCGCAGGGAAGTGACGTCGCCAGCATTTCTGTCGGACTCCTGGCGGAGTCGCGCCAACAGCGCCGGCGCATCGTCCAAGCCCTGTCCGCACACGGGGTGGAAACCCGCATCTTCTCGGCGGGCAATCTCGGCTTGCATCCTTTCTGGGTCAACCGCTATGGAGCGGCCAGTTTTCCCGTCGCCGACCGAATTCATCACTGCGGGTTCTTTCTGCCGAACCACCAGGGGTTGAGGGAAGAGGACATTGCGGCCATTTCCACCATCGTGCTGGAGGCAGCGTGACAGGTCCCTTACTCGTTACGGGAGGATCAGGATTGCTGGGCCGGGCCGTGCGCCGACTGAGACCCGATGGCGTCTACCTGTCCAGCCGGGACGGGGATCTCCGCGATCGAGGCGTCGCCGAACAACTGCTGCGATCCATCCGGCCCGGTCGAATCCTGCATTTGGCCGGTGTGGTCGGGGGCGTCAAGGCCAACGCCGCCGACAATGCGCGATTTCTCGAGGAAAACATTCTGATCAACACGGCCGTCTTGTCGGCCGCCCGGCAGCTGCGTATACCGCGCCTCACGGCGATGTTATCCAGCTGCGCGTTCCCGATGTTTGCGGATCGTCCGACCACCGAAGCCGACGTGCAGAACGCAATGCCCTATGACGGAAATGCGGGCTATGCCTATGCGAAGCGGATGCTCGATCTTCACGTCGGGCTCGCGGCCAAAGAAGCGGGATTGATGTGGAACAGCCTGACACCCGTCACCATGTACGGACCGCACGACTCATTCGACCTGGAGTCCGGGCATGTCGTGGGGGCGCTGATCCGCCGATGTCACGACGCCCGAACGCACGGCACGGCCTTCACCGTTTGGGGTACCGGACGGGCCATTCGTCAATTCGTCTATGTCGACGATGTCGCACGGTTGGCTCTTGGAGCTTTATCGGGCGGTTGGGGATCAGGTACGACGATTGTGACTCCGGACGAAGGGGTTTCGATCGCTCACCTCGCCCGTACGATCGGCCGGGTCATGAACTACTCCGGTCCTATTGTCTTCGACGATGCCAAGCCGGAAGGCATGCTGGTCAAGCGCTTGCGGAGTACGGCCTTCGACGAGCGGTTTCCGGGCCACCGATTTACCAGTCTCACCGACGGGCTCACGGAGGCCGTGCGGTGGTTTCTCAGCCGAGAGGTCGGACGATCCCAGTATCATCCTGAGTCGTCGATGTGCGGGCATTCGTAAGGAGCCGGTGTGCGTATGATGACATCGCAAGGACATATCGTGATCACGGGTGGGGCGGGTTATATCGGATCCGTGCTGTCGCGTCACTTGCTCACTCGCGGATATCGGGTGACGGTCGTCGACAATTTCATGTACCGGCAAAGCAGCCTCCTGGACTGCTGCGGGGAGGATGCCTTCAGTGTGGTGCGAGGGGACTGCCGGGATGAGCGGGTCATGACGGAGGCGATACGTCACGCCGATATCCTCATTCCGTTGGCGGCACTGGTGGGTGCGCCGCTGTGCAATCGGGACCGAATCGGCGCCTATTCGATCAATTTGGAAGCGGTTCACATGCTGTGCAAACTCTCCTCGCCGAACCAGCGCATGATTTTCCCCGTCACCAACAGCGGGTACGGGATCGGCCAACCCGGAGTTCCCTGCACCGAAGACTCGCCGCTCCGCCCCATCAGCCTGTACGGCGAGACCAAGGTCAAGGCCGAACGCGTCGTGCTTGATCGGGGCAATGCCGTCACACTCCGGCTCGCCACGGTGTTCGGTGCCTCGCCCCGGATGCGAATGGACCTCCTGGTGAACGATTTCGTCTGGCGGGCCGTCCATGATCGAGCCGTCACGGTCTTCGAAGGCCACTGCACGCGCAACTACATCCATGTCCGCGACGTGACCAAGGCCTTCCTCCATGCGATCGAACAGTTCGACACCATGAAGGACCGTCCGTACAACGTCGGTCTGGACGATGCCAACTTGTCGAAACTGGAATTATGCGCCGAAATCAAACGGCAGATCCCGCAGTTCGTCTACTCGGAGGCTCCGATCGGTGAAGATCCCGACAAACGGGATTATATCGTCTCGAACGAGCGGATCCGTGCCACAGGTTTCAACCCGGATTGGTCTCTCGCGCGCGGCATCAGGGAACTCGTCAAGTGCTACACCGTCATCGGTGGAACCGGGTACGGCAATGTGTAAGGCCGGCACGATCGCAGAGAGGAACAACGCACGATGATCATCAGCCGCACGCCATTCCGCATTTCGTTCTTCGGCGGGGGCACCGATTATCCGGTCTGGTTCAAAGAGCACGGAGGCGCCGTGCTCGCCACGACGATCGACAAGTACTGTTACCTGAGCTGTCGCTATTTGCCGCCGTTTTTCGAACACAAGACCCGTATCGCCTATTCGCGGATTGAGCAGACGAGGTCCAACAGCGACATCGAGCATCCGGCGGTGCGAGGCGTGCTGCAGTATTTGAATGTTGAGGAGGGGTTGGAGATTCATCACGATGGAGATCTTCCGGCGCGCACCGGCTTGGGATCAAGCTCGTCGTTTACCGTCGGACTGCTCCATTCCTTGCACGCGTTGCGACATCGGATGCCGAGCAAGGACGAGCTGGCTCGTACCGCCATCCATATCGAGCAGGAGGTGCTGCAGGAAGCCGTTGGCTGTCAGGATCAAGTCTTGGCGGCGCACGGGGGATTGTGCCGCGTCAACTTTTTTCAGAACGGAGACATCGGGTACACCCCGATCGTCATGGGACCGGAACGTCTCGCGCAGCTTCAGGATCATTTGCTGCTGTACTTTACCGGCTTTTCCCGCACGGCGTCGGTGATCGCCAAGGAGCAGATCGCCCATACCAAGCACCGACGGGTCGAGCTCTTCGCCATGTTGCAAATGGTGCAGGAGGGCGTCTCCGTGCTGGTCGGAGATCGGGATCTCTCCGAGTTCGGAGAATTGCTGCACGAATCCTGGATGGTGAAACGAGGCCTGACCTCTAAGATCACGACGCCGATGATCGATGACATCTACGACGCGGCCAGACGAGCGGGCGCCATCGGTGGGAAATTGCTGGGCGCCGGCGGAGGCGGGTTCATACTGCTTTTTGCGAAGCCCGAGATGCATGCTCAGATCAGAGCGGCGTTACCGGGTTTGTTGCAGGTACCGTTCCGGTTTGAACATCAAGGCACCCAGATCGTCTTCTATCAGCAGGAATCTTCCGTCCTGCAGGCGCCTGACTGCGGGCCGGAGAACAAATCCGCGGTCTTCAATGCCGGAGCGGCAGTGGGCAAGGCTGCATGACCATGATGGGTGTAGCAGACTGTGATGCGCTGGTGCTCTGTGGGGGGCAAGGGAGGAGACTGCGATCGGTCGTCAAGGATCGGCCCAAGCCCATGGTGATGATCGATGATCGGCCGTTTGTGGATCGCGTCCTGGCCTATTGTACAGGGCAAGGGGTGCGCCGGGTCATCCTCTGTACCGGATATCTCGGAGACCAGTTTCGCGAATGGTATGCCGCCCATCCTCAGTCCTGTGATGTGCGGTTCTCCTGTGAACCGGTTCCGCTGGGCACGGCCGGGGCGTTGAAGCATGCCGCCTCGCTGATCCGCACGAATCCGTTCATGGTGCTCAACGGTGATTCGCTGTGCGAGGTTGATCTCCAGGCATTGCTCTCGCGTCATACAGCCACGACCGGACCGGTGACCCTCGCGCTCACGCCGGCCGATTCACGGACGGATGCGGGATGTGTGACGGTGAATCATGCGGGCAGGCTGATGTCATTTTCCGACACGCAGACTGACCGCGAGATACGATTCCACAATGCCGGGATCTATGTGTGTGACCGGGCCGTACTGGACCGGATTCCGGCCGGCCGGCCCTATTCCCTGGAGCAAGACTTGCTGCCGGGTCTCCTGACCGAGGGGATCTACGGACAGGTGTTTTATCAGCCTCTGTACGATATCGGGACTCCGGAGCGCCTCGACGCCTTCATCAGGCAGGCCGGGGCCGGCGTAGGGGGCGGAGTTGAGGAGCGGAATCTCCGGCTGCAGTAGAGGGATCATGACACACGCATCGCTGCCGACGACATTGCCGTTTTCCCTGCGAGGCCAACATCTCGTGGGGCAAGAGATGTTCAAAGTGATGGAGCGTGCGCAGAAGCTTGAGCGGCAGGGGAAGCAGGTGTATCACCTGGAGCTCGGCAATCCCAGAATGGCTCCGCCGCCTGATATCGTGGACGCCACCATCGAGGCCATTAGGGCCAAGCATGTCGGGTATGCGCCGATGGGCGGGCTGCTCGAATTACGCGAGGCTGTGGCCGACCGATATCGGCACCGGACCGGCCACGAGTATGAGGCGAGGCATGTGGCCATCAGTCCCGCGAATCTGCTGATCAGCCAGTTTCTTGATCTGACCTGTAACCCGGGGAACCGGCTGGCGCTCTTTACACCGGCGTTTCCCTCGTATTGGGCGGCGGCGTCTCATATCGGGCTGGATGTGATCGCGGTGCCCTTGACGGCCGAGAACGGGTTTCACCTCGGCGAGGCGCAGATCGACGAGGCCATCGCCGCCAGGCCCAAAGCGGTCATCGTGAATTCCGCCAACAATCCGACCGGCGCGGTATACACCAGACCGATGCTGGAACTGCTGGCTCGGCGATGCGAGGAGGAGCGAATCTGGCTCTTGAGTGATGAGACCTACGGAGAGCTCTCGTTCGGCTGGCCCTTTTTCAGCCTGGCCTCCTGTCCGACTCCACAGGCGGTGGTCCTGTCGTCCTTCTCGAAGCTGTTTTCTATTCCCGGGTACCGGACGGGCTATGCGCTGGCCCATCCGGACGTGATCAACAAGCTCGCATTATCCACCTCGACGCTGATCTCCTGTCTGCCCTTGTTTACGCAGCTTGGCTGCCTGGCCGGAATGTCCGTGATGGAGCCGTACGTGGAGAAGGTCCGGTCTCACTGCAACAGAGTCACGGCGGCCTGCGCCGAGGCGATCAACCGATCGGGTCTGCTGCGGTGCGCCGCGCCGGAGTCGGGTTTCTATCTCTTTGTCGACATCAGTGCCGTGGGTTTGGAAGACATGGCGTTTTGCCGGAGGCTGCTGGATAGCCATCAGACTGCCGTTACGCCCGGGCGAAGTTTTGGTCCGGCGTGGGATACGGCGATCCGTATTGCCACGTGCGGTCAGGAGGCAGACGTCATGGAAGGAGTGCGACGCGTCATCGCGCTCAGCCAGGAACTGGGAGGCATCCGTGTCGCTGCGTAACGACGTGCTCTTCATCACACCTCCCAGTCGGGTGGAAGTCTATCAGGACTTGAGCCGGAACCTGGCCGCGATCGAGCCGCCCGTATGGGCGGGACTGATGGCGGCCTGCATCCAGGCTCACGGGTACGATGTGGGGATTCTCGACGCAGAGGCGAAAGGATTCACCCATAGGCAAACCGCTCAGGCCATCGCGCAGGCCGATCCCCGCGTGGCGGTGTTCGTCATTTATGGGCAACAACCCTCGGCCTCCACGCAATGCATGCCGGCCGGACGGCGTGTCTGCGAAGAACTGCAGGCGTTGTCGGATATTCCCACGCTTGTGATGGGGACGCATCCGTCGGCGTTGCCTGGACGAACGCTGCTGGAAGAACCCTATACGTATGTGTGCCAGGGGGAAGGGCCTTACACCGTATTGGGCCTGCTGCGAGTGCTGCGGGATGGTGTCGGAACCCTCAAGGACGTGCCGGGACTCTGGTATCGGGAACAGGGCGTGATCCGTTCGAATCCTCCTGCGCCGCTGATTGCTGATCTCGACCGGGAGTTGCCCGGTCAGGGGTGGGACTTGCTCGATATGAGCCGCTATCGCGCCCACAACTGGCATTGTTTCGACCATCTCGAATCCCGCAGTCCCTATGCCTCGTTACAAACGAGCCTGGGATGCCCCTTCAAATGTTCGTTTTGTTGCATCAATGCGCCGTTTGATACGCCGATGCTCAGGACCTGGAGCCCCGATCACGTCATTCGCCTGATTGACCGGCTGGTCCTGGACTATGGCGTCACCAATATCAAGATTCCGGATGAGATGTTCGTGTTGAACCGGCGGCATGTGCTGGGTATTTGCGACAGGATCATCGAACGGGGCTACCACCTCAATATTTGGGCGTATGCCCGTGTGGACACCGTACAGGACCAGGTTCTCGAAAAACTGAAAGCAGCAGGGTTCCACTGGCTGGGACTGGGTATTGAGTCCGGCAGCCAGCACGTCCGCGACGGTGTGGAGAAAGGCCGGTTCGGAGACCGGGAGATTGTTGCGACGGTAGAACGTATTCGGTCCCATGGCATCTACGTCGCCGCCAATTACATTTTCGGGCTGCCCGACGATACTCCGGCCAGCATGCGGGCGACGCTGGACTTGGCGCTTGAGCTGAATACGGAGTGGGCCAACTTTTATTGCGCCATGGCGTACCCGGGATCGCCCCTGTACGGTCTGGCGAAAGACAAGGGGTGGCCGCTCCCTGATGATCTGGGAGGGCCGGGATGGATCGGGTATTCACAGCATGCCTATGACACGCTGCCGTTGCCGACCGAACGGTTGGCGGCCATCGACGTGCTTGATTTCCGCGACCGGGCCTTCCTGGAGTATTTCCAGCATCCGTCGTATCTCGGGCTGCTGCACCGGACCTTCGGCCGCCATGTGGCTGATCACGTCAGGGAGATGTGTGCTCATCACGTCCGACGGCGCCATCGCGACGCCGCGGCCATGCCGGCGGTCTGACCAGGACCGCGAAGGAGTTCTATGATCAAAGTGGCGGACTACATCATCAATACCCTCGCGGAACGGGGCATCGACAAAATGTTCGTTGTCTATGGCGCGGCGAACGGCGATTTGATCGATGCGTTCACTCGGACGGCGGCCACGGGTTATGTAGCGGTCATGCATGAGCAGGCCGGTGGGTTTGCCGCCGAAGGGTATGCCAAGGTGAAGGGCATTCCCGGCGTGGCGATCGCCACCAGCGGGCCCGGCGGGATGAATCTGCTCACCTCGATGGGGAACTGTTTTTACGACTCCATTCCCTGCGTCTTCCTGACGGGGCAGATCAATTCTCGCTTTCTCCGCCCCGATCCGTCGATTCGGCAGATCGGCTTCCAGGAGACGGACATCGTCGCCATGGAGGCTCCGGTGACCAAGTACGCCAAGATGCTCATGAAGGCGGAGGATGTGCGCTACGAAGTGGAGAAGGCGCTGTGGATCTGTCAGCACGGCCGTCCGGGGCCTGTCTTGCTCGATATCCCGCTCGACATTCAAAAGGCCAAGATTGATGTGAAGCAACTGGTCGGGTTCGAGCCCCCGGCCGCGGCCGGCTACGACATCGAGGTCGTGGATCGACAGATTCACAAGTTGCTCGACGATCTGCGCGCGGCGGAACGCCCGGTCATACTCATCGGCGGCGGTGTGCGGCTGGCCGACGCCCAGGACGAGGTACGTGAACTGGGGCGCCGGCTGAAGATCCCCTGCTTTCCGACCTGGAACGCGCTCGATATCATTTCCTCCGACTATGAATTCTACGGCGGACGCGTCGGCACGTATGGGGGCGCGGGGCGGAACTTCGGCATTCAGAACAGCGATCTCCTGCTCTCGATCGGCAGCCGGATTTCCGGGCGCATTACGGGCGGCAACGTACAGAGCTTTGCGAGGCAGGCCAGGAAATATCTGGTGGAAATCGATCCGGCCATGGTGCAGCGGAAGTTTCAGCAAGTCCCTTTCGACGTGAACATACTTTGCGACGCGAAGGTGTTTGCCCAACGGATGCTCGTCGCGTTGGACCGGGCGAAGAAACCCTGTCCGGATTGGTCCGCATGGACCTCCCGGGTCATGGGTTGGAAGCGGGCCTATGATCCGGTCCGGCCAGAGTTTTTCACCCAAGCCGAACGGGTGCATCCCTATGCATTCATGAGACGTCTGTCGGAAAAAATGAGCGCGACCGACATTCTGGTCGGCGATTGCGGCGGCAACATCGTCGTCAGCAACCACGCATTTGAGACGAAGTATGGTCAACGGAATCTGACGAACAACGGCAACTCACCGATGGGCTTTTCGTTTGCCGGCGCCATGGGGGCCTGGTTTGCGGATCCGTCCCGCCGGGTCGTCTGCACGATCGGCGACGGTGGTTTCAATATGAACCTGCAAGAGTTGCAGACGTTCATCAATTACGGGGTAAAGGTCAAGACGTTCATCCTGAACAACCACATTTACGGGATCACCAAGGCGTATCAGGAGACCAACTTCCAAGGGCGTGCCGAAGCGTGCGGTCCGAAGGGATACCGGCCGCCGGATTTCCTGAAATTGGTCGAGGCGTACGGCATTAAGACGGTGGCGATCGGCAACCATGCCGAGATGGAGGCCAAGATCGATCAGGTTCTCGGGTTCGATGGGCCGGTGGTCTGCGATGTCGATATGCACGAGTACCACACCTATGAACCGAGAATCTTCGGATGGAAAACGCCGATCGAGGATATGTATCCCTATCTGCCGCGCGAGGAGTTCAGGAAGAACCTGTCGATCGAACCGGTGGACGGGTGGGAGAAACCGGAAATGCCCGATGTGATCCGTCCCAACAATGCCACTCCGCCGTGAAAGGGTTGAGATGATGGCCGAAGAGCGCACAGCACATACCGTAGAAGCAGCCTACTACGAATTCTGCCGGGAGCGCCGGCGGCCATATTTCGGCCGTCATATGTGGGCCTCTCAAGGGCTTCCG
The DNA here is from genome assembly GCA_900696515.1 of uncultured Nitrosospira sp. Classification (GTDB taxonomy): domain Bacteria; phylum Nitrospirota; class Nitrospiria; order Nitrospirales; family Nitrospiraceae; genus Nitrospira_D. The sequence goes on along the minus strand of CAADGK010000143.1, from coordinate 43,491 downwards.
CTCCGTCACGTGGTCATGCAGGAATTGGTTCGGTTGGAAGCATCGCGCCAATCCGGATCACCGCTCCGCATCCTCGAGGTTGGGTCCTGGGCCGGAGGGTCTGCCATTACCTGGGCGGAAGCCATCAAGCGATACGCGAAGGGAGGGAAAGTTATTTGTGTTGATCCGTGGAAACCGTATTTCAATCCAACGGATCGTCCCGATGCCCCTGTCTACCGCCGTATGGCTGAGGCGTTAGAGCAGGACACTATATACGACTTGTTCACCCACAACGTCAACGCAGCAGGACATTCAGATGTCGTCTTGACCCTCAGGGGGCAGAGTACCGCAGTGCTTCCCATGCTCCCGCACGGATACTTCGACATCGTCTTTGTCGACGGCGACCATTCTTATCAGGCTGTGTCGGAAGACGTGAAGATGGCCATGCGTGTAGTCCGAGAGGGAGGAATTCTCTGCGGTGACGATTTGGAGCTGCAGCTCTCCGAGATCGATGAAGCCCATGCGAGAACCAAGGTCAAGGACGACTATATACGCGACCCTCGGTCCGGGAAGGATTTTCATCCCGGGGTGACGCTCGCAGTCGCTGAACTGTTGGGACCGGTCGCCAGTGTCGCCGGGTGCTGGGCGATGCGAAGAACGGGCGGCCAATGGGAACCGGTGTCCACAGCGGACATCAGCCCGGTGCCGGAGAATATTCCACGGCATCTTCAACCGCATGATCCGGGCGCCGATCCTGAGTTTCGCCAGTGGATGTCGGCTCGGACGTCCATGGACGGACGCGACGGACCAGTTCACGTATCCACCGGCGTGCTCCCTGCATCATCGCTGAACGGGCGCGGAGAAAAACGGACGAAGGCGCTGCTGATTCAACTGGATTTCCAAACATGGGCGAGGGCGCGTGCCTGGTCCTATTGCGCCGCGTACGGAGTGCAAGAGGGGCTTACGGCCAACGGTGTCGAGTGCGTGACGGTACCCGCGATTGCGGAGCATCCTTGCTCGAGTCAGGCTTCGTGGCTCTCGCATATGAAAACGCTGTTGTCCGGGCAGCGGTTCGATCAAGTTTGGATCTGGCTGGTTCATACTCCTCTGGATGAAGCCACGCTGGAGTGGCTGTCAGGGCTTGCTCCCGTCCGGGTCGGGGTCGTGATGGAATCCCTTCGATACGACGAAGACGACTATCGCTGGGCGCCCCATCTCAGAGGCCGTCGCGAGCAGGTAGACAGCCAGTTACCGTATCTCACCCATGTGCTCGCGCCGGACGAGCAGGATGCAGCCGACATCAACGCGATCGGCAGAGTACGGGCGCTCTGGTGGCCGGCCATGGTACCGGAGCGCTTCGTCGTGTCACCGAACGCGCGTCCGACTCAACAAGATGCCGTGTTTCATGGGACTCCGTATGGTCGTCGACAACGCTGGACGGTTCACCCGCTCTTGCACCATCGGTTGCAGTGCGCCGGAGCGGACCAGCCCCCGACGAAAAACCAGCAACTCTTCGATCACCTGCAGCATATGGCCGAGCAGTTGCTGCAATCGGGCCAACCGTTGACGCCCCGGTTGTTACGAGAGCATGCCGAATCGCTCCAGAAGATTCGGGTGGCGGAATTCTCCGACTGGATGGGCCGACTCCCTGACTGGCCTGCGATCGTCAATCTGCCGAGTCTCGCCAAGTTCTATGGCGGCCGTGTGATGGAGGGGATGGCCGCCGGACGGCCGGTGATCTCATGGCACGTGCCGAACCATCCGAGGAATCTTTCCCTTTTTGAACCGGACGAAGAGATCATATTGTTCAATTCCGACGATCCCGCCGCGTTGGCCGCCCAAATCGACCGTCTTAGGCATGATCCCCGATATGCGGCAGCCGTAGCGCGCAAAGGACAGGAGCGAGTCCGTCGTTACCATACCGCCGAGCGGCGCCTACGGGAAACCCTGTGTTGGATCCAAGATGGGATCGAACCTCGGTACGGAGTCGAGGGCATCGAATGCCCGCACATCCCTGAGCCATGTGAGTCGGCGACGGAGGCGGACACGACGCAGGATGAGTTCTACGTCGATCTGTTCGTGAACAAGCCGCACTGGTCGACACCCTATCCGAACGCCGACGAGGCCGCCCGCTGGAGCAAGATAGCCGCGTCTTTGGAATACATCCTGCGCCGAGTACGGCAGCAGGAGCCGAACCAACAGCTCCGAATATTGGACGTCGGGTGTGGTCGCGGGTGGCTCACCAATCTGGCTGCGGCCTATGGAACATGCGAAGGGATTGAGCCGGTCGCCGGAGTCATCGAACGGGCGCGTACGTTGTTTCCCCATCTCCGCTTTGAAGCGGGCACGGCGGACAGCGTTCTCAGCCGACCGGACTTTGCCCCCTATGACGTGGTGGTGACGTCGGAAGTGATCGAGCATGTTCCGAACGGGAAAAAGGAAACGTTCCTGGCGCAACTGGCCCGACTGCTCAAGCCGGACGGCTATCTGATTCTCACGACGCCGCGAGGAGAAACGTGGGAACAGTGGAAGACGATCGCACCGCCGAATCAGCCGGTGGAAGACTGGGTGACCGAGGAGCAACTGCGTGCTCTTTTCGCGTCGCAGGGATTCTCCGAGCTGGGACTCGAGCGCGTCTACGTCGAAGTGCCGAATCTCCGGTTCGTCCCGGCACCGACGCCGGCCGACATGCGATCCATGAACCTGCTCCCGATTTACCAGGTCTGGGTCTGCCAGCGAAGCGCTCACCCCAGGCCCATTCCGTTTACCCGAAGTCCGAAGGTGTCCGTGATTGTCCCGACGTACAACCGGCCCGATCGCTTGCGGACCGCGCTCGAGAGCCTGGCGGCTCAGACCTTCCAGGATTTCGAGGTCATCGTCGTCAACGATGCGGGTTGTGAGGTGGGGTTCGTGGTGAACGCCTGTGTCGATCGGCATCGGATCACCACGATCAGCCATGATCGGAACCGGGGATTGGCCGCCGCCAGGAACAGCGGACTCCGCGCGGCGAAGGGAACCTATATCGCGTATCTTGACGATGATGACCGGTACCTGCCCCACCATCTGGAAACCCTGGTCGCCTGTCTGGAGCGGCAGGAGTCCCGGGTCGCCTACACCGATGCCTGGCGCGTGCATGAACGGCAGGTCGACGGTATCTACGTCGAGACCGGGCGCGATGTTCCGTACTCGTGCGACTTCAATCCGGCCGAGCTGTTGGTCGGCAACTATTTCCCGGTCTTGTGCGTCATGCATGCGCGGCAGTGTTTGGAGGAGGTGGGGTACTTCGATGAATCGCTGTTTGCACATGAAGATTGGGATCTCTGGATCAGAATGGCGACCAGATTCCCGTTCATGCATCTGCCGGTGACCACGGCCGAGTTCACCTGGCGCAGTGACGGCACTTCCATGACCAGCGGGACACGAGAGACCTATCAGCGTACGACCGAGATCATCTATCGCAAATATGCGCCTCACGCGGCGCAAATTCCCGGGGTTCGTGAAGCGCAGGCGCGGCATCTTGCGAACTGTTTTCCAAAGACCGCCGCAAAGTCGTATGTGTGCTCGATCGTCATACCGGTATCCAATCGGCTTGATCTGACGCGGGACTGCCTGACGGCGTTGTCTCAGCTGCAAGACCAGCCGGACTATGAGGTGATCGTCGTGGATAACGGCTCAACCGATGGCACGCAGGAGTTCCTGGGGTCGTTGAGCGGCGATGTGCAGGTGATCCGGAATCGGGAGAATTTAGGCTTCGCCAAGGCGTGCAATCAAGGCGCCGCCGCCGCTACAGGGGATTATCTGGTGTTTCTCAACAATGATACGATTCCGTTGCAAGGGTGGCTCAAGGCGCTGGTGGATGAGGTCCAGGCTCATCCGGACGTGGCCATCGTGGGAAGCAAGCTGCTCTTCGCCGACGGATCCGTTCAGCATGCCGGCGTCGTATTCATGCGCTCGCGGAGAAGCGCCTATCACATCTATCGAACGGCTCCAAGTTCAAGCCCGGGCGTCAATCAGCGGCGTGAATTCCAGGCCGTGACCGCGGCCTGCATGCTGGTTCGCCGGAAACTCTTTGAGGAGGTACACGGTTTCGATGACCAGTTTGTCAACGGGTTTGAGGACGTGGATTTGTGTCTGAAGGCACGGGAGAAGGGATATCTCATCGTCTATCAGCCACGCAGCGTCTTGTACCATCTGGAGAGCCAGACACCGGGTCGAAAAGATCAGGATGTCCACAACAGCCGATTGCTGGAGGAACGATGGGGGTCACATTGGTGGCTTGGGGATGAAGATCTGTACTATCACCAGGATGGACTCAAACTCGTCGGCGGCGATCAGGATGTCAACTTTGCGACGCAAATCAAGCCCTTCCATGACGTGCAGGATCAGGCCGCCTGGGCCCATGTCGCCGCCGCCCAACGAGCGGCGCTGAAGAAAGATTGGGGGGCCGTCAGATGGGAACTTGGAATGGCGGACTACTGGCCGAACGACCGATTCGTGCTGTCCTGGGGGGCCATGGTAGCAGAACGGCTGGATGAGCCGGTTCATCGCGCAAAGTTCCTTGCGCGACGTCTGACATTGGTCGATGCGCCTGCTGAGCGGCTCGAATTGATCCGCATGCTTCTGGAACAGAAGAACGTGCCGGGCGCGGAGGAACAGCTACGAACCCTGCTGGATGCGTCGCCTGATCACGCGGAAGGCTTGGTGCTCAAGGGCATCCTCTGTATACAGAGGGAACAGTATGAACAAGCGGAGTCTGCATTCAGCGCGGCGCTTCGGGGGGGCGCCGACCGAAGAAAATGCCTGATGGGAATGGGAATGGCCGCCATGGGACGAGCCTATACCCAGGGAGCCTGGGAGAGGTTTCTTGAGGTGCTGCGAGAGCATCCCGATGACGCGGAGGCGATCCACTGGCTGCTCCGTGCCGGTACGGCACAAAATCGGTGGCAGGAATTGGGCGAACACCTGTATTTGTATACGGCGAGAAATCAGGAGGATCTTGCCGCGCGCTTCGCCTTGACCGGCGTTCTGTTGCGCGGTGAGCACATCGAGGCCGCTCGCAGGGAATACGATGCCCTGTGCGCGGCCGACTCGCATTATGACGGACTGGTTCAGCTTGGCCAGGCCATTGCCGGCAGGGAAGCGGCTCTTGCCATGGCCAGTTCGTCGTTCGTGAACGGTGAAGCGTGAAACGGTCACTGGTGGAAGCGTGAGGTCGGAAGTCGGAGGCATACATCTCACGATTCAAACCTCGGACCTCCTACTCTCCAACGCGCGCGCAGGCTTCGTGTCAACGGTGAATAGGTGATGGCGGTCTCCGTGGTCAAGGCAAGCAAGAAGTAGGGGACAGTGACGTGGGAAAACGTGCGCTTCTCATCCAGCTTGCAAGGCTCGGTGATCTCGTGCAGACGATTCCGGCCGTCACGGCGCTGAAAGAAGCTCATGCAGATTGGATGCTGGATTTGCTCTGTCCGGCGCACTTGCAGGATATCGGACGGATCCTGCCGGGAATTTCCACGGTCGTGGGGTGGGACGGAACAGAGTGGAGTCGACGCGCGCGCCGGGCCGAGAAGGAATTCCGGCCTGAGTATGTCGTCGAAGCCGATGCGGATATTCGTGCCGTCACGCAAGAACCCTATGATTACGCTTGTGTGCTCAATCAACATCCTCGGGCCATTCTGGCCGGGGCACTGCTTGCTCGGGAGAGCATGGGAGCGATCATCGGCAGGCCGCTCGATCAGACGTTATCGCCCTGGGCAGCCTATGTAAGAGCGATCGCCAGGGATCGACGGGCGAATCGCATTCACCTGGCGGATGCCTTCTGTGGGATGTGCGGTGTCCATCCACCCAGAGACGTGCCGCCGATACCGGTGCGCTCCGTCCCGCTTCCGCATGATCTTGATCCGATCGGACAATCTTCCGGACCGTGGATCGGACTCCTGGTGGGGGCCGGCGCTCCGGAACGGCTGATTCCGGTCACGGTCTGGGCGGAGGTGATTGCAGGTTGCTTGGGGGCCCTTCACGGAAGTCGTGTCGTCTTGCTGGGAAGTGGTGAAGAACAGGGACGGGCCGGGTGGATTCAGACCGCGCTGTCTTCTTCACTCGTCGGGCGAGTCTGGGACACGACCGGTCGTCTTTCGCTGACGGAATTGGCGCAGACGCTGACCCGTTGCCGGGTGGTGATCGGAGCCGATACCGGCCCCCTTCATCTGGCGGCGGCGGTGGGGACCCAGGTGATCGGGTGGTACTGTGCCAGGGCGCGCGTTCATGAGACGGGACCCTACGGGCAGAGCCATTGGGTCTGGCAAGCGGAGGGCGTAGACGGTCGGGCCGGAGAGACCATTCAGCCGACGCGATGGCCGATCGAGGAGACCATCGCCCTCCTGACCAATCAGCCGGTCGCGTCGGTTCCAAACTGGTCGTTATGGAACAGCCAACGGGATCGGTGGGGAGCGTACTATGTTCAGGCGGGCCAGGAACCGGTCGCCCCGCTTGAACGAGAACAAATCTGGAACGATTTGCACCCGACTGCGGTCTGAGGAGGAGTTGCGTGGAGTACCTGAACCACAACCTAGACAACCTTCGTCAGATCGCCCCTGATCTTGTCGCCCTGCTGCGGACCTGCTCCGGTGGGGTCCTTGCGATGGTTCCCTCACGTGAGGGGTCTCCTTCGGCGAGGTATCACGATCAATGGGTCCACAGTGCCTACGATCCCAAGAAGGAAGCCAGGTCCTGGGCAGAACAGCAACTCAAGGAATGGAAGCACGAAGAGGTGGCGGTGGTGCTCGGGGTCGGCCTCCTCTATCACGTGGAGGCACTCGCCCATTCTCGCCCTCCCGATGCCCGAATGGTCGTCGTGGTACCGGATCCGTCCGTTTTGAAAGATGCACTGGGTGCGAGGCCGCTCGGATCGTGGATCAACAGCGTGCAATGGGTGACCGGTACGGCCGAAGACGTGGCCGCGCAGTTGGAGGCACGGTCGTCCCCGCTTCGTTTCCTTACGTATGGGCCGGCGGCGCGTTTCCATGCCGACTTCCATCAGCGTCTCGAGGCAAGCCTGCGCCGAATGATGGCCGACAAAACGGGAGGCCGACTGCATGTGGCGGTGGTCGGTCCGATCTACGGGGGATCGCTTCCGATCGCCCGCTCGGTCGTCTCGGCGTTGAACGAGCTGGGGCATCGGGTCAGTTGGCTGGATCACCATGTGCATCAGGAGAGCTACGAGGCCTTCGGATCCTATCGCGACGAACGCCATCGCCTGATGCTCCAAAGCCGATTCGCCGACGTCCTCAGCCTGAGCACGATGGCGCATCTCGCGGAGGATCCGCCCGATCTGGTTCTTGCCATTGCCCAAGCTCCGATGACCTTGGCGGTGTTGCAACATTTGCGGAAGAAGAAGTTTGTCACGGCCATGTGGTTCGTGGAGAACTATCGCCATCTGACCTACTGGCAACAGTTGGCGGCCGGGTATGACTACTGGTTCGTCATTCAGCAAGGGGACTGCCATGCCGCATTGAAGAGGGCCGGGGCGGCACACGTGCATTACTTGCCCATGGCGGCCGATCCCGCGGTGCATCGCCCGATGACGCTCACCCAGACCGAACAACAGGACTATGGAGCCGACGTTTCCTTCGTCGGGGCCGGTTATGCCAACCGACGGAGTCTCTTGCCCCAGTGGTTGTCGAGCGAGTGGACGATGAAACTGTGGGGGAATGAATGGGACGGAACGCAGGCTCTCTCCGGAGTGCTCCAACGAAACGGCGCCAGGATCGATACGGAGACCTGTATGAAGGTGTTCAACGCCACGGCCGTCAATTTGAATCTGCATTCGTATTCCGGGGCGGGCATGGATCCTCAGCCGGACTTCGTAAACCCTCGTACATTTGAATTGGCGGCCTGCGGCGCATTTCAGCTCGTGGATGCCAGGACACTCCTTCCCGATCTGTTTACCTCGGACGAGGTGGTGTCCTTTCGACGTCCGGACGATGTGCCGCAGCTGATTCGGACGTGGCTGACGGATCCGGAAGGTCGTCGCGGCTATGCCGAGGCGTCCCGTCGCCGGGTGCTGCGCGACCATACCTACCGGCATCGTGTACAAGAGCTGCTCGCCACGGTGGGCCTTGCGCAACCCGATCGCATCGGCGCGATCTTGCGGGGGGACCGGCTCACGACGGGCCTCAAGGAACGAGCCGCGTCGGTGCCGGAGCTGCTTCCCTTGTTGAACCGTTTTCCAGCGGGGCAACGAGTCGAGTTGAAAGACCTTGCAGCTGATATTCGCGCGCGTGCGTCCGGACGACAACTGGCCCGGGAGGAGTTGCTTGTCCTGATGCTCGACAGTTATCGGGCTGAGACAAAAGATCTGGTGTAACGCGTCAGTCGTGAAGCGTATTGGTCTATTCGGTCTGTCTCGTCTGTCTTGTCGACCAGACAGACGAGATAAACCAAACAGACCAGATAGACATCCCAAATCATGAAGCAAGTCTTGATTTTGAACATTACCCGGATGGGCGATCTCGTGCAGATGGGCGCGTTGCTGGATCGCCTCCATGAAGAAAGGCCGGGAGTCGCCGTCGACCTGCTTGTGGATCGCCGGTTCGCGCCGGTCGCCTCGTTGCTGAAGGGGCTGCGCGAGGTGATTGCCGTGGATTTCCACGAGCTGATCGATGAGAGCCGAGCCCACGTGAAGGATGTGGTTGTGCTGTATCACGAGACGGCGGCCTGGGCGAAGCCCCTGGCTGAGCGCCGGTACGATCGGGTCATCAATCTGACGTTCAACCGGCCGAGCGCACTTTTGGCCGGATTCATCGGAGCACCGGATATTCGAGGAGCGCGGAGCGCGTGGGACGGCGGCCTGGTCGTCGAGAATCCCTGGATGGCCTATTTCTGCGACTTTCACCTGTTTCGCCGGATGAATCGCTTCAACCTGGTTGACATCTATGCACTGGGCGGCAGTCGGCCGGGGGCATTTGCGCCGCTCCGGCTGTCGCTGGCCCGTGAAGACCGCACATGGGCGCAGGAGGCACTCGCAGGATCAGCGGAGTGGATTGCCGTGCAGGCCGGGGCGAGCGACGGGATGAAAGCCTGGCGTCCGCATCTCTTTGGTCTCGCCCTGGCGAACGTGAGCAAACGATGGCAGGGTGGAATTCTCTTCATCGGGAGTCGTGAGGAAGAAGCCACGATTGCGGAGGTCATACAGGTCTATCGAGAAGCCGGAGGGAAGAACCCGGTCATGAACATGGCCGGACGAACGACATTGAATCAACTCGCCGGGTTGCTGGCTGACTGCCGGTTGCTGTTGACCAACGATACAGGGCCGATGCATATCGGCGTAGCGATGGGGACCTCGGTCATCGATCTTTCGGTCGGACACGTCGATTTTCAGGAAACCGGTCCCTATGGGCCCGGTCATTGGGTGGTCCAACCAGAGCTGGATTGTGCTCCCTGCGGGTTCGAGCAAGTCTGCGCGCATCATGCGTGTAAGGATCGTATTTCACCGGACTTCGTGGCTGATCTCCTGGGTCATGTATTGCAGACCGGCCCGTGTCCGACAGAGGTCTCCGGAGTACGGCTCTACGAGTCCGGCGTGGATGAGGACGGGTTGGGCGCATTTCGCTTGAAAGCGGGCAGGGAGTCTCCCGTCACGGTATGGTATGCGGCGTTCTGGCGACGGTACTGGTATGAAGCCCATACGGGATTGCGGAGCCGGTTGCCTCCGCCCGAAGGAATGTCTCCCGATGTATCGGAGGTACAGGGACAGCTGAGGACACTACAGCCTCTGTTGGAGGCCGCTTGTCGAAGAGCGGATGAGATTGCGCGAGCGGCGGGCAGGGCAGCGGTTGATATTTCGGAGTTGAAACGGCTCCAGCATGAGCAACGAACCGATCAGGAGCGGTTGCTTCGCATCGGCATGGCGACGGAGGCCCTCGCCCCGCTCTCGGCGGCATTCGCCCGGCAGATACGAAACGACGATGTCATCGGGTTGGACCGGCTTGCGAGGCATCAGGCCGGCGCCTACCACACCTGGCTGAGACGCCTGGCGGAGATCGAGCGGTATCTGGTCGACATCTCTTCCGGTGATCGGTCTGCCACAGCCGGTCATGCGGACAAGTTGATCGTGGTCGGGCGGGAACGGCAAGCGGCATGAGCCGGATGACGGACGAGGAGACGACACATGAATATTCAATTGGACAACGAACAATGGCAAGCCGGAAGTACCGCGACGCTCGGCGACATCCTCGCCGATCTCAGCGAACGGGCGCATGCGCGGGCTCGAATCGTGACGACCCTCATCCTGGATAGTCGCCGGATTACGGATCGGGACATTGATCCGCACCTGCTCCGACAATCTTCCTCGAGCTATGGGCTGTTGGTCGCGACCTCATCGACGCAGCAGGAGATTCTTGAGTCCGCACAAGGGGCCATCGAGCGATATCGTCGTCTGGTCGTGACCGAAGGCGCCGCGCTTGCCGATCAGTTCCGGATGGGCGCACAGGACCTGTCGGCATTCGACCTCTGGCTGGGAAAAGTCGCGGACGTAGTCGAGGTCATCGAGAACGGCCGGAAACGGGTCGGAACCGGGTCTTCGGGGCAGGTCATGGCAGGGTGGATCGAAGAGCTTCTGGCGGCAAGGGGCAGCCATGACACGGTGAGGATGGCCGATCTGCTGGAGTACGAAATCCTGCCGAGGATTGCCGCCTGAGCCCGTGATGTCCATTCGTTCCCGTTCGAGCGGGGTAACCGTCATCTCTGCGGCTTTTGGGGGGAAGCTCAAGTCCCACTGGGATCGGCCGATAAGACAGGCACGCCACGTACAGGCGTAAGGGAATACGGCTTCTACACGGATGTCGGAAGCACAGCAGCGGACGGTGTTCTAGTTTCAAGGAGGAAGGGCAATGGCACTTATCGTTAACAATAACCCCGCATCCATTGCGGCGCAGCGGAACCTCTCGATTAACACCCTGAGCCTGGACAAGTCGGTTGAACGCTTGTCGTCCGGTCTCCGGATCACACGAGCGTCCGACGATGCGGCGGGTCTCGGACTGTCCGAGTCCTTGCGGGCCCAGATTCGCAGTATCAACCAGGCGACGCGAAACGCCTCGGACGGCATCAGCTTGACGCAGATCGCCGACGGCGCCGCCGCCACGATCGGGTCATTGCTGGCCCGTCTCCGTGAGTTGTCTTCGCAGTCGGCGAGCGGGACGGTGGGGAATACGGAACGCTCCTACATCGACCAGGAGTTCCTCGCGCTGCGTTCAGAAATCGACCGGATCGCGCAAGTCACCGAATTCAACGGGCAGGCACTTACCAGCGGAAGCTCGATCAGTTTCTCCATCGCCATCGGGTTCCGGAGCGGATCCGGCAACACACTCAGCCTCAACCTGAACGATATCACCACGACCTCGTTAGGATTGGCCTCTGTGAACGTCTCCACATCCGCCAATGCAACCAGCGCGTTGGCCAACGTCGACAGCGCGATCAGCGCCATTGCAACGGCACGAGCCGAATACGGTTCGATTCAGAACCGGTTCGAGGCGACGATCGCCAATCTGCAGGTGACGAGTGAGAACCTCACCGCCGCAGAATCACGTATCCGCGATGCGGATATTGCGTATGAAACGTCCGTCTTCACCAAGAATCAGATCTTGGTGCAGGCCGGTATCGCGACGTTGGCGCAGGCCAACACGTTACCGCAACAAGCGCTGGCGTTACTCAGAGGATAATGGCGGCACGCCGTCCACAGCCCCTCTCCTAGACAGGAGAGGGGCCCGGTGAACGGAGTGTAATAGGGGGCATTATGATCACCAATGTAACATCGAAGGTGGATCTCCCGGCCGCTGCCAACAACAAAAGTCACGCCGGTGTTCCTCCCAGGACCAAGCCTGTGGAAGCGACGGCTGACTTTTCGTTCGCCTCTCCCACGGATCGGGTCGCGCTTGAGCAAGCCGTGAGTAAAGTCAAGGAAGTCTTACAGCAATCGGGTTCTCAGTTGCAGATCGAAGTCGATCCTGATCTTCAACGGGTCATCGTCAAAATTCTCAAGGGGGATTCCGGAGAAGTGATTCGACAGATTCCCCCCAAGGAAGTGATCGATCTGGCCAAGAACCTAGCGGGAGCCAAGGGGGTGCTGTTCGGAGAACATGTCTAACCTGGCGCACATGGATGTGGCATGGCGACGATAAGTTTCGGTGGACTCGGCAACGGGCTGGATTTCGGACAGGTCGTCGATCAACTGGTCAAAGTGGCGCAACTGCCGGTTGATCGGTTGACCAAGAAGAAAGCCGATCTCAATACCAAGTTCACCGATCTGACTACGGTCAGCACGAAAGTGGCGGCGTTGCAGAGCGCTGCCCAGGCTTTACGGCTGTCGACCTCGTTTGATCGCACGACGGCGTCGGTGTCGGATACCACGGTCTTGTCCGTCTCGGCCTCATCATCCTCAACCGCGGGAACCTACAGCGTCCGGGTCATTCAGCTTGCCCAGGCCCATCAAGTCGTCAGCAAGGCGGCCAAGGCCGTCTCGTCCGCAACCACGGATATCGTCGCTGGTGGATCGGCCGCTTTTACGTTCAAGGTGGGATCCGGAGCGAATCAGACGGTGACACTGGGCGCGGCGGGGACCATCACCGACTTGCGGGATCAGATCAACGACCTGGGTGCCGGCGTGACGGCTTCTCTCATCAATACGGGGACCGAGGCCGCGCCATCTTATCGATTGGCACTCTCCTCGAGTACGACGGGCAGCGCAAATGCCATTACCATTGTGGCTGATGGGACGGATCTGGATCTCTTGAACGGCAGCGGGACAGGCGGTGTCGATACGCTTGCAGCGGCGCAAAATGCTCAAATTCAAATCGGTGACCAGGCGTTGAATCCCTTGACGATTGAACGGAGCTCCAATTCCGTGTCCGATGCCATTGCCGGCGTGACTCTGACCCTGACGAAGACGACGGGCACCGGGACCGTCCAAGTGAGCCTCTCGCAAGATGTAAATGCGGTCAAGACGAATATCCAGGCGGTGGCGACGGCCTACAACGAAGTCGTGAAGTTCATCAACGAGCGAAGCAATTACGACGTAGCGGCGAAGCAGGGGGGCATCTTCTTCAATGAGGCGGCGGCGAGAACCGCCTTGTCGAGACTCCGTACCGCGTTGTCGTCGTCGGTGAGCGGGACGACGGTATTTTCAAACGTCGGGCAAGTCGGCTTCAAGACCGAACGGGACGGTACGATTACGGTCGACGAGGGGCAGCTGTCGACCGCGTTAAGCACGAACTACAGCGCGGTGAAATCCCTTTTCAGTAACCAAGGGGCGGCAACCGGTCTGGCCCAGTCCATTGTGTCCGCGGTGGATGCCCTCAACGATGTGGCGGGAGGTGCCCTGACGCTTCGCAAGAATGGTCTCACGAGCGAGATTACTCGAGTGGGGGACGAGATCGCCAGGCAAGAAGATGCGGTGAGTCGGTATGAAGAACGGCTGCGGCGGCAGTTTGCCGCGCTGGACGGACTGTTACGCCAGCTGGAAGGACAGAGCGGATTTCTCCAGGCTCAGTCGGCCCAGCGGCAACAATAAGGACGAGGGACGGATTCCATGATGATGCAGTATGCGCGTCAGTATGAACAGACTCAGGTGGTGACATCGTCCGGTGTGCAGCTGGTCGTCCTGCTCTATGATGCGGCGATTCAGTCGCTGGAGATGGCACGGCGCGAGATTCAAGCGAGAAATATCAGGGAGAAGGCGAGGCATCTGGGGCGCGCGATCGCCATCATCGGGGAGCTCAATAGCGTACTCGATCTGGAACAAGGGGGAGAGATCGCGCGGTCACTGCGACGGTTGTACGACTACATGCTGATGGAGCTGGTGGAGGCCAATGCACGCAATAACGCGCAGAAACTAGATGCTCCGCTACGCTGTCTCGGCACTCTTCGCGAGGCCTGGCGTGAGGTGGCCAGTCAACAGCCGACCCATCTCGCCGGTACCCGATGAGTACGCCGGTGGCCGGAGGCAAGGCCGACATCGTGCGATTAACCAGGCTGGCTGGCGAGGCGGCTCGTGAGGGGCGGTGGGACGAGGTCATCCACTGTTACAGCGAACGAGGCGCGCTCCTGGAATCGATCCATGACATGCCGCTTCCCATCGAGGAACTGTTGAAAATGGACGGCGAACTGCGGGACCGCATCCAGACCGCACAAGCCGTGCTGGAAGATCTGTTGGCCGGGGCACAGATGACGAAACGGCAGGTGCAAGGGTTGCGTCAGCGTCTTGCTGTTCCTCCATCCCAACCGGAGACATTGTCCAGGGAAGCGTAGTTCCTGAAGCGTCAGAAAGGCGTGACAGGCGAGCGAAGCGCGACGGCGAGAGGAGCGGGCGGGCCGGAGGTCTGAAGCCCGAGCTGCCGCCTCAAAACTTCAGGCTTCCATCCGTGACCGCTTCACGAACGACGACCAGAGGTCGAAAGGTGTCTGAATCATGGCATCCCCCATCATGACTGCGGCGTCGACATCTCACAGCGCGGAGCCGGACGAACGCCGGGAATGGATCAGGATCGATGACCGGGTCCTGATGGAATATCGATTGGTGACCGAGAGCGGGAACACCGTGCCGGTCGAGGCGAGCCCTGCGACTCCGGAGTCGATCGCCGTCGCCGTGGGCAAACCGACATCGGATCTTCTGGCCCGTTCCGGTGAGGTGATGGCCGATTCGGTGGTGCTCCCCTGGATCCGGAAGGTCGATTATCTGCTCGAAGTGATTTTGAACGCCCTGGCCGTCAGTCAGCCGTCCAGCGTCACGATGGCCCGGCCCATGGAGGTCAATCTGAGCGGGGGAGGAATAGGCTTCGTCTCTCCGCGGGAATTCTCGTCCGGCGATCAACTGGCGATCAAGCTCATCCTTCCGCCCTTCACGTTGATTCAGACCCTGGTCAAAGTCATCCGGGCCGTTCCTCAGGCCGATGGCCGGGGGTACGCGATCGCGACGGAATTCGTCGATCTGAAAGTCGACGATCAGGAACAGGTCATCCGGCATATTCTCCAGACACAGGCCGAACGTCTGCGTGCCCGCCGCGGTCAGACGAATTAACCCGCCCCTGCCGCGCACTTCGTGAAGCGTGAAGCGTGAAACGGCTTGGGCTATTTGGTCTGTAGAGAGTGATGGGTGATCTTTCCACGCGAGACTCGCGAGAGCGGCGAGAAAAGCGTGACGACAAGATGTTTACCTTCCCGAGTCCCGCCTGTCGTGCTTGTCTCGCTCATGTTTCACCGTTCACGCTTCACGAAATACGTTTCACGCTCGATAGCGGCTAGGCCGCTCGAGCCGGAGGCGTGGCGAGCAGATGCAGTAACGCGTCGGCGGCCTTGTTGAGCGCGGCCACGGCGGGCGACGAAGGAGCCTGCTGAACGACCGGGACGTACGTACGAACCGCTTGTTCCATGGCCGGATCTTCGGGAATCTCTCCAAGCAACATCAAGCTGCCGCCGACATATTCCTTCAGCAAGGCTTTCAGCTGGGATACATTGACACGGGCGCGCCCCGTCGCGCGATTGAGGATGAGGGCCGGTTGAAACGCCTGGAGTGTGGCTTCCGCAAGCGTTCGGCCTGATTCATCGGTCTTGCCCGCTACGTCCAAGACTTCCTTGACACTGCTGTAGTCGCGATTGGCAAGCCCCTCCGCCATCACCTCGCGCGTCAGGAACATAGATAACACGCGGCGAATCGCCGCGAGTTTCAGAAAGCGATACAAGTCCAACACGGACGTCGGATCGGGAGTGGCGATCGCGACATGGTAGTCGGCCATCAGGAAGAAATCGAGCGTGTGGTAGGAACAGCCCGCTCCGATATCCACGACGATGACGTCGGCCTCGATGTCCTGAAATTGCCGGATCAGCCGCTTTTTCTGGGCATAGGGCATATTCGCGGTCGCCAGGGTATCTCCGGTGCCCGGAATGATGCGTACATTGGGGTGAATGGGAAGGGGCTGGGCGATGTCCCGCAGATGTTCGACCCGGTGATTCAAAAAGTCCGTCAGGGTCAGCGGCGGATTGAGAAGACCGACCAGGACGTGACTGTCCGCGCCTCCGGTATCCAGATCAGCCAGCACGATCTGTTTTCCGCGTTGTGCGAGGAGCACGGAGAGATTGGCGGCCACCACACTTTTCCCGACGCCCCCTTTGCCTGATGCAATCGAAATGATAGAGGCCATTGCGCGCAGTTCCAGCCGGTTGGGTGCAGATAGCGGAGTCTTCTTCGGTCGCCGTTCCGAAAAACCTGAGCAGAGGGAGCGGACCGGTGATGGCCCGTCGAGAGAACGCCGGTGCGGCGAGCGGAGTACGGCCTCGGCGGCTCAAGTTTTCGTGGCGCACGGCCGATATCACATCCGTCATGAATGAATCAGGATCTGCAGGAACGGAGTTGCAGCCGGCTGAACACACCTCGACGGACGGTGAGATTCTGACCGTCATGGAGGTGGCACGATTTCTTCGAGTGCCCAAATCGACGGTCTATAAACTCGCGCGAGTCGGGGAGCTGCCGGCATCCAAGATCGGAAAACATTGGCGTTTCCTTCGCCGTGACATCCATGACTGGATGCATAGCCGATCCGGCAGGGGTTGAGGATGGCGGGCCGTTCGGCCTGTTGCCCGTCGGTCCGGCTGGTCTCGAAAGGGAAGACTCCCCGGGTATTCAGGAAATGAGCGGGAAGTACCGGTCCTTCGACTGTTCGAACACACCTCGCGAGACATCACCTCCCCAGCCGTTGCATGCGCTTCGTTCACGACGGAGCACGACAGCTTCCAGACTCAGGTTGTGCGGTCAAGAGACCGATAGGGAGCGAGGCGTGCGGTGGAAGAGGAATCGGCGAGACCTGCGGGCGCGGCGGAAAGGCGGAAACCAAAGGAGTCGTTATGCCGGCTGATCCAAATATGAAAATTCTCGTGGTCGATGACATGGTCACGATGAGAAAGATCGTGAAGAACATTCTGAAGCAGCTGGGATTCGCCAACACGGATGAAGCGGAAAACGGGCAGGAGGGGCTCCAGAAGCTCAGGGAAGGCTCGTACAACTTTGTGGTGTCCGACTGGAATATGCCGGTCATGACCGGCATCGAGATGCTTCGGGCGATCCGGGCCGACGCGAAATTGAAATCCATCCCGGTCTTGATGGTGACGGCCGAGGCGCAACAGAGCAATTTGATCGAAGCGGTGCAGGCGGGAGTGAGCAATTACATCGTCAAGCCGTTCACCGCGGAGACGATGCAAGAAAAAATCGGCAAAATTTTCAAGTAGTCGCATCGATGATGCGCCGACGGGCAAGCGGGTAAGAAGGGAGGTCCCGTGGAGAACCAGGGACATAAGCTATACGAAGAACTCGGTGCCTTGGCCCGTTTCGTGGACAATGCCATGCACGCGATCTCGGCCGCCGCTCCTCAGATCATCTCCAGCAGCACCCAACTGCCGACCGCGGCCTCCCATCTCAGTGACCTGAAAAAAATGACGGAGGACGGCACGCTCGAAGTCATGCGGCTGACGGAGCTGGTTCAGGACAACCATGCGGCGATGGCCAAAGAGCTGTGTGGAATCGCCGAAGTCCTGAAGGCGATGGACTGCGCGATCCTCGCGGGACGCTTGGAACAGGTGCGCGCCACGATGGCGCAGGACGACAAACACCTCATGGAGATCATGACGACCCTCTCGTTTCAGGACCTGGTCGCCCAGCGGGTCAAGAAACTGGTGACCATCCTTGATGAAGTGCAAACCAAGCTGGTGGAGCTCGTCGTGGTGTTCGGTCTCCAGCGAAACGGGAACGCGGCAGCGGGTACGGGCATAGCGGATCAGATGCTCAAACAACTGGAAGAGTCGAAGACCACGGCCATGAAGCAGCAGGTGGCGGACGATCTGCTGGCGCAATTCGGGTTCAAGTGACGCTGTATGGTTTCAAGTTCCAAGTTTCAGGTTTCAAGTTTGCGAGGCCGCTTGCTTTAACGTTAAACATGAAACCTGAAACTTCCAAGACACACCGGTAGCGCCTGACCGGGCGCAGGCATGAGGGCGATGACGGATGGATATTGCCACAATTCTCGGAATCGTCATTGCATTGGGCTCCATTATCGGAGGCCAAATACTGGAAGGCGGGCACGTAGGCTCGATTATGCAGCTTACGGCCTTCATCATCGTCATCGGCGGTACCTTCGGCGCCATTTGCATACAGAATCCGCTGCCCGTGGTCATCAAGGCATTCGGCGCGCTGTCCATCGCCGTGGCGGGTTCGCACGTCGACAATAAAGGCACGATCAAACTGATCTTGGACCTTGCCAACATCTCGCGGAAACAGGGGCTGCTGGCGCTGGAGGGTAAACTCAAGGACGTCAGGGATCCCTTTATGAAGAAAGGGGTTCAACTCATCGTCGATGGAACCGAACCGAAGGCGGTGCATGAAATTCTTGAGATCGAAGTGGAACATCATGAGGAGCAAGGTGTGATCGCGGCCAAAGTGTGGGAGGCGGCCGGAGGGTATGCGCCGACCGTCGGGATCATCGGCGCGGTACTCGGACTGATTCACGTGATGGAGAATCTGGCGGATCCCTCCAAGCTCGGCGGCGGTATTGCGGTGGCGTTCGTCGCGACGGTCTACGGTGTGGGAGCGGCCAACCTCTTCTTTTTACCCCTGGCCAACAAGATCAAGCTGAAGTTGAAGGAAGAAGCCGGGGCGCGAAACCTCATGATCATGGGGCTCGTCGGGCTGGCGCAGGGTGAGAACCCCCGGCTCTTGCAGGAGAAGTTGGAGGGGTTCCTTCCCCACCACGAGCGGACAAAGGAAGGGAAGAAGTGAAGCGTCGTTCGTGAAGCGTATTTTGTCTTCGGATCCGGACGCTTCACACTTCACGCTTCACGAGACACGCTTCACATGGCGAAGCATAAACACGAAGAACATGAGAATCATGAGCGGTGGTTGGTCTCCTATGCCGACTTCATTACCCTGCTGTTCGCGTTCTTCGTGGTGATGTACTCGATTTCATCCGTCAACGTGGGCAAGTACCGCACCGTGAGTGAGTCGATCAAAGCGGCGTTGAACCCCGTGGTCGCCCCGCCGGCTTCCAAAGCAGTGTTCAGCTTGGATTCAAGCAAGGCGGCTCTGACGTCGCCTAATGCACCGGGCAGCAAGGAAGTCGTGATCCGGAAACTGCGGAATCTTGTGAAGGCGATCAAGGATTCGGCGCATATGTCTTTGGTCCGGATTACGGAACAGGTGAACGGAGATATCGTGATCACGATTCCGGATCAGTTGCTGTTCAACAGCGGCGAAGCCGCCATCCGCAGCGAAGCGCTCCCGTTTCTCGAAGGGGTGAGCGCGGCCATTGTAGAGCTCAACCGGCATACCAGAGTAGAGGGGCATACGGATAACGTCCCGATCCGGACGGCGCTGTTTCCGTCGAATTGGGAATTGTCGGCGGCCCGAGCCGTGATGGTCGTGCGGGTCTTGTCGGAGCTCTACGGAGTCACGGCGGATCATCTGTCCGCCGTGGGGCATGCCGACACCAGACCGGTGATGCCCAATGCAGACGCGGACCAGCGTGCCAAAAACCGCCGGGTCGAGGTCGTCATTCTTGAACAGGCGCCCCAAGTTCATCCGCTGCAAGCCGGGAGTGACGCGGACGCCGCCGAGCTCTCGGCGGAATCGAACGGGCAAAATCCTTTCCAGCCCGGACCATAGCAGGCGTGATTGAGTCACGCGTTCGCCCCAACCACCGATAGGCTGCGGCGACAAAGATTCTTCGTTCGTGATACGTCACTCGTGAAAGCGTTTCAGGTTTCATGTTCAATGTTTCATGTTGTCCGGAAACTGTCTCCGAACGCTTGAAACTTGAAACTTGAAACTCGAAACACGCAACGCTTCACAGAGTACCCCGATTACGCTCGACAGTCCCCTCTCTCAAGTATTGAACGGCGCAAACCGACAAGAGGATCCAGTGGTCTTCTTGTGCGGGCGTTCACGCAGGAGGCATGGAGGCGATGACGGAATCTCAAGCACAGCCGGCCGGAGAGGAGAACCCCAGGCATCTGGTGCCGACGGGCGATCTCACGATCTTTGAAGCCGGCGAGTTCAAGGACGCCCTGGTGAAACTGTTCACGAACGAGGGGCTTGTCTCAATGGATCTGTCCGGCGTGAAGCGAGTCGATACGGCGGCCATCCAGTTGCTGTTGTCGGCGCGCAAGCAACAGCGCATGCTGGTCGCGGGAATGCCCGATGAATTGCAGGGGAAACTGACACAACTCGGGTTTACGGGGTCGTTAAGCGAGTAAAGGCCTGTGCCGATCGCGGTCAAGGGGCGTTGGAGGATCCGACACGCTGCAGGGTGTCGGCCGTTCAGCAGCTCGGATGACTGAGACGCTTAAGACAAAAAGGATGATGATGAAACGCGATGATCAAGTCGTCAACACAGCGGGAAGATCGGAAACTGATACGCAGGGGATTGCGAAACTGCACGCGCACCAGCGCGCGTGGGAAGCCTTCGGGAGGGATACACTGAAGATGATCCCGATCTTGCAGGCCCACATGTCGGCGGTGACACAAGAAACCGAGCGGGCGGCGATGGAACTGATGGTGCATCTCAGGGTCCTGGCGGCGTCGAATTCGGACGCGATATCGCATGATCGGGCGGAGAGTCTGTCGAAAATCGTGACGGCGATGCAGTTTCAGGACATCACGCGTCAAAAACTGGAGCACATCGGCCAGGCCCTTGCGCAGCTGGGCAGCCACCTGCAGGTGTTGGTGAAAGGGCCGGATCATGCCGGTGCGGCGCAGGAGCTTGCGGCGCTGGAACAGTTCGAACGCCAATACACGATGGAAGAAGAGCGGCGTCTTCATCAGACGACGCTTAGCCCCGACTATGGAGAGCCGGTGCCGACCAGTCTGTCCAAAGAAGGGGATGACGCCGTGACACTGTTCTAATACGAAGTAGTTTCTGGTTTCAGATGAAAAGAAACCGGCTCCGAGAACTTGAAACATGAAACGCGGAACTTGAAACTCGAAAGCCGTGGAGGGGCATGATGGGGAAAACAGCGCTAGTCGTCGATGACTCACGGACCATGCGGCAGATGGTGTCGTTCACGCTGACGAATGCCGGCTTTACCGTGATCGAGGCCGAGGACGGGAAAGACGCGGTGAAGAAAGTCGCCGGCGGCCCGAAGATGGACATTGTCGTGACGGACCTCAACATGCCGGAGATGGACGGTATCACCCTCATCAAGGAGCTGCGGAAAATGAGCGCCTTCCAGTTTACTCCGATTCTCATGCTCACGACCGAGTCGGCCATGGACAAAAAGCAGGAGGGCAAAGCCGCGGGAGCCACGGGGTGGATCGTGAAGCCTTTCAACCCGGATGTGTTGTTGAAAACGATCGCGAAGGTGATGCCGGCATGAAGCGTGAAGCGTATTTCGTGAAGCGCATTTCGTGTTTGGATTCGGACGCTTCACGCTTCACGTGCGACGCTTCACGTTTCACGCTTCACACACAACGAGGTCGAGGATGAGCAACGATTTTGCGCAATTTCAAGACGCCTTCTTTGATGAAGTGGCCGAGCATTTGGCCGTGGTGGAAGAGGGGTTGTTGGCGTTGGAGCAGCAACCGGACGACCGCGACCTGCTCAATAAGATCTTTCGTTCGGCCCATTCCATCAAGGGCGGAGCGGGCATGTTCGGGTTCACGGCGGTCGCACAATTCACCCACAAGATGGAGACCTTGCTCGATCTGTTGCGGAACGGGCAAAAGGTTGTTACCCCGGTCGTGGCGGATCTGCTGCTGAAGTCGACGGATTGTTTGAAGACGTTGATCGACGCGACGAAGAGCGGCGCGTCGGTCGACGACGAGGCGGTGCAGCGGCTGACGGCGGAACTGGCGGCGGAGAGTGATCTGAAGGCTCAGGCTAAGGTTGAGAGGGGCCCTTCCGAATCATCCTCGACCCCATCCTTGACCTCAACCTCGACTACAACCTTTGTTATCGACTGGACTCCGCCGGAATGGCTGTTTCGGCGCGGCCTCGATCCGCTCCAGATCATGCGGGAGCTGAGAGTTCTCGGGACGCTGGGGGAGATCGTGATGGATCAGTCGCGTCTCCCGGAGCTGACCGCCATCGACCCGGAGACCTGTTATCTCTCCTGGCGCATGCAGCTGACGACGGCCAAGGATCTCAAGGCGATTGAGAAGGTCTTTGAGTTCGTCCGAGAAGACAGCAAGCTCTCTATTGAAGAGGTAAGGGGTAAGGAGTCAGGGGTGAAGAGTGATGGGGCATCGGATTCCACTCAACCCCTCACCCCTCACGCGGACGAAGGCGAGAGGCCCAAGCCCCTCGGCACGATCCTGGTGGAGAGCGGGGTGGTGTCTCCCGCGGTGCTCGATCATGCCCTGGCGCAGCAGAAGAAAGTCGGGGAGATTCTCGTCGAGCAAAAGGCCGTCACGCCGCAGCAACTGGAGCAGGCGCTCCAAAAGCAGAAGCAGGAGTCCTCGGCTCAGGCCAAGAAAACCGATACGGCGTCGATCAGAGTCGATACGGGCAAGATCGACAAGCTGATCAACCTGGTGGGAGAGCTCGTCATCACCCAGTCGATGTTGAGCGATCTCGGATCCCGCTTCGAGATGCGGCAGTTGCCCGTGCTGCTTGAGCGGGTGGCGCAGCTCGAGCGGAACACCAGGGAAATTCAAGAGCGTGTGATGGGCATCCGCATGTTGCCGATCGGCACGGCGTTCAGCCGCTTTCCCAGGCTGGTGCGGGACCTGTCGGCCAAAGCGGGCAAGAAGATCCAGCTGGTCCTCGCCGGAGAGGAAACCGAGCTGGATAAAACGGTCATCGAGTCGATCGGCGATCCGCTCACGCACCTCGTGCGCAATTCGGCGGACCACGGGTTGGAGCCGCCGGAGGAACGGTTGGACAACAACAAACCGGAGGTCGGGACCATCAGGCTCAATGCCTTTCACGAAGGCGGGAACATCTGCATCACCGTGGAAGACGACGGGCGCGGATTGCATCGCGACAAGATTCTGGCCAAGGCGGTGAAGCAAGGGCTGATCGGCGAGAACGACAAGCTGGCCGACGATCAAATCTGGCCGCTCATTTTTAAACCGGGTTTCTCGACGGCGGAGAAAATCACCGACGTCTCCGGCCGCGGTGTCGGGATGGACGTGGTGAAACGGAACATCGAATCCCTGGGGGGCACCGTCAGCATCAAAACGGCCACGGGAAAGGGCACGACCTTCACGCTGAAACTCCCGCTCACCTTGGCGATCATCGAAGGCATGACCGTCCGGGTCGGCAAGGAAACCTATATCGTGCCGCTGCTGTCGATCCTCGAATCGATCCAGCCCAAAGAAGGATGGGTCAAGACCGTCGTGGGGAAGGGTGAACTGATGAATGTGCGGGGAACCTATCTCCCCCTGATTCGCCTGTATGACGTGTTCGGGCTGGAGCCGGAGTACAGGACTCCGACGGATGCCATTCTCCTGATCCTTGAAACGGAAGGGGAACGGGTGGCCGTGATGGTGGACGAGATTCTCGGGCAGCAGCAAGTCGTCATCAAGAGCATGGAGCAAAACTTCAGGAAAGTGGAAGGCATCGCCGGGGCGACCATTCTCGGCGACGGGACCGTCGGATTCATCCTCGACGTGCGGGGTGTGCTGGAAATCGCCCGTCGCGGCGTGCCCGTGGCGGCATGAGGCGCAACGCGCCTCAGTTTCAGGTTTCACGTTGCGAGTTTCAAGTTGGCGGAAAACCTGAAACCTGAAACTGTAAACCTGAAACTCTATGGAGACTCCATGGCGTTGATGATCAACACCAACTGCATTTCGTGCGATGCCTGTCTTCCGGCCTGTCCCAACCAGGCGATCTTTGAAAAACGGAGCGATGCCGAGGCCAACCGCTATCGCGTGAGTGCGGGACAGGGGGTTGATGGGACGACCTATGTGATTTCGTCGGACCGCTGCACTGAGTGCGTAGGCCATTTCGACGAGCCGCAGTGTGCCGCGGTTTGTCCGATCGGCGGTTGTTGCGTGCCGGATCCGGCGCATGCGGAGTCAAAGGATACCCTGTTTGCGAGGGCCCAACGGCTTCATCCCCACAAGGACATTCAATGGGACAAGGCCTGGTACGGAGTGCGGGGGTAGTTTCAAGAAAACACGCAGGGATCCGATAGAGTCCGTAGTTCGTGAAGTGTGAAACGTACAGGGTGAAGCGTCGTACGTGAAGTGTGAAGCGTCCGAATCCGGAAACGAGATACCCTTCACGAAATACGCTTCACGCCGGATGAAGGAGGAACCATGTCGGGAGCGGCCAACGAGACGGCGGTGAAAGAGCCCAACCAGGAGACCGGACTGACGACCGAGGGAAGCCAATTTTTGACATTTAATCTTGGCGAAGAGCTGTATGGCGTGGATATTCTCCGCGTCCAGGAAATCAAGGGCTATACGACCGTGACCAAAATCCCGAATACGCCATCCCATATCAAAGGAGTCTTGAATCTCCGGGGGACCATTGTTCCGATCGTCGAACTCCGCACGAAGTTCGGGATGCCGACGATCGACTATACGACGTTTACGGTCATCATCGTCGTGGTGGTGCGCGACAAGGTCATGGGGCTTGTCGTCGACGCGGTGTCCGATGTCTTGGATATCGCGCAGAAAGACATTCAGGCGCCTCCGCAGTTCGGGGCCAACGTGGACGTCAGATTCTTGAACGGCATCGGGAAGTCCGGAGACAAACTGGTGGCCTTGCTGGACATGGATTCGTTGTTGAGCGAGGGCGATCTGTCGGGTGCCAATAGCGCGGTGGCGGCATAAGGGGAGAAACGGTTGTCAAGGCGGGTGTGAAGCGTATCTTGTGAAGCGTGAGTGGGTAGTAGGAAGTGAGAAGTGAATGTTGACGGTTGAGTTGTAGATCCAAAGAAACCAAACAAACCAAAGAAACCAGACTGACCAGATAGACGAGACCGACCAGACTGATGGTGCAGGAGAGGGGAGTGCTATGTTGAACCGATTCAGGAACCTGGGCATCAAGAAGAAACTGATTTGCGGCTTCGGACTGTCGGGGCTGTTGCTGCTCGTCATCGGGGGGATGTCCGTGGTGGGGATGAATCAGCTGACCGGCCAGGTGGAATCCATTTATACAACCAACGTGATTCCCATCACGGTACTGAGTGAGCTTCGGGCCACGATGTTGAAGCGGAGCAATCTCGTGATGTGGCACCTCCTGGCGGATGATGCGGCCACGATGGAGGCGCAAAGCCGGGAGATTGTTGAAGCGGATACCAAGATCGAAGGGTTGCTGGAAAAGTACGAGCCCGCCATCGTGACGGAGTCAGAGCGAAAGGCGTTTGAACAGGTCAAGGACGGCATGCCGGCGTACAAGGAGGTCCGCAAAAAAGTCCTCGACCTCAGCAAGAGTCTGCGCAAGGACAAGGCGGCGGAGGTCCAACGGGTCGAACTCAAGGAAAAGCTCGCGGTGATCTTCGAGGGGCTGGATCAGTTGGTCGCCGAGAACCAGCGGCAGGCGGAGCAGAGTTATGCCCACAGTCAGAGTCTCAGCGCCTCGCTCAACGGGACACAGATGACGTTGAATGCCGTTGCGCTGTTGATCGGGGTCTGGACCGTGTGGTTCGTGTCCAAGTTGATCGTCGAGAATCTGATGAAGGTGCTGGACGGGGCGTATCATCTCCAACAGGGCAACCTGGCGCACCGCGTCACCGTCACAGTGCAGGACGAAATCGGGAAGCTGGCGACGGCGTTTAATCAGATGGCGGAGACGTTGCAGACCGCCGCGAACACACAGCAGGCGCAAACGGCGGAGTTGAACGGGGTGATGCAGGCCATCGGGACGTCCCAAGCCATTGTCGAGTTCAATCTGGACGGCACGGTCCTCACGGCGAACGAGAACTTCCTGAAGACCACGGGCTATGGCCTGGAGGAGATCAAAGGGCGGCATCATCGCATGTTTTGTGAGCCGGCTTATGCCAACAGCGACGAGTACACCGCAATCTGGCATAAGCTGAACCGCGGGGAGTTCGAGTTGGGCGCCTATCGGCGGCTCGGGAAGGGCGGCAAGGAGATCTGGCTGCAGACCTCGTACAATCCAGTCCTGGATGCCGACGGCAAGGTCTACAAGATCATGAAGTTTGCCACCGACATCACGGAGCACAAAAATCGAAACGCGGAGTACAAGGGAAAACTGCTCGCGATCAACCGAGCGCAAGCCGTGGTGGAGTTCAATCTGGATGGGACGGTGATCACGGCCAACGAGAATTTCCTGAAGACGATGGGCTATGGCCTGGAGGAGATCAAGGGACAGCACCACCGGATGTTTTGCGAGTCGGCCTATGCGAACAGTTCCGAGTACCAGGCTCTCTGGGGCAAGCTCGGTCGAGGCGAGTATGAGACCGGGACCTACCAGTTGGTCGGCAAGGGCAACAAAGAGGTCTGGATTCAGGCCGCTTACTATCCGATCCTCAACAGCATCGGGAATATTTACAAAGTTGTGATCTTCGGGTCAGACGTGACGGCGAAGCAATTAGAGGCCCAGGAGATGCGCGATGAATATAAGGTTCGTGAGGAAATCATGAACCTGACCTCGATTGTCTCGGAAGCGAACCTCAAGGGCGATATCATGTCGATCAACGAGAAGTTTCTCCAGGTGTCAAAATACTCGAAGGAGGAATTGATCGGACATGGACACAACACCACGCGACATCCCGATATGCCGAAGGACGTGTTCAAACAGATGTGGGCGACCATCGGTCGCGGGCAGATCTTTCGCGGCGTTGTGAAAAACCGGGCAAAAGACGGCACCCCGTATTACGTGGATGCCGTGATCGCGCCCTTTGTCGACAAGAAAACCGGGAAGCCACGCAAGTACCTCGGCGTGCGATATGACATTACGGAACAAGAGATTCAGCGTCAGAATATGAAGGGCATTATGGATGCCATCGATAAGACCTATGCCACGATCGAATTCACCCTGGATGGAACGATCGTCACGGCGAACGACAACTTCTTGCAGACGGTCGGGTACAGTCTCGAGGAAATCAAGGGACACCATCACCGGATGTTCTGCGATCCGGCGTATACCGGTACAGGGGAGTATGCGGCCTTCTGGCAGAAGTTGGGTCGCGGGGAGCCCGACAGCGGCGTCTATCGTCGGTTGGGCAAGGGAGGGAAGGACGTTTGGATTCAGGCTTCGTACAATCCGATCAAGGATGAAATGGGCCGGCCGTTCAAGGTGGTGGAGTTTGCCACGGACATCACGGCACAGAAGCAGGCTCAGGCTCAGCTGGAATCCTGTATGGGCGAGGCGCAGAGTTCGCTTGGAGCCTTGGCTCAGGGTGATCTGACCAGACCGATACAGGGAATGTATGAGGGAGAACTGAATAAGGTAAAGGTCAGCATCAACGAAGCCCTTACCAACCTGACCACCACCATGAACACGGTACGGGAAGCCGTCGAGGCGGTCACGACCGCATCGGAGCAGATCACCAAGGGGAATGAAGATCTGTCGCAGCGGACCAGCGAACAGGCGTCGGCGCTCGAGGAAACCGCGGCGTCGATGGAGGAAATGACCTCCACCGTCAAGCAGAACGCCGACAATGCCAAGCGTGCCGATCAACTGGCCATTGCGGCGCGGGAGATTGCGGACAAAGGCGGGGCCGTGACCCAACGGGCCGTGGGTGCGATGGAGGAGATCAACACGAGCAGCAAGAAGATCGCCGACATCATCACCGTGATCGATGAGATCGCCTTCCAGACGAATCTGTTGGCGTTGAACGCGGCGGTGGAAGCCGCGCGGGCCGGTGAACACGGGCGAGGATTCGCCGTGGTGGCGGCGGAAGTGAGGAATTTGGCTCAGCGGTCGGCCACCGCGGCCAAAGAGATCAAGGGACTGATCAATGAGTCGATACAGCGGGTCGGCGACGGCAGCGAATTGGTGAATCAATCCGGCAAGACCTTGGAGGAGATCGTCATCTCGGTCAAACGGGTGACGGACATCATCGCCGAGATCAGCGCCGCCTCGCAGGAACAGGCCAGCGGGCTCGGGCAGGTGAACAAGGCGATCATGTCGATGGACGAGACGACGCAGCAAAACGCGGCGCTGGTGGAAGAGACCACCTCGGCGGCTCAGTCGATGAAGGAACAGGCGAGGGCGCTGATGCAGCAGGTGGAAGTGTTCAAGCTGAATGGGACGGAAACGCAGGGAGTTTCAAGTTCAAAGTTCCAAGTTTCAAATAACCGGAAGAACTTGCCGCATGACACTCGAACCCTGAACCTTAAACCCCGAACCCCGCAACCTGAAACGAGAAACTTGAAACCTGAAACCCGCAACATGAAACCTGAAACTCCTGCCAAAGCCGGTGTTGCGGGGGGCAACGGCAAGGATCGCCGCAGCGCGAGCGAGGATTTTGAGGAATTCTAGAAGACGTGAAGCGTGAAACGTATTTCGTTTTTCCACGCGAGACGTGCGTTGACCAGAGTTGTGAATTGTGAGTGTTGAGTTGTCGAAACAACTAATAACTTAAAACTCACTACTCACCACTCTCCCCCTCCGTCCTCAGTCGTGTCGTGCTCGCCTCGCGTACCCTTCACGCTTCACGCAAAAATTTCGGCGAGCGGCACCTGGAAGCCCGGCAGCAGCGGGGTGGGAAGGCTGTCGTTCGCTTCCCGCGCCAGCTCGGCGGCTCGGACATAGCCCTGGTCCGTCAGCCGGTAAATTTTGATGCCTTCCAATTCCGGGTCCACGATCCAGTATTCACGCACCCCGTACCGTTCGTAGAGTTTTCGCTTGATGACCTCATCGGTTTTCCTGGTCCCGGCAGAGAGGATCTCGACGACAAGGTCCGGTGGGCCTTGAATATTCTTATCCGTGATGATGGTCGCACGGGCGGCAGAGATGA
Organism: uncultured Nitrosospira sp.; assembly: GCA_900696515.1. GTDB lineage: Bacteria > Nitrospirota > Nitrospiria > Nitrospirales > Nitrospiraceae > Nitrospira_D. The sequence continues at coordinate 14,604 of CAADGK010000143.1, read as the reverse complement.
AGAGCAAATCCGGCTCGACGATATCCTCATCGGAGAGGACTACATCGTAGGGAGCGGCGAAGGCCTCCCCACTCTTTCGGATTTTGAGAAAGTTTGTGAGAGCGTTGAACAGGCTACCTGAGACTCGTTGGTGTTTAGTGTTCGGCGCCGGTGTCATGAAGTGGTCTCCGTCGATGATCTCGTGACGCTTCCCATCCTCGGGAAAGAGCAGGAAGTCTTCGTAGTTGAATCGAACCCGGTGTGGAAGAGACATGGGGTCCTCCGCTGAATTGATGGAGACGGTGATACCCTAACGAAGAAGCGGCAAGGTCGTCAAGAGACCGTGAAGGGTGAAGCGTATCTCGTTCTTCACGCGGGACGTGCGTTGACCAGAGTTGTGAATTGTGAGTGTTGAGTTGTCGAAACAACTAATAACTTAAAACTCACAACTCATCACTCTCCCCCTCAGTCCTCAGTCGCGCGTGTCGTGCTTGTCTCGCGCACGTTTCACGTACGACGCTTCACGGTCTTTGGGCGCCTCACGAGAAGCGCTTTACGCTTTCTAAACCTGACATCCGCGACATGAACCTTCCTACCTGAGTTCTGTGTGGGGATGTGCTGAATTGCGTCCTTGCAAATATGACATGATGTGGCATGTTTACAAGGATGATAAAGAGGCGTGCAGAAACAGAATTGTTGCAGTTGCTGGAACAATTTCCCGCTGTCGCAATTTTAGGCCCGCGCCAGATCGGCAAAACCACGCTGGCTTACGAGATGGCCGCCCGCACCACACCGTCTCCTGTGTACCTCGACCTTGCAAAACTCGATGATCCCGGACGGTATTTTCAAACCCACACCGGGCGATTGATCATTCTCGACGAAATACAGCGCGTGCCCGGGCTGTTTCAGGTTCTGCGCGGCGTCATCGACCACCGCCGCCGAGCCGGTCGGTTATGCCGGACGGGGCGACCGCCTGGTTTTACCGGACAGCGGCAGGCGCGGAGATCGATCTGGTCATCGAACAGGGATCGCGTCGGCGGATCGCCATTGAGATCAAGCGGTCGCTCGCGCCGTCTGTCTCGAAAGGGTTCCACCTGGGCTGTGAGGATATCAACGCCACCCACCGGTTCATCGTCTATCCGGGTGTTGAACAATACCCGGTTGCGAATCGCGCGATCGTGATACCGTTGGCGGAGACGATGACGGCGCTTCGGAACACGCTCGGCTGATCCACGAGACATGACGTGAAGGGTGAAGGGTGAAGCGTCGTACGTGAAGCGTTGAGTCTCGGGTTTCGAATTTGAGGTTTCATGGATAGAAGAGTTTCAGGTTTCATGTTCCAGGTTTCAAGTTCTCGGATAGCCTGAAACTCCCCGTCCGGAGCGCTTCACGCTTCACGAGATCCTCTCGCCTCACGAACCTTGAAACCTGAAACTTGGACCTTGGACCTTGAAACTTGGACCTTGAAACTTGAAACTCCATCCATGAATCATGAATAGCGATCGACGCTTGAATCCGATTCATCATGCGTAGTACCATCGCGACATAGCGGTATGACGTGAGGAATTCATGAAGATCCTGTCGCTGAAAGTGTCCGATACTCTGGACCATCGGCTGACTTCTGTGGCGTCTTCCCGCAAGAGCACCAAGTCGGAGGTGATTCGCGAAGCCCTCGCGGCCTTTCTCGACCATGCCGGGAAGGGGCAGGACGGATCGGCGTTGATCTTGGCGAAGGACCTTGCCGGCAGTATTGCCGGACCCGCGGACTTGTCGGTCAATCCCGCGCATCTGAAACAATTCGGACGTCCGCTCAGGCGCAAGCGGACCGGCGTCCGGTGATGCCGGCTCCTCCTATCCTGTTGGATACCGGCCCCCTGGTCGCGTTTCTCAATCGCCGTGATCGGCATCATCAGTGGGCGGTGGCTCAGTGGGCTGCGGTGAAACCCCCGTTCTTCACATGCGAGGCCGTGCTGGCCGAATCCTGTTTTCTGCTTCGGCGGTCGGCGGGAGGGAGTCAGGCCGTGATGCAATTGCTGATTCGGGGGATTGTCGCGGTACCGTTTCACCTGGAAGAAGCGATGCCTGCAGTGGCGAAATTGCTCTTTCGATATGCCTCCGTTCCCATGTCGTTGGCCGATGCCTGCCTGGTGTCCATGGCCGAGCGCTATTCAGCCGGTACGGTGATGACGCTCGACCACGATTTTCGGGTGTACCGCAAGCACGGGCGGCAAACGATTCCTACCAGAATCCCCGCCGATTTGTAGCCGAACGGTCACACGTCACACAATGCCGCGAGGCGTTGTTCGTGAAGCGTGAAGAAAAAGACGTGAAATGTGAAGCGTGAAGCGATGGGGACTCGTGAAGTGTCGGTTACAGGATGTGCGCGAGAACAAGACTCATAACACTGGCGCTTACGGCCCGTCTCACTTTTCCCGCCGGTCTCGCGACTCGCGCGTAGAAAGATCACCCATCACCTCCCACAGACAGACCAGATCGACCAGAGACAATGTGAAGCACTCCGGATTCGGACGCTTCACACTTCACGTACGACGCTTCACTGTCTTCAGGCACCTCACCTCTTCTAACCCCGCGATCCCACACGCTGCGACTTGTTAGGGCTGTTCAGACCTAGGCTGAATAGCTCGATGGACGGAATCGCCGAAACGTGTAATTAGTTAGGCGTGATGTTACATCGATGTAATACTTAGCCGTCATCAAGAGGTTCACCCGATTGGGGTCACATGTCACAGCCGGTGATGTCCTCTCCCCCCGTTCCTGTCTCCAGCCTGGTTGACCAGCGGGTCTTCGCTTCTGTTGGATCGTTCAGCGCCGCATGCCTGCCGGCATCGGTCCGCGTGGTCACTGAGAACCATGGTGTTCGAGTATGAATGAGTCGCGCTATCCAGGGCGAGTGAATCCCTATCCCGAGACAGATATCCTAGAGAACGCGGGTCCGTACTTTAGAACGCTGCTCGAAGCAACCCCTGATGCGATGTTCACGAAGGACCGAACCGGACGCTATCGGTTGTGCAATGCCGCGGCAGCCCGGCTCCTCGGGCGATCGGCAGAAGACATTATCGGGCAGGACGATTCGACGCTGTTCCCCCCGAGGGCTGCCGAGTCTATTCGGGAGCAGGACCGGCTGGTGATGGTCGATGGCAAGACTGTTACGTTCGAGGAAACCTTGGCGATGCCGGATGGAGCGTCAAGGATTTTCAGAACGACGAAGGGGCCGATGGTTGATTCCGAGGGGCGGGTGTGTGGCCTGTTCGGGATCGCCCGGGATATCACCGAGCAGCAGCAGCAAGAGCAGGCGCTCCGCGAGAGTGAGGAGCGGTTTCGGTTGGCCATGCAAGGTGCCAATGACGGCATCTGGGACTGGGACCTTCGCACGAACGAAGTCTATTTTTCCGAGCGGTGGAAGGCCATGATCGGATATGACGATCATGAACTCACCGATGTCTATAGCGAGTGGGAGTCACGTCTGCATCCGGATGATCGTGCCCGCGTTATGTCCGGACTGACCGACTATTTGCAGAGCCGGCTGGATGCCTATGATGTGGAATTTCGACTTCGAAAGAAAGACGGCAGCTACTGTTGGATTCATGCGCGAGGGAAAGCGGTGTGGGATGCCGAGGGGCGTCCCATTCGTATGGCGGGATCCCATACGGACATTACCGAGCGCAAGCGGGAAGAAGTCTTTCAGATGGCGGAAAAACAGGCCTTGGAATTGGTCGCCAAAGGCACCGCACTCAACGACGTGTTGGCGTTCATCTGCCGTACGATCGAAGACCAAACGGCGCCGATGCTCTGCTCGGTCATGCTGGTGACGGATGATCGCGCGCACCTCTCGTTGGCTGCCGGGCCCAGCCTGCCGGAGGAATACAATCGGGCGATCAGTCGCATTCCCATCGGCCCGGCGATCGGGTCCTGCGGCAGCGCCGCCCACTTCAAAACACCGTCGATCGTCACGGATATCGCAACGGACCCCTTGTGGAAAGACTATGCCTCGGTGACGCTCGGGCACGGGCTGCGGGCCTGTTGGTCCCAGCCGATCAGCGGTTCCACCGGGACGCTGCTAGGCACCTTTGCCGCCTACTATCAAGAAGTGCGCGCTCCTCAGCAGGCCGATCTGAAAGTCGTTGAACGGGCCAGTCATATCGCCGCGCTCGCCATCGAACATGCTCGCAGCGTGGAGGCCGTGCGGGAGAGCGAGGAACGGTTTCGACTCATCTTCCTGCATGAGCCGGAATGTGTGAAAACGGTTGCTCCAGATGGGACGCTCTTGACGATGAATCCTGCCGGCCTTCGCATGGTAGAGGCTGACTCGCTGGAGGAGGTCGTCGGCCGTTCTGTGATGCCGCTGATTCACCCCGATGATCGTTCAGCGTTCTGGGAGGTGCACTGTGCCGCTGTCAATGGCAGCCCCCGCACCCTGGAATTCAGAATCATTGGGCGCAAGGGACAGCTCCGTTGGATGGATACGCATTCCGTTCCGTTGCGCGAGACAGGGGGCATGATCACGGCGGTACTCAGTGTGACACGGGACATCACTGAACGGAAGAGGCTCGAACAGTCCGGTCGAGACCACCATGATCGTCTTCGTCTGGCGATGGACATTGCGGGATTGGCTATTTGGGATTGGAATATCCTCACCAATGAGGTGGTCTGGTCCGAGAACTGTGAGCAGGTGAAGCGGTTGCCTCCCGGCTCGTTCGAGGGAACGTTTGACGCCTATCAACGGTTGGTGCATCCCGAGGACCTTCCGGGGCTGCATGCGGACATCGAGAGCGCGCTCAGCGGCCGGAAGCCGTACCACACGGAGCACCGGATCGTGCCGCCGAGCGGCGAGGTGCAGTGGCTCGAGGGCAACGGCGTGGTCTATCGAGACGAGCTGGGCCGGCCCGCCCGGATGGTGGGGACCGTGCGGAATATCACCGGGCGTAAGCGCGGCGAACAGACCCTGAGACTCAGCGAAGAACGGTATGCCAGGGCCACGGCGGTGGGACAAGTCGGAGTCTGGGAATTGGACGTGCGGGCCGGGACGTATTACGGCGACAAGAATCTGAAAGCCATGTTCGGGTATCAGGGCGACGAGCTGTCCACCGATCCCTATGCCTGGCTGAGCATCGTGCACCCGGACGATCAATCCATTGCCATGGCCCATTGGCAGCGCATCGTGCGGGGGGAAACCGACGATTACCAGTATGAACTGCGCATGGTCAGAAAAGACGGCAGGAGCATCTGGACCGATGTGCGAGGCCATGCCGTGCGCGATGCCGACGGGCAGGTGACCCATCTCATCGGCGCCACCCTCGACATCACCGATCGCAAGCGCATGGAAGAGGCCCTGCGGGACAGTGAGGAACGCCACCGCAGCGTCGTGGCGGCCATGGCGGAGGGGGTTGTCATTCAGGACGGGCGGGGGGTGATCCGCGCGTGCAACGCCAGCGCCTGCCGGATTCTGGGACTGACCGAAGATCAGATTCTCGGCCGTACCTCGCTCGACCCTCACTGGAAGACGATTCATGAAGACGGCTCGCCGTTTCCCGGAGAGACCCATCCGATCGTGCGGACGCTCCGAACCGGCCGTCCGTGCGAGCACGTCGTCATGGGGGTGTATCGGCCGGACGAGTCGATCGTGTGGATTTCCATCAACACGCAGCCCATTGTCTCGGGGTTGGACCGGCCTCTGCTCGGTGTGGTCGCGTCGTTTCGGGACATCACCGGCCAGCGGCAGCAGGAAGCGGACCTGAAACTCTTTCGAACCTTGTTGGATCAGGTGACGGATTCCATCGAGGTCATCGATCCTTCCACCGGACGGTTTCTCGACGGTAATCGGCAGTCGTATGAGAGCATCGGTTATACGCGGGAGGAATTATCACGCTTGACCGTGCCGGACATTGACCCGCTGGTTTCGGCGTCCGTGTTTCAGAAGTATATGCAACATTTGCGGGAGGCAGAGGTCCCTTTGCGGATCGAGAGCGTACATCTGCGCAAAGACGGCACGACCTTTCCCGTGGAAGTCGTCGCACAGATCATCCGGCGCACGAAAGAGTATGTCGTGGCCGTCGTGCGCGATATCACTGAACGCAAGAAAGTGGAAGAGACCTTGCGGGAAAACGAGGAACGTTTCCGTAGCTTGTACGATGATAATCCCTCCATGTATTTCACCGTGGCGTCGGATGGCACGATTTTGTCCGTGAACCGCTTCGGATCTCAGCAGTTGGGGTACCATCCGGATGAACTGATCGGCCGGCCGGTGTCCGACGTCGTGTATGAAGAGGACTACGCGTCCGTGAGTCAGAAGCTGGCCAAGCTCTTCTCCGATCCGACAGGCGGCATCGAGTCATTGGAGTTCAGAAAAAGAACAAAGGACGGGGCAATCATCTGGGTGCAAGAGCGGTTGCGGGTTATCCGTACGAAAGCAAGGGAACCAGTGGCGCTCATTGTCTGCGAAGACATCTCCACCCGCAAAAAGATCGAGGCGATGCTGGCCGAGCGGGAGGAACATTTTCGGCTGTTCATCGAACACAGCCCAGTGGCGCTGGCGATGCTCGACCAGGAGATGCGGTATCTCGCCGTGAGTCGGCGCTGGAGAGAGGATTATCATCTGGGTGAGCAACCGCTGATCGGACGAAGCCATTATGAGATCTTCCCGGAGATTCCTGAACGGTGGAGAGCCGTCCATCGCCGGTGTTTGGCCGGCGCTGTTGAGGGCTGTGCGGAGGACCCCTTTATCCGGCTCGACGGTCGCACGGATTGGTCACGCTGGGAGATCCGTCCATGGCTGAGACATGAAGGAACCGTCGGCGGGATCGTGATTTTTTCGGAGGACATTACAGCCCGCAAACAGGCGGAAGCCGCAGCCCTCGAAAGTAAGCAACGGTTTGAGTTGGCTGTTCGCGCAACCAACGACGGCATCTGGGACTGGAATATTCTCACCGGAGAACAGTATTGGTCCGACCGCCACCGTGAACTGCTCAGGCTTGAGTCCAGCGACTTCGTCCCGACTTATGCCGCGTGGATCGGACTGATCCATCCGGAGGATGCCGATCGGATCGATCGCGAGATCCGTCGTCACCTGGAGACTCGTGAACCCTACGACATGGTAGTACGGGTGAGGATGCCGGACGGGAGCTATCGCTGGTTCCGCGACCGGGGCCAGGCGGTGTGGGATAGCACGGGCCGCCCGGTGCGCATGGTCGGGTCGATTGCCGATATCACGGAACAGAGGAATGCCGAGCAGGCCTTGCGGGAAGCTCATGCCGAACTCGAACAACGAGTCGCGGAACGCACGGCCGCCTTGCGTCATTCAGAGCGGCGCTATGCCGCGTTGGTCAACTCAGTGGACGGGATCATTATGGAGTTTGACCCTGAAGCATCCCGGATCACCTTTGTGGGCGCACAATCGGAACGCATCATCGGGTACCCGTCGAAATTGTGGATGGACGACCCTTTGTTTTTTCGTGACCATCTCCATCCGGATGATCGTGAGCGAGTCATTGCATACTGCGCGGATATGACGAAGCGGGGCCTGAACCATGAGATGGAGTACCGGATGAGGGCCAGCGATGGACGGATCATCTGGATCAGGGATGTCGTCTCCTTGATGCACGATGAGCGCGGCAAGGTGAAACTCTGCTGCATCCTGATGGACGTGACGAAGCATAAAGAGATGGTCGAACGGTTGCGGCTGACGCAGTTTGCCGTCGATCATGCTTCAGACCAAATCTTCCTCGTCTCGCCGGACGGACATTTTCTCGATGTGAATGAAGCGGCCTGTGGCCGATTGGGGTACAGGAAGGAGGAGTTGCTGGCGATGTCCGTGATGGACATTGATCTGGACTATTCCCGCGGAGCGTGGAGAAACGAGTGGGAGGAATTTAGGCAAGCGGGCCAGCGGTGGATGGAGAGCAGGCACCGCAGTAAGTCCGGAGAGGTGTATCCGGTCGAGGTGACCGCTACCCATCATGTGCTCAATGGACAAGAAATGGCGTGCGCGATCATCCGCGACATCACCGATCGCAAGCAGGCCGAGGTAGCCCTACGAGAGAGCGAGTTGCGGTACAAGCTGCTGACGGAGGCGACGTTTGACGGCATCGCCATCCACGATCAGGGGATATTGCTGGAGGTGAATACAGGGTTGGAGCGGATGTTCGGCTATCAGCCGGGAGAACTGATCGGACGATCGATCCTGGATCTCATTGCCGACGAGTCTCGCGACATCGTGATTGCGAAGATGCAGGCCGGGGTGAGAGGACCCTATGAGGCGATAGGACGCCGCAAGGACGGCAGCACCTTCCCCGGCGAGGTCGTGGTCAGACCCCATCACTATCGAGGGAAGGAAGTCCGTCTTGTGGCGGGACGCGATATCACGGAACGCAAACATTTGGAGGAGGCGCGAGCGCGTTATTTGGAAACGCTCGAGCAGCAGGTCGCCGAGCGGAGCGCGGACATTGCCAGGTTGGAATCCCAGCGGGCGCAGACGGAGAAGCTGGCGGCAATGGGCCGGCTCGCGGCCGGAGTGGCGCATGAGATCAACAACCCGATCGCGGGGATCAAGAACGCTTTCACGCTCGTCCGGCAGGCGATCGATCCGGCCCATCCCAACGCCGAGTTTGCCGCGCTGATCGACCGTGAGATTGCGCGCGTGGCGTCGATCATCCAGAATATGTATCAACTCTGCCGACCGGAAACTCGCGTGGACGAGACGGTGGATGTCTGGACCCTGGTGAAGGATCTGGAGGCGCTGCTCATGCCGCTGCTGCAGCAGCGGCGGCTGAAGTTCGACGTCGATCTGATGGCCTCGGTCCAATGGCTGTGTCTGCCGCGAGGGGATCTCATGCAGGTCCTGCTGAATCTGTTGAGCAATGCCATCGAGTGCTCGCCCGAAGGGGGGACCATCGTGTTCAGTCTGCGGGAGGAGACCGATGGCGTCCGGTTGGCGGTGAGCGACCAGGGGGCCGGTATCGATCCTGAACACTTGCCGCACATTTTCGACCCGTTCTATACGACGAAGACGGGGCGCGATCAGAAGGGGATGGGACTCGGCCTGTCCGTCTCGCAGAGCCTGGTACAGGCGCTGGGGGGGACGATCGAGGTCGAGACGGAACTGCATCGCGGATCGACGTTCACGCTGCGTTTGCCGCGCGACAGGGTGGGAGTAAAGGTTTAATGTTTCAGGTTTCGAGTTTCAGGTTTAACGTTTCGGGTTTGAAGTTTCGAGTCGTCGGACAGCCTGAAATTCGGGATGTGAAGTGTCGCATGGAAAGGAGTTTCTTGTTTCAGGTTTCATGTTGCCGGAACAGAGCTTCCGATAACCTGAAACTTGAAACTCGAAACCAGTATCTGAAACCAGAAACGTGTTTAATCACCAAGGAGGTCCTAACCCATGTTGATGGATGCACCGAGAATTCTCTTGGCGGACGATGAGGAGACCTTCCGGCGCTCAACGGCCAGGCTTTTTGAGCAGGAGGGCTATCAGTGCGATTGCGCGGAGGATTCGACTGAGGCCGGTCGATTGCTGACGAAGGAGCACGATGTGCTCGTGTCCGACATCCGCATGCCGGGGAACATGCAGTTTGAATTTCTCCGGGACGTCCGCAGCCGCTTCCCGATGCTGCCGATCGTCCTGGTGACGGGGTATCCATCCGTCCAGACCGCCGTGGAGTCTCTGCGGCTCTCCTTCACGGATTATTTGTTGAAACCGGTGGATTGGCCGGATCTGCGCCGGGCGGTGGGGGAGGCGGTGAAAAAAACGACGATGTTGCGGATGACCGCCGCCGTGCGTGAGGAGGCGAAACGGCTGGTCACATCGCTGGAACATTTGCAGCAGGATCTCCCGCCGATCGGAAGCGGCGCCAGTGAGTCGGAGTTGGCTTGGTCGCTGGATACCTATCTCGCGCAGAGCTTCACCCAGATGGCCGTGCTGTCCGACCGGATCCGGTCCGTGCTGACGAGTCAATTTCAGGGCCGTGCAGACGCGCCGACCGATGTGTGCCGGATGATGGAGTGCCCCAGACTCACGGCCTATCGAGGTGCGCTCGAGGGGACGGTCGAGGTGCTCGCGAAGACCAAAAACTCCTTCCGCTCCAAGGATCTTGGCCTCTTACGGGAAAAAATCGAACAGTTGCTGCGGGAAGAGGCGTGAAGATGGATGAGTTTCAGGTTTTAAGTTTCGAGTTTCGAGTTATTGGACCACCTGAAACGGAAAGGAGTTTCGAGTTTCTTGTTTCAAGTTTCATGTTAACGTTTCATGTTTTCTGACAACATGAAACCTGAAACCTCAAACGTGAAACCTCGTTCTCCCGCTCATGTTTTTCCCCGGCCTGCCGATAGAGTGCCGGACAAGACAATAGCCGTCGGTTTGAGCGAAAGGCTCAAACCGCCTGAGCGAGCAGGAGCAAGACCTGCCAGTTGAAGGCGCAGTTCCGTGTCCTCTGAGGAGGGCATCGGGAGTGCGCTTTTTTTATGCGGTGCGACCGATACGCGTTCGACGATCCATGAACAGCCGGCCGGGGCTAGGGCGCGCGGATATTCAATAAGCCGCCCGAATATTTCTTTGGGATGAAGGGGGAGACTGCTATGGCACTGTTCAAAGACATGAGGGGAATGGTCAATCAGATCGCCTACGGCCGGGCCTTGGAGCGGACTCAGGCGATGGTTGAACTGAACGCCGAGGGGACCGTGCAGGGGGCGAATGCGAGGTTTCTCCGTCTCCTGGGCTATAGCCTGACTGAGATCACGGGGCGATCCCATCGGGTGGTCTGCGAGAAGGACTTCGTGGACGGCCCGGTCTATCAAGCCCTCTGGGACACACTACGCAGCGGCCGGTCCGAGTCCGCGCTTCATCCGTATCTTGCGAAGGATGGAGCAGTCGTCTGGGTGCACGCGACGTATGTGCCGATGGGAAAGCCGGGGATCGTTGCGGTCTTTGTGACCGTTGACACGGCGATCCAGCAAGAATTGGAACAGACACGCGAAGAACTCGCCGTTCGGCAGAGCATCATGGATCTGACCAGTATTGTGTCGGAGTCCGACCTGAAGGGGACGATCGTGACGGTGAATGACAAATTTCTTCAGGTTTCAAAATACCCGAAGGAGGAATTGCTCGGCCACGGGCATAACACCACCCGCCATCCGGACATGCCCAAAGACGTGTTCCGGCAGATGTGGGCCACGATCGGACGAGGGCAGATATTCCGTGGCATCGTGAAGAACCGGGCCAAGGACGGCACGCCCTACTATGTCGATGCGGTGATCGCGCCGTTCATGGACAAAACGACCGGCAAGCCGCGGAAATATTTGGGCGTACGGTACGACATTACCGAGGCCGAGACGGCGCGACACAATATGAAGGGGATTCTGGACGGGATCAACCGTATCTATTCGATGGCCGAGTTCAGCCTTGACGGCACGGTGTTGACGGCGAACGAGAATTTTCTTGCCACCATGGGCTATACCCTGGAAGAGGTCAGAGGGCGCAACCACCGCATGTTTTGCGATCCGGCCGATACGGCCACCCCTGAATACCACGCATTCTGGAGCGGTTTGAACCGGGGCGAGTTCGATTCGGGCATCTACCGGCGGCTTGGAAAGAGCGGCAAGGAAGTCTGGATCCAGGCCTCGTACTGTCCCGTCACGGATGAGATGGGGCGGCCGTTGAAGGTGGTGGAACTTGCTACGGATATCACCGGTCAGAAACAGGCGCAGAACGAGGTGGAGAAGTTGATCAAGGCCGCGGCGCAAGGGCAGTTGTCGGATCGGATCAGGCTCGATCACTTGCGCGGTTCGTCGAAAGACCTTGCGGCGAACTTCAATCGACTGCTGGATGCCGTGGCGACCCCTCTGCGCGATGCCATGACGGCGTTGACTGCCCTGGCGGGCAATGATTTGACGAAGACTATGACGGGGACCTACCAGGGCGAGTTCGAACAGATGAAGACGAGTTTGAACAGCGGGCTCTCCCGGCTCAGTGAGACGTTAGTGGCGGTGCGTGAAGCGGTGGAGTCGGTTGCGAGCGGAGCCGAGGAGATTACGAGGGGCAATGAAGATCTGGCGCAACGGACGAGCGAGCAGGCCAGCTCACTGGAAGAGACGAGCGCGTCCATGGAAGAGATGACCAGCACGGTCAAGCAGAACGCCGACAATGCCAAACAGGCCAATGAGCTGGCCACCGCAGCCCGCGAAGCGGCCGATCTGGGCGGCGCCGTCACGGTCAGGGCCATCGAGGCGATGGGAGAAATCAACAAGAGCAGCAAGAAGATCGCGGATATCATCACGGTGATCGACGAGATCGCCTTTCAAACGAATCTTTTGGCCTTAAACGCCGCGGTGGAAGCGGCGCGGGCGGGTGAGCACGGGCGGGGGTTTGCCGTGGTGGCGGCGGAGGTCCGCAATCTAGCGCAACGCTCGGCCCTTGCGGCGAAGGAGATCAAGGGGTTGATCAATGAGTCGATTCAGCGGGTGAACGACGGGAGCGAGCTGGTGAACCAATCGGGGAAGCGGCTGGAGGAGATCGTCAGTTCGGTCAAGCGCGTGACCGATATTATTGCGGATATCAGCACGGCGTCACAGGAGCAGGCGAGCGGGATTGATCAGGTCAACAAGGCGGTGATGGCGTTGGACACCATGACGCAGCAGAACGCGGCGCTGGTCGAGGAGACCACCAGCGCCAGCCAGTCGCTCAAGATGCAGGCCGGAGAGTTGCGGCAGCGCGTGCTGGAGTTCAAGATCGACGTCACGGAGGAAGACAAGGTCATGATGCCGCCGGTGACCGAGCTGCGGGAGTCCGTGGCAGGTATCATTCACGATGTGTACGATGAGACCGGATCGGTCAGGGCGCATGCGGGACGATCGTGAAACGTGGAGAACAGGACGTGAAGCGTGAAGCGAGGGGAAGGGAAGGTGAAGCGTCGTTCGTGAAGCGTGAAGGGTGCGCGAGACAAGCCCGCTTCGCCGACTCAGCGAGGCGAGCGCGACAGGCGGGACTCGCCAAGATCACGCATCTTGCCCGTTACGCTTTTCTCGCGCGTCTCGCAAGTCTCGCGTGAAGCACGCGAGACGCCTCACGCGTCCTTTCTCGGACAGGAAGGTCAAGTTTTTCGATCCCCAACCGATAACATTGTCGGCATCACACGTCGGGTGTCGGTCTGAGCGAAAGGCTCAAACCGCCTGAGCGGGCAGGAGCAAGACCTGCCGGTTGAAGGCGCGTCCGCGAGACTCTCCAGAAGAGGCTCACGGAGGCGCTTTTTTATTGTTCCCGCTGGAGTGGGATGACATTGGGTTGAGCCGCAGGACGTGAGCAAGCGAGGACTCCAGCTCCATCGAGAAAAGACCGATAGAAGAGAGGTTTGTCACGGAGAAGGGCTAGGGGGCGTGAAGCGGGAAGAAAAAGCCGTGAAACGTGAAGGGTGCGCGAGACAAGCCCGCTTCGCCGACTCAGCGAGGCGAGCGCGACAGGCGGGACTCGCGAAGATCACGCATCTTGCCCGATACGCTTTTCTCGCGCGTCTCGCAAGTCTCGCGTGAAGAACGCGATACGTGAAACTCAGACTCGGAGGAGGAACAATGCTGACGTGGTTTCGTAATCAGACGCTGATGGTCAAACTCATGACCGGTTCGGTCGTGGTTGGAACAATCATGACAGGGCTGGGCATGCTCAGTCTCTATAATCTGAAGGAAATCAACGCCAGTAGCGAGAATCTGTATCAGGTTCAGCTTACGATGGTGCGCGAAGCCTCCCAGATTCAAACGAATCTGACGATGGTTCGATTTTGGGTGTTGCGGGCAGTGGCCGCCACCAACAAGGCCGACCAACAAGAGGCGATAGACAAGGTCAAGGAACTGGCTCAGGCCAATAATGAGAACAAGGCCCGGTTCGAGCAATTGATGACGTCGGACGCCATGCGGAAGGTCTTTCAGGAGTTCGAGGCCAATCTGACGGCCTATAGGGAGAGCCGATCGAAGAGCATGCAGCTTGCGGTAGAGGGCAAACAGGCCGAGGCGATGTCGCGCATGGGGCACGAAACGAGACAGGTGTACGAGACGGTGCTGAAGAGCGTGACGCAACTCGTCGACCTGACGCAGGCCAATGCCAGACAGCAATATGAAGAGGCCCAGTCCCGCTATGAGACCATCAAGGTTGTCTTACTGACCATCAATGTCGTCGGGGTGCTCCTGGGGTTGGCCTTCGGGGCGATGTTGGCCCGGTTCATCGCGCGAAACCTCAGGACGGTGTTGCAGGCCGCGGAAGCCCTGGGAAGCGGCAATCTCTCGGCCCGGGCCATGGTGGGGACCAAGGATGAGATCGGGAAGCTGGCCGATGTGTTCAACGAGATGGGCCGCAAACTCGAACAGGCGGATGAGGCGCAACGGGTCAAGGCGGCGGAACTTGCGTCCATGAATGCCGAAGTCAAGGGCATCACGGATGCGATCAGTCGTGGTCAAGCCGTAATTGAGTTCAACTTAGATGGGACGGTGCTGACGGCGAACGGGAACTTTTTGAAGACGCTGGGGTATCGGTTGGAAGAGATCAAGGGGCAGCACCACCGGATGTTCTGCCAGCCTGCCTATGTCAACAGCCCTGAGTATCAGGCTTTCTGGTCCAAGCTCAATCGTGGT
>CAADGK010000142.1 GCA_900696515.1 uncultured Nitrosospira sp. | reverse complement strand
TCGAATCCAACCCGTGCGAATACCCGAAGGTCCGCTGATACACCACCCAAAACACCCCGATCGCCAACATCGCAAACCAGCCGATCTTCACCGGCTTCGAATCGTACCACTGCGAGACGTCATAGCCCCGCCCGGAACTGTCAGCTGCCATGTCCGCTACCTCCTTGTTTTAAATGAAAACGCGCAACTACTGATTACCATAGTCCAAACACACAACCCCCATCGCAAACACTGTATGAATTTTCACGATGGAGCCCCCAAAAGGTCCGCAAGTATCCGACAAAGCTTTAAGATGAGTCAAGAAAAATATCATGAAGATATCATGAAGAAGACCAACCAATCCCTACTCTATAGTTCAAACCAAGGTCTTAGTCAGGTGCCTGAGGTATACTCCTCCAGAATCTGGGAAGTCAAGATCACACATTAGTAGGGGTAAGCGAGTGAACGTGAGAGACACCTGACTTATTGAAGAGCTGTCTCATTCCCTTCTCAGCTATCACGCGTTGTCGGCAAAGTCCGACCGCGTCCCGTCCATAGCTTCCTGCATAGACAGGGAAGATCCTACTCAGAGCACAGAAGGTTGAAGGTTGATTAGAGAGACTGATGGATTGAGCCTAGCCAGAATCGACCTCCTGTTACCACCGAGCGGATAGGTCGACTCTGACCAGTGCGGCTGGCCGTCATACAGATCCCCACGCAGGGAAAGCGGTTGTCAATGAACGTGGTCGCCAGGAGGTGGGAGAATTTCTCGCTCTTGATTGAGTTGTGTGATTTGTTGCGTCAAGAGGGCGACGTCCGTCCAGCCGGCCCCATCCCCCTGAGGGATCCACCTGGCCCGCAGGTATCCAAATCGATCAAAAAGAAACTCAATGTGCTTCGGTCTCGTCCCTTCTCCAAACAGATCAGGAATAGAAAGCGTCCTCCTGAACAGAGCGTAACTTCCGGCAATCTCGCGCGCACCCTGCGTCACAACCGGGAACGGCATATCCCGCACAACCGCGGCCAAGTCATCGGAAGGCGAATCCGTCATCGGGACGGCCAATATAGCCGCATTATTCTTCACGATCTCGCCCGCGAGAGAACGGAGCCGTTCGAGTCGCTCACGCGACTCCGGCCAGGAGAAGAGAACGAGCAGTAAGCCTTGCTTGCCGCGGAAATCTTTCAATGTACCGCTTGAGCCGTCGTGCGCACCGTATGAAAAGTTCGGCGTCGCCAAGAACGGCTGCTCCGGCAATATACGGGGGGTAATGATTCTCGATTGGTACCCTCGGTTATTAGCATGAAGAAAGTTCAGCAAGTCCCACCGCTCTTCTTCGGAAAGCTTCTCACCGAAGGCGGGCATGACTCCGTTGAATCGTCCATAGGTGAGCCAATGGAAGAAATCACCCGCCGTATGCATGGCGGTATGCGGTTCCGTGAGAAGATCGACCGGTTGCTTTGGTAACGCTTTTGCCAGCACACCATTCCCCTTTGCCTGAGGTCCATGGCAAGGAATACAATTCGCTGCGAAGAGGTCCGCGCCGTTGGCAATCGAGATAGCATCGAACGGAACCGGAGTTTTCCGATAGGTTTCCGGGTACGATTGCACGGAAAGGGGATAGAGCGTCGCGCCGAGTCCGAGAATACCCAAGACGGTTGGAATCGCGATCCGCCATGAGAGCGCCCACTGCTTCTTCCGACCGAGCACGATCGCGATTCCGGCTGTCACGACGAATACGAGGCCCGTCAGGACGATCGTGCGCACAAGCGGATCCACCCAATTGGCATCGATTGAAAAGCGGAACGGATAGGGCCAATGATCGATGACATCGTGCTTGGCCGGCACGGCATTGGCCAGAACCGTTGCAACGATGACAAGCACAATGGCCAGACCGAATTCAATTCTCACCCAAGACCGGAGCTTCTGTCCGCCGACCGCGGCGATATCAGAACCTTGGCTCAGCGCGGGCACCCACACTGACTTCGCGCGTGAGGCGATCGAAAGAATGATCGCCAGCAGCGTCAGTTTCGTGATGAGGAGCCACCCGTAGGTTGTCGCGACCAGTCCGGCATAATTGGTGTCGATCATGAGATTGGCCACGACGAGACCTGAGACGACGATGGCAATCATCGTGTACAGTGCTAAGGCTGAAAATCTGCTCAACACCTCACCGGCACGGGATCTTTCGCTCATCGGGCCGGTTACCGTGGTAGAGGCGACAAGGATCACTCCCGGAAGGCCGCCGAACCAGATGCTCGCGACGATCAGATGCAGGGCATAGATCACCGTCGCCAAGACGGCCTGCTCCTCCGCTGCGGAATGACTCGCAAGAGAACCCAAGACCAGGGGCAGCGCACCGACAACCGCCCCCATGATGTACCGCCATTGCGCCGGAGGCGAACTCCGAATGTACAGCACGACCGTAAGGACGGCGAGCGCACTCGCAGCACGCAGGATCCAAATGAATCCGACCCTCGTCTTCTGCAAAAAGTCCATCCAGGCTTGCAAGTTCCACGCATTATCAGAAACACCGGTCGCTTGGGCGGTCGTGGTAGCGAGCAGACCGAATAAACCGACGAGGAGGGCGATGGCCAACCATGGGAAGGTCTTGCGAAGGCGAGCCTGCCAAGAGAATCCAGGGCTCAAGCTCTGCTGGGCGGCGATGGCCAAAAACACACACCCGCCGATCAGCAGCATGGAAGACACAAGCTGCAGACCACGAAACAGCGCACCAGCGAACTCGATCATTTTTTGTGTGCTTCGCCCTTCACCATGAAGTCGAAAGACGATTCGACGACATGTCCGTCTACCGACAGGACGCGAAACTTGATGGAGTATTTGCCCGGGAGCAATTCGGGCAACGGCAGGATGATTGATTTGGGATCATCGGGTGCGAGGGTCGGCTTGACATCTGTGATCGACTGCTTCTTGTCATCCAGGACGATCAGCGACGCGTAATCTCCCTCGATCTTCTCATTGAACCACAAACGCACTTGATTTGGTGACTTGGTAAGGATTGCCCGCCGGGGCGGCTCTGCCTTCACCAACATCGAATGGGCCAGCGCCGAAGTGGCAGGCATTCCCAAAGCCAGCGCCGCTATGAGAAAGAAAGAGACCAGTAGCCCCCGGCGCTTATTCGGTAATGCGCTCATCCGACCTCCACCTGCCCATCGAGATTCCATTGAATGTTCGGCATCGTGAGTCCTTCAAATGATGGATTCCGTATCAGACGTGATGCCTATGATACGGCGGCCTGTGAAGGTTTCCGACGATCACGAAAGGTATAGTACACCGCAATAATGAGACCGACCAGCACGGGTATAAAAACCGTGATGTAGTGCATCAAATGTGAGACTGTTCCTGTTTCACCGACTGAAAATGAAAACCGAGTCATATGTTCCTGCTTATCACCGACCGAAACAAGGCCCACAAACTTACCGGGCTTGTCGAAATTATACTTCACATCGATGGATCCGGTCGGGTAGACCTTGGCAGGAAGATGCGCAATCGTGGAGGCCTCAAGGTTCCCTTCTGAACCCGTATCGTTGATCACTCTCACCTCAACAGGAATCGAACGGAGCTCATGTTCCACAAAATCCAGAACCAGAACCGCATTTCCGGCAGCGGGAAGCTCCTGACAAAACTGCCTGTCGTAGTACATATCCGGCAGGTAGCTATGGAAATACATCTTGTACGGGCCGACGTGGAGCACACAGGTATCGGCGGCCAATTCATGCCCGTGCTGGGCCATCGCCGGAAACGGCGCTGCGACCAACAGGAACAAACAACAGATCCACGCACGAACCAGAACTCGAGAAAACATCGTAGAACCTCTTCTTTCCGTACTATATGGCGCCCGTAACATCCATGCTACCCGTACTAGGAGGTCGCACCCTGAGAAGACTTCCCCCGATCCCGCATGAAAAAGACAATGCCCCCAACAATGAGCACGGCAGCGACAGGAATCATATAAATGTTCAGAAATTTTGAAAAGACTTTCGGTTCCCCTACCGAGAACGGAAATTTTGAGACGTGCTCTCCCTTTTCCCCCACAGTCACGATGCCCACAAATTTCCCGGGCTGCTCAAATGTATGGTTAAAATCAATGGAACCATTGGCGTAGACTTTAGCCGGAAGATGAAAGACGGTATTAGCTTCAAGATTGTCTTCCGAGCCCGTGTCCTTGATGATCCGGACTTCTGCGGGGAGACTGCGAAGTTCCTTCTCGATATAATCCAACACAACGATCGTGTGCCCGGTTGCGGGAATGTCCTCACAGAATTGCTTCTGCTGCGTACTTTCCGGCTGATAGCCACTAAAATGCATCACATATGGGCCGACCGTCAATTTACACATGTCCTCAGCCATGGACAGTCCGCCGTGAGCATAGACCTGCGTAGAGACGAAGGTGCCCAGGACACATACCACACATGCAAAAGTCCGCTTAAGATAGACGAAAGGCCGCATAAATGATCCCTCTGTGGAAAAGTGAAGTGACTGCAACAACATCCCCATTAGCCCGTCTCGTTCCTCACGAACGCCGGCGAGACGCCCACCAACTTCGTATCCGGCTCGACTTTGAGAGTTCATACCCCACGACACCAAGCACCAGCAACAATGCGAGCGGCCCGAGGGCCGAACGCCCAAGCTTCGAATAATCAACCTGTTGCACTCGCAGTAAATACGCCGAAGGGCTCAGGCCTTCGGCCGTGATAATCAGCTTGTAGAGGCCCTTCTCCAATCGCGCTTCGCCCCTGAGGATCCCATCCGGATGAGAGACAGGCTTCCAATATGCAACCGTCTTGGCTTCGTCTTGCTCGTTTTCATTGACTCCGCGAATGATCTTGACGCCAACCGGAAGGTTACGGAGGCCCGGATCGACAAGATCCACAACCAGAAAGGTATCACCGACATCCGGAATGTCCGTACAGTACTCGGCCTTCGGCTCAATCTGTGGCTGATAGGCGCTCAAATGCACCATATTCCCACCAACTTTGCGTACGCAAATATCCTCCTCGATGGAGACATTCCCATGCGCGGCAACAAGTCCGGGACTGAAGAACACCGTGATTGCAAGCAGAAAGAGCGGGACACCGATGCGCGTTGTTTGCTTCATCATGACTTCAATAACTAACTGTTAATATTCCAGGCAATTGGGATCTGGAAAATGTACCACCCCGCAAACGACTCTTTCAAGTACTCGCTCACGGTACAATTCGCGATGACCTGCTCTGGATTCCGCAAGCCTACAGAAAAAGTTGCTCGTAAACGGAGGTCCGTGGCGTTCTCCAATCACCCACTGCCATCGCAGCTTGTCTGCCCTTGGCCCGACTTTCCGGAATCCTTACCTCAAAAGCACTATGTCCACGCGAACCCACATGATGATTGACGAACACGGCTCCTGCCGTCGTCGATGCATCATTCGCCCTTCGACCCAGGGGTTCCGGTGTTATATGCAACAGTTCACGGCATGAGAAACTGAACAGGTCCAACCTGCACGATGGGGTCTGTACCGGTCTCGGACGGATGTCCGAGGTGCGAGGTGCGAGAAGTACATCTCCAACTTCTAACCTCACAGCTTCTAGCCTGTAGCCCTTTCATGCTTCAAATGTTCTGTCGAGATAGTTTCATGTCTCGATCCATCGACTTTTGTTCCGGATCGCTTCTGAGCGAGGTCGAAGGCTCGACCTTGCTTCGGACCAGAAATAGCCATGAGTCCCACAGTCGGCGCCTTGCAATACTGAGAACTCATTTCATCGACACTGAGAGATAAACTCGAAATGGATATATTTCTTGGGTTGACGACAACGCTGAGACGTGCTGATAATGAGAACAGTCCATGAAGCTGACACGCAAAGGAGGGCGTTCATCATGAAGGCAAAAGAAGGGGTTATCACGATTCTGAATAAGATTTTGACCGCAGACCTGACGGCGATCAATCAATACTTCGTTCATGCCAAGATGTGTGAGAACTGGGGCTATGAACGGCTCCACGGCAAGGTACGAAAACGAAGCATCGATGAGATGAAGGATGCCGATGAACTGATCGGCCATATCCTCTATTTGGAAGGAGTGCCAAATGTGCAGCGCATGAACACGGTCCAAGTCGGCGAGACCGTGCCGGAACAACTAAAATTAGACTTGAAGGCGGAACAGGAGATGCTGGCCCTGCTGAATGAGGGAATCGTTCACTGCACGAAAGTGACCGACTTCACGACTCGACACATGTTGGAAGATATGGCGAAGGACGTCGACGCGCATATTGATTGGATCGAGACCCAACAGGAAACCATCAAACAGGTTGGGCTTGAGAACTACCTTACCGAACAGATCAAACAAGAATCTTGAGGAAAATCATGAAGGCCAAAGAAGGTGTCCTGGAACAACTCAATCACGTACTCACTGCCGAGCTGACCGCCATACATCAGTACCTGCTGCATGCGGGCCTCTGTAAAAACTGGGGATATGATCGACTTCATGAATATTACAGCCATCTCGCGAACGACGAAATGCAGCACTCAGCCGGACTCGTACATCATATCCTCTATTTAAACGGCATTCCGGAGATGGAACGTCTGGAACCTGTGACCCACGGGAAAGATGTGGCGGCGTTATTTCGAGCTGACCTCGGATTTGAACGCGAGGACGTCGAATTGCTTCGCAAGGCTATTGCTCACTGTGCCACCGTCGGCGATTTTACCACGCGACATCTGCTGGAGCACATGCTTGAGGACACGGAGGGCCATATTGATTGGTTCGAGACAAGACTGCGAACCATCGACCAGGTCGGCCTTGAACGATTTCTTTCGGAACAGATCAAGAAGTAAGTACCTGTTTTCCTGAACAGAGGCCGCCCCTTGGTCCTTCGTAACTCGGTTAAGGACGAGGGACGGCCAGTGTTCATGTCCTCGCCAATATCTGTTCGCGCTTCGCCCAGAACTACCCGTCCATGCACACTGACCACTCACAAACTTGCCCGCCTTTTCCGGCTCCTGTATTATGACGAGAAGCATTTGAGTTCACGTTTAACGAGGCCAATAGATAGGGGCACAGCACACGGCAGTGTACTTTCCAGAAAGACATCGTAAGACACATGGATGCCCCATCAACTCCTCTTCCCTTATCACGGTGGCTTCGTTCTGCTGCTCAAGTCGCCGTCCGCCATTTCCCTGGCTCCACTACGCTCGATAGCCACCGAGTAAGGGATTACGCCATTGCCGCCTTCACCTTCTTCAGCGTGGCGGTCAGTTGCCTCATGGAGATCAGTGCCAGCGTCGAACGGCAACAACTTCTTGGCGCCTGCGCATGGATCTTTCTCGCCGCCTTACTGATCGGTGAGAATCGAGAAACAAGAACACAAGTCGCCATTGCAGTCCTCTTCGCAACCATTGGCGAGCACTTCGCCTCTATTTACATGGGAGGCTACACCTACCGCTTTGAAAATGTGCCGGCCTACGTTCCGCCTGGACATGGGATGGTCTACCTCACGGCGGTTGCACTGGCACGATCCGCCTTGTTTGTCCGGCACCCAGGGAAAATCACCCTGTTTGTCATTGCAGTGTGGGGAAGCTGGTCGCTCTGGGGAGTCAGCGGCCATCCAGATCGCGGGGATTGGGTTGGGGCTTTGTTGTTTGCTATTTTTTTAGTTTGGCTGTTAATTGGTCGCTCGCCCATGGTCTATTTAGCAGCGTTTTTCATTACGACCTGGCTCGAATTAATCGGCACCGCTGTGGGTGCCTGGGAGTGGGCCGCCATCGATCCGCTCTTGGGATGGCCTCAAGGAAATCCTCCGAGCGGCGCAGGGGCTTGGTATTGCCTCGTGGATGCCGTGGCGATCGGCGGAGCCGGTCCAACCTTGCGCGGGATGAAACGGCTCTCCCATTGGTACAAGTCCGGATGGGGTTTGAAGAGGATCGGCGAATTGTGAACCTGTCAGAACCGCGCCTTCGATGATCCCCATGTGACCATGAACGATCCACAAACAAAGGTGCTCCGGATGAGGTGGTTGTTGTGATCGCAGATCTCACCGCTACGGTTCTCTCCCTACAAGTCGGCCTTCCGCAACAGATGCCCTCATTGCAGGCCTCAGATCATTCCGGTTCACGACAAGAGTGGACTACCGGCTTCCTCAAGAAGTCCACCGCTGAATCGATTTGGTTGGGAGCACTCAATCTTGCAGGTGATGGACAAGCGGATCTTGCCAATCACGGCGGCCTAGACAAAGCCGTCAATGTCTATCCGCACGAGCATTATTCCTATTGGAGCCAAACACCCGGATTAACGACTCTGCCCATGGGTGGCTTTGGAGAGAATTTTACGACACAAGGTCTCGTGGAACAGGACGTGTGCATCGGTGACGTCTTTCAACTTGGAGAGGCTACGGTGCAAATTTCTCAGCCTCGACAACCCTGCTGGAAACTGGCCCGGTATTGGCGGATCAAGGACCTGGCTCTGCGGGTTCAGGAGACAGGTCGCACCGGATGGTATTTTCGTGTCCTCAGGGAGGGGCATGTTCAGGCAGGGAAGCAACTGGTTCTTCGGAAACGTCCGTATCCACGCTGGACCGTATCAGCCGCAAACCTGGTGATGCACCACCAGGTCCAAGATCTGCAGGCCGCGCAAGACCTAGCCGACTGCGAGGCACTCTCCCTGCGATGGCGTGAGAAACTCAGAAAACGGGCACTGACTGGAGCCCCTGAAAACACAGATCCCCGGTTGAATGGACCGGAAAACTAACACTATTTATTGAAGTAAATATTTGTGGGCATGAAAGAGCAAGGCCGTACATCTGTGATGATGTACGGCCTTGTGACTGAAGTCCGCCACGGAGGATTGAGAAAACCCTAATCCTTCTCGTCTTCGTCGTCGTCTGCCTTCTTTTTCACTTCCTTGATCACCGGCTTCCCCTGGGCAAGGCTCGCATTCAGATCATGCTCTGGAACCTTTTTATGCACCAGATTCTGGTGGCAATCAATACAGGTGGCTCCTTCGCTTTGCATCTTCGCATGCGCAGCCTTTGCCGAGGCTCCCGGTGGCTTGGTATTCTTGTGACAAGCCCTGCACGTAAGGCTGTCCCATTCCTTGAGTTTCATACGGGCACGGAATGCGGCTTCCGGCCTATGCTCATTGAACTTTTCAACCGTCGAGTAGTCGGTGGTGAATTCCTTGATTAAGAACGGAACTCCGTCCACCACGTGCGTCCATACTGCCTTATGGAAATTTGAAAGCCCCTGCGGAACATGGCAGTCCTTGCATCCGGGATCCATCCCAATGGCGCCCCAGTGTGAGGACTTCTTCAGCTCTTCGTAGGGGTAAATTTCCGAGTGACAGCTGATACAAAACTCAGTCCTGGATATTGCAGCTTCACCGCCAAAAACCACGGTGATAAGCCCTATCCCAAGAACTGCTCCTGTTATTAAGGTTCCGAGCTTTGGCATTGTTATTCATCCCCACCCTTATCAGACTTCACCGGCGGCTTGGCGTTCTTTTGGAATTCCTCATGGAATTTCGGCATGGGAGGACCAGTGAATGTCCCTGCAAGCTTGAAATGCGTGTGCATCGCCTTGTCGTCCCGCACATACTTCTCAAAATCAAACGAGTATTTCTTGTCGACGGTCGGTGTGAACGGAGTATAGGGTTTCTTCACGCCCTTCCACCCTGATCCTTCGTAATTCAAATGGCAGGCATTGCACTTTTCTTGAAACTCAAAATCCTGCCCGGCCTCAACCAAATTGGCACGCTCGGTGGTTTTCTGTGACTTCTCGTAGGCTTCGCCAGCTTTCCGGTGAATCTTACGGTAGTCACTTCCTGCTCCGTGACAGGATTCGCACCC
Source organism: uncultured Nitrosospira sp. (assembly GCA_900696515.1). GTDB lineage: Bacteria > Nitrospirota > Nitrospiria > Nitrospirales > Nitrospiraceae > Nitrospira_D. The sequence goes on along the minus strand of CAADGK010000142.1, from coordinate 1,566 downwards.
AACGCCGGTTAAGAATTTCTCCGGCTCTTCGATGACGTACCCACCTTCCTTACCGAACCCATCGACGTGACATCCAACGCAATCCTTGTCTTTTGTATAGTCCTTCTTAGGGTCAAGCTTGGCCTTGACCATCGCCTCGTCTTTCTTCTTACCTCTGCTAGGCTTGAGCGACTCCATTGCCTTCCCATGCAGGGTCTTCTCCCAGGCCTCACCCTCACCTTTATGGCAATTGAAACACTTTTTTCTGCCCTCGAACGTCCCGTCGGCTGAAGCGACCCCAGCCATGATAAGGAATACCGCTGCAGCGGCCAATCCGGATAAAATGCGGTAATTCACGGCATCTCCTTTCCGATAGATGTATGAATAAGACCCGTTTGATTGCTATCCCAATACTGAACACTGTGATCGTACAACATTTTCACCTGCACTCGCTACTGGCGGAGTCAGTTTACCATGAGAAAATTCTGAACTGCTAGCCCGATATTTTGGATTGCAAGACTCAGGAAGGATTGTGAGCAGCTGGAATCCTGTACACCCAATAGCCGCCATGCTTATGGACAAGTTGCAACGCTTCGAAGTCGATAGGCGTAGAATTCATCAACGGCAACATTTGAGCGAGTAAAATTTTTCCATTCTTACTCTGGTTAAGAAAATAGGCCCGCACCACCTTTTCAGAAAGGGACTGGAGGGTATAAGTGTCGTAGCCATACTCCTTCATCCAAGCTTTCACTTGATTGGCCAGCCCATGAACATTCCCGGTTAGAGGAAAATCCTTGAACGCAATTTCAATCCGATCCGGTCGAAGGAGGCCGACTTTATAGAGGTCCGTCGGATGCACCACAATATAGGCTTCTCTCGTTCCGGCTAATTCGCGAAGCCGCGCAGCGCCTTTCGTGGGCTCGGATGAAAGCGCATCGACAAATTGCTCAAATTTCAGCGTTTCCTCCCTATTTCCCTGGTCACCCCAAAACTGCCGCTCATACTCAGTGATAACAGAAATACGGTCTTTCCAATATGACGGCGTGATCAGAGGTTGCCCGAGATGCGACTGAAATAACGTCTCCCGTTCAGACAAGAGATGAAGCTGCCGTGAAATATCCCACCAGGCCAGGATGAGACCTTCTTTGGGAACATGTTGGGTAATATCCGTACCGATGGTGGCCAGCTCCGCAAGCTCTCCGCCCATAAACCCGACCGGTTCAGAAACCAGACTTTCCCAGTTCAGTAAAATGGAACTGCCATTGGCCCTCGCAGCACGATAGGCGATCGCAATCGGCTTCTCCAGAGACGGAACTCGAAGCTCATACTTACTGATTTTCAAATCCGGCCATGATTGCAACGGGAGGTTCTGATACTTTGAGACCCCGCCCTCATCTACCAGCTGATAGGTATAAGGGAGCGGTGCAGGTTTAAACCAGAGGTAAGAAAACCAGCCAAGAAAAAAAAGACCTCCCGCCACCAGGAGGACTCCTAGTGACGGGAGGAACTTGTGTGTCCCTGAGGGACGTGTGACCGACTCACTCAGGGACGACGTCGACACAGCAACTTACTTCTTGTTCCGGCGCC
>CAADGK010000141.1 GCA_900696515.1 uncultured Nitrosospira sp. | reverse complement strand
TTGCTGAACTACATTGCCTTTGAACGGGGATGGACCAGAGGTGCCGATGCCGCGCTCAAGGTCTGGTTCATGGAAAATCTGACCGGTCGTGGGAACATTGCCTGGGGACAGTGCAAGGGCTATGGTTTGCAATCCGGGCATAATCTCGTGCATTTTGAAGAAATCGCCGATATCAATTCGCGCAGCGGTGTCCATTGCGACCATCAGCAGACACTGACGGCCTCCGGGATTCTGAGTTACCGATTGCTCGATCGGACGACCTTCACCGGGCAGGTTCTCTTTGCATCGGGGTTACGGACGGCGGAAGAGGGTGCCAAGACCAACTCGAGCCATAGTCCGACCTACACGATTTATAACTTTTCGATCAGCCATGTCATTCCCTTGCCGTGGCACGGCCAGAAGTTTGTCGTCGGGTTTGATATCATGAACGCATTGGATCAAAAGTACTTCATCAACCAGGGTGAAGGCAGTATTGGTCTCGGTGTCTCCCATGCCGGAATGCCGAGGTCGTTCTTCTTTCGAGGCCAGTGGTTCTTTTAACCAGATGCCGAACAAGGTCACCAGCATCGTTCTCAGTCGCCCGTCTCCCTGCGACGTACCACAAGGGTACGCCTCAGTCGGCGAGCTCCCTGCGGCCTTGCTGGATGACCCTGTTGGGCATCTGGTGAAGAATCTTTGGAGGCATAAGCGGGAGCCTGCGGGCTTTCGGAGTCACCCGCGTCTTGGCGCGCGGGGGTGAGAAGGTATGGCCCGTTTGAGCATCCGGTTGTTGATAGCGTAAAATGAGAACTCATGCGACCTATTTATAGACTGCTCTTAGCTGTTCTCTTGGCGTGGCCGACCGTGCTTTACGCTGTGGTTGGCGACGAGGCCACTCACGAGAGTGACCATGAGGAAGATGTCCTGGAGTTGCCTGAGGTCCATGTCCATGGGTTATCCCTGAACAAGGATCAACAACTTGGCCCCGTGGCCAGGTCCACTCCCTGGCCGGCTATTCCTCCGTCGCTCAACGGACAGGAAATCGATGATTGGATGAAGGCGCGCTTGTTGGTTTCCAAGCATGCGAAGGTCAGCGTTGTCGTCTTGGAACCTTGCAAACATCGCGAGTTGACGACGGCTGGGGTCAAGGCGCTGGGACGGTGGACATTCGATCCTCAAATGAAGGGCGATGATCCGATCGACGGTGAGTTGACGGTCCGCATTCATTTTCGAACCAGGTAGAGCAGTCACTGGTCATTTGTCAACGGTCATTGGACAGGAGTAAACAAAATCCTGATAATGCTTCTTTCAATGACCAATGACTTGTGACTGTTGACCTATTATGACCTGGGACGAATCCCTCTTTCTTGCCATCAACGGCTTGGCTGGTCAGTCGGCGGTTGCCGACTACTTCTTCCTCCAAATGGGAAGCCGCAGCACGCTGTATCTTCCCGGTGCCTGCGCGATCGTCTATTGGATCTGGACTAACAAGCGGGAAGCGCTGTTGGCCGGTCCTGTTTTGGGGGCAGCGGTCGGGCTCACTGATTTCTTTGGTGGGCAGCTCAAGTGGGTCTTTGAACGGGTCCGACCCTGTCGGGCGCTCACCGAAGCGGTGAAGATCGAGCCGAGCGGCTGCGGGGGGTTGTTCAGTTTTCCGTCGAATCATGCGGCCAATACCGCAGCGCTCGCCGCGTTCCTCCACGTCTTGTACCCCAGGTCAGGATGGATCACATGGCCGATCGTGGCGGTCGTCGGGTTTTCCCGTGTGTTTATCGGTGCCCATTATGTGACGGATGTCCTTGGTGGATGGATGCTTGGAGGGGTGATCGGCGGAGGAACGGCCTGGGCATTGTTGCAATGGCCCAGGTTCAGAATGAAGATGGAATCGGTCGTGCCTTCTGCCGAGGAAGCGGAAGTCCGGTCCTGACTCTTACGAGGTTCTCAGCTGGTTCTCCACCGTCGCTAAAAGCTCAGCCCGTAGGCGCTCCACGTCATATCCCCGTCCGATCAACACGAGTGCCGGTTCCGGTTCATCCAACAGCGTGAGCGGGGAGATCGTGGCCTGTCCTGGCAGGGCATATTGAAATTCCTGTAGCTCCGGTTCTTTCGCAAATCGGAAATAGCCTTTTGCCCGCTCGAGTTCCTTGGGGATTGTCTTGATCCATGCCAGGAATCGCCGGCGGTTCAGCGGACCGGGCAATGGGATGGTTGTGGCAACGGGGTGGTAGGCCGCACGTTGAGAATGCCCCGGTCGTGATTTGCTGAACACGACATTGGTCAATGTTGGTTGTTGGGTCGACGGATAGGTCGTCAGGAGATCTGCTACATTAAGTCGTGCGTGCGAGGTCTCCCATAGACGCGCATAGGGGTTTTGTTCCAGGATTCCGGCGCGGAATTGTTCCCAATGGCCTGGGACATAGAGGTCTCGCTTATTCAGGATCAGTTCATCGGCGCAGCGGATCGCTTGTGTGGTCACATAGGCGCCGGAATGGCTTTCTTCCGTCGAGACCGGGTGGACAAGTGCGATGACTCGTTCGAGCGAAGTCAACCGTGCCGTATAGGCATCAGTCACGGCATCGATCACTTCAGCGGGGTCGGCCAGGCCTGAACATTCCAAAATCAACACATCCGACGCATAGTCGCGCACCAGCTGCGCAATGCCCCAGGAAAGATCTTCCTTCGTGTCGCAGCAGACACAGCCGCCGGCGAGATTCATGACCTGCTCGGCAAGTGTCCCGGCCCGAGGGCCATCGATACTGACCGACCCAGCCTCGTTCATCAGGACACCGGTCCGTTGTCCTCGGGATTTCCAATGTTCCAGCAGTCGCATCAAGAGCGTGGTTTTACCGGCACCAAGCGAGCCGCAGAGTATGTAGAAGGGGATAGGAGTTAGGGTCATATTCGTTTGTGATCAGTTGCCGGTTATCGCACCGGGATGAACCTGAATGATGGAGTCTGTGCCCTCTGTCTTAGACTTACCCGGACAGCGTCCTGTCAGGTTGGTCGAGAAAGCTAGAGCCAACTTCAATAATCTATTCTCTGAATACCTGTCTTGACAAGGTTGTCGGGTAGAGTGGAAGATCTCGGTGCCCGGGGGAGGGGGTTGTCATGGGAAGGGGTTCACGGTGCAAGGCATCGCCTGGAGATTGTAGCTCTCAATAACAGTCCGATCTTGGGAACCCGAGCGTTCGATGAAATGATATCATGTGCGGTCTCAATTGACGCGTTTTAAGAGAAATTCATGTGATTGGCCAGGTGATGTGCGTGCTGTTTCCTCAGGGATATGCCTGTGAATAGCAAGTGTAATGAGGCAATCGACACTCCAGCCAAGCGTTCCGCTGCATCATGATGTTATGCAATTTCATGCGACTATGATAGAAAAGAGGAGGGTGTCGGTCGTAACTTGTGACCAGTTGTACGCAACAGCGCCGTAGATATAGGCTTGTGGTCGTGGGATACCCCACAGCCATCTGAGTTCTGTATATGTGCGGGGCGCGTTGAGCCTGACGATCTGGGAGGACACATGATGACCTGGTGGCTGCTCGGTGGGCTCGTAACAATGGTGGCCGGAGTTGTTTTGTACCGAGAGTGGAAGATTCGCCGTCAACCCATGTCTGGGTCTGTTTCCGTGATGACGAAAACGACAGACGGCCAGTTGCTTCAGTTTCTGGTGCGACCAACCAGAAAGATCGGAAGAGAATAGGCGGAATGACCTGTTCCCATCCGAGCGTGCGGCTGCCGTAAGGAATGAGCATGTTGTGAAGATTCCGAGGGGGGCTGTTTGAAAACACGATATGATTCAGATACCGTAACGCAAATGCCCACCTGAGCAGTTTCTATTACAAGTGCAATAATAGTTGGTCCACAGAGACGAGACGCTTCCAGTAGCGACCTCAGCTGGTTCATGGGCGGCAAACGGATCGTATCCTGATGAGGGGATATCCTGCATTGTCCATGACCAATCCGTTCCAACCCACACCATATCGGTCAAGTCTGGATCCGTAAGCGACTGGCATTTGGTGACCATTCGGCAACCTGCCCTAACTATTCCAACCCATTACCTTGACGGATGCTTTTAAATGGTGTAACCATGGGTTACACTATATGATGCGCGAGGATATAGCAGAAGGCACTTATCTCCGACTGATCACCGATTGGTCGGGCAGTCCGGCCGGGCTTCTTGCGGTCGTGCACCATGTGGGGACTAACTGGACGGGAGAGTGGTCTTGTCATGTACGATATCTGGATCGACTAGTGGGGAAACGCATCAAGGGGGTTTCGCCAGAGAGTGTGTCGCTCCGAGAGACGGACTTGGTACACTTTGAGTTGGTGGGAACCTGGATCCCATCGGAGATCTTCCAAATCTCCAACCATCCTTCAGCGAAACCCGTGAACATACGTAGTCGTTCCGCATGGCGGAGACGCAGAAGACATCTTCGCCAGCTGTGCCTCTTTGATGAGTTCTAAGCGAGGCGATGATGAGGAGAGGCGGTCTATCGGAGATCTGCTTGAGAAAAGGATGAGGTTTGCCGACTATACCGGCTGGTTTCAAACGTATCGGCTTGCGAGGCGAATTTGAAGGATTCGACTCATGAGTTCAGATGTTGTATTCGCTTGATCGAACAGTAGAGCGCATACCCTTGGGCGATCATTCCGGTCGCCAGTAATCCAAGTGCGGTCTGAAGCCAATGTGATTCAGGATGATCGAGGCCGTACATTCCAATCACGAATCCCAGGGCGATGGCCACGATACCGACCGACCGTGCGATGATGGCGTTCAGTCTCCAATTTGTGGGGGAGGAAGTTTTGGAAGGCTGCATGGATTCATGGTACGCGCAGTGTGATGGAAGGTCAATCTCAGGTGCCGGCATCGCCAGGATCTATTTCTGATAGCAATTCCTCGTTGGATCATCTGGCGGCGAGTTTGCCGCGCAGTTTGGACCCATAGGGCGCGGGGCTCTGACGTATCCTCCCGCTGTATGATTCTTTCTGAACATCTCAATGTGTAACTCGTGACAGGATCCTGAACACCCCAGTGTCGTTGGCAGTGGATTATTGAGGGTCATGGATTTCCCCCCGATCGGGATGAAACGAGGATACGTGATGGTTGTTGAACCGAAGATGAGTTGTCCCTGATGGGGAGATTGCTCAACTCGGGTCGTAAATGTCGGGCGAGGAGGCTCCGGTCTCAGCACGGTGGCCCATGTGGGGTCGTCAGGAGCATAGAGAAAGGCGTTATTCCCACGATGACATTCGGTGCAAGCGACGGTGCCCGGAGAAAATCCCTGAACGGGGTCGTGGAGTGAAGAGATAGGAATTTCGGTTGTCTCAGGCGTCCAGCTTGTGTAAGAGGTCGCTGGGTCGTTCTCCCAAAAACAGGCGTGTCCAGTCGTGGCACTTTGGCAGATGATTTGAAATGACCCTCCACTCCTGGCGAGTGCGATGCAGGCACCCCTCCCCCGTGGTGGCGCGTAGGACCAGACGCGTGCGAAGGAGGTCTCATCAACCGGAGCCTGTTCCAGATTATTCGGTGTGAGCAGGATGGTTTTGATCTCGCCGTGACTCTTCCAGTCCAATGAGGATTGTTCCCAATCTGGGGGAATGGGAACGCCATTCGTGCGGCATGTCTCGATGTAATCGCTTTCGCCGGACCGGGTTACGCTCGTTCCCTGAGTGGGAACAGGGGATTGAGAGGCTCCCCGTTCCGTCGAAGTCCCCTTCACAGAGCAATCTGTGAGAAATATGCAGATCATGAACATGCCGGACAGGTTGAGAGCTCTCACCAGTACGTTGTCTTTCCACGGCTCCATCTTTCACATCTCCGCTATCGTTGTCTGTGGGTAATGTGTCCGCCGATACTTACAGCAGGGCAAGCTCTGCTCATCGGGTTCTGGCTCGTCGTATCCACGGTGAGGTCCGGCCTCATGAAGTGCTGACTCATGCTCAGTCTGGAACGAACGTCGTTCGACTCTTCGGTATTTTGAGCGGAGGTTGAACACAGATCAGAATAAACCAGGCTTTCCCTCGGAGCCCGACGGTGAGGGCCTGCGCTGTTCCGAAAGAATTGCTCTCTTGCTTTGGAAAAACTCCTGCAGGAGTCGCCGGCTTTCTTCCTCATGCAGGCCTCCGATCACCTGTACTCGATGATTGAAGCGGCGTTCAGAAGGAATGTCGAGGATTGAACCACAGGCTCCGGCCTTGGGGTCCCAGGCGCCGAACACAAGCCTTGCGATGCGCGCTTGCATAATGGCCCCGGCACACATAGGGCAGGGTTCCAGCGTCACGTAGAGTGTGCTGTCGGTGAGACGCCACGTCTTCAACTGCTCGGCTGCTCTTCTGATGATGATGATCTCAGCATGCGCGGTTGGGTCCTGTGAGATCTCCCGATAGTTGTGAGCGGCCGCGATCACAAGGTTGTCGACGACCAGCACGGCGCCAATCGGTACCTCCCCCACGCGGGGAGCAAGTCGGGCTTGTTGAAGCGCCAGCTCCATGAACTGGGAATCATTGTCGTTGGATCGCATGGCCGGAGATACGCTAGAGCGTTCGATATTTACCATGCATGCTAGCATAGGCACAGGAGTGAGGAACAGACTGGTGGAGAATTGGCGAGCAAGTGCTGTCCCTAACACTTACGGTAGGGATGTTGGTCTTGTGCGTTGTGGCGGGAGTTGGGCTTTCAAGTCATCCACCTCGGCTTCACGTTGGATGAGTTGGTCTTTCACTTCCGCCAGTTCTGTAAGACGCCGCTGCAGCTCTTCCTGAGTCCGGATAAGGGACTCTTCCCGCTCTGTCAGTTGTTGCTGAAGAGCGACCAGCTTGGCATGTGCCTCTTCCACCTGTATCTGTAGTTCAGTGACGTTGTTTTGGGAGGTCGCTTCTTGAGGGGGTGCGTTCCAACTCATGACTGCCAGAATTCCGAGGACAGTCAGGAACACTATGCTCAGTATCCATCCCAAGGACGGCGCCGAGGACGCAGATGGCGGGAAGAGGTGATTCATCCAGTCACCGGGCTCAAGGCTTGGTCGGGTGGATGAACGGTCAGCCTCTTCCGTTGCCGGCGACAGTGTGCGAGCACCCATGATATGTGTCTTGAGATCATGGGGCGGAGGGACCAGCCTGAGTTGAAAGGGAAGCGCCGCTGCGACTGATTGGTACTCTTTCAGCATGGTATGGCAAGGAACACATCCGGAAAGCAGATGAGCCTCCAGGGCCTGTCGCTCGATCTTTTCAAGGGCGTTGATTGCATAGAACGGAACGTTATTTTCGAGATCCTGATGGGTCATGCCGATAGATCCTGTTCCCAGTATGCCTCCAGGGATTTGTGCAATTTCGACAGGCCGAGCTTGAGGCGGGCGAGCACAGCGTCGAGCGGCTGATCGACGCGCGCCGCAATTTCTGCGGGAAGAAGGCCCTCGTAGTAGGCCAATTCGATTGCCTGTCGGCTCGCCTTCGGCAGATCTTCCAGTATTTTGCTGATCACGGTTCGTAATGCTTGGTCTGCAGGACTCTCAAATCGCCCGGGCATGGCGACATGATCGGTCCCGTCGGTCGGCGATGCTTGGCGACGCAGTTGATGGTGGGAGGCTTGTAGGCGGTCGATGGCTCGACTGCGGGTCAACGTGATGAGCCAGGCGATCGGTGTGCCACGCCCGATATCATAGCGAACAGCTCGTTTCCAGATATCGACATAGATTTCCTGAAGGATGTCGGCGGCTTCCTCTCGATTCCCCAGGATCCTCAAAGCCAGGCTGAAGAGGATTGTGCTTGATTGGTCGTAGAGTTGAATAAATGACGAGTTGTCCCCTTTACCGGCTTGAATAGCGACTTTGGGGTCGATCGTTGAAGCGGCGTACCGGGTAGCAGTGTTCATAACAGGATGACGGTCGATACTCAGTGGACGATCCGTCGACCGATCCTCACTATAGCATTCTGAATTTACTGCACGAAGAAAACCCGGCAAAGCATGTCGACTTGGACACGTTTAAAAAGAGAATTGTTGTTGATTTCCATGCGGTGGTTACCGCCCGCGGGTTGATGGAGAAAATGATACGGTCAACCGGGAGAAACCGACTGACGATACTGGGAATTCCTGACAAAAGGTATCAGAGGGTGAGGCCGGAAACCTTCCGTCGACCTCAACCTTTCCTAAAGTACGGCGCCAACAGGGCTGCTGCTTTGCTTGCGCCGCTGGGCTCTGGAGGTGGGGTTGGCGCGGGGAGGTTGATGGCCTTCTCGAGCGCTGTGGCCCAATGACCTTTCAAGAAATTGTCCATGGAAAGCTCGACTCCTCTCCCGAAGCGGTGCAGGTAGTCCACTAATGATTGCTCATCCCCGAAGTTGTATCGACGTACGTAGACGGTCGGGATTTGCAAGGAGACTGCTTCGACCAGTGTTCCGTACCCTGGCTTGGTCATGACCAGATCAACTGACGCAAGCAATGTCCTGAACGAAAACGGGAGGGACTTGACGGAGAGAAAACGCTTACTTTCCAGCGGAGTTGAACCGTCAAAGAGAAAACGGTAGCCGGGAAGCGACTCGATTGTTTCGAATGGGACTGACGTCAGCGGAATTCCCCCAAATCCGATCAGGACCGTTCGTTCACCAGGCATAAGGGCCAGATGCTCGGCCAGTTCCGCGCGGGTGGGGATGGCCGGCTCGGCAATCGGGTCAATCGTGACTACTCGGTTGAAGCCGTCCAATGTAGGAGAGGGAGTGATCCTGATGGCAAGATCGGCTTGGCCATAGGCCTGTCGAATCGACTGTATGATGGTGTGGCCATCGATTAAAGGAGGGGGCTGGTATTCAGACAAAATCAAATCCCAGGTAAAACTGGCTAGTGCAACTGTCGGAATCGAAGCGGCGTGTCCCGCTGCCAACGCAAGGTACGGGGTATCGGCCAAGATCAGATCAGGCCGAAAGGCTTTCATGGATGCAATTTCGGTCTGAAGCCGCTCCTTCCATGTGCTGTGGAATTGGTGGTGCTCACGCCAGGTTGCCTCCAGATCGATCGTCATGGGACCCTGTTGAATGCAGCCGACGTCTTGTCGGACGGGACTGGTTTCCCATGGAATCTTCAGACGATCGACGAAGAATGAGGCTGGAACGGTCGTGCGTAATAGCACGCGGAGGTTTGGAACAAGATCCCCTAGTGCATTGAGCACCGGCACCACTTGGGCAGCGTGACCGAATCCGTGTGCAGAGATGGCGGCCCAGATCAACGGCATTCGAGGTCAGGCCTGAATGGTGACACGTGAAACGCGAGCTCAAGGTAGCGTACGGGGAAGGACACGTGTTTCCGGAGCCTTTCAATCGACGTGGGTCAACTATTGGAGTGGTCCGACTCCATGGGGGCGATGTTGTACATCAACTCAAGATCAAACTCGTCAACCAATTCATTGAAGGCTTTCGCTCCGAGATCAGAGCGAACTTCCGCCATGACTAAGTCGATGGCCGGTGCGGCATGTTGGCCATACTGTGTGACGGCTGAGTCAATCCGTTTCCTGGCATCGTCGAGGTTCACCGGCAGTCTCCTTTGTGTATGATCGTGGTAAGGCCATCACAGCGTGCGTAGCAATTCCTGCATCTCAGGGACCAGATCTCTTCCGCCGTTGGATCGACCGGACAGGACGGCCTCAATTCCAGCCGTGAGCACAGGCCTGGCTTCGGCGTCCCTTCCCAGTCGGATCAAGGTCCGCCCGAGGGCCAGATGAGAAGCGACGTGGGTTGGATCCAGCTGTGTGGCCACTGTCAGGTGCTCAACCGCTTCCTCCAGACTGCCGCTTTCCTGAAGGATCTTGTTGCCGAGTCCATAGCGGCCGAGGAATCCTTTGGGATTCTTGGCGACCATTTGACGGAATGCATCAATGTCCATAGCACCTGCCCTTCAAATTAGAGCGGTACTATAGCATTAGCATGACAGGATCAGCCACCTGGGAGTACAGTCGGGAGCAACGAAACGGGTATTCGTCATGGAAGCGGGGGTATTACAGACGGAGCAGACGACCGGGTGGGAAAGGCGGTCGACGGTCTCTTGGCTCTGACGGTCACCGTGCGAATTCCGGGTCCGGAAGCCGGCGCGCTGCTGGCCATATAGAGCGTGGTGTCGCGGACAAGTTGGGTCGCCAGTTCCGTCAGGCAGGCTTCCGTGACATGGCCCTTCAGCTCATCGATCATGACTGGTGCCGCACCGAATAACTTGTACTGAACTGTGCCGGAGGAGACACCTTCGTACCGTTTGATCTGCCCGTCCCAGCGCTCAAGTTCAAGGCCGACCCTGGCGGCATAGTCATACTCAAAGTCGACAAAGGGTGAAAGCAGAAACATGGAACCACCAAGAAGGATACCCTTGAATGCCGACAGCCATGAATGAGGCTCGATGGCTTCATCCACAGTGATGCGCGCAGATACGATTTTTTCGCCGAGGGCATCAGGCTTTGCTCCGAGAGGAATCACGGTCGAGAAAAGGCGAGTTTCGTGAACCTTGTTGAGAATTCGCCGTTCGGCTTCAGTTGATGGATCTTGCGGGGCCCCGTTTCGTGACAGGACAAACGAATCCATGACCAACGGAACCCGTTCATCGCTGGCAAGCGAACGGGGCTCAGCCGGTTGCGAATTCGTCGAGGAGGGCTTCAACTCGATCGAGCGAGTACATCCGGTTCCCATGCATACCATGATTCCAATGACGCTCACGAGCGACCAGCGAAAAGCATGTTGTGTCATGATGCCTGTCTCCTCAGAAATAAAAGGAAAATCCGCCGAATGGCAGGCTCGCATTCAGCCCAAGATTCGGAAAGGCTGTGCCGGCGTTGGAAATGTGATGAAAGCGGTAGCCGGCGTTGAAGGCAAGTTGCGGCGTGAGAAACCATGAGACACCCAGGCCGCCTGACAAGACGAAGTTGAATTCGTTAGCCTGTTCACGAACCCGACCGCCGAGATCCGTCCAGAATGGTCCGCCCGTGAATTCCGCATAGGGGCGAAACCGACCTAGGGCGACAAAGGTGTACTTAATCCTTGGGGTGAATCCGATGCCGTGCGTCACGATTGGTTCTCGGAACTCCAGGTAAACCATCTCCGCGCCGAGAGAGATCTGTCCTCGGTACCAGCTGTCTCCAATGGGGTCAGTCAACGTGATCATCCAGGACGGCATCAGGGCCGGACCGTGTTGTTTGGTGGTGTGAAGGTCGGTGAGCCGGTGAGAGAACATATAGCCGGCCGTCATCCCAACTTCCTGGGTGCCGACGGTGATCGTGGGTGAGACGTCATCGGCCTGTGCAATGGGAGCTGTCATGATCACATAAACTATGGTCGTCGCGGCAATGTGGGCAAGCCAAGTCATATTTTCTCCTCGTCACTATCCTTTCGGCTTCTGCGAGAGAAAACTTAACCGACGGGCATTCCGATGTGGCGTGTTCCAAGGTAGCAGAGGATTGAGTCCTGCCTAGGTTTATTGAGGAGGAGGGATACGGATAGCGGGTCAGCCGGTCTGTTTCAGCTTTGAGAGTGTCCGTGAGTCTGACTCGAAATCAGGCAATCGATATCGGAGGTCGAGTGAGACAACGCGTTCGAGACAGCGTTGAGCCGAACCGGAATCGTGTCGTCTTTCATAGAGGTTCGCGAGGAGGCGGAGTACGGCCGCCTCCGCCGGTTCATTGCCGAGTTTGATGTAATGTTCCGAGGCGTTATTCAGGCATCGTTCAGCTCCGAGGAGGTCGTCTTGATCTAGGTAACATTTGCCGAGTTGGCTATATGTCACGGCGAGTCCCTCCTCGTTGCCGACTATTCGATGATGATCGAGTGCCTGCTTGAATGACGTGACGGCCTGGTCCCATTGGCAGGCACGCGCCTCTTGGAGAGCAAGATTCGTATAGAGGATTCCAAGGCCGCGGTGGTCTTGCAGCCGGCGGAGAAGATCCAAGGCTTCGAGATAGTAGGGACGTGCTTGCCCAGGATGGTCGGATGCGATGTGGAGATTGCCGAGATTGACCAAGGTATGGGCGACAGCGGTGAGGTTGCCTTCAGTCCGTTGGATCTGGAGCACTTCGCGATAGCACTGTTCAGCCTGCTGCAGCTCGTTCATCAGCGCGCAGGTGTTGCCGAGGTTTCCAAGTGAGTCCGACAAGGCTTGTGGGCTGTCCGCAAGCCGGTCATCAGCTACTGCCGCTTCCCATGCCGTGCGGGCCTGAACCAGATCGCCACGATGAAGAAAAATTCTCGCGCGATGTTTGTGATTGTCGCTCATGAGGGGGCAGCCATCAGCAGTCAGCTTTCAGAGTTCAGTGGGTTCTAACTCTGCACTCATAACTCAACACTGGCTCTTATCAGTCTCCCCCTTTCGGTGTGTCTCGCTTATATTCGATCTGGAGATCATCCTCTTCTTCCAGTCCCAACCCGGCCCGAAACGAACCATGCAGCTCTGCAATCTGTTCAACGTCTCGTTCGATTTGCGCTTCACGAGACGCGAGATACGCTTCACACAGCTTCATGCCTGTCTCGAAATGCCGTGCAACCGTCTCTTCCGTCACCTGTTGCCAGGTAATATAAATGCAGAAGGCTTGGAAGGAATGGGCGGTGGGGTACTGTTGTGCTAGTGCGAGCAAGGCCTCGTAGGCTTCGCGTGCGGTAGAGCCGGCGTTGGACGAGAATGTCTGTTCCAGTTCAACAGCCGTATCCCAATCCGAGCCGAGTTCGACTTCGGCTTGATAAAAGGCTTCTTGAGCGGCAAGGGATGGATCAAAGCGCATCGTATCTTGTGCCTCCTCAACAGGCGACCGGCAAGTCAGTTGAAGGATACTGAGATGGAGGAATGGAGGTCAATGAGTGTGCGCACATTATTTTACTTTAGAGGTAGGAGCTCTGTAGACTGCTCGAAACTCTACGATGAACCCTGAGAATCTGAATCCCTATATAGTTCGTGGGTCTACTCCAACGGATCCCATTGATCGGATCATTTACTATCACCTCCGTACGAAGCACCAGTTTAATCAGTATGCCCGCTCGTTGGGGTATCTTGATTGGGCGAATCAACCTAATCCATTTCGAAGGTTCGAGGGGGCTCAGCTCATCTCCCTGCCGTTGCTCAAGCCTGATGAGGAGCCGTTTGCGCCAGTTTACGACGCAATTTACGAACGAGCAGCCGTTACTTGTCAGCCTGTCAGCTTGAGCACGTTGTCCCGTTTCTTTGAATTCGCCCTCGCCTTGTCGGCCTGGAAGAAGGCCGGCGAATCGGAATGGGCCCTGCGGAGCAATCCGTCGTCCGGCAATCTGCATCCAACGGAAGGTTATGTGGTTTTGCCGCAGATCCATGGGCTCGATCTTGCAGCGGGGCTGTATCACTACGCGCCGAAGGAACATGGACTAGAATTGCGCGCCGAATTTCCGGTTGAGTCAGTTGCTCCGTTGTTGGCTTCATTTCCTTCTGGTGCCTTTCTTTTTGGACTCACGTCGGTTCATTGGCGTGAAGCGTGGAAATATGGTGAACGGGCCTTTCGCTACTGCAATCATGATGTCGGCCATGCGATCGCTACCGCGAGGATTGCGGCGGCGACACTCGGGTGGAACATGGTCCTGCTGGAGGGGATGGATCAAGACACGGTGGCGATGTTGCTTGGAACAGATCGCAAGGAAGATTTTGGTGAGGCTGAAGCGGAACATGCGGATTGCTTGGCGGTGATCTGGCCCGCTGGAGAAGTGAAAGGTGAAAGGTTAGGAGTGAGGGGTGGAAATCAGATGCCGTTATTTCTTGATGCGGCGACTGTGAAGGATGTGGTCGGTGGGATATGGCATGGAAAGGCAAATCGATTGAGCCAAGAGCATGGCGTGCATTGGGACATCATCGACGACGCAGCCGAAGCGTCCTGGAAATTTGCTAGTGATGCGTATAGCGTTCCGCTCCCCTCTCCCCGCGTCACCCCTCACTCCTTACCCCTCACGCCTCACGGGATTTCAGCCGGCCAGATCATTCGCCAACGACGCAGCGCCGTGTCGTTTGACGGCAAGACGTCGATATCTGCTTCATCATTCTTTCAGATGATGCAGCGGGTCATGCCGGTGGCTGAATGTTCGCAATTGGAACGGCCGATGCCGTGGGATGCCTGGCCCTATGATCCGGCGATTCAGCTGTTGATATTTGTCCATCGTGTGGATGGGCTCACGCCCGGGCTGTATTGTCTTGTGCGGGATAGCAGGAAAGTATCATTCGTTCAACAAGCCATGAATCCCGAGCTAATTTGGTCTAGCGCACCAGGTTGTCCGGCAGATTTGCCTTTCTATGGGTTGCTTGAAGGCGATGCCAGAAAACTTGCCGCGCAAGTGAGCTGTCATCAGGACATCGCCGGCGACAGCGCGTTCTCGTTCGGCATGGTGGCCGAGTTTGAGGGGAACTTGCGGGAGCGCGGTGCCTGGTGGTATCCACGCCTATTTTGGGAGGCGGGTTTGCTCGGGCAGATCATGTATTTGGAAGCGGAAGCCGCAGGGGTGCGGGCGACGGGGATCGGCTGTTTCTTCGATGATCCGGTTCATGAGATCGTTGGGATCCAAAATTTAGCCATGCAGTCGGTGTATCATTTCACGGTCGGTGGTCCCGTGGAAGATCAACGATTGCAGGTGTTGCCGCCGTACGGACACCTTAGGCGTGAGAGGTAAAGGGTGAGGCGTAAAGGGTAGGAGAGAAGGGGACATGTTCAAGATCAAAAGGAAGGTTGAGAAGCCGAAGCGAACAGTGCTGTATAACATCGTGGAGGACTATTCAGAGTTTGACGCGCCGGGCAACGTGACCGTCTGTGCCATGACGGAGCCGGAGGACCTTCCAGCCCATGCCAGGATCCTGTCCGAGAGTTATGGTGTTCCGCTTGAAACGATGAGCATGCTGCTGACGACCGGTGGAACGTATGTCTACCAAGACATCGGAGGCATCCTCACGCGAGGATTATTCGCCTGCCGGATCGATCCAACGAGGGAGGGGATAAAATACACGTGGACCTTGGATCTCGTGCAGTTTGCCGAAGCCGAGCATCTGGTTCGATCCAGAGCGCTTTCCCTCGTCGAGGCGGCCTGGGAGGTCCTTGGGAAGGCGCTGCCCGGTGAGCTACAAGCCAAACTTCAGCAGAAAAATTTGGGATTGGATTACCGAACGTTGGATCGCGCCGTCGCCAAAGGTGGTGACATCAAGTATATCGATTTTCG
>CAADGK010000140.1 GCA_900696515.1 uncultured Nitrosospira sp. | reverse complement strand
GGGAAGACCCGCAATCCCGGGACTTGAGAGACCGCGCCATACACGTCGTTGTACATGCCTTCCGTTGAGCGGGTTCGATCATGCCAATCCTTCGCGACGATCCCGCCGAATCCGCCCCATGCGGTGGTGAGCGACCAGGTGTAGTCTGTTTCAGGGATGGCGGTAATCGCTTTGACGATCTGGAAGTGTTGACGGTTCGTCGCATGCACCGTGGAATCCGGTGAGGCCTCGAAGAAGAGACTGATGTGGTTCTGGTCCTCTACGGGAGCCAGCTCCTGACGGGAAAAGTGATAGAGCGGCCAGGCTGCGATCATGATGACGACGGCGGCCGCCACGATTCCTCCATTCATTGTGAGAGCGCCATCAAGGAGTGTGGCATAGAGTCTCCGCGCTTCTTCGAACCGTCGGTTGACGAACGCGGTCAATCGACCTTCTTTGCCCTGAGGATGGACAAATCGTGAACTCATCACAGGCGAGAGCGTGATGGCGACGACCCCGGACAAGACCACGGCGACGACCAGTGTGATGGCAAATTCGAGGAACAGGGATCCGGTGAGCCCTCCCTGAAAGCCGATGGGCGCATAGACGGTGGCGAGGGTGATGGTCATGGCGATGATGGGGCCAAGCAGTTCACGTGCGGCCGCTCGTGCGGCTTCAATTCTGGATTTGCCAAGACGCACGTGCCGTTCCACGTTCTCCACGACGACGATGGCGTCGTCCACAACCAGCCCAACGGACAACACAATCGCGAGCAGCGTGAGCAGATTGAGGCTGAATCCAAAGGCGGTCAGGAAGAGCGCGGCTCCGATCAACGAGACCGGTATCGCCACCAACGGGACAAGAGCCGTGCGGACTGATCCCATGAAGAGAAACACCACCACGGCGACGATCAGAATGGTCTCGGACAGCGTCTTGGAGATTTCCGTCAGCGCGTTCCGGATGAACATGGTGCTGTCCCAGACGAGTTTCATGTCGATATCGCTCGGCAACGTCGGACGAATTCGGTCGACCTCGTCGCGCAGGCGGTGCCCGACCTCGATCTCGTTGACGCCGGGGACCGCCCAGATACCGAGGTACACGCCCTCCGTTTCGTCGTATTTGGCGATGATGTTCGCTTCTTCCGCTTCACGCTCGACCCGCGCCACATCCCGCAGCCGTACGATGGCACCGTCTCGATCGGCGATGATCAATTCCTCAAATTCCGTCGTTGAGCGCAGATCGGTATTGGCGAGTAAATTAATCTGGACCTGATTGCCTTTCGTACGGCCCACGGCGGCGAGGTAATTATTTCGTCGAAGGGCGCCTTGGACATCGCCGGGGGAGAGATTGAATGAGGCCAGACGATCGGGATCGATCCAAATCCGCATCGCGATCTGCCGTTCACCTTCGAATGTTACCCGTTGGACTCCGGGTAATGTGGCCAGTTGTGGTTGCAATGTGCGAAGGAGCCAATCGGTGACGGCTGGAACCGCGCGCTCCTGTGAGCTGAAGCTGAGATAAAAGGAGGCATAGGGACGATCTGCCCGCTGTATTTCAATCGCAGCCGGTTCAGCTTCCGGCGGCAGTTCCGCCCGTACCTGTTGCAGGCGTGCCGTGACTTCGGCCAGGGCTGCGGTGCTGCTGTGGTTCAATTTCAAGTGGACGGTTACGGTGCTGACACCGGACCGACTGGTCGATTCGACGTAATCGACGCCACTGATTGCCGAGACCACTCGCTCGATCGGGGTACTGATAAATCCACGAACGGTTTCGGCACTGGCTCCGTAGTAGACGGTCGTGATCACCACCAGGGAGTTCTCGATCGTGGGATACTGCTGGACCGGGAGTGCGGTCAATGCCTTCCATCCCGCGAGGAGGATCACCAGGTTGACGACGATGGCCAAGACCGGATGGACGATGAAGACGTCAGTGAAAGCTTTGTTGGTGACTGGCTGCTTCATGGTGTGGAACGATCAAGACTCGCTGACTTAGCTCACATTATTCATGACGGTTCGTCGAAACAGCGGATCGGCGGATTGTAGTAGAAGTGTTCATGAATAATGTGAGTTAGGGCTGTGCGTGCGTCGCTGGATGCTGGGGTGACGATGCAATCGTGACGAGCACACTGTCACGAAGCTTAAATGACCCGACCGCGGCGACCTGTTCTCCTACGGTGAGCCCTTCATGAATGACGATGTCGTCACCGGACATCGGTCCGGTCTCGACTTGGCGCGCACGGACTCTCGTCTGGCCGTCTTGGCCCTGCGCGAGGACAAACACCTGGTCACCTCCAGGTCCCTTGCGAAGCGCACTCACGGGAATTGCGACGACCTTGCGCATGACACCAATGGGGACCCGAACCCGCACGGATGACCCCGGAGCTGGGACATGGCTGTTCCCCGCGATCCTGGCGCGGACCATGGCATTTCTGGTTGTGGGGTCCACACGAGCATCGACGGCAACGATTTTGGCCGTGACGGACGGGGCCGTCGCGGACGACAAGATCTCAACGGCCTCGCCGACCTGCAAACCTCCGGACACCTGTTGCGGGACGGCAAAATCCACATTCACGGCTTCGCCCACTCCTTGGAGTGTGGTCAAGAGTGTTCCCTCGTCTAGGTACTGACCGGGGTGGACATCCGCGATTCCCACCCTGGCTTTGAATGGGGCGCGGATGGTTTTTTTCGCGATGACGGCCCTGGTCCTGGCGATTTGAGCCTGGGCCACGTCCAAGTCGGCGCGTGCCCGATCTACTTCCTCTTGCGTGGTGGCAAGCTCCTGACTCAGATTCTGCCGGCGATGAAGAATCGTTTTTGCGAGTGCCACTTGAGCTTCTTGTGCGCGCAGGTCTGCTTCCTCGACCGAGACATCGAGGGCCACCAGCAAGGTTCCGGCTTCCACGATTTGCCCTGGTGTGAGGCGGACTTCGCGGACTGTGCCGGCTAACTCGTTCTTCAGCGAAATCGAGCGAAGCGCCAGGACGGTTCCGATCGACGTGGTGTTCGGTCGATAGTCGATCGTTCGTGCGACAGCGACCGTGACGGCCTCGCTCGGTTCCGGCTGATTGGCTGAAGCGGCCTGTTCAGTTTGCAGCGATCCATATTTCCACGAGGCTAATCCGATCCCGAGGAGGATGACAAACAGAACAAGAACGATCGATCCAATCCAATTTTTAGGGGTCCTCATATCGTTCACGAAGCTATGGTACCATAATCAAGTGCGCCATGGCACGTTTCTTCTCGGACTACCGGCGGGGAGTGCTTATGTGACGGCTTGCCCGGAGGTGGTGATCGGCTTTCGATAGACTGAGAATAGGTGTGTCAACTTCACACACGAGTGAATCGATGATCAACAGCATGGAGGAGACAGGGGAGGGGTTAGGACTTCACATCCGCCTCCCATGAGATGCTGGCCGGACACCATTGCCAGATGCCGAGGGTGATGATACGGGTCAATCCAGCCGGGATACAAGCCGTACGGTTCACCTCGACCTTCCGGTTGATCAACTTGGTTGAATCGCCACATCGCTTCAGATAGTCGTCGGCCTTGATGTCATGGAGGTTGGCATGAGGCACGACAAAGGCCACCACCGGGACCGGCAGGACGGCGATAGAGGAGTCATCAACACCTTGAGATCCTGAGCAATGGGCTCCGGTTTTCGGATACCTGACGTCATCCCGGACAAGCGCCGTCGTACAGCCTGCGAGGAGCAGCAACGTACTGACCAGCAGTGCAACCCACCCCTGTCGACTCTGTTTCCAGATCATGAACACCCTCCCTGTTGATCGGCCGTATCCCTTAGACGCAGGCTACTGACAAACGTAAACGGGGTCAAGTCAATGACGGGTCGGTAGAATACTGCTTGACGGGGACGATGGAACGACGGTATCCCAGTGACCATGTCTCAGCCGTCCACAACCGTGGCCTATGGATCGGTCGTCCTTGCGGCGGCCCTCTGG
The DNA here is from genome assembly GCA_900696515.1 of uncultured Nitrosospira sp. GTDB lineage: Bacteria > Nitrospirota > Nitrospiria > Nitrospirales > Nitrospiraceae > Nitrospira_D. Next base: position 7,251 of record CAADGK010000140.1, on the reverse strand, counting down.
GGTGGGTCGATCGTTGCGCAGAAGATGGCACTCACGTCGTTTTCCGCGGTCGAAGCCTCCGTTCTCCGTGATGTCGGAGGGCTGGCAATTCTACTGGCGACTTGGTGGTCGAAGGAAGGTGGTGCCGTGAGGGTGAACGGCGCCGATGCCCGGTTGCTCGGCCTGCTGGGACTCGGTGTGTTGGGCAACCACCTGCTCATCCTCATGGGCCTGAATTATGTAAGCGGCGCCGTCGGTGGGGTGATCATCGGATCGAGTCCGGTGGTGACATCCGTGCTGTCGGCGATGTTGATCAAGGATGTGCCGTTGCGCGCAGTCTGGGCTGGTGCGTTGCTCTCCTTCGCAGGGGTCGGGGTGGTCTCCGTGGCGGGGTTTCAGGCGGCAGGCGATCAGCCGTTGCTGGGCAGTACGCTCGTGTTTCTCGGGGTGGTCAGCTGGGCGCTCTATAGCATCGGGAGCCGTACGATTATGGAGCGCATGTCGGCTTTGACGGTCAATTGGACGACCTTGATGGTGGCCACGGTCCTTCAAATCCCGCTGTTATGGACAGATCAAAAAATGATGAACGCTGGAATAGGATCGGTTAGCACCTCCGATTGGCTGGCGCTTGGCTATCTTGTCGTCTTTGCGACGGCGGTGGCGCAACAGGCCTGGTTGTTCGGCGTGAAGGGTGTCGGTCCGTCACGGGCCTCGGTGCTGGGGAATCTGACCCCGGTGGCGGCGATTGGGCTGTCTGCCATGATCTTAGGGGAAGCTGTTGGTGTGATTGAAATTCTTGGAATCTGTCTTATCCTCGCCGGTATCTGGGTCGTCAATCGCCAAACGGCCGAAGTCAGCAGCTAGGCTGTTCTTTCTCTATGAATCCCTCTTCTCAGTCTCGATCCCGGTCCCGATAGTGGAGTATCATACGGAAGTTAGTGGGAGAGGTAGGTGCTGCTTCGACAGACAGGTATCTACAGATTGCTAGTCTGCCGTGTTCTTGCAGAGCGGGTACGTGATGAACGGTAATTATGCCCGTGCACTGATTCCGCTGATCCTGGCCGGGACGTTCCTGCTGGACGTATTCATGCCATGGGGATATGCGATCTGGGTTGTCGGGGATGTCTTCAGTGCGATCTTGACCCTCTGGATTGAGTGGCCGATTGCCCCGTATCTTGTTGCGGCCATCGGAACCGTCCTCGCGTACCTCGGGCACACGCTATCACCTCCAGTCATCTCGGTGGATATTGCCGGTTTCAATCGTGTTGTGGGCATAGCTCTTCTGTGGATTGCGGCGTGGCTCGTAGCGCGAGCGAGAATGGCGAAACTTGATGATGCCACCAGACGACTGGGTGCGATCATGGAAAGCAGTAACGATGCCATTTTGAGCGTGACACCTGACGGATTCGTCACGACGTGGAATGGAGGTGCGGAGCGCATCTTTGGATATACGGCCAACGAGATGATTGGCCGTTCGATCCTCACGATTATTCCTAGCCATCTTTCTCGGGACAGAGCATGGGAGCTGGCCACAGTGAGGGGAACGCATGATATCCAAAACTATGATGCCGTACGGTTGACCAAGGACGGCCGATATATCGATGTGTCGGTCACCTTATCGCCGCTCAAGGACGCGGTCGGTCAGTTTCTAGGCGTATCAAAAGTTATTCGTGATATCAGCGAGCGAAAACAGGGGGAGACACTCCTGAAACAGGCACATGAAGCGCTTGAAATGAAGGTGCTCGAGCGTACTGCAGAATTAAGCGCCGCCAACCATTCCCTGCGAATACTTTCCAGCCAACTGATGCAAGTGCAGGAAGAGGAGCGAAGCCGACTTGCACGCGACCTACATGACGAGGTCGGACAGTTGCTGACGGCGTTGAAAATTGACTTGCAAGATATCCAGCATGGCGAGGTCAGGGATGCCCGGTTCAGCCCTCTTACGGATAGCCTTGAGCTGGTGGACCAATTGCTGACTCAAGTGCGCACGCTGGCGCTTGATTTGCGACCGTCGATTCTTGACGATCTGGGATTGGTTCCGGCACTTCGATGGTATGCCAACCGGCAGGCGGCGCGAAATGGATGGACCCTTTCGCTCGCAGTCGAGGGAATGGACGGGAGAATTCCGATTCCCATGGAGGTCACCTGTTTCCGGGTCGCGCAGGAGGCACTGACCAACATCGCGAAGTACTCGCAGGCTAAGGTGATCGATCTGACGTTGCGCCGGCAAGGTGGGGATGTCACCCTCGTCATCCAAGACGATGGTGTCGGATTCGATGTGATACTGGCACGAAGACGGGCACAGAGCGGGGAGAGCATCGGGTTGCTCGGTATGGAAGAGCGTGCACGGCTGGCTGGCGGGAGCTTGGTGATTTCGTCAGTGCCGGGTGAAGGGACCAGGCTTGAATTGAGTTTCTCGCTTGCCGAACAAGAGCTGATAAAGCCGCACGTACCGACTGAGATGATATTGCCATGAGCCATATCCGGCTTCTTATCGTGGAAGATCATGCCTTGGTGAGGGCCGGTATGAAGGCCCTCCTGCAAAAAGTCGAAGGCATTCAGGTTGTGGCGGACATGGGGGATGGGTTGGAAGCCGTCAAGTTTGTGCAAACGGAGGCTCCGGATCTCGTCCTGATGGATATTGCCATGCCGGGCTTGAACGGACTCGATGCAACGTCCAGGATTGTCAAGGAATCGTCGACCACGCGCGTGATCCTGTTGTCGATGTATGCCAACGAAGAATACCTCAGCCAAGCGTTGCAGGTCGGTGCGTCAGGGTACCTATTGAAAGGGGCTGAGTTGGCAGAATTGGAATTGGCGATCAAAACAGTGAGTCGTGGCGAAACCTATTTGACCCCCGCTGTTGCTAAGTACGCCGTGGAGGCCTATCGAAATAAGTCCGGAGCGCCGTCCAGTCCGTTGACCAGACTGAGCGGGCGTCAGCGCGAGATTTTACAATTGATCGCGGAAGGCCAAACCACGAAAGACATCGCGTACCGCCTGAACCTGAGCGTGAAAACCGTCGAAACACACAGAAGTCAATTGATGGAACGGCTTGAAATTCACGATGTGCCGGGGTTGGTCCGATTCGCGATGCGAGTTGGGCTGATCCAACCAGATTTTTAACCCGCTTCGGTCTCTCTCTCCGTATCGTTCGATGAGCTCCTATGTTCTCCCCGGGGGCTTTCTGCCTTCTTTTCAGGGTTTCCCCGATACGTCTCTCTTCTGAGCTTCTGGCATGTTGCATACTCAGGGTACCGTATCCGTTATCTCTGCACCAAGAAGGAAGAATTCTGACGCCATGGTGGGTGCCGTTGGGCAGGCTTCAAGAGGACAGGTGTTTCAAAGAAGAACAGGGAAAGAGGTTCCGTCGGGTTGTTGAGAGATTTGGATCACACGAGGACGGAGGTGCATTCATTCAAAGAGGAAAGGAGCGTAATCTATGGATCAAGGAACCAGACACACATTGACGGTCACCTCTCACGAGCAGGCTGGGGTCATCTTCGTCAAGATGCAGGGCAGCCTCTCCGCCACCACGGCCGAACAAGGGAACCAGGAGATGAAAAAGATTGTGGACTCCGGTGCGAAAAAGGTCGTGATCAACCTGGCCGATGTTGACTATATCAGCAGCGGCGGGATCCGGGTCCTGATTCTGGCTTGCAAGCAGCTCAACAACGTGCAAGGAGAGATGAAAATCGCCGCTGCGAAGGGAATGGTCAAAGAGGCACTCGATGCCAGCGGGTTCAATCTGTTGAACCGCGTGTATGGAGAAAGTATCCAGTTGTGCAACACGGAAGAAGAAGCTGTGGCCACCTTTAAGCGCTAGGCCATTTTCCCAGCAGATCTTGTGTATGTTCTGCGGTACGGCACTCCGAGTCGAGCCACTACCCGGTGTTCGTCGTAGTTATGGAGAGAAGGTTCTTGTGTGCCTGCCACGTTATCGGACTCCCTGGTGGCCTCAACCTCATTATTGTGTGCGCTAGGGGAAAGAGGCGCGTCCGTTAGCCGATTCATTAGATTTCCAGATTTTTTCTGATCCTCAGTGATCTTCATCGGGGATCTCCTCTCATTCTTTCAGGATTTCTCCGATAGTTGCGACGGCAATGGTTGTGAGATGTTGCGCGCCACAACATGGGTGGAATGATTCGCACAGCATCCAGAAGGAATAGATCCACGGAAGTTATTTCTCTGGCTGCTGATGCATCAGAGTCGAGCAGGAGCACCACCTTTGCGGGCGGCATCTTACGACGAACCAAGAGGTGCCACCCCGGTGGGCACCGTCGACGCCGCGATCCGCGCGCTCACGTTTAAATCACTGTCGTCACATAACAGCAACAAGGAGGTTTTCACTTTGCAACCAGTAACACAGAAAGTCACAAGAGAACGAGAACTGGACGAGGCAGACCTCGACACCATGACGGCCAGCAAGGAAACCATGGAGGACTACACGCTGCGGTTCGCGCCGCGTAGCTACCGCAAGTGGTCGACTGGGGTCGTCGGTATCTCGGCGCTCGGCGGCATTGCCTACCTCGCCGACTTCGCGATCGGAGCCAACGTCGGTATCTCGTACGGCACGACAAACGCGCTGTGGGGGATTCTTATCTTTGCGATCGTCATCCTCGCAACCGGCTTTCCCGTCGCCTACTACTCGGCGCGGTACAACATCGACCTTGACCTTGTCACGCGGGGCAGCGGGTTCGGCTATTACGGCTCGGTCGTCACTAACGTCATATTTGCAACGTTTACCTTCATTTTCTTTGCGCTTGAGGGTTCCATCATGGCCCAGGGGCTTGAACTAGGACTTGGCATCCCGCTCTGGATGGGGTACGCCGTGTCGACGCTCATCATCTTCCCGCTGGTGATCTACGGCATGAAAGTGCTGTCGACCCTGCAGGTCTGGACGACCCCCCTGTGGCTCATTCTGATGGTCGCGCCGTTTGGCTATCTGGTCGTCAGTCACCCGGAGTCGGTCGGCCAGTTCTTTGCGTATGCCGGTGAGAGCGGCAAGGCCGGTTTTGACCTCGGCTCGACCTTGTTGGCGGCAGGCGTCTGCTTGTCGCTCATTGCGCAGATTGCCGAACAGAATGACTACCTGCGTTTTATGCCGCCGATGACTCCGGAGAACAAGCGTACCTGGTGGACCTGGTTGATTCTGGCCGGGCCGGGCTGGGTGTTCTTCGGCGCGATCAAGCAGGTCGTCGGATTATTTCTGGCCGTGTACCTGATCACCAATGTCGCGGGCAGCGCCGGCATCGCCAATCAGCCGGTGCACCAGTTCCTGGAGATCTACCAGAACTTCCTGCCGGGTTGGCTCGCGATGGTGCTGGCGGTTGTGCTCGTGGTGATCAGCCAAATCAAGATCAACGTGACCAATGCGTACTCGGGCTCGCTGGCCTGGACGAACGCGTTCACCCGCGTGACCAAGCACTATCCGGGCCGCATCGTGTTTCTGGGGGTGAATCTCACGATCGCACTGATCCTGATGGAAGCGAACATGTTCGACTTCCTGAACACCATCCTTGGGTTCTATGCCAACTGCGGCATGGCCTGGGTCGTGGTGGTGGCCTCGGACATTGTCTTTAATAAGTACCTACTGAAGCTTTCACCGGAAACGCCGGAGTTCCGTCGCGGGATGCTGTACGACTTCAATCCTGTGGGCTTTGGGTCGATGCTGATCGCTGCCGGGCTGTCCGTCATCGCCTTCTTCGGCGGACTCGGCGAAACGCTGCGGCCGTACTCACCGCTGGTCGCCATCGTCCTTGGGTTAGTGCTTCCGCCGATCATCGCCATCGCCACAAATGGCAAGTACTATCTGCGACGCACCGATGACGGCATCGCTCTGCCGATGTTCGATCAGTACGGCAACCCGTCCGGGGAACATTTGAAGTGCCATGTGTGCCACCATGATTATGAGAGACCGGACATGATCAAGGCCGCCGTTCATGCGGGTTATATCTGCTCGCTGTGCCTGTCCACTGACAAGACGGGTGAGCATGTCCTGCCCGCACAGATCGAACTGGTGCCGGCGGAAACAATCGCATCGCAAGGCACTTAAGTCGCGGTGGATCGAGAGAATGCCTCCATAGCACAGCGAGGACACGCTGTGAGGGCCTTGTGCTCTAGGGAAGAGCCAATAGCGACGCCGCGAGCGATTGAGCTTGCGGCGTCGTTTCATCATTTTCAACCCTGGATCTATATCCGGAGATTGATCACCAAGTTTTTACTCTGGAAATAGTTTCTCCCAGTGACGGGAAGGTTACTCAACGCATTCGATGCGACCACCCGGAGTCTCAAGGAGTCGCCGCCCAGGCACGTGCTATTGCTGTCGATGCATGCGAATGAAGAATGCCTCCGACAGGCGTTTCAGGTGGGTGCTTCAGGCAATCTGTTGAAATGGTGCAGAAGTGGGCGAACTGCCCGAAGGCTTGGTCCACTCGCCAAGCTGACCATGCACAGTCGCGAAATTTTGAAGCCTAGATTCCCCAGCCTTCACAGGCGTGGTTCTTAACTGAGGACGAGCGAGGTTCGTCCTACTTAGTAGGACTCTGCTCTCACCCTTGCTTTCACAGACGGGGAACTCCAGCTGGATTAGTGCTTCCCCCATATCTCATCAAATTTCCATCGTTCTTTCACTGAAAAACCTCGCCCTTCAAGGCGGGGCCTTTAAATGCGAGTTTTCGTAACCCGATCGCCCTCACTCGGGGATCTCCCGACATTCTTTCAGGATTTCCCCGATAGATCGACAGCAATGGTTGTGAGATGTTGCGCACCACAACATGGCCAAAATGATTCGCACAGTATCCAAGAAAGAACAGGTCTAAGGTAGCTATCACAACGGCTACCGACGCATGAGGAGGATGGATAAGAGTGTCAGTCGGGCAGTTGGAAAAGCCAGGAGGTCGATCGGTTCGGAGATAAGTATTAGCTTAAAACGGCATCGACCGGCAGTAGGCACCTCACCGCATTCGGAGAAGGAGAGACGCACTATGGATAACAATCTGCCTCACGAAGTCCCAGGCACCACCGATAGCACCACTCCCACAGCACCGCCCGGCCCATCGCGGCGAGAATTTTTAGGGCAGACGGGGCGTGTCGCCGCCGGAGTGGGGGTAGCGGCGCTGTTAGGCAATCTGGGCCAGTACGCGCTGTCGTACGCGGCGGGGGGCCCACCGATCAAGATCGGGATTCTGCATTCCTTGAGCGGGACGATGGCGATCAGCGAAGTCTCGCTGCGCGACGTGGTGTTGATGGCGGTGGAGGAAATCAACAAAG
>CAADGK010000139.1 GCA_900696515.1 uncultured Nitrosospira sp. | reverse complement strand
CAGCCGAGGCGGTGGCACGACGACTTCACATCGATGAAGTACAGGCCGACGTCTTGCCTGAGCAAAAGGCGGCAGTCGTCAAACGATTCCAATCAGAAGGGCATGTCGTGGCCATGGCAGGCGACGGTATCAATGACGCGCCGGCTCTGGCACAAGCGCAGGTGGGTATCGCGATGGGAACAGGCACAGATGTGGCGATGGAAAGTGCTGGAGTCACCTTGGTCAAGGGCGATCTCCGAGCCATCGCGCGGGCGCGCCGGCTGAGTCGCGGGACGATGAAGAATATCCGACAGAATCTTTTCTTTGCCTTCGTCTACAACACGCTCGGTGTGCCGATAGCCGCCGGGATCCTCTATCCATTTGTTGGAGTGCTCTTGAGCCCCATGATCGCGAGTGCCGCCATGACGTTCAGCTCCGTATCGGTGATTGCCAACGCGTTGCGGCTACGCCGGTTGGCGCTCTGACAGTGTTTGCATATCGTCGTGTACGATGACAGACGAGGGGATCTCCAGACGCCTCATCCTGAAGCGGGTAGGAGCGTTGGGGCTCCTCGCCGCAGTGCACCCACTTCTTCCATCCTGTGCGCATCACCCGGTGCTCTCCGCCGTTCAGCCCGCGCCAGATTCTTCAACGCGCAGTGGTGAATTGATCGATCTGGTGATCAGTGAGCGGTCCTTTGCCGTAGGCGGGCAAACCGGGATGGCCATGACGATCAACGGGACGATCCCAGGCCCGCTGATCCGTCTGAAGGAAGGGCAAGAGGTGACGTTGCGAGTCACGAATCAGCTGAAAGAGGCAACCTCGATTCACTGGCACGGGATACTCTTGCCGTCTCATATGGATGGCGTCCCCGGGGTGAGTTTTCGCGGCATCGAGCCGGGAGCAACTTTTACCTATCACTTCCCTGTGAAGCAGAGCGGTACCTACTGGTATCACAGCCACTCCGGCGGTCAGGAATTACAAGGGATGTATGGGCCAATGATCCTCGATCCCATCGAGCCAGATCCATTTCAGTATGACCGGGAGTATATCGTCATGCTTTCGGAATGGAGCGGCGAGTCGTCTGAAACCATGATGGACCGTCTCAAGAAGTCCTCCGGCTATTACAACTTCCAGAAGCGCGATGCTCGGGAGTTTCTCTCGGACGCCAAACGGTGGGGATTCTGGCCGGCTATGCGGAATTATGTAATGTGGGACGAGATGCGGATGGATCCCACCGACTTCGCGGACGTGACAGGAGCGACATTCACGTTCTTGATGAATGGCTTGCCGCCAGCTGGGAATTGGACGGGGCTGTTTCGACCAGGTGAACGGGTGCGGCTGCGTTTCGTCAATGCTGCCGCAATGACGTTTTATGACGTTCGCATTCCAGGGTTGACCATGACGGTGGTCCAGGCTGATGGCCAAAATGTGCAGCCGGTCCACGTTGAAGAGTTTCGCTTTGGGCCCGCAGAGACCTATGACGTGCTGATTCAGCCAACCGAGGACCGCGCGCACACGATTTTTGCCGAAACCATGGACCGGAGCGGGTATGCCCGTGGGACCCTCGCCCCTCGTCCTGGCATGAGCGCGGACATCCCGGAGCGCCGTCCCCGGCCGCTTCGGACCATGGAAGACATGGGGATGGCGAATCATGGCGGTGGCCATGCCACTCATGCTGTGGAAAAGTCTGCATCACACGCGTCTCACGGCAAGACAGCCGGCCATGACATGTTGCATGGGGAAACAACGCATGAGGAGGCAGGAAAAGCGCAGAGCTTCCCACGCTATTCACCCATCCCAAGTACATCACCGGTGAGGCATGGTTCTGACCACCATGGAACCGGCAACCAAACAATCGCTGAGTATTCACGAAGCCGGATGTATGAACCGGGTAGAGGGTTTGAACAGAGTTCGAGACGCGTTCTTGTCTACACGGACTTGAAGAGTCTCATTCCTTACCCTGACCAACGAACTCCAGAACGGGAGATAGAGCTGCATCTCACCGGCCATATGCAACGGTACATGTGGTCGTTCGACGGCAAGAAGTATTCGGATGCACTGGAACTGATTCGTTTTCGTTATGGCGAACGGCTGCGGCTCACTTTTGTGAATGACACGATGATGGAGCATCCACTTCATCTGCACGGCATGTGGATGCATCTCGAAAACGGTTCAGGTGCGTACCTTCCGCGGAAGCATACCGTCGTGGTGAAACCAGCAGAGCGGCTATCGGTTGCAATCAGTGCCGACGCACCAGGGCCTTGGGCCTTTCACTGCCATCTCCTCTTACATATGGAAGCAGGCATGTTCCGCGTCGTTCAGGTTGATCCATAACCAACCAGAGATGAGATCAGTGGGTACAACGATCCAATGTGGCTGGGGAAGGATTGTCGTCTGTGCGCTGAGTATAGGCATGGGCGGGGGGACCGTCGCGGCGGAATCTGGGCATGGGCATGGATCTTCCGGTTTAGAGAGCGTTGTGTTGACCCCACCGCATCAGGTGCAAACCGAACGGCAGGCGCATGGACTTTTTCGAGCGGACTGGCCCAGTCCAGTTATGGATCGAGAACGCAGGCTGTTCACGTTGGTCGACGTTCTCGAGTATCGACCCCGTACGGGTGGAGAGGGTAGCAATAGCGACTACCGTTGGGATCTCGAAGGTTGGTACGGCGGCGATCACAACCGGCTCTGGTTCAAGAGCGAAGGGCAGAGGGATACTGCGTTCAAGGCGGACTACGATGTAGACTTCCAATTGCTCTATGGTCGCTTCCTTTGGAAGCATTACGACCTTCAAGTTGGTGGGAGAATGGAGACGCAATCGTTTCGTGGTGGGAATGTGGCGCGTGGTATGGGGGTGATCGGTCTACAAGGCATCGTACCGTACAACTATGAGTTCGAATCGGCATTGTTCATTGATCAGCGTGGTGCGGTTTCAGCGCGGCTGTCCTATACAAAAGACTTTCTCCTCACCCAACGCTTGATCCTTCAAGGGCGATTCGAAACTAACCTGGCTGTTCAGCGAGTGGAAGAGTTTACAACCGGTTCAGGACTAAATAATCTTGAGTTCGGAGTTCGTCTGCGCTACGAAATTCGTCGGGAGTTTGCCCCGTACATCGGCCTATCGTTCGACCGGAGTTTCGGTGAAACCGCAACACTGGTGCGTCGGCAGGGGGGAGATCCGAGCCAGGTACGATTCGTAGTCGGCCTGAGGATGTGGTTCTGAGAGTTTCTGACCATCCTGATCTGCATGCTCAGGGTGGGTGACCAGAGAAAAATGGCCTTCGAGTAAGCAAGCAAAGCTCAATGGACTTGAAGTCTCCGAAGACGCCATATCTAATAGTGCATGCTTGTGGTCATCCTGCATGATAAGCTGGCGCTCGATATTTCGATGACATTTGAACGCTCGGCTGGCTAGAAGGCCTATCGGTGAAAAGAAGCCCACCCAGTATGATGCAGGGTTTTGCCTGGACGATCCTTGTTGGTTTGGCCGTTCCTGGTTCGGGACTGGCCGGGACGCAACAGATTCCTCCCACAACCGGCCACGATCTGCAAGGCCAGGTCAAGGCGACCGCCAATAAGGTGATTCCTGCAGTCGTCAGTATTGCCTCCACCGTCATGGTTCGTGACCAGTCCTTCAGCGACGAGGCGTTACCGTTCGGCTTGTTTAAAGAACCGCAGGCTCGGCGGCAGTACGGGCAAGGGTCGGGGGTGATCGTGACGCCGGATGGCTATATCGTGACGAACAACCACGTTGTGGCCGATGCGGTCGATGTCGAGGTGATCCTAGCGGATCGTCGTCAATATAAGGGCAAGGTGGTCGCGACGGACCCGAAGACCGACGTGGCGGTGGTGAAGATCCATGCCTCGAATCTCCCGACTGCGGCCTGGGGGGATTCAAGTCAACTGGCCGTCGGGGACTTTGTGCTCGCGATCGGGAACCCCTTGGGATTGAGTCGGACTGTCACGTTCGGCATTGTGAGTGCGGTCGGCCGGGCTGATGTCGGCGTGGCGGATTTTGAAGACTTCATCCAGACAGATGCACCGATCAATCCGGGCAATTCCGGTGGAGCCTTGGTGAATACAAATGGTGAGCTGGTCGGGATCAATACGGCGATTGCCAGTCCCACCGGCGGCAGTGTCGGCGTCGGGTTTGCCATTCCGAGCAACATGGCCCGTGCCGCCATGCAGAGTCTCATCAAAACGGGCCGTGTGGTGCGAGGCTTTCTGGGTGCGTCAACGCAAGATGTCAGCCCTTCATTGGGAAAGATCTTTCGCCTCCCGGACGTCAAAGGCGCGATTGTGACGGATGTGCATGCCAAGGGATCTGCGGAACGAGCCGGCTTGAAACGCGGTGATGTCGTGGTGCGGTTCGATGGGCGGGATATTATGGATAGCGGCCAGTTGCGGAATCTGGTGGCGCAGGCGTCGATCGGGAGCAAACATCGAGTAGATCTCATCCGGGAGGGGAAACAGTATCAGGCTGATCTGGTCATTCAGGAAGCGCCGCGCGAACGGCCGAAGAAAAGCCAGACGGCGTCCGCTACGGCCTCGACCGTACACCCGCTCGCAGGCGTCGTCTTTGATGATGTGACGGCCCCCTTGGCACGGCAGATGGATTTGCCGGTGAACAACGGTGTCGTCGTGACGGATATCGAAGAAGGCAGCCTCGCCGAAGCTTCAGGTCTGCAACCGGGTGATGTGGTTTTGGAATTGAATCGACAGCACATCAACAGTTTTTCAAGCCTCCAACGCCTAGCCGAGCCCATCAAACCAACCGATCTTGCCCTTCTGCTCGTCAACCGCCAGGGCAACGTGATGTACGTTCCGATTCAGGGAGAATAGGGGAAAGACAACTTGTCGGGAAGACAGAGGCTGCCAGATTTGTAGCCCCTACAGGGTCAGAGACTATAGCTCCTGAAAGTACCTCATCGTTTCGTTCTCAATCACTTACAGAGAATCAAGAGGCAGGAGAAGAACCGATAAAACCATATCGGGCACGATAGTTCTTCCACAGTTTAGCCACAGGCTAGGCTGGGTCTAGCTATTCATAACACCAGAAATCTGCCGTGCCCTCCAATATGCAAAGAAGAAGGTTATTGTTAGGACGAGTAATGGGAGAAAGATATAGCTCAAAGAAAAAATATCAGATGGGTTGAACCCCAGAGTCATCAGACCTGTCAGGCCACACACTACAGGTGCAATAAGTATCACTAGAATCGCTAATGCACTTTCAGGGAAAGGCAATACCGTATATGGAAGCCGCTTGAGAAACGAAACCGAGATGAATGCGGCCACTTGTACGTATGCAATTAAACCAATAATCCCAATAGTGACTCGCATGTATCCATTCTTATATAGCGGTTCATGGGGTAATTGACGCGTGATTGTGGACAAACCTGAAATGCGTGCTTCAACTTTGGGCTCAATGAAGATGCCACGAGTCTGTACTGTGATTCTGAACCTATCACCTGGATTTAGAAGCAAAGGGGCAATAGAGATGCCATTCAAGTCAGTGATGATCTTAGGATTGAGATCATCGGGACTTTTTTCGCTCAACGTTACAGCGAGGACATCGACTGAGCTTTGAAAGGAGAGTCTGACAGGGTGTTCAAAGTCTTTCTGCTCAATTGGCATAGATCCAGTATTGCTGAACTCGATTGTTGCTACAGTCAATCGATCAACAGGGACTTCCTTGTAAGTCAATTTTAAAGGAGAAAGGATTGGGTCTGAAAGGTCAACCGGAACTGATATGGACACGGTTTTGACGACTAATTCCTTCGTTGCAGGACCACTGAAGTACAAAATGATAAAGGGGGTGAAGATTGACACGATGGTTGCAATTGCTGAAACGACAGACCACTTGGAATCCTGATTCATGAGGGCTCCTACTAAACCATTTTGGGGTGGAGGGGGAGTCAGCAGGGTGGCAGCTTATCACCCAAGTTATTTAAGAGGAAGTATCTGTGAATTGCATATTCGCAGCCCCACCAGTAAACATTCTGCTACAGCGGAAACAGCTGAAGATCGAAGGCTCTTTCGGTGAACCAGACGAGGGCGATGGCGATCACGGCCAATGAACCATCGGTGTGCCCCAACGTGGACAGACGCTTATTGTGACTTACGCCTTTAACCGGGCTACTCCTTTTCTTGTCCCACCCCTTTCTATCGATAGGCTCTACAGAATTCTGTTAATCATTATTGTTAAATAAATCGAGCAGTTGCAGTATTTTAATGCTGAAAAAAGTAATAAATAAGACATATTAATATTGTTAACGGAATATTTATGTTTATTTTAATATTGTGAGCAGTATAATTATTGCCATGAGACAAAAATTCATAACCGTCCTTGATGACATCGCTCTATCAAGGCTAACAGTGCAATCATCTAGAGAGAAGAGCAAACTCACTACAGGGGACTGGATACGTTTGCTCCGAAACCGGCTACGAATGACGCAGGCTGAACTCGCTCACCGTGCCCATATCACGCAGCCCAACCTCGCCACGATTGAATCTGGGAAAGTTGATCCACAAGTCGGGACGCTCCGACGAATTTATGAAGGCTTAGGCTGTGAGCTCAACCTTGAACCACTGCTGCGCAAGTCTCTGGAAGAACTTACGAGAGATCGTGCCCGAACTGTTGCCCTCAAACGACTGAAACAGACGATGGGAACCATGGCACTTGAAGACCAGGCTCCTGACGAGGATACATTTAGGCAGCTCCTTGAAAAGCGTACTGACGATATTCTCCGAAGCCCTCGTAAGCGACTACCGACTCGATGACCATCGCGGACGAAACACAGCCCGATGGAGAGACTTCGGGAGATGACATCTCAGGGCTCATTCTGGCTCACCTCGAGACAAGAGCGGAACGAAATGCAGCCGAAGCACAGGCCATTAGTTTGGCCTATGACAAATACATTTTTGAAGCCCGCAGGAAAAAACAGGGTGCACGGTGGCTCACCGATGAGTTTATCCGCACCGTCCATCAAGACCTGTTGGGATCGATATGGGATTGGGCTGGGAAATACCGGACTGAAAACCTCAATATTGGTATGGACTGGCGCCACATACCTGAACAGGTTCGCTTATTATGCGATGACTTTCTCCACTGGGACTCTCCCACTTCACCGATGCCGATTTTAGAAGTCGCCGCACGACTTCAGAATCGACTGACGAAGATCCATCTGTTCAGAAACGGGAATGGGAGGCATGCACGATTGATCACCGATATCTTCTTTCATTCCCGCCAACATCCTTTTCCGGAATGGCCTCAAACTCACCTGATGTCTGAAGGCCATCTAGTCCGAGCGCAGTACATCGCTGCCATGCGGGATGCTGATCAAGGTGACTTTTCCTTATTGGTAAAATTCTTTGAAGCCTATCTACCCAACCGTTCCTGAGAAGGGCGCGTCGTCACTAGCCCGCTACAGCGGAAACAGCTGAAGATCAAAAGCCCGTTCGGTGAACCACACGAGGGCGATGGCGATCACGGCCAGGGATCCACCGGTGAGGACCAATCTCGGATAGGACCAAGAGTGGCGGATGAGATAGGCTAATGGTAAGAATGCCGCGACGATGGCAAGTTGACCGAGTTCCACGCCAACATTGAAACTGACCAAACTCAATAGAGAGTAGGGGACGGATACCTTTGCGTACTTCCTAAAACCGACGTGCCGACCACTTGAAGCTTCGGCACAGCGATTTCGCGCTGAGCTGTTGAGCCTTTCCCTTGCAACCGCATGTATCGTGTTGATCGTCTGTTCCGGGCTCATGTGACCGTCTTGTATACCTTGTATATTTGAATATGATATGCAAAAATGCAAGATATGAAATACCTCATTAGACGGCAGGACGAGCGGCTGCATACCCTGCTTCGATCTTTTCCCGCCGTGCTGCTGGTGGGACCACGCCAGTGTGGCAAGAGCACCTTGGCGGCCCACGCACTTCCGGACTGGACGCGCCTGGATCTTGAGCGGCCGGCCGACGTGAGGCTTCTGGAGTCTGATCTTGAAGGGTTTTTTGATGCTCACCCTCGCCGCGTCGTTATTGACGAAGCCCAACGGATGCCGGAGGTGTTCTCCTTATTGCGCTACATCATCGATCGCGCACGCAAGAACGGCCGATTTGTGTTGTTAGGGTCGGCGAGCCCTTCCCTGATGCGCTCGGTGTCCGAGACGCTGGCCGGCCGAGTTGCGTTGCTCGAACTGACCCCCTTTCTCGCCTCGGAACTCGCGGATACGTCTCGCGCGTCGGATCGTTGGTTTTGGGGCGGCTTTCCTCCCATCCACCGGCTGCGCCAGGCTTCAGCGCGCAGCGAGTGGTTCAATGCCTATGTGTCAACTTTCCTTGAACGCGATCTCCCCTTGCTCGGCCTGGGGCTTCCAGCCCGGCGTCTCCGGACCCTCTGGACCATGCTGACCCATGTCCATGGCAATCTGCTCAATGTCTCCGATCTTGCGCGGTCGCTGGCGGTGTCCTCCCACACGGTGTCAGGTGATTTGGATGTCTTGGAGGGCGCGTTTATGATTCGGCGCCTTTCTCCCTATTCTGCCAATGTGCAGAAACGCCTGACGAAAAGCACGAAGCTCTATCTGCGCGATACCGGACTCCTGCATTTTCTAGCCGGTCTGCGCCGTCCCTCGGAGTTGGTTACGTGGCCGAAGCGGGGGGCGTCGTTCGAGGGATTGGTCATTGAGGAACTTGCCGCGCTTGCCGCGCAGCAACTTGTCCGCCCTGAACTGTTCTTCTGGCGCACACAGGCGGGCGCGGAGGTCGATCTGCTGATCGTCGAAGGTCGCCGCATCTTGCCGGTCGAAATTAAGCTCGGTGCTGAGGTGAACCGGTATGCGCTCGCGGGACTTCGACAGTGCATGAAGGACCTGGGCCTGCGCCGAGGATGGGTCATTGCCTCTTCGCAGGAACGGCGGCACGTCTCTCCGGATATTGAGATTATCCCGTGGACAGAAGTGGCCTCAGGGCAACTTCGGTTCTTCTGACCGGACGCGCGCTCCCTGCGCCCGGATGGAGCCTTGTCACAGCCTTTGCCGGTTCGAGATGATGTGGGGCGATTTGCCTGGTGAAGCAGGGGTTGGCAGCGGTGGCCCCGTCAGCAGCCAGCGGCGTGAGGTGGGAACTCATGGTGTCCACTACTGACAACCGGGGTCAATCAAGTCCGAGCGCAGTACATCGCTGCCATGCGGGATGCTGATCAGGGGGACTTTTCATTTTTGGCCAAATTCTATGAAGCCTGTCTACCCAGTTTTTCCTGAGAAGGTCGCAACGTTATTAATCTGCTACACAGGAAACAGTTGAAGGTCAAACGCCCGTTCGGTGAACCAGATAAGCGCGATGGCGATCACTGCTAGCGAACCACCGGTGAGGACCAGTCGTGGGTAGGACCAGGAACAGCGGATCAGATAGGCCAGGGGGAGGAAAATGGCGACGATAGCGAGTTGCCCAATTTCCACACCGACGTTGAAACTGACCAAACTCAGGAGCAGCGAGTCTTGGGGCAGTCCCAGATCGGTGAGGACCGCAGCGAATCCAAATCCATGAATCAAGCCGAAGCCGAAGGCAATCATCCAGCGGCGCGTCATCATTGAGGGATAGAGGTTCCCAAGACCTGCGAGCACGACTGACGCGGCGATGGTTGATTCCACTAACCGGGAGGGTAACCGGACGACGTCAAGAGCGGCCAGGCTCAATGTCAGCGAATGGGTCACCGTAAAGGCTGTGACGACACTCAACACGTTCCAGTACACGGCTGAAAACTCGCCAGCCGCCTGCCACTGACCATCCCTTCGGACCATGACTGCCGGGAGTAAGAGAGCAAGCAGGAACAGGACATGGTCGAACCCGAGCCAGATGTGCCAGGTGCCTTCGTGAACAAACTGAATGATTTCGTGCCAGTATGAGCGTCCAGATACAGAGAATTCCCGAGAAGGGGATTCCTGGCTAAGGATTGCGGTACTGGTCTGTCCGCCTTGCGTCAGGCGCAAGAGCCCTTTGTGTTGCGCATCGATATCGAACAAGAGGTGGTATTCCACCCTGAGTTGTTCGACAGCCTTGCTGCAATCGGCACGGAAGCGGAGGACTGCGTAGGCTCCATCCGTATGGCGATCGATCAAGTGTTCCACGATCTGAGCCGGACAGGTTTGCTGATCAGCCGTGAGTGTTAGGCGAGACAAGGCATAGGCGGAAATCTCATTGTGCTTCCCTTGAACCTCTCCCCAGGTGAGTTCGCCGTTTTCATCCGCATCCAGCCCGATTGCATCATTGAGGTCGCGGAGGGCGATGTCCCACTGTCCCTCAATACGATTGCTCTGTATTGAGAGGGAAAGATAGCTGTCACTGGGCTTGTGGGCCAAAATAGGATCGGCCAACAGTAGAATATATAGGGTCAGAATAAGACGGATCACGACGTTTTCTCCTGGATCTGTTTGGCTAAGGCTTTTAGTCGAAGGTCTTCCACATGGTTGGTTCTTAACCACTCAATGACCGGCTGGGCTGCCGCAGAGTTCTTTGCCTCGATGGCACATTGAAGGAGAATCCTGGCGTCTGCCGGTTCTCGCTGTACGTTCCAATTGTCTTGGGCCAACGGCAACGCTTGTTGAGCATCATGTTGCAACATGAGTGTGAATCGCGCTTCTTCTCTCACATGTGTGGCGGTTCCTCGTTCGCGACTGGCGGTAAATCGGGATGCGAGTTCGGCCTTATGGTTCTGAAACCAGGGTAGGTCCAATGCCTGTTCTGCGAGCGCAAGACGCAAGAGTAATCCGTCGGATTTCGTCTCGTGTTGGACGAGGGACACGACGTCTCGATAGCGACCTTGATCGAGTAGAAAATCCGCGTAGGCTCCGAGCAAGTACTGGTCCTTAATGCCAGTCTTGAAGGCTTCGGCAAAGGATTGCTCAGCCTCTTCAATTGCACCCGTGCGGGTCGCTATTTCAGCCTGGATGGTCGCAATCCAAATCCGTTCGCGACCTGAGAGAGCGGAATCAGAAAGGGCTTGTCGGAGGAGGTCTTTGCTTTTGACCGATTGCCCGGTCATCCCGCCGATATCGCTCAAACATCCAACGAGCACGTGGGGGGCCGCCAACCTGGCCAGGCGCTGACAGGCTCGGCGTGCTTCGTCGTAACGCGCTTGTACCTGGAGGATCGAGGCCTTGGTCAGCCAAGCCTGGGCGTTGGTCGGTTGTAGGGTCAGCAGTTGGTCCAGATCAGCTATGGCCTGGTCAAAGTCATGGGCGTTTTGCCTGATCGTGGCGCGTAGCAGCAGTGCTGCCGGTGGAGGGGATGGTTCGTTCCACCAGAGGGCCAGCGTGGCCTGGGCTTGCCCAAGGAAGCGGGGGTCCCCTTCTGATCTGCCCTGTTTGATATAGCGAGCAGCCAATTTTACGGCAGAGTCCAGGTTGCGAGGATTGCGTCTGAGGTCGGTACGCAAGCTGTCTAGTTCGCGCGCGATGGGATCAGACGCTTTGAAGCTGAGCCGCTCGATCACCTGCCGGTCATCTGTCGGGCGGTAGGGTTCAGGATAGGTCTGATCGACGTGGTTCATCGTCGACCATCCGAGTACAAGGAGCACTAAAAACATCCGAGATAGAATCATGGAGTTACTCTCGCGAATAGGTGATGGGAATCCGCATGACGATCTGCTGCCGGTCCAATGTCCGGTCGAACTGCATCGGGAAGGCTCGCTGCACAAGGGCCATCGCTTCTTCATCGATACGGTCGAGACCGGAACTCTTCAGGACTGAAGAATCCAACAACGTCCCATCTCTGGACACCACGGCCTTGACCATGACCTTGAACGGATGTGATCGGTCGAGGAATGGACTGGAAGACCGCTTGAGTTCCTCCAATCGTCTGAAAACTGCTTGTTGAAGCCATCCATAGTCGGGTCGTGATGGAGCCGGTACTTCCACATTGGATACGACAGCCGACGATGGGCTGCGCTCATTGCTGGGCGAGGTTTGTGTTTCCTGGGCCGTGGCGATGACTGGTTGAGTTGGTGATGTTTCTGCCGCTGGAGGGGACACCGCCATGTCAGCTTGTTGTCCAAATCGAGGATCACTCGCCTGTGTGTCGCTGAGTCCCTGGTTCTCCGCTGTCGAGGTTGGGAGAGGCTCTTGTGGTGGTGCAGCGGATGGCGCGATATGGGGTTGAGGAACCGGTGCGACTGGTACTGCAGTTTGCGGGGCGCTTGCCAGGGTCTGGTCGGTAGCAGGAGCTAACTGAGAGACTATGCGACCTGTGCGAGAAGACATGGGCCTCCGTTCCGTCGGTTTCGGTACGAACGGTTCGGTGTGCGTGGTGTTCTGAACCGGCTCGGCGGCGGTAGGTGTTGATTGAACGAGCGCAATATCCCAGTGAAACAGTTCCTTGGGTAGGGTCAGCAGTGACGGGCGAAGGAGCGGGAGTAAACTGAGAAGCAAGAGTCCATGGAGAGCGAGTGAGCCAAGCCACCCGTGCAGTAACTGTGTCCTCAACTCTTGTGTCGTCGTCTCCAGGTCCATGGCCTTGCTCCCTGATGGCGCGGGTGCCGCATTGATATGCGACACCCGCGCTTGGTGATGGCTAGAATGCTTCTTTGGGATCGATATGCCGACGATCCCGTCCGTCGAATGGAGTCGGAAGGAAAGGAAATTCCATCGCGATCCCATTGGCCGTCTTGTTGCTGCCGACTGCTCCGACGTTGAAATTGACACCGTCTCCCAGGTTCGGGACGGCTGGGTTTGTCAGGATGCCGGCCACGACGCGGAGCGCCACATCGGTGACATCGTCATTCGGCCTCCGCCCGTTCGGCCAACCGGCTCGATCCGGTGTTGCATTACCGCTGGCGTCATGCGCGAGTGGGCCCAATCGTCGCTGTCCACCTGCTGGGGTTGGTGGTACATCCAAATCAACCCGCAGGAGGTCAGCCAATGCCTCGTTCGTCTTGCCCGATCCGCAGACCGCCGGTCCCGGAGCATAACGAAGCAGGGCATTCACGAGATCTTCGCGATTGGTCGTCGGGAAGCTCGTGCTGAACACGGCATTGAGTGCCGTGGCCAGCGACGAGTTGCAGTAGAACGGGACAAACTCATTTTCGTCCTCCGCATCCGTGGCGTTCCACTTGTCCTTCATATTCGTTGCGATGATCAACTCATTCACAAGGGGATTGCCCATACGCGCCACCTGCACAAACCTGGTACTGCTGTCGCGATCTCCATTCTTCTTGATGACTGTCACCTTGGGTCGGCTTGTGGTCGCATAGGCACCGAGCACCTTGTTGCCGTTCGGTCCGATCAGGTCGCTGATGGGAATCTCCAACGCGATGGTATTGACGTTGAACCCACTGAATGTATCGGCGGTGCCGGAGTTCGGCGCCCCGACGATGACGGCGTCATTGGCATCATCAGCCGGTGACAGGATGGGGGAGATATGCAGATTGAGTGTGTCGAACGTGCCTCCCAAATCGATGTAGAACGTTTCATCACGCTGACCGGCGAAGACCCTCCCCCCGTTTTTCAGGGGATAGATGCCCTTCTCGGCGAGGTCTTCGTAGTTCGGCATCGTGCGGGGACCGACATTTGACGGGACGGCATACATCACACCAGTTCCGAGGTCTCGAGGCCGCTGCCCATAGCGGACCTCTGTGACGGTATAGCTCTGGCGTAATAGAAGTCCTTCAGACCCGTTCCCTGCAAGGGCGGTAATCGGTGGCAATGCAACATACGCTAACGGAAAGACATTGCCTGGTTGACGGATCTCCTTTTTAAATCTGATCTGGTAGACGATGTTGGCGGCGATGTTGTTCTTATTGTTGTCGACGTGGATTTCATACAGCACATCGTCGGCGAAGTTGAAGTAATTTGGTCCGGACCCCGGTTCCTGGCTTGGAATGACGTTCATGACGAGCACGGCATTGTCAGGGTTCTGCCAGCTCCGGAAGAAATAGAAATCCGTGATGTCGGCGGCCGGATCGTTTGAGATCAATGGAGCTTCGCGATGGCTGGCCGCCAGGGCAGGCGTGGCCGTGAGGACCGCGAGTACAAGTGCAACGAGTGGTCGAAGTTGAGCAAACATGGAATCCTCCTTCTGAAAAGACATCTGCTTCTTGGTTGTGTATTACAGGTCCGGCAATGAAGCCGGAACCGGGTCAGAGGCGGCTTGGCTGATCAGCGATGCCTCTTCAGCGGTCAAGGCATCTGATTGAACGATGCGCTGCTCTTCTACGGCGGCAGTCGGTCCGCTGGGCGTGATGACCGGTACGTTGTCGTTTCCACTGCAGCCGGACAACAGTCCGACGGCACAGACGACTCCGAGCGGCCACAACATGGGTCGTGTCATGTCTCTGCTCCCTCTCTACATGGTGAACTGCGACTATCCTCTATGTTTGTCTTCAGCACCTGCCGGCAGGCTGTTCTTCACTACGAGAGGATTTCCCATTTGGATCTGTACCGCCTGGACAAATCCTTGTTGCCGGGATTTGCCGAGTGGTATAGTTGGTCCCTGAAAGTCGCTAATGGAAAAAGTGTTCCACGCGAAATCCAATCTCCCTCCTGCTCTCGTAAAGAGAGTGGGGGAGAGTCTATGCTGGTCATGTCACTGGAATTGAGCCGGGTGATTCAGGAACAGGAGTGGGGTCAGCTGATCGCCCAGACCGCGCAGGGTGATCAGGCCGCGCTTGCGACATTCTACGACCGGACAAGTTCTCAAGTCTTCGGACTGGTCTACAAGATTCTCAACAACCGGGAAGCGGCAGAAGAAGTCACGTTGGATGTCTATACCCAGGTCTGGCGTCAGGCCCATACCTATGATGCGACCAGAGGGAGACCAGGCGCCTGGTTGATGACGCTGGCTCGCACCAGGGCGATCGACCGATTTCGGGCCGGAGCTGCGGAATACGGGCGCATGGAATCGCTGGATGCAGCAGACCTATTTGCCAGCGACGGCGATACTCCGGAGCAGGATGTGGAAAGCCAGGAGCGTCGGCGGTACGTTCAGCAGGCGCTCGCGACGCTGACAGCAGAGCAGCGACAAGCTGTTGCGCTCGCCTACTTCTATGGGATGAGCCAGAGTGAGATCGCTGAGAAGTTGGATTTACCATTGGGCACGGTAAAGACGAGAATCAGGTTGGGCATGATCAAATTGCATGAAGCCCTCGCACCGTATGAGGCAGGGTTGTTATCGTGACGGACGAGAAATTACCGCAAGCATTGGAGGAGCAGGCCATGCTCTATGCCCTTGGGATCTTGGATCCTGAGGATCGCCAGGCCTTGAGCCAGAAGATCCAGCAGTCATCAGATCAGTTGCGTCAAGAGGTGAAGGCGTATCAGTCGACGGTGGATGCTTTGGCCTCTGCGGTAGCTCCGATGATGCCTCCGCCAACCCTGCGCGATCGGTTTGTCCAGCAGATGGCGGTGGAAGCCACTCGCGAAGCGCGAACATTTGAACTGACGGCCAATGCAGTGGCTCTGGGCTCCGCTCCTCTCACACCGCCGAACTCACTACGGGAACGGCTCCTATCACGAATTGAAGAACAGGCAGATGTCCAGGGTTATGCGCCCGTTTCAATGAAGAGGACTGCGCCGATGGGCGATGCGCAAGTTGTCAGCGAAGGGACTGCTCGTCCTCAAGGTACTACCGCCCCTTCATCCGGCTGGCTCGCATCATCACAAGGGCTGACGCTGATCGCATGGTGGAAGTCATGCTGGGAGTCCATCTGGAATCGTGCCAGAAGGGCAGCGATTCAATTGTTGACCTCAAAGGCTATACAAGGGTCAGCGAAAGGGCTCACCTTTATCAAGGCGTCAGAAGGGGTCTGGTTGAACCTTGCTCCCGGAGTGAAGGCGAAGGTATTGTCCCTCGACCAAATCTCCGGTCGAGTCACCTCACTCGTCCGTTTTGCTCCCGGTACCAGTTATGCCCCGCATCGCCATGCTGCGGCGGAAGAACTCTTTGTTCTTGAGGGGGGCTGTCTCTGTGCAGGACGCGAGCTCAAGGTCGGTGACTATCATCGGGCCGAAGCCGGGACGGAGCACCACGACACGTCCACGGATGACGGCTGCCTGCTCCTCGTGATTTCTTCTCCGCAGAACGAAATGATCCGGTAGACCGCCCTTCGTCCGCGACTTTTTCATCAAGCCATGAATCCAATCCGTATGGTGGTCTCGTAAGAGATTGAGAGCCGATGTGTGCGGGTTGTCATCACGTGATAGCGGTGCTATGAATAGCAAAATCGTGTTACGCGAGGAGGAGCTGATGAATCGTCTTGCGCGGTTCAGTGTTTCGCTGGATACGCGGCTGCTGGCGGAGTTCGACCGTCATATTCGACGGCGTCGATACACGAATAGATCCGAGGCTCTCCGTGATCTGATTCGCGACAACCTGGTGGGTGAGGAATGGGACGAGAACAAAGAGACCGTGGGGACGATTACGTTTGTGTATGACCATCACGTGCGCGATCTGACGAGTAAGTTGACGGACATTCAGCACGACTGCCATGGGCACATCCTCTCAGGGATGCACGTGCATCTCGACCATGATCATTGCCTTGAAGTGTTGGTCGTCAAAGGCAAGGGGTCGGAGATTCGCAAGGTGGCCGACGCCCTTGTGAGCGTGAAAGGTGTGAAGCACGGGAAGTTGACCATGACGACCACCGGAAAATCCATTCGGTAGCGGTTCGTCTCATGAAACGTCTTGCCAATAAGCCTTCCGCCGCACATTGGGCCTGTCTTCTCGTGACACTCTGCTGGAACAGCGTCGTCTTGGCTCATGATCCAGATGAACCGGAATTGGAAGTGCCGGAAATCGCCGTTGTCGGTGAGAGGCCCGTAGCGGCTTCCTCTCAGCAGTTCATCCCGGACAAAGAGATCGTGCTTCAACCTCAGGGCCGACCGGCTCAAGTGCTACGTCTGATTCCCGGGTTTGTGGCCGTGGAACATTCGGGTGGAGGCGGCAAAGCCGATCAGTACTTCCTCCGAGGCTTCGACGCGGATCACGGGACAGACGTCGGCTTCTTTCTCGATGGCATGCCGATCAACCTACGAACGCATGCACATGGACAAGGTTACACGGATCTGAACTTCATCATCCCAGAAACCATCGAAGGGGTTGATGTGCACAAAGGGTCGTATCTGCCGGAGTATGGAGATTTCGTGACGGCGGGAGCGGTCAATTTTCGAACGCGTGATGTGGTGAAAGAGGGACTCCTTCAGGGAACAGGCGGGGAATACAGCACGCAGCGATACCTCGTGATGCTCTCGCCCACAAAGGACCGTGTTCGTACGTTGTTCGCGGCGGAGGGGTTCTATTCGAACGGCCCGTACATCAACGATAATCAATACACTCGGACCAATCTGCTGGGCAAGGTCACGACGAATCTGAGCACAAGAGACGAGCTGAGTGTGAAAGCCACCTTCCTTCACTCCAAATGGGACGGATCCGGTGAAATCCCCTTTCGTGCTCTGAGTACGGGAATTCTGGACCGGTTTGGTTCCATCAATCCGTATGAAGGAGGCAATACGCTCCGCACGACAGGGAACCTGAACTATCACTACGATACCACCACCGGTGGCCAGTTTTTTGCCAACGCGTACGGGCAATATTATCGGCTGGATCTGTTCACGGACTTCACCTTTTTCCTGAATGATCCCGTGAGGGGGGATGGCTTTGCACAATTCGATCGTCGGGCCATCTATGGCGGGGATATCGGGTTTAAGCAGCGACTTGACTTGTTGGGCATGCCGACCGTTGGCACCGTGGGTTTTCAAACGCGAGTCGACGATGCCCATGTGAAGTTGGGAACCCAGACTCTGCGGAGCCCGACCGGTACGACGATCGACAGCGATGCCCGCACGATATCCTATTCGCCGTTCGTCAAAGCGGAAGTACAGCCGCTCTCGTGGCTGAGATTGTCCGGAGGGGTGCGCGGAGAGTTTTTCACGTTTGATGTGAGCAACCGATGCGGGGCTTGTGCCGAACAACCTGACGGGCGAAAAGGTTCCGGGATTGTGCTTCCCAAAATGAGCATGATTCTTGGTCCCTGGGCCGGGACGGAGTTCTTCGTCAACTACGGCGAGGGGTTTCACAGCAATGATGCTCGATCCGCTGCGTCGTTGGGAGCTGCTCCGCTTGCCCGATCCCAAAACTATGAGGTAGGGATCCGTTCGAGGCCCTGGGGGCCGGAAGGTCTTGAATTGATCGCCACGGCATGGCGGTTGGATCTCAAGTCGGAGCTCGTCTTTGTCGGCGACGAAGGGACGACGGAGATTCGCGGGGCAACCAGGCGGCAGGGAGTCGAAGTTGCCGCCCGAGGCAAGGTGTGGGGGCCGCTCTATGTCAACGGGAGCTTTACCTGGACGCATGCGGAGTTTCGTAACGGGGATGCGGTTCCGTTGGCGCCTGAATACACTGCGTATGGAGCCGCTATATTGCAGTGGCCGGACGGGCTGACTTCTCAGCTGCAAGCCACCTATCTCGGAGTTCGGCCGCTTGTGGAAGACCGGAGCATCAAGTCGCCTTCATGGATCACATTTGATCTCTCTGAGCGCTATCGCATCCCCGTGAAATTACCGCATGGGCGGCTCGAGGCGTTTCTCTTCGTTCAAAACCTCTTCAATACGCAGTGGGAACAGGCCGTCTTCGCGTTCGAGTCGCGCCTTCGGACTGAGCCGACCGGGGTAACCGACATTCACTTTGTGCCGGGCAATCCGCGAACGGTGATGGGGGGAGTGGCGTGGTACTTTTAGCCGCTTCGTGGAGTTGGTGAATGAAGAGTGATGAATTGAGAATTGAAAGAGAGGCCTGCCCAAACGTAACATTCACCATTCTTTCTCGTCATGGCAAAGATTCTCACACACGCCTACTTCAACCGCCCAACGCTGACAGTCGCCCGATCCCTGGTCGGCAAGTATCTGGTTCGTGAGAACGGGACGAGCGGCATTGCCGGAAGAATCGTTGAGGTCGAGGCCTACGTCGGGACGGAGGACAAGGCCTGTCATGCATCGAAGGGGCGGACGGCAAGGACGGAGGTGTTGTTTGGCCCACCAGGGATCTCGTATGTCTATCTGATTTACGGCATGTACCACATGCTGAATGTCGTGACAGAGCGGGCGGAGTTTCCTGCCGCTGTGCTGATCCGCGCCATTGAAGTGGGCGACGAATTGATCGACGGTCCCGGAAAGCTCTGCCGGGAGCTGAACATCGACCGGTCATTGCATCAGATTGATCTGACCCAGGGACGATCCATTTGGTTTGAAGATCGAGGACGGCGTGTCTCTAGAAACCGGGTCGGTACCTTTCCACGGATTGGGGTAGACTACGCGGGGTTGTGGGCAAAAAAGCCCTGGCGGTTTCGATTACTTGAAGAAGACGGTTGTACATATAGGTCTCGCAGGCAACCCAAACAAAAGGGGAAGTCCCTCTAAAGGACTTCCCCTTTCTATAATCTCATCGTTTGAAACGGTGGTTAGTCGATTTTGCGATCGCCCGTGATCTTCGTGGCGGAGGTCACCGGTGGAGCAATCGTGATCTTCGGCCCCTCCACCTGTGGAAGTCTGCCGGCTCCCTGTCCCTCGGTGATTCGCGCATTGTCGGTTTTGGTCAGCTTCTGTTCAGCACTCTTCACGGAATCCGCTGATTTCAACAATGAGGAAGTCCCATGGGCATCCGACTGTCCGGGGTCGTTCGCAGTCGGCTGGCCCGTGACAGGGCTGCCGGAGTTCTTCATCGGATATCCTTCATGCTTGGGAAGCAGCGCCGGGTTGGCTGAAGCCATGGAAAGACCGAACAGGATTGAGGAGGCTGTGGCAACTACAGCAGTGACAAGTTTCATACCCGTTCTCCCTTTGAGATAGAAGAGTGAATGAGGATCACAATATGATGGAGTCTTTTCAATGCGCATTGGCACTGAGCGAATCATAGCGATCAGCGGCTATTACTGTCAAACGCCCACCGTCCGTTAGAAACTGCTTGTTCGGCATCGTTCGGGTGTCAAGAACCGTTGGAGGAGCAGGTGCGATGAATAGATCCGGGTCAGCCTGGACGTCGGGGAGGCCGTCGACCTCGTCCTCGGTGGCGGAATGCTGGTCCACGGCTGACACCCGGAAGGCGGATGGTGACGGTGGTGCCTTCGCCGGGCGCACTGCCGATCGCAATCGTCCCATGGTGTTCCTCGATGATTTTCTTGACGCTGGGTAGTCCCAACCCGATGCCGGACCGCTTCGTCGTGAAAAACGGCTCGAACACTTTGTCCACGATTTCAGCCGGGATCGGTGCACCGTTATTCTTGATCAGAATTTGTACGTCGAACCCTCGTCCGGCTCGATGTTGCGTGACGGCGATGGTGAGATGACCACCGGGAGACATGGCCTCACAAGCATTCCGGAAAATGCTCAAAAAGGCTTGCTGGAGCTTTGCCTCATCACCCCGCACCGGAGCGATGATGTTGGCATAGTCTTTCGCGACTTGAATGCGGGTCGCTTCAAGATCGGTCCCGACCACCACCAAGGCGCTCTCAAGCACTTCCGGAATTCTGCAGAGATGCCGATTCAGCTCAAGCGGCTTGGCAAAATCGAGGATTTCGTTGAGGATCGCCTCGATCCGGATCAAGTCGCGCATGGCGTTCTCCACCCGCGTCTGGGGATCGAAATCAAGAATCCCTTCGCCGGTCACTTCTTCCAATTGCGATCGAATGGAGGCCAAGGGCTCGCGGATCTCCGTCGCCAGGAATGCGCTGAACTCCCCTATTGCAGATTGGCGTTCCTGCTTCCTGATACTCGGCTCGGAAGGCATCGACGAAACGGCCTGAGGGCTTGTTGCCCCAATCTCAGTGGGTGGAGCCGGGGCAGGAGTCTGAGGCGCCGGTGCCTGCAAGAGATCGGCAAGTTTAACGATGGCCGGCTCCAGCGTGCGGGCATCAGTTGTTTGATAGCGTTCAGGATCCTTTGCCCCCAGGGTCAACGTGCCGCCGACTTGCCCTTTGACGAAAAACGGGATGACAAGGGACGACTGAAATCGGTCCTTAAAGAGCTGTTTGTGATCGAGAAAGCGGCCCTGAGTGGAGGCCAGATCATGATCCACTCGCGGTTTGCGGTGACGCACTGCCCATCCGGCCGCAGAGCTGTCCAGTGTGAGACGTTGCCCTGGTTTCAGATCCTTCTTCGCGTCCCGCGGATCAGCCTTGACATCGCCAACGACTCCCAATACTTCCACGTTTCCGGCCAACGGATCGTAGTAACAGGCCCACGCTCGGTCGTAGGCCACAGATTGGTTGGCTTCGGTGAGGATGGCCTCAACCTTGGCCTGTAGCTCCGGTGAGAAATGCTTGATCATCGGCGGAAACAAGTCGCTGCCAGCCGGAGGGGGGGGCGCTGCTTCTTGCGTGACGTAGGGACGGCTCAACACGACTGCGGTGTTGAACAAACCTTCGTGATCCAAGGCCTTGGTCATTCCCTCGCACATCTGTTCCAGCTGAGATCGGTCTTTTTTGGAAAAGGCAGCTCCCTCTTTCCGCCCGATCACCAGGCAGCCATACGCACGATTAAGGTGGCGCAGCGGAACGACGAGCAAGGATTTGGCACCGGGAGTAATCAGCCGCAGGCGAACAGTGCGCCCACTTTCCGGCTCGGTGGTGTTCGGAGTGAGGGCCGCGGCGCGTTGTGTGGAAAGCGTACGGAGAATCGTTTGGATATCGCGAGTCGTAAACCCGCGTGAAGCATGCTCAACGAGGGGGCCGTTCTCCTGGTGGAAGATCGCCGCCAACACGGAATCCGTGCCGATATCGTTGAGTGCGGAATTCAGCGTTCGTTGAAGAAGCGTTTCCGGAGTCTGTCTTGTTTGAGGCGGCGACGTGGTCATACGTTCTACTGCAAGCGAGGGCATTGTAGCCGGATCGGTGGCGAATAGCTACTCTCTTGAGAATCATCGAGGCATGTGATTCGTATCGACCACACGCATGGGGGTAGGGAGCGATGAGCATCAATCGCGTGGCATGTTGTCAGAGTCGAGTTCAACCAACCGGAGGCGGCCATTGCCGATATGGTCGGTCTTATAAATGCGAGGACCGATCTGAATGGTTCCGATCAGAAGATTGCCGGTGATCACGAATGTGAAATCGCCTTGTATCGGCGGTTTGAAGGTCCCACGGATGACCGCGGTGTCGTTGATTCGGGAGACCGTGGAGGAGACGTCAAGTTCAGGGGTGATATTGTCAAAAAGGTTAATGGTCATTCGGGGCAGGGGTCTGGCTCCTGCATCTTTTAAAATGTGAAGGAGTGGAAGGTCGAGTTCAATTTCTCGATCGCGAAGCATCCAGGGTTTTCGAGGAGTTGGAGTCGAGGTGACGGGGGGAGGATTTGGAAGAGTGTGCCATAGGCTTCGTGGGCCAGGCGGCTCGCCGGCCCACGCCATTTGGCTGATCACACTGCCCAATAGCAGAGCAGGGAGAAGAGGTGTGAATCGTCGACCTGTTGAGTGCTTGTTCGAGTCAAACATCGGGTTTTTCACCTCTGGTGTCATCCGGTGATGTTTATGCTAGCCGAGACAGGGAGGACCGAAGCCAGGTCCTCCCTGCATCCTACCAGTTAAGGAGTCGGTGAAGGAGACTTTCCACGCGATTTCCCCGGAGCATCCTGTCGGGGTTTGTTCGGAGAGTTCTCATCTGCGTCGTCATCCGCGTCATCGTCCGTATCGTCCTCCAGGTCGTCCCGCGCATCAAGACGAGCGTCCCTCGATCCACTCGGCGCGGCGGCGGAAGTCGCGGTGCCTGTGCGCCAGGCGGCAATGACGTTTCGTACTTCGTTCATCGAGCGGGCATTGTCCGCGGAATTCGAGGGGTTGACTCTGTGATCGATTCCGGCCGGCCGGCCGTTGATCAAGATCTTCGGGTTTGAAAAATACTTCACCCGCGGGCAGGATACCGTCGGGCAGGGATAGGCCATGATCGTCCGAAATTTTCCGATCGGGTCCCGATAGCCATACGAGTAGGGATAGACCCCGGTGCCGCCGCTCGCACGATCGTGGGCATCCCCCATATTATGTCCCAATTCATGGGTCAAGGTATTGTTCGACACGCAGTCGCGATCGGTCACGCTGAATGCCCAAGGGGCAAAACTTGCACGGGGACCGTTAGCCATGACATAGGCGATGCCGCAATAACTGCCACCGTTGTCTACGATCAATGCGACGAGATCGGCCTTATATTGGTTCCGCAATGTGTGGACCTGATCCATGAAGCCATCGCTCGTCCTTTGGAGGCGTACCAGATCAGTATTGATGTTGCCCGTTTCCGTGTAGGCGACTTCGGCTGCACGAACCAGCCGGAGTTGCATGGCGATTTGACTGTTTCGGTAGGCCTGATTTGCCAAATCGACGCCCATGGCGATCAATGCATTCATGGCAGCTGTGCCGCCCTGCTTGGCTCGCGCTGTTGAGGTATAGACCACTAAGAGATCAACAACCGTATTTGTCGTCGCGGCCGCCGTAGTTATGGTGTTGATCGCGGCCGCTGCACTGGGCTGTTGGATCTCCGGCTCCGGAGCAGGAGGGTCCGCCGGGGTCCCATCATCCGGCACGACGAGCGGATGGTGATCCGGCCGCATGGCATCGTCGTCAATCTCGACGAGACGATGACGATTATTCTCCGTCGGTTCAATCTTGTAGAGTCGTTGGCCTAAGACAATCGTTCCCGCCATCTTCTTGCCGCGTACGGCCAAGGTGACATCACTGTCCTGGTCACCTCGGATCCGTCCGCGCCAGACTTTCGCCTTATTACTCTGGATTTCCGGTTCGTCGAGTTCAAGTGTGCGTGTGCCGGCCTCGAAGAGGTCCAGCGCGACATCCTGTTTCGCCTCCTTGCGGGCGAGTGTCATGGCTTCCAACGCGGCGGGGTTCAACCCCATCGTACGGTGTCGACGCACCCATCGTTTCGAGATCTGAGGCGACGGAAACGCCTGGTCGATCGCAGGGGGGATATCGCTTGGAGTCTCAATCAAGAGCGGGACCGGTGATCCTGGTGACGCGCAGAGCTCAGCCGTGGGAATACTGATTGCCACGGCGCAGAGACAGAGAATCATGATGCCCGGAGACCACCATGCGTTGTGCGGCGGTCGATGATCGCTCGGTGATTGGTGCAAAGGCAGAATCGGCTTCATGTAACCTCCCCTGTGTGTAAGTGAGCCAATGTGAATAGTGCAGAGCAAGGCACGTGCCGATCCAGACAATGCCATGTGAGGAACGCTCATGAGATCCGATCTGCTTCAGTATTCAGCGCATTCGGCCCCGTGCAGAGAGGCGTTGTTGCCAGGTGGAGCTGAAAAATCATTGCGCGGACTGTACGAAGCGCAGGTCGTTTCCTACAGGAGGATCTCCACCATTACGGGAAAACTGTTTTACTTTGAGACGGAAATTTGACGATGGCGCCGATGAAGAATGAGTCCGAGATCTAGCGAGGAGGTGCGAATACAGGCTCGTGCGGTGATGGCGTGAGCCATCCAAGTCAGTACCGTGTGTCATCCTGCACCCGGTAGTGAAGGCCGGTGGCACGCTTCAGAGCGCCAGCATCCAAGATTTTCACTACTTATGGGTGAATACGCAATGCTCGTTCGAGAGAGAATTGCCTGCATGTACGTTGCTGTACGAACAGAATCAAGAGGCAATGAGATCGGAGGCGCCTTCGACTCTAGGGAAGGTCTGATTAATTCGTGTTTATGCCAGGAACTCTGTTTTTGAATGGATCAACACGGACCCTCAACTGGAAATTCGCTGGTTCGGGAGCATCGTTCTCAAGTGTCGCCTGCTGTCGGGCTG
>CAADGK010000138.1 GCA_900696515.1 uncultured Nitrosospira sp. | reverse complement strand
GATTTCCAACGCCGTCATCCAGAAAGGTAAACAGTCTGGTCTTGTTGATCGCTTGGGTCCGATCGACTTGGAATCCAGCCTTGATCAAGTGTTCCTTGCTGTGAACATACGTGTAGTCCAAACGCACACCACCGGAATAGCCCGTGCGGTCTTGACTCCCGGCCGAGAAGGGTTCTTCGACCTCCGGCACATAGGCGAGGACATTCAACGGATCTGTTCGAAAGGTGGCTCTGGTATGACGAAAGTACCCGGCCAAACTGAAAAAGTTTCTGGTGTTGATATCGCGCCGCCACACCAGGTGGCCGTATTGGTTATTCTCTTTCTGATTTTCATCCACCCTTTCCGATGGCACCGGCGTAAACCCTCCGGGCAATAAGCCGAGAATCGTCGGGTTTGCCTCCAGCCCAGGGGATGTCGGGATCTGATATTTCGCGATAGAGTTTAAGAACAAGAACGTAAAATTGTTATTGTTGTCCAGCTGATAGTCGCCACGGAACATCGTCTGGTTCCGCTCGCTCTGCCCGTGGAAAATGGAGTGGCCAGCGGTGGGCGGCTCGATGCCCCGATTCGTCGCCGTATGGCTGTTCAAAAAGTAATACCGGAACTTCTCGCCGATCGTACCCCCGTACTCGAATGACGGGTTGATCGTCTTATTCGACCCGCCGAACATCTGGACCGATCCGAATCCCGGCTTTGTGCCGCTCTTCGTCGTAATATCGATGAGCGCAGTCGTCTTATTGCCCACATTCGCTTCCATACCACCGAGTACAATGTCGGCCCGCTCCCAAGCTCTCGGTGAAATCACGTCGGAAAAGGTCGAGGAGACCGTCTCAGGAATCGGCACGCCGTCGATCCTCAACTGTAAGTTGGCATGATCCTGTCTAATATGAACCTGCTTCAACGATCCGTAGGCCGCGCCAGGAATCGTTAGCAGCACGTCATGAAGCTCGTTATTGTTGCCTCGCGGAAGGATGTCGATTTCCTTCCGACTGAGTGAATAGGTCTCGCTGGACGACTTGGTGTTAATCGGCGGCAAGGGTGCTACCACCTCCAGCGACACCTCCTTGGTCTTGGAAAGGGTCAGAGTGACTGGTTTCAGAGGCTCTTCTCCCAACGCCAGTACCACATATTCACTCCGATAGGTCTCTTGCACAGCGCTTACAGAGTAGGTGCCGCCCTCCTTGACAGAAACTTTGAACTCCCCGGCATCGTTCGAGACCCCGGTGGATACTAGATCACCTTCTTGGCTTTTGACCTCAATGACCGCCTGCGGCACCCGCCGAAGGTCCTGATTTTGGACAACCCCCTTGATCGTCTTGGTCGGCTCTTGATCCTCAGCGTAGCTGATGGAATACGTTCCACATACGACTGCGGCGACCGTCAATCGAAGCGTCACATTCAACACACGTCTCACGAACGAATACATCATGTCCCTCCTCGCTCACAAACTCACTGGTGATAAAACAGAAGGGGCAGAACAGCCGTACGCAGACCGCGTGGCCACTCAACCCATCCTGTCTACTGGATATGCTTGCCAGCTATACGTGTGGAGGAGCGCGGGAAGGACCAATGAGTGAGAGGACCGCTGAGAGGAGGATGGAATCGGACGGAGGCGCCTGCTGCCAAACAACGTCACAGACAGCACATCGCGGAACATCCAGATCAACCGACCCGGCAATATGATGCTGAACCCACTGACAGATGTCAGTGTCCGAATGTTCATGGCCATCCGTATCGGCAGCGGCCAATTCATGGTGAACATCCTGAGCCACGGCAAAAGGCGCCAGCCCCAGGATGAGACAAATCATCCCCACCGCCACTCCTAAGCGGAGGAACGGGAAGAGATATCTACACCTTCTCAAAAACATGGTCGTAGAATAGGCACCCATCAGTCAGAATTGCAAGAACCACCAAGACCGGGCGTCATGATGGCACCTGATTCACTCCCTCGTAACCGATATGGACTTTTCTGCTACGATTCGTTAGTATGTTGCCCCCTCAAGGCAAGATCCCATTGAGAGCCAAACTATATACTGCATAGCAGACCATGAATAGACCGATCGACAATCAACACGTTATCGAGATTAAAGCACTGCCCTCTCCGCGCGCCATCAAGACCAAACTCCCGATTACTGATCAGGCCGCGGCGCTCGTCGTGGAAACCAGAGAAGCGATTCGCCGCATTCTTCATGGACAAGACCGCGACCGGCTTCTGGTCATCGTGGGCCCCTGCTCGATTCATGACCCCAATGCCGCATATGAATATGCCGCTAAGCTGAAACCTGTCGCTGATGCCCTGCGTGACCGACTCCTGATCGTGATGCGGACCTACTTCGAAAAACCGAGGACCACGGTCGGATGGAAGGGCCTCATCAATGACCCGCATCTCGACGGAACCTGCGATATCGCAACGGGAGTGGAGTTAGCGAGGGCCATTCTCCTCAAGATCAATCAATTGGGCCTCCCCTGCGGGACAGAGCTGCTGGATCCGATCAGTCCGCAGTACGTCGCCGATCTCATCAGTTGGGCGGCCATCGGAGCCCGTACGACCGAAAGCCAAACCCATCGAGAAATGGCCAGCGGAGTTTCTATGCCGGTTGGGTTTAAGAACGGCACCGAAGGCAGTCTCCATGTCGCCGTCAATGCCATGACATCCGCCCGCACGCCACATCATTTCGTTGGCATCAATGCCGATGGACAGACCGCGATCATCAGAACCATGGGCAACCCCGATCGCCATATCGTGCTCCGTGGCGGAGGTGGAAAAACCAACTACGAAGCAGAACACGTCGCCAAAGCGGAAGCCGCCGTTGCCGGAGAAGGCATCGCCCGTCCCATCATGATCGATTGCTCTCACGACAACTCAAAGAAAGATCATACCCGCCAAGGATTCGTCGCCCAAGAGGTGTTGCGGCAGTTCCGCGAAGGCCGCCAAACGATTATGGGGCTCATGCTCGAAAGCAATCTGAACCCCGGCAAACAGGCCTGGAAACAAGGTGTGGCCCTTCAGCACGGTGTCTCCATTACCGATGCCTGTCTCGGCTGGGATGAGACCGAACAGCTACTGAATGAACTCGCCGCAGCCATCACACCCAAGCCAGTCTCCTGATCTCCATCCTCACTAACCATCGGAGCTAGGCCCACTTCCACAGCGATGACGACATGACTCCATGACTGGTGGCCCATCAGGATGATGGTGCCCACACCCCAGATCGCCGAGTCCTCCCCCGAACATATTTTTCAATGTGGCAGGCGGCGCGCCCGACCCGGCATCGATCTTTGCCCACGCCTCCGCGTTGGCGCACAGATCAATCCCCGCTGAAAACGAGGACAGGATCCGGCTCAAGGGTGCCCCGCATTGCGGACAGGCCGTCATCGGCGATTCGTCCATCCGCTGACGAAACACAAATCGTTTTGAACAGAAGAGTGACTGCACACAATAGTCAGCCACATACTCGTACAATGGCATGCCTCACATCTTCATGGCTAGGAGTCCAGTCGATACTGAATTGGCACCCGCAAGACGATCTGATGCCGGCCCAGCGCCTGCGGTAACGACAGCGGACAAGACCGCCTGATGACGTCCAACGCGGCATGGTCCAAGACCTCGTGTCCAGAGCCCGTTGCGATCGTCGCATCAAGCAGTCGGCCTTGTTCATCAATCACGACTCGCACGACCACTCGCCCCTCTACGCGATTCATCCGAGCCTCGGGAGGATAGTGCTTCAGCTCCATCACGCGACTCCACAGCATCTGCATCAGCCAGCCAAAATCCGAGGAGGTCTCAACCGAGTGTGCTTGCGTGGCATTT
>CAADGK010000137.1 GCA_900696515.1 uncultured Nitrosospira sp. | reverse complement strand
TGTTGTTGTATGGGCATATGTATCACAAGGGTGGAACAGGAGCGGTGGCTTTGGCCATCGGTGGGTTGCTCGGCATCATCATGATGGGCAATGTTCATGGCATTATCTGGCCGAACCAGAAGAAGATCATTGCCGCCGTCACTGCAGCTGCGCAGGGAACCCCGGCGCCGCCCGAGATGGCACAGTGGGGGAGAACCGCCTTGCTCGCTTCCCGCGTGAATTTCATGCTCTCGATTCCCATGCTGTTCTTCATGGGGGCCGGTAGCCATTTTAGATAGAAAATTTGATGCGTGGCCGGAGGGGGCACCCCCTCCGGCCACGGTTTCCATCTCTCCCCTTCTCCTACTCTTCTGCCCCTCCCTGCCTAGGCTTTGACTAGGCCTCCTAGGCCTAACTGTTTGAGATTCAGGCCCATTTATGACTGGTTGCCTTGACGGAAGAAGAGGCGGAACCGTATAGTACCCGCTCAACCTTGAAGAGTTCAGAGCGGATAGCTATGCCCACGCTTACAGAACCTCGCCTTGTTCAACAGATCGAGGGAGCCCCTTGGGAGATTGAGGGGTATCTCAAAGTCGGCGGCTATGAAGCCTGGAAACGGTGCGTGAAGGAATTGAACGCGGCTCAAGTCATTGATGAGCTGAAACAATCAGGGCTTCGTGGACGGGGTGGCGCGGGATTTCCGACAGGGATCAAGTGGGACAAAGTCCTTAATCACCGGGTGAAGGAGCACTATTTCGTGTGCAATGCCGGCGAACATGAGCCGGGCACGTTCAAGGATCGATATTTATTGAAAACATTGCCGCATCAACTGATTGAAGGTTGCTTGATCGCTTCCTTCACGGTACAAGCGAAAGCGTCCTTCATTTACGTGAACCATGAGTACCATGAGGAACAGCAGAATCTGAAGAAAGCCATCGCTCAAGCGAAGGCACATGGATTCCTGGGGAAGAACGTCCTCGGCAGCGGCGTCGATATCGAGTTGGAACTCTTTGACGGTCATGGCAGCTACGTGGCCGGTGAAGAAACGGCGATGTTGGAATCGATGCAGGGTCGTCCCGCGATGCCGCGACAGAAGCCGCCGTTTTATCCGACCGACTTCGGCCTCTATGGCAAACCGACCCTCGTCAATAACGTTGAGACCCTGTGCAACATTCCGCGTATTCTGCACAAAGGCGCCGGATGGTTCACCCAGATTGGGACGGAGAAGTGTCCCGGTACGATGATGTTTTCGTTGAGTGGATCGGTGAATCGACCCGGTGTCTATGAGATGCCGATGGGCGTGACCATCCGTGAAATGGTGGAGGAGTGCGGTGGCGGAGTGCCGGGTGGCCGCAGGATCAAGGCCGTTTTCCCGGGTGGGCCGGCCTTCCCGATGGTGACGGCGGATCAGCTCGATCTCACGATGGACTTCGATTCACTGAAGAAAGCGGGGACTGGGCTAGGGTCGGCCGGGATGATCGTCGTCGATGATGCGACCTGTATGGTGGCGAAGACATTGCATTTTTCGAATTTTTTCAAGAATGAGAGCTGCGGGCAGTGCCCACCGTGCCGTATGGGTACGAACAACCTGGCCATCCTGATGACCAAGATTGAATCCGGACAGGGCACTCAAAAAGACCTCGACAGTATGTTGCAACTCTGCGGCTTCGTCAAAGGCACCGGTTACTGCACGCTTGTCACCGGTGCATCGGTGTTGGTGCAAAGCAGTTTGAAATTGTTTCGTCACGAATACGAAGACCATATTCGTCTGCAGCGGTGTCCTTATCAGGAAACACCGGCTGGGATCGTGCCCCACGCCTAGGAGACGTCATCATGCCACGAGTGACGTTTCTGCACACGGACGGGCGAAGCGGAGAGGTTGATGAGAACGTCTCGTTGCTGGATGCCGCCAAGGAGTTGGGATTTCGCCTGAATCACGATTGCGGCGGGAATGCATCCTGTACGACGTGCCGGGTCGAGGTTCAGATGGGCCAAGAGCATCTCTCGGAGATCGATTTCGACGAGCAAGACCTGCTGGATCGTGAAGCATTGACCGAGCCATGGCACCGGTTGGCTTGTCAGGCTCGCGTGTTGGGGGACGTCGTGGTGCGCGTACCGGAAGCCAAGTGGGAGCAACCGCAGCGCGCGGCATCGGAGGCAAGGGGTTGATATTGGAAGAAGAGGTGTTAGACTAACATTCTAGCCGGCCGAGTAGGCTGGAACGATCCATAGAGGAGGATGACAATGGTTAACATTACGGCGGTGGCGGAACAGAAGATCAAGGAATTGATGGCCGAGGAAAAGGATATCGTCGGGTTACGGGTCTATGTGCGCGGTGGTGGATGCCATGGCTATCAATACGGCATGGCCTTTGAATCCAAGATGGCCGAGGATGATACCATCATCGAAAAGGGTGAGGTGAAACTCATCATGGATTCACAGAGTGCCCCCTTGCTGCAGGGCGCGGAAGTCGACTACGTCGACAGTGTGCAGGGTTCGGGTTTTTCGATCAAGAACCCCCAGGCCAAAACGACGTGCGGATGCGGCAGCTCTTTTAGCGCCTAAGCCTGGCTACGGGATGACCGTAGGAATGCCGATCATGAACTCTCCTGTCTAAGACTGCTCGAGCATCGGGCAGTCTTAGCTTTTTCACCCACACGACGAGTCACCGGATTGAATGTCACAGATATTTGTGACCAGACGCTATCGTTTTTGCGCCGCCCATCGGCTGCACACGGATCTCCTCTCTCCTGAAGAAAACTGGGCTGCTTTCGGCAAATGTAACAATACGAACGGTCACGGACATAACTATGTGGTCCTGGTGACGATTCGTGCCGGAACGGCGGAGAGTATGACCGACCTGGATTCCCTTGACCGCCTCGTCACCGATACGGTCATCGAACGCTTTGATCATCAGGATCTGAACAGTGACCCGGCGTTCTCCGCCTTGACCACAACGGGAGAGAATCTTGTCGCAGTGATCTGGGACATCCTCACCCCGCTGCTGCCTGCCGGTCGTCTGCACAAAGTCGGTGTCATTGAGACCAGAGACAACTATTTTGAATATACGGGCGCCAGTTAAGGCGAAAGGGAATATCGTGAGAAAGTCACCAAAACGAGAGAAACGACCGACATCGGTGGAAGACGCCAACGGAAGCGGACGGGCTCCGGACTTACCGGTCCTCCAATCGCTGGTGACGGAGATGCTCCTCGCCCTCGGCGAAAAGCCGAGTCGGAATGGGCTGCTCAAGACCCCTGAGCGCGTGGCCAAAGCCCTGGCCTTTATGACGCAGGGGTACCAGCGTGATATCGATCACCTCCTGAACGGCGCGCTGTTTCCGATCGAATATGACGAAATGGTCATCGTCAAAGACATCGACTTTTTCAGCATGTGTGAACATCACTTGCTGCCGTTTTTTGGTCGAGTCCACGTCGGCTACTTGCCCAACAAGAAGGTGGTCGGTCTCAGCAAGATCCCGCGGATCGTCGACATGTTCGCCAGGCGTCTGCAAGTTCAAGAACGGTTGACGGTGCAGATCGCTGAAACATTGAGCACGAAGCTGAATGCCCATGGCGTCGGCGTTGTGATCGAAGCCCGACATCTTTGCATGATGATGCGGGGCGTGGAAAAACAAAACACCGTGGCCGTCACCAGCTCAATGTTGGGAGCATTCCGCAGTCAATCGCAGACGCGCGAGGAGTTTTTGAAATTGATTCGACGGGGCAGCGTCGGCGATCCAGAGTGAACGCTCTATGGATCTCGCTCGTCAACCCACCGTCTATCTTGCTAGCAGTCTGCTGAAACACTCAGTGTATACATCAACCACCGTTGAAATAAGAGAGAGAGGTAGAACACGAACACCCAGGATGCTCAAAAAGGTTGTCCAGCAAGGCCGCAGTGAGTGAGGAGGCGAGGCGTACGCTTCGGTACGCTGAGCCTCTGAGCGATGCGAGAACGCCGCTGGCGGTCTTTTTCAGCATCCTGCTAGAAGCAAACCAAAGGAACGGATCGCTTCATTGAACAGATCCGGCTGTTCCAAGTTCGAGAGATGGCCTGCTCCTGGAATGACGGCCAGGCGGGCATGAGGAATCCTATCCGCCATGAACCGGGCGTCGGCAGGCGGCGTTGGCACATCCAGCTCACCGACAATGATGTGAGTCGGACAGCCAATCTGCTGTAGGAGCGGGATAGAATCTGGCCGCTCGGCCATCGCCATGAGATCCCCGGCAATGCCACTCACTTGAGTGCCCTCGATCATCGTGCGTACCCGTTGAACCAGCTCCGGCCTCGTCTGAATCGTTGCAGGGCTCAGCAACTTGGAGATCATGAGATCGGCGATCGCGCTCGGCCCTTGTTTGTACGCAAGCTGAGCTATTTCAAAGCGCGCCCGTTTCCCATCCTCTGTATCCGCCTGGGCCCTCGTATCGGCCAATATCAATCCTTTGACACGCTCGGCATACTTTCGATAGAAGGCCAAGGCGATGTAGCCCCCCATCGACAATCCGATGAGGACCGCTTGACGGATCGAAAGGTGATCCAGCAGGCCATGCACGTCATCTGCGGCCTGGTCGAGAGAATAGTGCCAGAGCGGCGCATCGGATTCGCCGTGTCCGCGCAGGTCAATCGTGATCACGCGGAACTGTGTTGAAAGGGCTGTTTCTTGGTCCGTCCACATGCTGCGGTTGAGCGGAAAGGCATGGAGAAAGACAAGGGGCGGTCCTGTCCCGTGATCATTGAAGGCGAGGGTGATGCCATTAATCTGAGCGAGCATCGTTCGGTCCGTTGGTATCGAACGTCGTACCATCGGCTGCCTGCATGGTCAAGGGGTCATTTGCGCTCGTGTGGCCCTGCGTATACAATTCTCGCACGGTGTGAGGAGTGAGATGACCCGCTCTCATGAAGAGACTCCGGATCTATTCAGCGCGTCTCGGCCTGATGACCCCGCCGTCGAAGCTCCGCTCGCGGAACGGATGCGGCCACGTACGTTTGATGATTTCCTGGGGCAAGATGACATCACCGCCACGGATCGACCACTACGGCGGGCCATCGAGGCCGATCAGCTCTCCTCCGTCATCTTCTGGGGGCCACCCGGATCGGGGAAGACGACACTCGCTCATCTGATTGCCAGGTATACGAAGGCTCAGTTTGTATCCTTCTCGGCCGTCACCGGCGGGGTGCCCGAGTTGCGCATGATCATCAAGGCGGCCGAGCAACGCCGGTTGATCAACGGGCAACGGACCATCCTATTTGTGGATGAAATTCACCGGTTCAACAAAGCGCAACAAGATGCCTTTCTTCCTCACGTCGAGCGAGGTACCATCATCCTGGTCGGCGCAACCACGGAAAACCCCTCGTTCGAAGTCATCAGTCCGCTATTGTCACGCTCGATTTTAGTGGTGCTGAAACCCCTGAGCGATGAAGCCCTCGGGCGGATTCTGGATCGGGCACTGAACGATTCAGCGGTCGGTCTGGGACAACTGAAGGCCGCGCTATCACCACAAGCCCGTCAGCGCTTGGTTGTGTTCGGTAATGGTGATGCGAGGGCGTTACTGACGGCGTTGGAGTTTGTCGTAAGGCAGGCGCCCATCGGACCGGATGGCACACGAGCGATCGATGTAGGGATATTGGCAGCTGCTCTGAACAAAAAATCCTTGCGGTACGATAAGTCCGGTGAAGAACACTACAATACCATCTCAGCCTATATCAAAAGCCTACGCGATTCCGATGCGGATGGAGCCCTCTACTGGTTGGCGCGCATGTTGGAGGCCGGAGAGGATCCCATGTTCATCGCCCGCCGGATGGTGATCTTTGCATCGGAAGATATCGGCAATGCCGATCCCCTCGCCCTTGTCGTGGCCGTTTCGGTGGCACAGGCCGTCCAGCTTGTCGGGCTCCCGGAGGCCCAGATCAATCTCGCGCATGGGACGACGTACCTCGCCTCTCGGCCGAAGGACAACGCGTCCTATATCGGTCTTCTGGACGCCCGCAAGGATGCACAAGCCCATG
Source organism: uncultured Nitrosospira sp. (assembly GCA_900696515.1). Classification (GTDB taxonomy): domain Bacteria; phylum Nitrospirota; class Nitrospiria; order Nitrospirales; family Nitrospiraceae; genus Nitrospira_D. The sequence goes on along the minus strand of CAADGK010000137.1, from coordinate 46,052 downwards.
GAAATCTAGGAGTTCCGCTCCATCTCCGGAATGCCGTGACGTCCGTGATGAAGGACTTGGGGTATGGGACCGACTACCGCTATGTTCATGACGATCCAGGTGCACGAACAGAGCAAACCCACCTCCCACCGGTGCTCAAGGACCGACGCTACTACCGCCCAAAGCCGCCTCCATAGGGCCAATTGCCGGGGTTTACATTCTCGTCCTATCGATTATACTTAGAACGATGAGACGAGGAGAAGGAAAACTATCGGCCCATGCCACCGCGCTAAGTGAGCGGCGCAAGTTCGTTCGTGCCGAATTGGTAGGGTCTGCCTTGGTGTCGCCGAAGAGCGGCAGGCGCGCCTGTACGGCGGTTCTGGATAATGTGAACAAGATCGGAGCGGGGTTTCACACCAAGGAACGGTTCCCGTCGAATGAGCGGGTCACCGTCTCGCTCGCCTTTCTGGATTCCGATCGAGTCGAGCAGCAGGAAAAGCTCGACGGCATGGTCGCCTGGGTGAGGCCATGGGAAAAGAAGGGGTTCCTCATCGGGGTTGTGTGGGATGAATTAGTCACAAAAGAAAAACACCGCTGGTTGTACTACTACCTCGAAGAAACTCTCAAAGCCTCTGTGTGAGCCTCTTTCCGGACAGGCCGTCATCCATCGACGGTTCACACCCTACGTCAAAATCGGAAACATCACTACCCCATCGATACCAGCTGTTGCTTCACGTTCTCGAGCTCAGCCGAGAGTGATTCCCAGCGAGCCGTCAGTCGTTCAAGATCCCGCTTCCAGCCGTCCTGTTCCTGATGCAGAAGATTCCATCGATCGAACTCGGCATAGAGCTTCGGATCGGAGAGCTCAGACTCGCGCGCTTTGATTTTGGTTTCCGTCTCAGCAATATCAGTTTCTGCTCGGGACACCTGTTTTTCCAGTCGTGCTTGGGTCTTGGTCAAGTCTCGTCGTTCTCCGCCCTTCCCCTTTGGTTGAACCTGTTGAACCATCGCACGGGTCGGGCCCGAAGACGTGGGCGCTGAACCACCCGCGAGCTCCTCGCTCGTTTCCTTGATCGAGTCAAACTCCTGCGCCTTTTTCCAGAGATAATACTCGTAGTCTCCGATGAAGTTCCGGGCGTTCCCCTCTTCAATCTCGACGACTCGAGTGGCGATGCGGGCCAGAAACGTCGGATCATGCGAAATGAAGATGATCGTCCCTGGGAATTCCGCCAAGGCGTCCGTGAGCACATCGACGGAGGCAGGATCCAGGTGGTTCGTCGGCTCATCGAGCAAGAGGGTATTGGCCGGTTCCACCAGCATACGGGCGAGGGCGACCCGGTTCCGTTCACCACCGCTCAACGCCTTGATGGGTTTCTTCTGATCCTGGCCGGAGAACAGGAATGCACCTGCGATCCCCCGGAGAAAGTTCATCTCCGCATGTTTGGTGACCTCTTCGAGCGACTCGAGCACCGAATGCTCAGGGTTGAGCGTCTCCGCCTGATGCTGGGCAAAGTAGTGCAGGGTCACCCCGTGGCCGACCGTTCGGGTGCCGGTATCGGGCGCCAGTACGCCGGAGAGCATTTTTAAGAGCGTACTCTTGCCGGCCCCGTTTTCACCGACCAGCGCGACACGCTGACCACGCTCCACGGAAAAATCGAGCGTTTTGTAGACCACCTTTTCACCGTAGCGTTTGCTCGCCCCGACAAGATCCAATACCTGACGACCGCTGGTAGATGGAAGGGGAAATCGGAACTTGACGCGTTTCGGGTCCCGCTGGATTTCAATCCGCTTCACCTTGTCCAGCTGCTTCAACCGCGATTGCACCTGACTGGCCTTATTGGCCTGATAGCGGAACCGATCGACGAACTTCTGAACTCGGGCGATCTCTTTGGACTGTCGGGTTGCCGAGGCTTGGAGCTGGGCATCCCGCTCCTCCTTCAACCTGGTGAAGAGCGAGTAGTTGCCCCGATATTCCTCGATTTTATGATGCCGGAGTTCCCAGATGTGCGTCACCACGCGGTCCAGAAACGCGGTGTCGTGGCTGATGATCAGGAGCGTCATCCCGGATTGGATCAGAAACTGTTCAAACCAACGCTGGGTTGGTTTATCCAAGTGGTTCGTCGGCTCGTCGAGCATCAACACATCGGGATTCGAGAGAAGGAGATGGGCCAGGGCTACCCGCATCCGGTAGCCTCCAGAGAGTTTCTCGACGGGGCGATCGAAATCGGCTTCGGTAAACCCCAGCCCCATCAGGATACGCTTGGCCTCGTGTTCAGGGTATTCGTCGCGATGGGCGGCGTCGAGTGCGGTCTTGCCCGTGATGGTTTCCAACTCTTGCGGGAGATAGCCGATGCGAAGGCGAGGCCGCTTGCGGATCGAGCCTTTGTCCGGTGACTCTTCACCGAGAACCATGCGAAAGAGCGTCGTTTTCCCGGCGCCGTTCGGACCGACGAGACCAACCCGTGAATTCGGACGAAGATGTGCGGAGGCGTCCGTCAGGAGCACCTTCGTGGAATATTGCTTGCTGATCGATTCAATTTGGAGCATCGGCACACACCTTCCGTGTGAAGTGAAACAACCAGATCATTAAGAGACGAACTCGAACGAACGAGAAAGTCAGCAGGTAGGGAGCCGAGGCAGCTCGAAGTTGATAAGCAACTGCATGTGGAGACAGCTGGGTATGTGACGAGTGTAAATCATGCGACCATGGAATGCTGGCCTGCCAACCGAAGCGGGGAGCGTCGTTGCCCGCCGTCGCTCAAGCTCTGGCGGGCAACCTTCGCTGCCGGCGAAGGTTGGTGGAGCTGGCCGGGATTGAACCGGCGACCTCGTGAATGCCATTCACGCGCGCTCCCAACTGCGCTACAGCCCCACTCTCACGCGAAGAAGTCAGGGAAATTAATTCGAAAAATGAAGATGTTGAGAACGAATCGGCATGCTAACACGCGGATACAGGGCAGTCAAGAAACCACCGGCGGGATCTTTTCAAATAGATTATGAATCAAAACAGTTCTCGATCCCACGAACTGAGACGAACGGCTTGACAAAACAGTAGGTGATACCTACCATGAGCCCCCGTGGCTCTGGTCTCTCCATCAGGTCAGAGCCATTTTTTCGTGTCAAAATCGGGACCGGGACATCGTTGAATTATGGGAAATCTCGTCATTATCGGTGCGCAGTGGGGCGATGAAGGTAAAGGGAAGATTGTCGATATCTTGGCCCGTGATACCGACATCGTGGTGCGCTATCAAGGTGGGTCCAATGCCGGGCATACCGTGATCAACGAACGGGGGACCTACATCTTTCATCTCATTCCCTCGGGAATCCTCTATCGCGGAATGACCTGTGTCATCGGCAACGGGGTGGTCGTCGATCCCGGCTCCTTGATCGAGGAAATGGATCAGCTGCAAGCCAAGGGCATCACGTTCGGCAAGAACTTCGCCGTCAGTCAGCGAGCGCACTTGATCCTTCCCTATCATAAGGCCATCGACCGAGCGGCCGAACAGTCGAAGGGATCACGGAAGATCGGCACGACCGGACGAGGGATTGGACCATCCTATGCCGACAAAATGGCACGGATCGGCATCCTTATGGGGGATCTGCTGAATCCGACCTTGTTCAAGAGAAAACTCGAAGAGAATCTCGTCGAAATGAACTGGTTCCTGGAGCGGCTCTATAAAGTCGACACCTTTCAGGTGGACAAAGTCTTCGACCAGTACATGGGCTATGCCGACCGGCTCAAGAGCCATATCGTCGATACCACCATGTTGCTGAATCGGGCCATTGAGAAGAACAAGACGGTTCTCTTTGAGGGCGCGCAAGGGACGCACCTCGATGTGGACTTCGGCACCTATCCCTATGTGACTTCGTCGAGTGCCGCAGCCGGGGGTGCCTGCACTGGAACCGGTGTCGGACCAACGATGATCGACGCCGTGATGGGCATTGCGAAGGCCTACACCACCAGAGTCGGGAGCGGCCCGTTTCCCACCGAACTGACGGATGAAGTCGGACGAGGGCTTCAAGAACGAGGGAAGGAGTTCGGCTCAACCACAGGACGGGCCAGGCGCTGCGGCTGGTTTGATGCGGTGGTGGTTCGCCATGCGACGGTGGTGAATGGGCTGACTTCGCTGGCGCTGACAAAGCTGGATGTGTTGGATGGCTGCAAGGAGTTGAAACTGTGTACCGGCTATCGACATGGCGGTACCATCCATAAGACGATGCCGGCCGATCTGGATGTGTTGGCCAACAGCGAGCCGATGTATCAGCGAATGAAGGGGTGGACCACGGCCACGACGGGAACGACGAGTTATAAGCAGCTCCCTGCCGAGGCGAAACGCTATTTGACACGTATCGAAGAGCTGGTGGACTGCCGCATCGACATGATTTCGACCGGGTCCAAGCGTGCGGAAACAATTATGTTGCGAAATCCGCTGGATTGCTCCCGCCGACGCCCCAAACGCTCCTGAAAATAGCCAATGGTCATCGGTCAGCCGGGAATGGTAGGATGGGCGGTCCGTTGCGTCATCATTCGTTGAAAACATAGAATGATGGGGCGATCGAAGTGCAGGATGTTCAGGACGGTGAGAAGGCTGAACGAGAACGTAGCCTCGATTTTGTAGTTCTGTCGAGGACGCTCAAATCGGTTGCCAACAAGGCCGCAGTGAGCGAAAACCTGAGGCGTACAGCAGCTGGTACGTCGCAAGGTTGGAGCGACGCGAGAACGAAGTTGACGACCGGTTTCAGCGTTCGATTGTGAGCCGGTAGCTCAGTCGGTAGAGCATCGCCCTTTTAAGGCGAGGGCCCTGGGTTCGAGTCCCAGCCGGCTCACCACAATTCAATAGGTTAGGGTCAGCCACCGCGACCGCTGGTCGTTTATAGGACAATCCATAGGACAACTTGAAGGCGGAATCGAGCTTCGTGACCGCATCACGGAGCTTTTGATCCCACGCGGGACCGCCATGAGAGTAGGTGGCCGTCATGCCAGGCATCCGGTGACCCAGAAGCGCTTGCCGCACTTCATAATCGACACCAAGGCCCTGCAATCTGGTGGCGAAGGTGTGCCGGAGATCGTGAAAGTGCAGATCTTGGATCTTCGCCAGGGTACAGACCCGCGCCCAGTACTTTTTGAACGCTCTTACGTCACTCCAACGTCGAAACACTCGGCCGTCAGTGAGTGAAGGCAACGGGTCACGAAGTGCCCACAGGGCTGAGGCATTCAGGGGAATGCGCGTTGGGGTGCCCTTCAGTCTCGTCGCACTCGGCGGGAGGACTAACCACCAGCCGTCGACCTCCTGTCGGATCCATGATCGATCGATGCTGAGGAGTTTGGCCTCTCGTAATCCGATATTGAGCTCGGCCACCACAACCCGCCACAATTCCTTCAAGACTTCAAGCATGACACGGTCCTTGAGCTGCCGAATTCGTTCAAGTTCCTGGACCTCAGCAACACGAGTACGCCGTTGTGCGTCTGGGAGCTCCACGGCCTTGAGCCGGTTCTTATCGAGCCAGTCGTAGCGAACCCCCAGGTTGAGCAAGCGCATCAGGACTTGCCACTCTCGACGGATGGTCCCCGCGGAAGCACCGGCCTGTTGACGCTTACGAACATAGTCCAAGCCGTCTGTAGGGGTCAGCGATGACACAGTGCGATCACCGAACGCCGGCAGAAGATGGTTCTCAAGAATTCCTTTCGGACGAACGTGATCGACCCGTTTTTTCACGGCGAAACTATCCCAGAACAACGTGAGCAGGTCGCGGAGGGTGTGTGTGGATTCTCTGCTGCGGGGTAGAGCAGATTGCGTCTGTATCTTGGCGGTCATGGCGATCGCGGCCTCCTCGGCCTGCTGCTTCGTGAGGTTGTAGCCAAGAAGCGGACGATAACGGACACCCCTCAAGCGGAAATAGAGATCGAAGGCCAGGCCTTTCTTCGTATGTCTTTTAGTGATCGTGTAGGCCATGCGGATTTCAACGATAACGGGGATTGCGATGGTAGACACCTGATCTACGAATGTCCAGAGCATCGCTCGAAGAGAGCACTCCAGTACTAACAGAGCTACTACCTGCTGCCTGTGAGGCAACCTGGGGGTCGATCGCCACGCCTGACGAGAGCACAAGCTCAACGCGACCAGTCTTGACCCATGCTTCAAGCTCATCCTGATCAAACAAGAGTGCGCGCGATCCTGGGCGTCGATACCGAGGAATATCTTTTCTCTGGTACAGAGAAGATCTCGACATCCGAAGGAACTGTGCGGCTTCTTGAAGATTCAACGGTCTCATCACATTTCCCGTTTATGCAACGTTCCACACTATTCGAAACTGTCCCAGGTATTCCTCACCCCATCCACTGATCTTTATCCTCATCAAAGTGTGCGGCGATCCAATCTCTCACCTCTTGGGTTTTTGGTGATTCGTCGCCATCAACAAGCAGATACTCCACCGCTTCCTCGAGCCGAGCGTCGATTGCGGGCCAGGGGTCGATCTCTACGATGTCTCGCTCATGAATCCATCGAAGCTCGCCGTCCAGCAGCACGGATATCCGCCGGTCTGGGTAGGCACCATCAACCAACTGCACCAGGCCTGGCCCTTGCGCCCGATCATCTGGCAAGAGCCAGCGCACCGCCACGCCTGCAATGAGCGGCGTTGGGTTCACGATCTTGAAATGGCTCGGCTCTAGATTCATCACCTTAAGCGCTTCGGGCACAGGCAAGGTCAGCAGTTCGCCAGGGCCATGCATGCGGAATCCGAAGGGCCCGGTGATCGTGCAATCACTGAGCACCTGAAGCGTGATACTCATTGGTACCCAAACAGATCGCGGCGATTTTTCAAGACCACATCGATAACCATGCCCTCAAACTGACGCCGGATATTGACCTCGGGCTGTTGGCCAGCGACCACACCATGAAAATTGACAATCACCGGTTGCTGAGTTGTCGTCGCCGGCATCGCCCCGCTGTTCAGCTGCGCGAGCGCCTCCATCCCCCGCCGATTCAACACGCCCTCGCCCGGCGTCAACATCGCGCGCACCGTGTCGCTGTTGCCCGCGCCCAGCACCGGCCCGCCCGCCACAAACTGCAACCCGCCGAACAGGCCGCCGGCATCGACACCGCCCGACACTGCCGCCGCGCCGCCGCTGCCGCCGAACAGCCCGCCGAACAGGCCGCCGGCATCGACACCGCCCGACACTGCCGCCGCGCCGCCGCTGCCGCCGAACAGCCCGCCGAAGCCCCCGAAGAATCCGCCCAGCCCGCCGCTCATGAGCCCCGTCGCGGCCTTCAGCGCCAACATCGTGGCCAGCTGCGCCATCACCTGCGCGATCATCTGCTTCGCGAAATTCGCAAAGCCCTTGAACAGATCGTTGAGTGATTTGATGTTGCCGTCCATCACATCGAAGAAGAACGTGCGGAAATTCTGCTCCATGAACTGCGCGGTCCGCTGCGCCATCTGCGCGGCGAAGCCGAAGGCGGAATCGGTATTCCGCACATAGTTCTCCAGCCCGCGACTCCAACCCTCGAAAATCCCGTCGGCGGATTCCTGATGCAGCGCCGCCAGCCGGGCGAGCGATTGCCGCTCGAGAATTTCGCGCTCCTGCCCGGTCAAATTGGTACGATTCAAAATATCCTGCGCGAGCTGCGTCTCATTGTTCTGCCAGGCCAGCACCAGCCGCGCCGCCTCGTCCTGCGTGAGCTGCGTTTCCTTCGTGAGCGTGGCCCGCAGCAGATCCATCTGATGCGTATACCGCTGCTCCCGCGAGGCCCCAACCTGATTGTCATAGTCAAGCCAGGCCTGCGCGAGCGTCACCAACCCGGCCCGCTCCTTCTGCTGCGCCTGCTCATTGGCCTCCAGCATCCGCTCCGCATTGGCCAGCCCGGCATCGAGTTGCGCGCGGTTCTGCTCGTCCCGCTTCTTGCGGCCTTCGTCCGTCAGCTGCTCCTGCCGGAACAGGAGGTCCAATTCTTCCCCGATCAACTTTTTCTGAATCTCCAGGGCCCGATTTCCGGTCAGCCAAATTTCAATCAGGTCTTTCGCGTGCTGCTCATTCCATTGCCCGGTCCACAGCGCAACCTTCTCTGTTGCCCACTTGGCTTGGTCAAACGGCTTCCCTGTAGAGGATGTCGCGCCAGGCTTCACCGGACCATCTGCACTCAACGGTACAGTTCTCGACTTTTTCTCAGCCGGCCCTTCCAAGAGTGGCGCGGCCAGAGGGTGCTGCAATCGAAACAGCCGGAGGGTCCATTCCTTCTCGATTCTCGCCAGTTCCCCCTTCAACTGCTCCCATGAGAGGCTGTCTTTCCCACCGCCAAACGCAAACTTCCAGACCACTGCAAACTCCTTCGCGGCCTGGGTGAGTCCCAGCAGGTGTTCTCCCATGACCGCAAAGGTGCTTTGGACGGATCCACCTACCGGACCAGACGTGATCTCTTTCATCAATGTGACGAGATCGGTCAGCGATACCAGTAGTGGGCGGCCGGCATTCGTCACGAGCCCCTTCATCGCCGCCTCGAGTTTTTTCAGTTCCAGGTTGAACGCATCCGCCGCCTTGGCATCCTGCTCAGAGAGCGTGCGCCCTAATTTCGCGGCCTCGGCTTCTTGTGCCTGAATGGCTTCCCTGCCTTGATTTAAAAATGGCAGAAAGCCCTCCCAGGCCTTACTGAAGAGCTTGACCGCGACTTCATTCTTTCCGGCGCCATCGGCAGACGAAGCGAAGACGTCGGCAAGATCGAGCATCACGGCTTCGATCGGACGGAGTTTGCCCGTGGCATCGACCGCCGACACCCCCAGCCGGGCAAAGAGCTCCACGGAGTCCTTGTTCCCTCGCGCTGCCTCCGCCATAGTGACGGACAAGGCTTTCATCCCGTTGATCAGCGTCTGCTGCTCGACGTCGGCCATCTTTGCGGCATGGGCCAAGGCGCTAAAGCTCTGGACCGTCGCGCCCGCCTTTTGTGCCCCCTTCAGCATCTCCTCGCCGAAGTCCGCCGTGCTCTTCGCCACAGCAAAGAGCGCGGCACCGGCGGCCGACAGCTGCGTGCGCCAGTCTTTCAAGAAATCGTTGAACTGCCCAATCGCCCCGCGAGAGGATTGCAGCTCACTCTTGAACTGATCGGCGACCAGCCTGAGCACCACCGCGAGTTCGTTGCCCGCCATCTTAATCTCCCTTCGTCACTGTAGGATCTCAGGCTCTGCTTCACAGGAAGGCTGTATGGCCTGCTCCCCTTCGCCGGAAAGCGTTTCGAGGGCCTGATAGATTTCCTGTTCAAGCAGGTCCTGCACCTTGCGCTGATCGGTCTCATGTGCCAGTTGATCGGCGATCCGTGCCGGGATGTTCAGCATGGTGTCCCGCACCAGCCGCGCAAGTCTGAACCACTCATCATCAACGTCCTTGGCCGGTATCAGTTCACCAACCCGTTCCTGATACTCAAGCTCCGTAAGCTTCGCCTTGAACATCTCGCGGCGCGCCTGGCTCTCGATAAACTTAGGATCCTTCTTGGTTTCAGGATCGACCGGCCCTTCATCTTCATTGCTGATCTTGATTCGCTTCGAGAAAGCGTCTCTGTCGGCGTGGCGGGCTGCCTCACGCCGCCGGTCAGCGTCAGCGAAATCAAACGGCTGCATATAATCTATTCCGACTCGCTGAAGAGCCTCCGATGCTGAAGACAGAGCGATCCCCGCATGTTTGGCATATTTCGTCAGATAGCCAGGTCTATATTTCCTCAAACTCCCACCACGCTCACGTCCACCCAGATTTCACATTAAAAACAGATCGGCTTCATAAATGCCCTGTAGGCGCGTCCCGCCTTGAAAGATGACCAGTGGTATTCACCGCCTCCAGATCGTTCGCGTATAAGCCCATTAGCTTCAACAACGTAGGCTCCTTTTTGAACCTGTGACTAGCGAATTTGCGCGAAGTCCCTTTCCCGTATAGCTCACTCTCGTCACAGTACCTTTTGCTTTTTAAGAAGGGGAAACACCTTGTGATGGAGGAGAGGTTGAGACTCCTGATGAAGGGTTGCGAGACGACGATCTGCCATCTCCACAACCGTCTTGTGACGATGCGGGCGATCTGGATTCCACAAGAAATTGATAAACAAGATAGTGGCAGCAGATGGTGCGTGGCCGAGGAGACGGCCCTGATCGGATCCGCTGCGCCCGTCCCGATCCCGACGGATTGACGCTGGCACCGCAGCGTCAATGTGTAGGCATCTCGTACGGCACCACAAAGTGTGTTCATGCGGTGCACATCGGTAATGCCTCTGGCCAGATAGGCCCACATGGACTATCTACCTTCCGTAGCAATCTTCTGTCGTACGACTTCTTGCACATACGCGCAGAAGGCCGCCGCGCCGCCTTCTGTCTCCGGAAAGCGTGCTTGCAGTTCTGGCGTACCTCGCCAGAGCTGCAGCATCGAGTCACCAACAACGTCTCGAGGTGGAGCAATAACTCTCATGTCACAACCCTTCGTTCACACGCTGAGTGTGGTTGGTTAAACACGCGCACTATCTGATAAGAACTCGCGCTCAATGTCCTGCCGAATCGTCTCCATCTCCTGACGATCGAACTCCGCAGCGAAGAGCTGCGCGTACATTTCGGGAAGGCCACCATAGCCATATACGCGAAACACAGCCCAACATCGCCTGATCCATTCCTGCACGCCAGCCGGTGCTTCCGTAGCTGCGATCTCCGCAAAGACGGTAGACCAGAAGACGCGCTCAGCTCGTTCCTTAATTCCATCCAAATCACGGGACGGCGGCGCATCCGATTCTGCGCGCAAGACTTCCCCCTCCAAAGCATTGTGCATCTCTCGAGCATCGCTCAGCCGAGAGGCGATGTCTCGTGCGCGCGTACTGGCTTGAGTGACTACATCCTCCGTAGCCTGTCCAGCCGCATAGGCTACCATCGCGGCTGATTTTGCTTTGCGAGCCTCGGCATCCTCTACTTCCAGCAGCGCGACGGTTGCGGACAACTCAGACTTTTTTACCCTGATGGCATCAATCCGCCTCCGTCCCGCATACACATTATCGGTGGCTTGCCGCAACTCAGCCGCAGCTTTCAGTCTGGCCTCACGCTCAGGACTGGCCGCAGCAGGCTTCTGCATGTTCGATTTGACTCGCTGTAACAATGTGGACATGATTCCTCCTTGGTGTGGGTTGGTGGTTAGTGACTGGGAACTTGCTGGTCGTAGCCATGAAGCACAGCGGGATCGCACTCCTCAGCGTACCGACTGATCGACCCATACTGCTGCCGAAGCGATGCATCATTCTTAAATTGCTGCAGTAGTGTTTGGGCGCGTGGGCCCATCGAAGCCGTACTCGTGCGTAAATGGCTCGTGAGGGTATCCAGCGTCGTCTTGCCGTCGGCAAGGCCCGCAGCGATGGCGGACCGCCCGAGAAAGATTCGCCCGTCTGCCATGGAACGGATGACCGTCTCTGGTGTCGTCCGGCGAAAGGTGGCAACGTCATTGACGAAGACTGAATAGACCTGATTGACCTGCTCTTGCAGGGTCGACCGACCGAGTTGGGAGAGAGGCTGATACATAGAGGCGACACGCTTGTACTGCCCGGCGACGATCTCTGTCGTCTTGAGGCCGCGCGCGTCCTCAGCTCTCGAGATGTCGACATGCGTCGCGACGACACCGATCGAACCGAGCTCCGTCGTCTCGCTGCTGATATACACCTGATCAGCAGCCGCACCGATCCAGTACGCGGCACTCGCCATCAAGCCTTCCGCATAGGCAACAATGGGCTTACTTCTCCGGGCCGCATAGACTTGGCGCGCCAGCTCCTGGGCACCGTCGACTGCACCCCCAGGACTGTGAACGGCCAATACAATGGCCCGGACTGACGAATCGCGGAGTGCGAGGCGAAGCACTTCACTCACGTGCGCGGTCGAGGTCACATCGAACAGCCCCGACCAGGACGGCTCATGTCTCAGCAACACGCCAGTGAGGCGAATCACCGCGACCCCGTCGTTCAGCTCATACCCGGCGCGGGAAGCGACAGTCGACGTAGTCGAACGCACAGCCAGGAAAGTGGCTTCACGCATGGAGGAGGTATACGCCTCAGCTAATGGTTGAAGCAGTGCCGGTTTGATCGCCCACGGCTGATTAAATTGAAACATGGTCCACCTCGTTATTTCCGTTACGGGTAAAGGGTTGCATCCAGCGGCACCATCCCCAGTCGCATCAACCGCACTCGCTGCAGGTAATCCGGAAGAGTGAGAAACCGTTGGCGGAGGTCCACATCGCACAGCCAGCGAGCCGTCGCTGCATGCTCGACGCTCAGCACATCCGATTCCTCAATCTCGCTCACCGGTCGAATGATGCTCTGAAACATAAAGCCTCTCACTATCAACCGGCCCAACCCTACGGTGCATCAAATGCACTCGCTGCTCAGAGTCACCCCGCGTCGTAAACCGCTGACACAGATCCAAATTACACAGCAAACGAGTCAGCTCCGTCCTATCGAACTCCAGGGACATCAGCCTGTCGAGCCGGGGAGTTGCCTCGCCCGGCCCGGGTGATGGACAGTTGCTGCTGTTGATGACGGCCACCCCGCCGGAAATGCAAAAACGCGCGCGATTAGTTTTGCCAGGACACTCTCTTTCTCTTTTAGAAAGCAATACGTTAAAGAGCCTGAGGGTGGTATGGGATGGATTGGGATGGTCTGGATTGGGATGGTTCTTCATGTTGCACTCGAACGCGGCGCCAGTTGACCGACAATGTCCAAGACTTCCGACACGACCTCGTATTGCGCGGCCTCCGGAAGTGTGAATGGTTTTTTGTCGCCCTTGGAATTTGCTTGAGTCACTGTTTCCACCTTGACGGTAAATAGAAATTGACCAAAAGCTTTCATAGTCACACGATCCGCTCGTCCACCGGTGTACGCAGCAATAATGCGCGCCCAGCGGCCAAGTTTGCTGTAAGCTGATACCTTTCCCTTTCTGGGTATGTTCACGAACCCGGGCAGGATGATGTGGTTCTCAGGGCCAATGCCGCGCAGTCGAAAGCGGAATTGCCAGTATGTGCGGCGCCACTCTCTGCGGTCGACTTTCGTGACTTTCAGGCACTCCGCCGCATAGTTACCTGGCGCGACTCGGACTGGGGCCGCATCGATCTCCAGCTCCACATCCGAGACGACGGGGAGCGCTTCAGTCGTCAGTACGATGGTTGCTTCGTCTAACTCACGTGACACACCGCACCCCTCTTGCTGGTTGACTTGGTTGCTCAGCGGTCATGCGATACGCATTGCAGAGTTGGGTGCCATCAGACGCATAGCGACGGTGGACGACTATTGCACCACGTGCAACGAGACCTTTGATGGCTTGGATCACGGACCGCCTGGAATAACCAGTGACACGAGAAAGATTATGAAACGACAATTCACACATGCCATCTAGATTGACGAATGCGCGAAGCGCAGTAACCACGGTTTTACAAAGAATCGGCCGAGACGAATCCTTCATCGGCGTGGCATCCTGTGCTGACGCTGACGGCGGAATTCTTCTATAGCAGACGCGGTAAAAAGTCGGATTCCATTCGTTGTTCGAATGGCATGCAGCTCTCCGGTCCGTTCAAGTTGACGGACACGTTCTGAGGAAAGGTTGAGCCTCTTCCCAACTTCAGCGGATGTGAGGATCTGATCAGTAGCTTTCATGGGATTTAAGCTACTGGAATCCCAAATTCAAAAGATCCTTCTTCAAGAAGAATTTTGCGCTTCTGAAAGGAGAGAGAAACGTACGGGAGATCAAGAAGAGAGAATGAATACGTCGCGATTCAAGAGGATGTCGTCGACCGTCTCTTCAAGGGACTTTGGTAGAATGAACGTTGGGCCCTGAGTGGGAAGTGCCAACAGCATATTCCCGGTTTTCGGGTCTCTCCTTAACTCACGTCGCTGTGCAGGAGTCCATTCCATTCGCCGTGCAGTCCGTCTGGCTATCTCCATGTCATGGCTAAACAGGTAATGCTTCATGTGGCGGTCCGCGAGGTCCTTATTTCTTATGAACCCATCAATGAGTTTCTTGAATCGGGTTGGATAATCTCTTTTAAGTTTGTCCCAATCACAGGTCGGATCCTGCCGTAAATAATGCTCTTTGCAGGGCTGCTCCATCAGCTCCTTAAATCGCTCAATATTCTTATTTCTAAGCCTTGCCCAAGGAAAAGACTTCAATTTGAGCTGCTGATAGAAGATCTTGTCCCAGAAAGCGACAGAACTATAAGTGCCGCTCCTGTTGCCTTCCTGCCTGAGAGCAATTGTACTGGTCAACACTTCACTGTTTGTATTTTCTTCGTCATCGTTGGCTATTGGCTGCTGGCGCCGTTTAAAATTCTGCCAGTTCTTGTCTACAAGAAATGCTCCCATATTCCTAACCCCGATGTTCTTAGGAGTCAGCTTTATCGATCGCTGACTCTTTTCCGTCATGTACTCGTGAATCGTCTCAATCACTTTGGGGTGACTCTCATAAGCTTGTCTCAATCTGTTCAGTAATGCGGGACCAAGCCATGCGGCGGTAGACCAAAATGAAGTTGGAAACTTTCCACCTTTCTTCCCCTTGCGAAGCTGCGCTTTCAGGACATGATCTCGTCCGGCATGCAGTGCCTCACGAAAAATTTTACCGAATCGAACGTCTGAGGCCTCATCTCCGTGATGAAACGAGGCAAGGGTCTTAAATACGGAACTCTCAGTTAAAAGTGTGATGTCATGTTCCTTCCTGTCATGCTTAATACGAATCGTGACTGGGACAGCACGTTCTCGCTGGACTCTACCAACGATAATTTCTTCAATCTGGTCATGTGTTGCGGAGGAAAATCTCAGCGGAAACAAATTGTCTCCTCCTCCCTTAAGAATAGATTTGATAAGCAATATGCCAAGGTGGCGTGTAGTGACGGTGGAGAACCAACGCTCAAACAGTTCACAGAATGTTGAAGGAGCAGCGCGTAGCTTCAGCCAACTCCGACCACATCCAACACTATTCAGTTGGATGCCGACATGAACTGAGATCGTCTTAGCATCGGCCTTACCTTTTCCCTCAAAGGGACCTAGCTGGATGGAACTAGGCCACTCCTGAAGCGCAGAAAAAGGCTTTAACAATCGTTTGTCTAAGATCGTGGCACTGGCACCAGCCAGAAGCTGTTTGGCAAGTTTGATGGAGAGATGCTTTCCAACGACAAGAACCGATCCATGCTCTCCGAGTAATGCACCTTGCTTATCTTTGAGGGTACAAGAAAGCCTGATCTTCTTCCCACGTAACGAACGTGGCAACATATCCCCTCCTCGTGAGGCCTCGCGTAGGGAAGGAAGGGCCGGAGCCGCGAGGACGACTCCATCACGTCGAGGATCAGTCGACGCTTAGCCCTTCCGAAATTTCAGACCTTGACCGCCTTTCTTATTTCATTTGCCTCTGTCGCGGTGATTTTACCCGCGACGACGTCCTTCATGATACGGGCCAGCATGGCAGCCTTGTGATGGCCCGGCATGCCTTCAACGGCATCCAGCAGGTCCCTGTTTCGCTCCCGCTGATCCGTGCGTTTAACCCTCGTCCCAGGCTTCATGGTTGTGCTCCATCGTGGGGCTGAATCAGGTCCCGACAGCGCATGAGAAGGCGCTTCGTATGCTGGACATACAAGCCGAGATTGACGCCAATGAAACTCTCACCCGCTCCTTCGACATTCCGCTCGATGACATCCTCTACCGTCACCAGACTCAATTCCAGCTCGTTCAGTGCCTGTTCGATACTGTCCACTTCACGTTCACCAATCAAGGTCCACACGTTTACTTGTTTGATCATGTGAGTTTCCTCCATCGTTCTGAAGAGCATCCGTTTGTCATAGGCGCACCACGACCTTTGCGATCACTACGAGCACAGCTCGTCCTCCACGACGGGATAATGACCAGCCCGCATCCCAAAGCAACGTCGACGGACTTGGTAACGGTCAAGGTCACCAGTGGCCTCAGAAAAACCATCACCCAATTGGTTCAGCAGATGGTCCAGGAACAAAAGCCCCTTGTGCTTGCTAGGGAAGGGGCCGAATCGTCTAGGACGGAGACCTGTCATCTCCACGCGCAAAAACCACACTAGCCGACCGAATTGATCTCTGCTTCGTTTGAACCATTCCTCTCGAGGGTTCACCTCCATGATCTCAATCTTTTCCCGCTTCTTGCGTGGCGCGACTGCCTTGGCCTTATCCGTATCAGTCAATGCTGTTCCCATCGTGTTGTCCTCCTGTTCAGGTTCGCGTGTTGGTCCGCCCGATCGGATGCATTCAAGTACTTCACCACAACCACTTGTCAGCCTCCTCATCAGAGCGCTCCGGCTCAATTCCCCATATCCTGCTGCCTATCCACGCTATCCACAAACATTCACAGCCCAGATTTAAGATTCCTGATTAATGATTCCCGATTCCAGATAGAAGATAAAGATCTAAGATTTAAGAGTTCCTACGCCGGTCGGAACGCTCGTCGAACGAGTGTTCAGACAACTCTGCGAGCTACCTCCTGACGGTCGTTCGACACCGGTCGGAACTCCCGTTCCAACAAGTCCGGAAACCCTTGTGCAAACGGTGACAGCCCACTCCGGAGACAGTGGACTCTGGCCAGCGAGAGAAACTCGTTAATCAGCTCCGGGCTATCTGGCAGGTTGCGGACCCGCGCAATCACCGCCTTCTGGACGTTCTTGCTGTCCGGCTGCTGATACCTGAGCGCATTTCGAACAAGGAGCAGGCTCGTCTTCTCATCGAATCGTATGAACCCATCTCCTTCTAGTTTCAGTAGCATGTCCTTGACTCGCCGGAGTGGCCAGCCCATATCTGCCGCGATGTATTGCGGCGGCAGCACGAAAAAGCCTTCCAACGTGCGGTGCTTCGTCGTCAGAAGGTACAACGCGAACAGCTTTTGCGAGTCTGGCCAGGTGGCAACCTTCTCATCCGACCAGAAGTGACAGGCCACCCGGTAATACCTCGGCACATCGGGTCGCGAAGATTTCCTCAATTCGGCATCGTCTAGCATCTGGTCCTCTCTTGATCAGGCACTTTTGTAGGGACTATTGCGATCGGAGTTCGGTAGGAGCCGAAGGACGGGTGCAGGTCTCGGTCGGTGCACCGGCCGACTTGCGATCTGGCGTTCTAATTCTTCACACCGTGCCCGAAGGTGAGATAACCGTTCGTCAATATCAGGGAGTACTTGCGGTGGTGCAGCGAGGCCAGCCTCCTGAAGCCCCATGTAGGGTCGCACTCCTAGTACAAGAGAAACCAGGTAGTTCGCCTGCATACCTCGATCGCCGCGGTAGGCGCGACGCCCTGATTCCGCGAGGCCATGATAGGTGGCGGCATCATATTTGTCAGAGAGATCAAACCGTATCGTCACAATTCGTGTTCGACCCATGGTCACCGTCCTTTCTGCTCAATTACGGCTGACGTGACTGTCGTCGCTCATCAGCGGTTCGGGTCACTGTGGTGTCCCTGCCTTCTTCATAATGCTGACTGGGTGCTGGTTTGAGAACGACTGGTCGTTCGCGCACCAGTCATCTCTGGCTCAGCAATCGGATCGGAGTTGCTGAACAATTCATGAGTGAGCCGAACATAGGTGACGAGCTCGCTTCCGTCGTCAAACTCACTTCTTAATTCATCAACAATGAGTCGCACAATGCCGGCATCGATATGTGATCAGCTTTCTGCAGCCATGAACAGCAGATCCAACCGATTCTTGCAGTTCCCGAGAATGTACAGGGCGAGGTCACCATCTTCTGCAACCCATTTGAGGCCGAATGGTTTCTGATCAGTCACGTCCCTGGTCTGTCCATCTCGATCGCGAGAGAGAACTCTTGCCTGTAACGCCAGCCTCGGCTTGGTTTCCTCAGTTTCGGTAGTCGTCTTGGTTTTCACAGGACCTCCAGGTGTAAAAGTTTACCGAAAGCAGTGCACTAGAGATACGTCACACTCACGGTCTCAATTCCTTTCGACGCTTGAATTCCCGCTCAAGCAGATTGCGAATAAATCCACTGGCCGAAATCCCCTCCTTTCGCAAGGCATCCAATTTGGCCTTCAACTGCGCAGGTAACTGAATGTTGAGCCTTTTCATTCTCACTTGGATCACCTCCTTCATTAGGTAACACTGTTACCATGTTACACCACTTAATGTCAACCGGTGTTACTTGACACATATCAGCGCTTTCATTATGGTTTCCGCCATGCCAACCAAATCATCAGACCCTATCAGGCAGCAAATCGGGGCACGAGTTGACCAGGAACTCATCACAGAGGTCCGAGTACTTGCCCTACGCCAACGGCGTCGGTTTAACGAGTTAATTGAGGAAGCACTGAAGGATGTGCTGAAGAAGTACCGGGAGAAGCGCGCCTGAAAGACCGTCAGCTAGAAAGCTGAGAACGCCCTTAAGCCTCGGTCAGCAGCTCATGCTCGACATCCAGCATCTGGCACTCGACCAAGACAGAGCTTATAGGCTGAAAAGTGGAGTTCACACAGCCTGGTCTATATTCCTTCCATGAGCTTATCTGATCTGTTTCTATCAAGCTCCTTTTCGATGGCCGCCATTCTGGCACTAGCCTGGCTGTGCAGGAACTTGATCATTACCCGCTTGCAGGCAAGTGTCCAACATGAATTCGACCAAAAGCTGGAAGGTATTCGCACAGATTTTCGCAAGAGTGAGGAGTCCTTCAAGGCAGATTTGCGAGCCAAAGAAAATCAAATAGCAGCTCTACAAAGCGGGGCGCTGTCCGGGATGGTAAGCAGACAAGCGGCACTAGACAAACGGCGACTTGAGGCAATTGACCAACTATGGGCGGGTGTTGAGACCCTTGGTCCCTTCAAGGTAGCTACGATGTGGATGAGGAGTATCAACTTCGAAAAGGCCTTAGAATCAGTCTCTGAAAATCCAGAAATGAGAGCCTTTTTCTCAAAGCTTGCCCCAAAGCTCGACTCACAAAACATTCCTAAGGTCGATGTGCACAAAGCTCGACCATTCGTATCCGAGATCGCCTGGGCATTATTCTCGGCCTATCAAGCGATCGTTGGATATAGCACGATGCAACTTCATCTACTAAGCATGGGGCCCCAATTGACCTCCGACATACTGGATCACAGCCACGTCTCCAAGCTTATTCTAGCCGTGCTTCCTCACTACGGAGAATATGTCGAAAAGCATGGTACTGCAGGGTATGCCTTTATACTTGAACCGCTGGAAGCAGCGCTCTTGAAGGAGTTGCAGCGCATGATGCGCGGCGAAGAATCAGACACACAGAGCATTGAACGAGCCGCAAAGATTATGCAGGAGGTGAGGAGCGTCAATGAGGATATTGCCAAGGGCTCACGGGTTGATTCAGGAAACACTGAAAAATCTACTGATAAGTACCAGGAGAAGCATGCCTAGGCTCGCCGGCCGACAAGTATTGGAGGTGTCGCGAGAGGTGGGGCTGATTACTGTCAGCTAATGGAAGACTTTGAGACGTAGGAAAGAACTACACTCACTATCCGCGGCCTAAGGGGTCTCGTTGATCGCGAAACTGACTTGGTGCGGCGCCACCATGCGCGCCTTCAACACGCTCGACGATGATCTGACAAATCTTTGAGACACCAGGCTCAATCTTAATGTGGAAGGGACCCATGTTAAAAATTTCGAGCGTTATAGGCGAACCAACCGTCCCACCGAAGTCAGCGTGGATGGTTGGAGCAGTTAAATGAACAACCACACCGAGCCGAGCAAGGCTGCTTCGACCCTCAACCCTAGCTGCAAGCCGTGAGTCAAGTGGGAGACCAATCTTTTCTAGCGTCTGCCCAAGCATGAATTGTTGAGGTTTTAGGGTAAAGCAACCATCATGATCCAATGGAGCGTCGATGGCGTACTTTGACAACGTCTGAATTTTGACATCGTCGTAGTCTACGACGAAACTAAGGCCAAGCGGAATCTTGTCCCAAATTTTGAGTATCCTGCCAAGCCGCAGGTCCACAGACGTGGTGTTGTACTGTTCAGGAGGCGGAGCAGGATCAATGATGAGCTTCTTATCCCGTACCGCTTCTTGGATCGCGCGATCGCTGAGGATCAAGATGCCACTAAGTCCCTATCGGAAACGCTCAGCCGTGGCTGAGATGTAAACGATGGCTTGGGGAGATCGACTAAGTGCCGACCTTCTGCCGAGCTTACTACTCTGACTTTCAAAAGTCCACTTCCCTGCCGGTGAGCCGTTGGCTCCGTCTCAATTGTTACATTCTCCTTTGAAACGACGGAACTAATTTCGCGCCCTTCCGTCGAAAGAAGGATTGTAACTTCGTTGTCAAACATCCCTGGTTCTAAACGCACTCTGAGAAAGACGTAATCTCTATTGAAATCCATTGGGTGTCCTCCCGTCGATTTTTAGAGCGATCCGTGTAACACTGAGGTGCCTAACCGTCAAGGCATCAATTATCATGCCCACCATCCACATATTACTTACATCGAACATAGCTCATAGTTCCACTCGTACATAGACTTAACAGTTTTTTCTACCTGAAGGGCTAGGCCAGACGGCAGCTCAATGAGTTGCTTTTCTCCTAACGTGCACACCAAAACATCAAGGACTTGCCCTGGTTGGAGCGAGCCCTTGATGTGTACGACCTAGCCGGATGTTTTACTTAGAGATTCTTGACCGCTTATTCGCACATTTCATCCAAGTGAGGAGTCCTGTCCATTCAGGTTGCGACTGTCCTGCCAGGATTTTCACTCCTCTGCATGGCCAGACTCCTTATTTTTCTTGTTTTTCGGGGCTCCCGTCTCGTCAGGTTGTGACTTCGAATCACGGTCACGACCGGTCGTGGTCTTGCTCGCCCCTTTTCTGAAGTAACCCCAATGGGGAATTCGCTGAGCCTCCTGCACCGCTAGGCTTCACCCAGACAGCCACTGATCACCAAAAACCTGTGAGGGAGTCACACCATGCACACGCTGAACAAGAGGTTTGTGCACCGGATCTATTCACGGTTCGCTGTACACTTTCCGATGATGTATCTAGGGCAGACCGTCACCGGCCAAGGGATTGTCCGGGAGTTATCCTTGGTCGGGTGTCAGGCCCTCAGCAACGCTCCTGTAATTGAGGGCACGTCTCTGAGCGTACGACTTGCGCTGCCGAGTGACCTGAAGCCGCTGGTCATCGAGCGAGCATCCGTGAAATGGGTTAAGGGATTGGAGTGTGGATTAGCCTTTGGCCACCTTGACGAGCGGGAGAGAGGGCGACTCCAGCAGGTGCTGGATGAGCTGCTGGCTCGTAGACGCTACAACGGCCTGATACGGTTATCCCAGACGCGATGAGCACAGCAAACAGGAGGGCGACCATGACCTGTACACGATGCCAAGGGTTGATGCTGGAAGAGCAGATAATCGACATGGAAGCAGCGTATGGCGAGATGTGGAGCCTCAGCTCTCGTTGTGTCAATTGTGGCCATCGACATGATGCGGTGATCCAGCAACACCACCAAGCCTACCTGCGGCCAGTGGCTCTCTCCCAGACAGTCGCACTGTCAGAAGCCTTAGATCTGTCCTGGGATTCGGAACAGGAACCACTGGCAGCCTAGCGGTGAACTCCCACTGCACAGCTTTTCGAGCACGAAAGGAACACGGTCATGAAGCCATCCACGATCCTGGTCATTGAGGATCAGGCATCCGTCCGTAAGCTCCTGGCGCAGGTTCTCGAAGAGGCTGGGTACCAGGTCTATCAGGCGGTGGATGGCCGACAAGGGCTCGCCCAGTTCCACGCCCAGCCCGTCGATCTGGTCCTCACGGACCTAGAGATGCCTGAAATGGACGGTTTGGACCTGATCTTGGAACTGACCCGCACGTTCTTGGATGTCAAAGTCATTGCCATGAGTGGCCACTCGGCAGGGAAGCTACAGACGGCCCGACTCCTTGGGGCACGGCAAACTTTCGTAAAGCCACTCAACCTTCCCGAGTTGCTTCACGCCATTGAGTACGAACTCCTCCACTAGCAGCAGGGAGATACCGTGCGGACACACAAGCACCCGCTGAGCATATTCGACCCTGAACCAGATAGAAGCCAGAGACTGGCCAGCATGGGGCAAATTGGGCGCCTGTGAGGAGACCACCGACCTTTTCGAGGGATGCACCGTATTGCAGGGCGATACTCATTAGGCGGGCAATGCCGTCGTACAGCGCGATGGTCTCTGAGCTGTCGTCAGCACCTTTCACCAGAAGGAAGATTTCGGCAGGAGCCTGATCATCATGGACTGATGACATTGAGGTTGTGCTCGCCAATGGGGACCTGTGGTGACGATGGGGAGGCGGAGAACGACGGAGGCGACGGTTATCCTATATCGGACACGTGTTATGTAAGTCCTTGTAAATCCTTGCTACTCATCGGACGACTCCGACGAGTCATCCTGTTGATTTATCTCAGAAATGTCGGTGCTTTTAAGGCGAGGGCCCTGGGTTCGAGTCCCAGCCGGCTCACCACTTCATTCTTTCCCACCGCCTGTTCTGGCCTCGGCCTCCAATTTTCTCTCCGAACTATGTGTCGGCCGTAAGGGAACGGCAATTACGACCACTCAGGCCGCAAAGCTCTTACAAGTGACACACCGATCGGCCCAGCTCAACATCGATAAATTGATCGGCAGGGGTATTCTGAAGGAAGCCATGGGGAAGCAACGCAACCGAGTGTTTGTGGCATTGGAAATTGTGAAGATCATCGAAGCTCTGCACGTGAGTTAGGCAAAGACCACTTCACGTCGTCAACACGCGTGTACTTGAAGGCAAGGGTCTTGGGTTTGAGTCTCAGCCGGCTCACGACTCTGGGCCACTGCAGAACTTTCAACAGAACTTCATCCTCAGCCCGTCTGTATAGCCTCAGTCCAGCGTAATCTTAGTAGACCTGAAGCATCTTTTGTGACGGTTCGCAACGGGAGCGTTGCGGTCGGAATGACTACGAGCCGGACATGACCGTTTTAAATTGGAGGGCCAAGCACCGATGTGTTAGTAGTGAAGGACTTATGGTGTGGCGGACGCGGGCCACGTCCTGCGGGAGTCGCCACATCATGCGAAGGATGGTCTGAGAACTCATACGACCTGTCATGGAGAGATAACGATGCCCAAAGCCCGCAGTGCCGGCCAGTGTGCTCAATGCGAAGTCGACGATCGAGTCAGGATGACCTTCATGACATGCAGCCGCTGTCGTCGGTATTTCTGTAGTGAGCACGGCACCTCTCAATTAGACCAATGTGAAGCATGTATTGAAGGCGGTGAGGAGACAGACTAGCAGAATGCTGAAAAAGCCTTCCAGCGGCGTTCTCGCATCGCTCAGAGGCTCAACGTACCGAAGCGTACGCCTCGCCCCTTCGCTCGCTGCGGCCTTGCTGGACGGCCTTTTTGAGCATTCTGAGGTGTAGAGTGCCACAGTTCCTTCTATCATTGTGCAACGATGTGCGAAGCAGAACCGCGTTTTTCAGCAAACTGCTAGCGAATAGTCAATCATCGGATCGACCGGGGAAATGCTCCCAGGGGCTTCCTGGAGAGGGCTGCCTGTACGGCATGAAACTCTGTTCTGCTGCCGATGGTGGCCGAACGGCTAGGATCTGTCAGAGGCATCGCTCGTGCCAGTGAGATTGGCACGTCCGCTGTTTCTCCCTCTCGGGCCGGCCGGTTTTCGCTGCCGTCTCACGTATCCTCTACGACTTGTGCCGTGTCTCTCATTCTCCTACCGGCTGTCTATAACATTATCTCACGCGATACAATTCAGTGGTTGCGGATGCGGCAATCCATTCAAGCTGTGACGTCAAGGGAACCGCCAGACTCGCCTGATTGGTGGCGCATACGCGGCAATGCCGCAATGGAGCCAGCATCCTCAGTTGGTTGTGCATGTATGTAACGATGACCACTCTGTCTCTTTTTGCGATTATCTTTGTGCTCAATTGTCTGCCCGCGTTTGCACCACCGACGTGGATGGTGGTGTCCGCAATAACCTTGTCCAGCCCCGGCGCGAATCCTTGGCTCACCGCCCTCGTGGCTGCAACTGCGGCGACCGCCGGAAGGCTGGTGCTTGCGAAAATGGCGTTTCTTCTCGTCAGGCAACGCTGGCTGAGTGCGCGGACCAAAGAGAATGTTGATCTGGTGAAAGCCCGCCTGGAACAGCACCGCGCGATGACGTTCGGGGCCGTCCTTGCCTATACCTGCAGCCCCTTGCCATCGAACTCGCTGTTTATCGCCTATGGACTCACGTCTTTGCCGCTGGCTCCGGTGGCAGCGGCCGCCTTCATCGGCCGGTTTCTGACCTATAGCGTTTGGGTGGTCATGGCGACGGAGGTGGCGCAGAAGGTGGTTGTCGATGAGGCATCGATCTTTGCCTACCTCGGGGGATATTTTGTCGTGACGCAAGTCCTCATGCTCGCACTGGTGGTCCTCTTCACGAAACTGGACTGGAGGGCCTGGTTCGCCGGACGGACAGTTCGACTCATGAACAAGACGGAGCCCTCTTAGCCGAAATGACCCGGATCACTGCAAAGGACAACCATGGATTCCCTCCGAGCGGGTCTCTTGGAGCTGTGACCGAGGAAGTGTTCGATCGGAGAGCGGCTCCTGTGAGGCAGTGTGGGGGCGGAGAAAATGAAGGATGGTGAGGAGGCGACGTGGCCGACGCCTCCTCGTGATACGATGGCTACTTCTTCTTGGCCGCCTTCTTGGCCGGCTTCTTCGCTGCTTTCTTCGTCGCCATGAGTTCCCCACCTCCCTTCGATTTCGAGAATAGTGATTGTCCGTGTGACATATACCAGAATTTGTGCCGCGAGTAAAATTCTCCCCACACATTTTTTGCCCGAACGGTGGAAATGGGGGGCTCCCTTTCGTGTGCGATCATCACTTTTATCGGTCCGGTTCGGTTTCCCTGTACAACTCTTCGAATCGGCAGCGTTGTTGCAAGTGATCCGTTGTACGATGTCGTCTTATGGTGCATGGATAGGGGTGTTGCTCGCGGGCTGGGTGGGAGTGATTCCTCTCTGCTGGGCACAGTCGGACGCCACAATACCGGACGCCCGGACTATCTTGAAGCGCGGGACAATAGAGGCAGGTGGAACGGTAGGGTACTGGGAGGAATTCCTCTTTCCCACCGAGGCACATTCATCAAGTCGCCGTGCCGTCTTGATGATGCCCAGGATAGGGGTGGTTGTGACCGATGAAGTGAACGCCGGCATGCTTTCGGGTAATCTGGCGGTACAGGTGGAACCAGTCTATGGTCGGTTCAAAAATACCTTCACTGGTCATGGGGCCGGAGCATCGCTGGTTCTGAAGTACAATCTCCTTTCCTTCGGGCGCTGGGTGCCCTATTGGGATGTCGGAGTTGGTGTACTGTGGACGGATCTCGCTCCCCGCATTGCCGAGGACAGTAGCCAGGTGAACTTTACCCTTGAGACGGGACCAGGCATTCAATACTACGCGACGACCAGCATGGCGTTGACCGTGGGGGTGCGATACCACCACATCTCGAATGCGGGGGTAGGAGAACGGAACTTAGGACTGGACGCCGTGCTGCCGTATGCTGGAGTATCGTCGATTTTGTGGCGCTAGCAGAATGCTGAAAAAGTCTTCCAGCGGCGTTCCCTGCCTTCGCCGAAGCGCTTCGCGCAGGCAGGTCGCATCGCTCAGAGGCTCAACGCTGTAAAGACCACTAAAGGCAAAGTACCTATCCGCTCGCATGTGATCAAAGCGAGCGGGTCAAGCGAAGCTTGGTATGTACCTCCTCGCCCCTTCGCTCGCTGCGGCCTTGCTGGACAGCCTTTTTGAGCATTCTGAGCTGTAGAGTGCCACAGTTCTTTTTTCATCATGTAACGGCGCGCGAACCAGAAACCAATCTTTTCAGCAAACTGCTAAGATTCATGACCTCCACACAATGCGCATTGCACCGGCGTCCAAGTCGATCCTAGAATACATCACACAAAAGGTCATGGTCGTTCTACGGTCCCGCGTCGTAAACCATGCGGTCCAGCGACAACAAGAAAATCGAAGAGGCTCGTGCCAACGCTCGCCGCCTGATCGAACAAGGGCCAAAGGTCTTCATCGCCCTGTTCACGATGACCGGTGCGGCCTATCTGTCCGGATCGGTGTACACCAGATCGTACTTTTCAGCGTTCGGAGCCTCGTGGATCCTGGAAGAGGTTCCGATCGCGATCTATTTCAGTCAGAGCTGGATCCCGCTGCTGCTCATTCTCTTCTTCGGGTATGTGGCCGTCACGAATCTCACGCTGATCGAGGGGCTCGGTAGTGTGCCGACGACCTCAGCGTGCAAGATTTCGGTCGCGGGGGTCCGGCATGGTCCGTGGCTGTTGGCCGGACTTCTCAGCATCCCCACGCTGCTCAGCTCACTTGATTTCGTGTCTGCCGCGATCGACTTCTTGCTGATTGCGATCCCTCTTCTTCTCTTCTTATGTGCGTCGACACTCGAACTCTTTGTGGTGAGATTCGGCAATATTGACCGGAGTATCGATCTGTCGAGGGCGTACCTCTCGCTCGCGGTGATCACTGCTGCGCTGTATGTTGTGCCCGCACAGCTCGGCACAAACTGGGCACGGCTAGATCAGCAAGACACCTCGTCGCTTCTGAACGTATATCTTCGCGATGATGTGGCTACGTACAAGCTTTTGTTTGCGGCTGAGGAGCGGTGGTATGTATTCCCGAGCAGGTATGAGGGGAATCAGCCACCGATCAAAGCCGTTGCCGTAACCGATGTTTCTTTTGAACTGGTTCAGAGCGGCGCGGCGATCCAATCAGGCGCAGGAGTTTCCCAGGGTCAGTAGCCCCGTGGTCCTCCCCTTGCACCCTTGTCTGCTCAATGCGACAATCTTATGAAAAATGTCGCATAATGCCCCAAAGATGATAGATCACTGTCGCAATATGGGGCAGCTGTGGTTCTGCTCAACGATTCTTTTATTTTGGAGAAGGGCATGACGGAAGATTGGGGTGCAATCCTCGTTGTGGATGATGACGCGGATATGCGGGAGTTGGCCTATGACATGCTGAAGGACCGCGGTCACCAGGTGACGATGGCCGGGAGCGGAGAAAAGGCCCTGAAACGACTGGGCGAGGAAGACTATGCCGTGGTCCTGACCGATCTCCGTATGAAAGGGATGGAAGGGATCGAATTGCTGACTGAAATCAAGCGCAGATATCCCGACCTCAACGTCATTCTGATGACGGCATTCGGGTCGGTGGAGACGGCGGTCGAAGCGATGAAACACGGAGCCAGCGATTATCTCACGAAGCCTGTGAAGAAAGATGACCTCGTTCGCGTGATCGAGCGGGTCGTTCGTGAGGCGTCGTTGCGGCGGGAAGTAAGTCGACTTCGAAAGGAAGTGCACAAAGAATATAGTTTTCATCAGATCCTGGGAAAGAGCAAGGCGATCCAAGGGGTCTTCGATCTCATTCGCCGGGTAGCCGATAGTCCGACCAATGTCCTGATTACCGGTGAGAGTGGAACCGGCAAGGAATTGGTGGCGAAGGCGATTCACTTCAACAGCGACCGGAAAGATGCCCCGTTTATCCCGGTCAATTGCGCGGCCATCCCGGAACAACTGCTGGAGAGCGAGCTCTTCGGGCACATGCGCGGGGCCTTTACCGATGCCAAGCTCGACAAGCGGGGCTTGTTCGAAGAAGCGCAGAAAGGCACCTTGTTTCTCGACGAGATCAGCGAGCTGCCGTTGATGCTCCAGGCCAAGATTCTGCGTGCGATTCAGGAGAAGGAAATCAGGAGGGTGGGTGCAACGAAACCGATCTCGGTGGATGTCAGGATCATCGCGGCCACAAACTTGAATCTCAATGAGGAAGTGAAGCACAAGCGGTTTCGCGAGGACCTTTACTATCGGCTCAACGTCATCGAACTGAAGTTGCCGCCGCTTCGAGAGCGGCGGGAGGATATCCCGCTGCTGGTGGAGGCGTTTCTCAAGAAATGCGGCCAGGTGCGCGGGAAGGAAGTGAAGGGGGTGAGCGAGGCGGCCCTTGCCATGCTGATGGACTATGCGTGGCCCGGCAATGTGCGAGAGCTGGAGAACGTCATTGAGCGGGCCGTAACGCTGAGCCGTAGTGAGAAGATTGCACCGGATGATCTGCCCCCGGCGGTACAGGGAGCGCGAGGAGACCGGCGTGTGTTGGATGAAGCGGCCGAACACACCTTGCCGTTACACGAGCTTGAGAAAGAATACATCAAGAAGGTCCTCGAAAAGACCGGCGGCAACAAGTATCAGGCCGCCCATGCCCTTGGAATCGATCGAAAGACTCTATACCGTAAACTCGCCGAAATCGAAGGTACGCCTCACCCAGAGGATTAATCTACCACTATTGGATCGTCGCAGCGGGACAGTGATTGGATAGTCCCACTCCAGGCCGGGGTCGATCACATGAAGGATGTCGAGCCTCTCGCTATGCGCACCGCGCCTTGGACGATCCCACTCCTCACAATTGGCATCTTTGTTGTCGACCTGCTGACCCCAGTGGGAATTGCCGTCTCGATCCTCTATGTCATTCCGCTGTTGCTTACGGTGTTCAGGTCGAAGGATCAAGAATCGCTCTATTTTTGCGGCCTTGCCACCAGCCTCCTTTGGCTCGGGCTGTTTCTCAAGCCGCCGGGCAGTTCACTCCTGTACGGCGTGCTCAATCGTACATTGGGAACCGTGGTTTTGTGGATCTTAGCCCTGGGATTGATTCGCTTCAGACGGCTGCGGCATGAATCGGTGCAGGCAGGACGAGAGCTGATGTCGGAGCGTGTGGAGCGAGCCCATGCCGAAGGGTTGATGATGGAGGCGCAACAGGCACGGTACTACGCGGACCGGGAAGCCGTTCGTGCCGTCGTCGGTCGCAAAGAAGCCGAGGAACAGCTTCTGGTCAGCCAACTGCGGCTCGAAAGCATCATCGAATCCGCGATGGATGCGATCATTACGGTGGACGAAACGCAGAGAGTCGTGCTGTTCAACCATGCGGCCGAGCAGATGTTTGGCTGCTCCACTCAAGAAGCGATCGGACAGCCGCTCGATCGCTTCTTGCCCGCGCGGTTCCGCGAAGGCCATCGGCAGCATGTCCAGCGATTCGGTCGATCCGGCGTCACGAGCCGCAAGATGGGACAGCTGGGGGCGGTGATGGGGCTTCGCTCGAACGGAGAAGAGTTTCCGATTGAAGCCGCCATCTCCCATGTCTCCGTGGAGAGGACGAGGTATTTTACCGTTGTTCTTCGGGACATCACCGAGCGCAAGCATGCCGAAAGCCTGCTCCAGGAGACCACGGAACGGTCGCGGCTATTGATGCAATATGCTCCGGCAGCGTTGGCCATGTTGGATCGTGATCTGCGCTATCTTGCCGTCAGTCAACGGTGGATTACCGACTATAGATTGGAAGATCAGATCCTCATTGGACGATCGCACTATGAGGTCTTTCCTGAGATTCCGGAACGGTGGAAGGTCGTGCATCAACGGGGACTGGCCGGAGAAGTCATACGCTGTGAGGAGGACTGCTTTGTCCGACAGGATGGGGCCGAGCAGTGGCTGCAGTGGGAGGTGCGTCCTTGGTATACGATCGAGGGGACCGTCGGAGGCCTCGTCTTCTTCACCGAGGATATTACGAAGCGGAAGCAAGACGAAGCCGCTCTCCATGAAAGTCAGAGGCAACTTTCTACCTTGATCGGCAATCTGCCGGGCTTTGTGTACCGTTGCCAGAACAACCGTAACTGGACCTTCGAGTATCTCAGCGAAGGGGTCTCGGATTTGACCGGGTACAGCGTCAGCGAATATCTCGTAGAACGGTCGATCTCCTACGGAGACAATACTCATCCGGGCGACCGCGAGCGAGTGTGGCAAGAGATTCAAGCGGCGGTGGCGCAGCGTCGCCCCTACGAAACGACCTATCGAATCCTCACCAGAGCGGGGGAGGTCAAGTCGGTCTGGGAACGGGGTGAAGGGATTTATGCCATGGACGGTGGCCTGAGCTACCTGGAAGGGTTTGTCACCGACATCACGGAACGGAAGCGAGCGGAGCACTTGCTGCGGCAGAGTGAAGAACGGTACCGGCGTCTGATTGCTATTTCGCCTTACGCGATCTTTGTGAATCGAGGAGACCGCATCCTCTTTGCGAACGACCAGGCCATCAAGCTGTTCGGCGCCGTGAAGGCGGAGGAGATTCTCGGGAAATCCCCATTGGACCTGTTTCATCCTGACTATCATCGTGTCATTCAAGAGCGCATCCACGAATTGGTGGAAGGCCGACCACAAGTGCCCATGTTCGAGGAGAAAGTTCTCACGCTGGGGGGAAAGCCCGTGGACGTGGAAGTCAGCGCGGCGCGATTCGTGGATGAGGAAGGTCCGGCGATACTGGTCATGTTGCGGGATATCGGCGAGCGGAAGCGGCTGCAAGAACAGTTACGAAAAACTGAGCGCATCGCAGAACTCGGGACGGTGGCCTCGGGCATGGCCCACGAAATCGGGACGCCGATGAACGTCATTCTTGGCCGTGCGGAATACTTGATGGATCGTGTCACGGACGAGTCGATCAAGAAAGGCCTCCAGACCATTGTGACCCAAGTCGAACGGATTACAAGGGTGATGAACCAGTTGCTTTCCTTCGCACGACGGAAAACTCCGGAACGCGGTGCGCTTGATCTGAAGCAAGTGGTTGAAGACAGTCTCGAGATGTTTCACGAACGTCTTGTGCGAAGCCGGATCCAGGTTGAGTTGTCCTTGGCCGATCCGTGCCCCATGGTTCTGGCCGATGCGGACCAGATGAGCCAAGTCATGATCAACCTCGTCATGAATGCCGTGCATGCGATGCCGGAAGGCGGGACTCTCCGTGTCACGCTGGCCCCTGAACCACAGATGGTCAGACTCACCGTTGCAGATACGGGCCATGGCATCCCGCGAGAAGTGATCAAGAAGATCTTCGATCCCTTTTTCACGACGAAGGAATTCGGCAAGGGGACAGGGTTAGGGTTGACGGTCGTCAAGGGCATTATTGAAGAGCACCAGGGATCCATCGCCGTTGAAAGTCAGGAGGGGGCGGGAACGACGTTTACGATTCTGCTGCCCCAAAGCTAATGGCACTCAGCCGACAGCGATCAGCTGCCAGACACGAATGATTCTGGACGCTGATAGCTAACAGGTGGGGAGCAAGTGGCAGTCAGATCTCGGGTACCAGCTGACAGCCCATAGCAGAATGTAGACAATGTTTGGGGATCAGCATTTCAAACGGGAAAACTTGTCGAAACTGATGGCTGACTGCTGGTAGCTGATATCGCTATATCATGCGTGATTTTCGTAAGCTCAAGGTGTGGGAAAAAGCACATGAATTGGTTCTCGATACCTACAGTGTTACGGCTGGGTTCCCACGTGAAGAGCTGTATGGGATTACAGCTCAACTGCGACGGGCATGTGTCTCGATCCCAGCAAATATCGCAGAGGGTTGTGGGAGAGAAGGTGAGGCTGAGCTGAGACGATTTCTACGGATCGGACTGGGATCAGCCAATGAACTCGAATACCACCTCCTTCTCGCGAAAGACCTTCGCTTCTTATCTCCTGAAGACCATGAGCGAATCGTCGGAAAGCTGGTAGAGGTAAAGCGCATGCTGACGGTCTTGTCCAAGAAGCTTAAGGTTGACAGCTGAGGACTATCGGGCTGATTGCTGACAGCCGTCAGCTATCAGCTGATCTGTGGCATCCCGCAACAGTCGATGTGTTGGGGACTGTCGTCTTTCTCAACACTAAAATGTGACCCGAGTCCTATTCCATCCTCATTTCCCACGATTTATGGCGCAGTTGATGGTTCATCTCGCAGGCATCGCCCTTGCTGCTTGTATTGTCAAACCGCTCGGCCGGGATAAACAGATGAGGATGCAACTGTGGCGAAAGAAAAGACTGCGGTGCTGTTGATCGTCGAAGATGACCGGGAGATGCGCAGCCTGCTGTGTGATGAGTTTTGTGGAATGGGCTATCAACTCCGTGAGGCACGGGATGGGGATGAAGCGTTTCTGTCGGTCCTGCAATCCGTGCCGGATGCAATCCTGACTGACCTGCGAATGCCGGCGGGAGGCGATGATTACGTCAGCCGGTTGCGGACTGTGGCGCCGCAGTGTCCGATTGTTGTCATGACTGCGTTCGGCGATGCGCGATTGAAAGCACAGGTACTGAAAGCGGGTGCGAACGCCTACTTTGACAAGCCGGTCCATATTGCGGAGCTGAAGGACTGTGTGCAACAATTGCTCAATCACGGACCGGGAGCTGAGCGCAGGTAGCGTATGGCTTATGGCCAGAATGAAAAGGCCCCGGTGAGTTCTCATGGCGTAGTCATTTTCGTGTCGGCCGCCATCGGCTCTAGGCTCCGGGCGCCGTATCTCCAGAAGCGAGAACGCCTTGTCTGACCCAGAACGCTCCAGCAACCTCGTACCCCAAGATCCCATCATCACCGCGCGAGTCGAAGCTATCAGGCAGCTGGCCGGAGGCCTATCCGATCGGGTGGCGGTCATGGATCAATCCTTCAACGTCGTCTACGCGAACGAAGCGGCCTGGTCAGTGCAGCAGAGCACACCCGCTCCCAGACCCCACGCCAAGTGCTATGAAGCCTTTGCCCGGCGGACCGATCCCTGTGGAGCCTGTCCGGCGACCAAAGTGTTCGAGACTTCCGAGGTGCAATGTGTCTCCTGTTCGGCAGGAGGTGACGGCACGGCTTGTGGGATGCAGCAAGCCTTTCCGTTGACGGACGCGAACGGATCCGTCGTCTCAATGCTGGTGCTTTTCCAGCCGGCATCGAAGCCTGCTCATGCTGCTACAGCTGGGGACAGCGGTACCACACCACCTCTTGCGGATGGCCTTGGTGACCTGATCGGACGAAGTCCGATCATGCAGCAGCTCTTCGATATGACACGTCTTGTCGCGGAAAGCTCGGCGACCGTCCTCATTCAAGGTGAGAGCGGAACGGGGAAAGAACTCCTGGCGAAAACGATTCACGCGCTCAGTCCCAGGAGGGATCGACCATTCGTGGTGGTTGACTGCGGCTCATTGCCTGAGACGCTGCTCGAAAGTGAGCTGTTCGGACATGTGAAGGGAGCTTTCACCGGGGCAGTGGCGAACAAACGAGGCTTGTTTGATGAGGCCGACGGCGGCACGATCTTCCTTGATGAGATTGCCGACACGACGCCGACCTTTCAAGCCAAGTTGCTGCGTGTCCTGCAAGAGGGTGAGATCAAGCCGGTAGGCGGGACGCGAACCGTCAAGATCCATGCGCGCGTCATCTCGGCCTCGAACAAGGGTCTGACCGAACTCGTGAAAGCGAAAACGTTTCGGCAGGATCTGTACTATCGACTGGCTGTGCTGCCCCTGTATTTGCCGGCATTACGGGAGCGGCGAGACGATATCCCGTTACTTGTCCGGCATTTCGTCGCGGCGTCTTGTGCACGACATCATCAGCCGGTGCGATATGTGGATGAGCGGGCTTTGCGGTTGTTACGGGACGCGCCTTGGCCAGGAAATGTCCGACAGTTACAGCACTATATCGAGCGGGCCGTGGTGACGACGGTCGGCCCGTCGCTGCCTTGCCAGGATCTTCTTGACCAATCTCTGGGGGAGGAGGACGAAAGTTTACGTTCGGCGTCGCGCGGGGCGGTGGCGCAAACGGAGCGCACTCGAATCGTTGATGCGCTGCAAAAGACGGCCGGTAACCGCTTGAAAGCAGCCAAGTTGCTCAGAATCAGCCGAGCGAGTCTCTATAACAAACTTCGCGCGTACAGCATTGAATAGGCGTTACCCGTTTTCTTGTCCCCTTCCTTCCTTAGGCCACGGTTTCCCACGCAGTGAGAGCATCTTATCAGAGGATCAAGAACTGCCGCCTTCGACCGTTGCGCCATTGGCCTGGTGAGGCCTGCCATGTGAGGGTCTGAGGATCAAGCCATCTGATCTTCTGACTCTTCAGACCGATCGGATCCAGTTCACTCACCGCATTGTTCGGATCCATTCGCCCATCATAAATGCGCAGCACGAATCGGGCGGCCGAAGCACGAGGTCTATCGTCAGCTTGAGATGCCTCTATCTTGCGAGCGGCAACATGGCGGGATGATCCGATGTCCCTTTTCTCCCCCCCGTTCCGTGAACGAACGTCCATTGGTATGGACAGCCTAAGCGAATGATATGTGAACGAATGAGGAGATGTCGTCCACCACTGTCCAAGAGTGTGGAGTCTCCGGCGTAGCAGGAGCAGACTGCGAGATTGACGAAAGCCATTCATCTTCTCTTCTGATGCGCGAATCATCTGTTGAGGAACGACGGCCACGAATGGCACGACAGTTGCTCATTTGTTACAGCAACGCAGAGAGGTCCAACTCTTTCTGCGGGCTGGGTGTCGAGTCGCCCTATCGATACTCAGTACAGTTCACCCCATTGTGAGCGGCAGTCCCGGCCGCCACGTGTCAGCGATGAGGGGGTCACAGGTGAGAGTGGCCCCCTCATTTTTTTCTCGGCGGGCAGGGCTGAGTATCGATAACTGCATTGGGGGTGAGGAACCAGACGACGAAAGGGGTCCATGAGATGACTAGCCTGGTGGTCGGTCTAGAAGAGGAACTTGCAGAGACGGTCACACGAGCGGATCGACGGACTATCCAGCGTGCCTATTGGCAGCAGAACGAGTTCATCCACCTTGAGCATTTTCTTCCTCCGTCCGTGTTCGATCCGTTGCTTACAGAAGTTGAGGTACTGGAGTCGGACATCAATCGTAACTATGTCCCGGGCCACAAACAGGGGGGCAGCGTCAGTTTCTACAGCATTCGTGAGAAGGCACCCGTGATGCTAGCTCTCTATCGGTCTTCAGCGCTCCGGGCATTTCTCGACTGGCTTACCGATGCCGAGTTGAAGCTGTGCCCCGAAGACGATCCCCATGCCTGTGCCCTGTACTACTACACAAGGCCTGGTGATCACATCGGCTATCACTATGACACCTCCTACTACAAAGGCGCCCGCTATACCGTCCTCATCGGGCTCGTAGAGCGTTCGGAACATTGCCGATTGGTCGCACGTGTCGGAAAGGATGAAGCCGTGGTGAATCTCCCTGAAACCCACCTTCGGATGGATGCGGGCACGATGGTGGTCTTCAACGGAGACACACTATGGCATGCCGTTACCCCGTTAGGTGAAGGGGAACGGCGTGTAGTCCTGACCCTGCAATATGTCACAGACCAGCGAATGGGACCGGTAAAGAAATTATTCTCGAATATGAAGGACGCCTTCGCCTATTTCGGCCCTGCCGCTCTGATGCGCAGACCGAAAGGGAGGCAGGTGATCGATGCGGCTGGGACCACGCTGTCCGGCGCGATGGTCAATCAGATGACAATGTTATTCCCTATAGGAGCCGGTGGTGGATCTCTCAATCGCGATTCCTGAGGCACAGGCTGTTGACGCCCCGACGCTGCTAAAGCTGATCCGAATGGCACCTGTGTGCGATGCGGAGGCGGATGAACTGGGAGCCGAGTACGTGGCCTTCTTTGAGGACTTTCCGGCGTCGGTGGAGATCGTCGCGCGAATGATCGAGGAAGCCTGGGACCTGCGCGATGTCCACATCACACTCGAAGGCAGACCCGTCGTGAGCCGGATCAACTTCTATGCCGCCCTCAGATGCTATCAGGAGAGTCTAAGTGCTCCCGACGCAGAGGCCTATTGTCTTGAGCAGGCGGAAAAAGTCGGAGCTGATAGAGGATGTCTCGAGCGATCATGCCTGTCTCACTGCCGATTTATTTGTTCACGGTGTATGGGACTGTCGCGCGACCACAGCGCGCCTCCGATGGCGAGTCAGTTTTTGGAAATAGCGCGCCGGGCGGAAGTGGACTGGTGTCCGAATCTACGCCTTGCAAAACTGAAAGCGTGAATGGTGAGGCAACGAACGAGTAAGGCGGAGTGTGCGCTTCCATGATCGAGGAAGATCTGTTGAATGGATGACATATCACGCTGAAGTCTGGGGCCGGCAGACGTCAGTCAGCTGATCGCTTGAGGGAGGGGGGACTCCTCAATGCACAACCAGAAAGGAGCGTGTCATGCAGGTTTGTAAAGGCAGTAAGAACATCGCTGTGTGGGCGGTCGCATTGTCGCTCGTGGCGGCGAGCGCGTTTTCGGACGGAGGGACTGTTCTGGCCCAGGAGACGGCAAAGGAAAGCACCGCGACGGGGAACCGCGTATTCTTTCGCGGCGGCTATGGCGAGCTGCTCAGCGATCGCGGAGGTGAGTTGATTACCGACGGCCATGGAGTGGCAGGAAGGAACGATGGGACCGGTGGCTATTACATCGGTGGGGGAACGGACCTCATGGTCACAAAAGATCTGTGGGGAATGATGAACGGCGTGGCGCTCGTCGGTGAGATCGGATTGGAGTTCAAGAGGTGGGCCTCCGCCAACGTCGGGAACGGCGATACTACAGGCGTGACGGGAGTGAGTAACGGCGGTCTGAGTAAAGTGCAGCTGACCATGCTGACCGTGAGCGTAGCCCCCAAGGTGAAGTTCCGACAGGGAACTGATTTCCAACCCTGGATCATTCCGGCTGGGTTGGATTTCCACGTCATCAGCCCGACGTCGAGCCAGATCAATTATTTGGACATCGGGGTTCAGTTCGGCGGCGGCGCCGAGTTTCGGGTATGGAAAGAGTTGTGGCTTGGTCTCGACAGCCGATTCCATCTGGCCTCCAACCAAACCAACACCGTGAACAATTTCTGGACTGCCGGCATTTATGGGGCGATCGGATTCTAGAGGTCATGTAAGCGTTTTATGAGGCTGGTACCCTGAAGGAACCGGTGGAAGCTGAAGAAGACAAACTGCTCAAGCTCAATGAGCAAACGCGCATCCAAGCCGATCTCAACGGAAGGGTTTTGATCGGCCTGGGTCGACGCGCAATCTCTCTTCAGTAAGGAGGAATCATGCTGGCGTTTTCGATCGTACTATTACTCATGCTCAGCATAGCAGACACGGGGTCGGCGGACGGCGGGCACCACGATCACCAGATTGCGCCGCAGTTGGCGGGCCGAACGACGACGAGCGTATCCTGGGAAAGCAATCGTGTCACCATCACGTTCGGTCCGACCGATCTGCCGTCGGGGCATGACGGCGAGTTGGCCGCCAGCTTGCCGAAGCATGTCGTTACGGTGCCGGATGACATGATCATGACCGGCTTCCATTCCGCTGTGTTCCAAAAAGACGGTACGCCTCTTCCACGCCAGTATTTGCACCATATTTTGATGATCAATCAGGACCAACACAGCGCCGCCTGCCCGGGCGAGCCGTTGTTCTTCGCCGGCGCCGGGATGGAAATGGCGGACACGAAGTTTCCCGCCGGGTATGGCGTCAAACTCACAAAGGGACAGAAATTGATGACTATCGTCGCATTCTACCATGGTGTGCCGCCGACGAAGGATGTGATGGCGAGCTTCACAATGGAGATGGCCCCGAAAGGGTCCGGTGTGCGGCCGCTTGAGGTATACCAGGTCGGCGTCAATACGGTCTGTTTCACGCAGTTTGATAAGCGGCGATCGGACGAGACCGACGAGGGGATAGAAATTCAGCGGGGCGTGCAGGTGGATCGTGCACCGCTCAAATTTAAGATAGACGGTTGCGTGAAGTTCGCCTATCCGCACGGACATGATCAGGTGCTCCTGATCGCCTTGGAAAACAAGACTGCGCAGAAGACGCTGCTCCGGACGGTGCCCGATGTCGCGCCGGACGGAGCCTTTCTGTCGTTTCCACCGCGCCAAGTGTACCGCGACGCGCGGGGCTTTCCTGTCAATACTCGCGACGAGTACGAGATGGTGATGGTCCATCACCGTCCGTTGCAGGAAGCGCAAGTGAACCATGGGATGGGTAACTATCTGCTCTATATGACGGCGGGGGGTTGTTCCGACTCATAGTGGATGGTGCCGCTATGGGCGCGCGCACGCAATCAAGAAGGAGTTTGAGATGTCCCCCTCCGAACACGATCCGACGATCCAGGCACTCCAACGACAGTATGTGAATTTCGTATTCTATAAAGTCGATCCGGTGTGGCGGCGGTTGCCTGAGGATAGCCGCACCAAGGGGAAGCAGGAATTCATCCGGGCCGTGGATGATTACAACGGGAAAGTGCTGGTGGTTCCTTATTCGACCATCGGCATTCGCGGTGACTGCGATCTCATGCTGTGGCGGATCAGCTACGACCTGGATTTGCTTCAGGCCATGGGCACCAAGATTCTTGCCTCAGGCCTCGGGCGATACCTTTCTACCCCCTATTCCTACCTGGCGATGACCAAGCGATCTGTCTATGTCGACCACCATTCGCACGCAGGACAAGAAGGGAAACGGCTGACGGTGGTGCCGGGGAAGAGCAAGTATAACTTTGTATATCCGTTTCTGAAGACACGCGAATGGTTTTTGCTCACGAAGGCGGCACGACAGGGCATGATGGATGAACATATCGAAGTCGGTCATCGGTTCCCCTCGGTGAAACTGAATACAAGCTATTCCTTCGGCTTGGATGATCAGGAATGGGTGGTGGCATTTGAAAGTGATAAGCCGGAAGACTTTCTGGAGCTTGTGATGGCGCTACGAGAAACTGAGGGCTCACGCTACACACTGCGCGATACGCCGATTTTCACCTGCATTCGCAAGAGTCTCAAGGAAATGCTCGACACGCTCGGTGGCTGAGACTACAGAACCAGATGCTCGAAGGATTCTGGTATATCGCCACAGAAAGCAGGAACGTCCGCGCAGGACGGCCATACCCTGCAGTCCTCTGCAACCAACCTCTTGTCCTCTTTCGGGATCGGCGTGGCCTGGTGCATGCGTTACACGACCGCTGCCCCCATAAAGGCGTCCCCCTCTCCTCAGGTTGCCAAGAAGGGGATTCCTTGCGCTGTGCGTTTCATGGGTGGCGCTTCATCTCCTCGGGTGAGTGCGTCGAGGTTCCGGCCCTCGGTAACGCACCGCATCCATCATCGGCCTCGGCTTGCGTTCGGACATTTCCGGCAGAGGAACGGGACGGGTGGGTGTGGGTGTACATGGGGACCGATCGGTGTCCGAAACCTTCGTCGCCGCCACCCTCGTTGCCGATTCCTGCAGACGGCGGTCCAATGGTT
Organism: uncultured Nitrosospira sp.; assembly: GCA_900696515.1. Lineage (GTDB taxonomy): Bacteria > Nitrospirota > Nitrospiria > Nitrospirales > Nitrospiraceae > Nitrospira_D. The sequence continues at coordinate 7,007 of CAADGK010000137.1, read as the reverse complement.
TCCGTGCGTGAGTCCGCCCAGGCAAAAGTCCGGTGGGATTTCGCGGTGGATAGCCTCATGGATCCCGCTCATGTCCCGTTCGTGCACAACAACTACTTCAGGCGGCGGGAGGCAACCAGGGAGAAAAAGAAGGTCTTCACGCGGCTGCCGCTGGGGTTTCGTACGATCTCGCAGAATGTCTTGCTGCCGGATACCTTTATCTTTCGGGCGTTATCGCCAAGGCTGGGCTCGGCGACGACCACGGTCGACTTTGTCCTACCCGGCATCCATTTGGAGCGATGGGACATCGGCGATCGGTTCGCATCCGTCATGTTGGTGGCCACTCCGCTGACTGACGAACGAAGCCGATTTGACATCTGCGTGGGGTGGAACTTTCTGCGCGGATTTCCTGTCGGATGGCTGGTCCGCCGGACTCTGAGGACGATTCTTGGTCAGGACCGACACGTGCTGGAATCGCAAGAACAAGGGTTCGGTCGGCACGGAAGTATGTTATTGAACTTAGAGTCGGACACCTTGGCCGTGTGGTACCGGCAGTTGAAGAAATATCATGGCGATCTGTTGGCCGGTGTGCGCGATCCTCAGCATCCGGTTCCCGAAAAAACTCTGCTCAGATGGGTGACCTAAGATGGAGCGACGCAGAAATGGACTGGTGCCGGAACCCGTCCATTCCGGGGTTGAGCGATGAATCCTGTGGACATCGTATGTGCGCTGAAGGGGGGTGACCGGCGCTCTATCGGCCGTTCCAACCGGGTCGTCGCGCTGGTACGGCGAACACCCACACTGTTTCCCGCTCTCATGGACTGCATGCATCACGAAGACGAACTGGTCCGCATGCGGACCGCCGATGTGGTGGAAAAACTCACCGTGAAGAATCCACAGTGGCTTCAGCCTTTCAGAATTCAGCTCATCAAGTTGGCGGCTGTTGCGGAACAGCCGGAGCTGCGCTGGCACTTGGCACAGGTCCTTCCGCGCTTGGAGTTGTCGAGGAGAGACTGCATGATTGTTGCGGGGGTCCTTCGCCGCTACCTGAGAGATCAGAGCCGCATCGTCAAGACGTGTGCGATGCAGGGCTTGGCCGACTTGACGAAGCAGGATCCAACCTTAAGGAATTCAATCCGGCCGCTCCTCTCATCTCTCACCAGGAGCGGGAGTGCCGCCATGAAAAGTCGAGGACGCAAGCTATTGGCCCAGCTTCGTGCCGAGAGGGTGCCCTCTTCTCCCGAAGCCTCTACATAGAGGCCGTTTACGAAACCGGAATATATTCACGAATGCGGGCCGCAGGAGCCATGCACGCGCAGACGTGCCGCGCCAATGCGGTCTTGCGTCCGCCCGATCCATACGGTACAACTATTCCGTAGCCCTCTACAGTCTCTGCGTGCAACGCTCAGCTTGGATGTCGGCGGGATCATCTCGATTTCCCATGACCATCTGCAAAGACGGTTGCGACGCGCAATTGTGTGAGGATCTGCCTCCTCCGCAGGGAGAGGTTCCCGTGAAGGAAACCGGGTCAATCTTTATGAGATTACGCCATCAGCGCGGGACGAGAGTGCGAAGAAAGGATAGTGTGAAACGAAGATACAAAACGGAAAGCTGTTTGGCGGGATGGGTGCTCGTGGCCCTGACGATGTGTCCAGGAACAGAAATCCTGGCCTATGAGTCTCAGTCTGTGGTAGAGGGGGCTACCGTGCGTGGCACCGTGACCTTTATCGGAACCGTCCCACCGCCGAAAGAATTCGAATTGCGTCGATATCTCGACCACGAATATTGTAGTCAGCGATCTGATCTCAACGGATATCGGCTCATGAGAGAAATCACGGTCAGGCCCGACGGCGGCCTCAAGGACGTGCTCGTCATGGTGGAGGGTGTGGAGCGTGGGAAGCCCTTTCCCTTCACGGATGTCGAAGTGGAGGCGAGGGGCTGTCGATTTATGCCGTTTGTCACTGTGGTCGGCGACAAGCGATTGATCACGGTATTCAATCGGGATTCAGTCCCGCACGACATCCAGGGGTATGCGTTCGACCAAACGGGAGGCGATATGGTGTTTTATCGCCCGTCCTTGGAGGCAAGCGGGACTACCGAGGCCGTGAAGTTGGTCAAAGGACGAAAAGTATTCAGCATGCAGTGTAGCATGCATCCCTACATGCAGAGTTGGGGTTACGCGATCGATCATCCTTATTTTTCGGTCACGGACGCAGCAGGGTCTTTCTCCATCGATGATCTCCCGCCGGGAAAATATCGCCTCAAGGTCTGGCATCCGATTCTCGGCACGCGAGAGCAGGCGCTGACCGTCACGGCAAATGAAACGATTTCATTGAATCTGTGGTTTGAGGCTAAGGACTGACCGGTCACGGCTCACCATCGCGGACCGCCGGTGAGTGCTGCCGGGTCGTCAGAACCGAATGTCTGCGCGAAGCCGATTGGGGGCAGACCACGCGGTGACCGACAGGATCGTTCTACGGGCACTGCGCTGAGTGAACGTGCGGTCGTCCAGGAACGACGAGGTTCATCACATCAATCATGAGAGCACAGTATGTATTCCACGCTTGTTGTCTTACACATTCTTGCCGCGATCAGTTGGGTGGGTGGCATGATCTTTCTGTCATTGGTCTTGGCGCCGTTGGTGAGAAGTCGGAAAGCAGTACCGGAATTCATGGCGTTGTTTCGCTCTGCCGCGCTCCGCTTTCGCCCCATCGTTTGGGTGGCCATGGCGATACTCGTGATGACCGGTCCGATGTTGCTGTCGTTTCGCGGCGTCGCGGTCGCGAGCCCTTCCTCCTGGCCGGGAATCGTCATAGTGAAGCTGACACTGGTCGCCCTGTTGCTGGCCCTTACCCTGCTGCATGACCTCGTGCTCGGTCCCCAGGTCAGCCGGGTCATCGCGATTCCAGAGTCCCAGCGAACGGCAGGAGAGCAGGTTGTGTTCAAAACAGCGCGCTGGCTCCCGCGTCTTTCGGTACTTCTTGCGCTGGCCGTGGTGATCACAGCTGCGTTGCTCGCACGGTCATAGCGGGATTTGACGAACCACTTGGTTGACCTGCACGGCGACATCTTCTGGCTCACCGTATCGAGCAAGAATGAAGCCTCCCTGGCAACAAAGTGAGGACGGGGTCCTATCACTCAGATCAAGCCACTCAGGGTTACGGAGTCTTTGCGCAACGAAACCCGTAGCCGAACTGCCGACCAGATGGATCGGCATTGAAACGGAAGGAAGAGCGCAAAAACTCCTGAACATAGAGCCAGTTTCCGCCCCGCACGACTTTCGACTTGCCCGTTGCCGGCCCTTGAGGATTCTTCGCTGGGCTCTTCTTGTAATAGTCATGGTCATACCAGTCGTTGACCCATTCCCAGGCATTGCCGGCCATGTCATAGATCCCGTAGGGGCTCTTGCCCATTTCGAACATCCCCACCGGAACTAAGGCCATATGATACGCCCATTCCTTCTTGCCGAAATTCGCGTGGAGCCTGGTGGGGGTCTCGTTGCCCCAGGGGTAGAGGCGGCCATCCGTCCCCCGCGCCGCCTTTTCCCATTCCGCCTCGGTCGGCAGACGCTTGCCGGCCCACTTGCAGTACGTGGCTGCATCCGACCAGCTGACGTTCACGACCGGACGTTTCTGATGGCGGGGTTCGTTCATGATCTCCCACTCCGGCGGCGCCTCCGCGCCAGTCGCCTCCAGATACTTGGCATACTGCCCTACCGTCACGTGGTACTTGTCCATGGAGAAAGCGTCAAGGTAGACACGATGCACAGGCTTTTCGTCCGTTTTCAGGGTACTCCCCATCGTGAATTCCCCTGCCGGTACCAACGCCATCGGTATGTCACGAGGATCGGTCGGGAACACCTCTCCTGCTGGCGCGTCTGGTTTCAGACTATCCGGCGAGGTGGTTGAACGTCGTCCAGGGAACTTCGCTTGGAGCTGTTGATAGAGGGCCTGTTGCTCAGTATTGAGGCCCAGCTCATGAGCGCCATCCAGGGCCTCTTCCGCCTGCTTCAACTTGTCGGACGGAGTTTGTCCACCGGCAAGCAGACCCTTTGCTTCCTCCAACAACCGCCACGCGGTCACTTCCTCCAGCGACTGCCACACCTTCATTTTGCTTAACCGTGGTTCCCTCGTCCCCGTGATCCTGGATTTCGCGTCCAGATGGAGCGCGGTCTCGTAATGTTCTTCCGCGCAGTCCCAGGCTCCTAATCCCCGGCAGGCTTCTGCCAGGTTAAAATGAGCCTGCACATGAGACGAATTCTTGATGAGCCCTGCCTCCAACGTCGCGCGCGCTTCGGCGTATTGTTTGTGCTTTAAAAGACTCTCTCCTTTGGCAAAGTTCTGCTCGCCGGCGTCGGCTGCCAGCGCCATGGAGGTTGCGGTCATGTTCAAACATATGACAAAACTCATCACCCCAAGCGTCTGTCTCATAAGCGCGTCCCTCCCACTTGTGACTGCCCTATGGCAGTGGGTCTTGCTTCCCGGTAAGAGCACCGGCCGCCTCTGTGAACGCAGCCTTCATGGCTGGAACCATAACATAATAACGTAGTCTAAGCATAAAGGAGCCTGAGCGAGCGACCACATTTTGTGCAGTTGATAATTCGGGCTCACGATTAAGTCTCCGGTGATTGTAGGCTCAGCAACTCAGACTGTCGCCTTCTGCGACAAAGGTTTGGTGCCTTCTGTAGCAAAGGGCTACGGTAGTCGATCGTTAGTCCGATCGGTTTGCGGAACTCGTGAATTTCCAAGGCTGAATGTTGGGTTCCCTTTCACCAACCCTGCGGTTTCCTCCTTGCAAGCTCGACGAACTGATCAGTCAAAGAGATGGTCCATGTTTGTCTTCTGTATAAGGGTGAGGGGTGTTGTTTCGACAATGAATAGAGAGGCATAGCAGCAGAAATGAAATCACGATGGTGCATCGTGGGCGTTGTGCTGTGGGTTCTCACGCTCACTGTTTTGGGATGGTTGTTCATCAACGGATGGACCGCAAAAGGAAGCGACGGTCGTACCGAAATACTGTTGGCTCAGGCTGAACGTGATCAGATCCTAGCGGAGATGCGGCAGCTGTTGAAAGCAGTGGACGGCGTCATCCGAGAGTTGGGAGAGTCGGAACCTGATCTGAAACGAATAGAATCGGCAGCCAGAGCAGGTGGGATGCACATGGCCGAGGACGTGGAGCCGGCCATCATGATCAAGCTGCCGTTGCCGTTTAAACAGATGGGTATGTCGATTCACAAGGACATGGATGCGCTGGCCGATGCGGTCGTGCAACGCGAGACGTCTCAGCAACTCTTGAAACGGCTATCGAGTATGACCGCTCGTTGCACGACCTGTCATGATATGTATAGGTTCAAAGCTGGCTGATAGCTATCAGCGAGTAGCAATCAGCTGCGGGGCAGAAGATGAAGAAAACGAAACGAGGGCGAATCCATTTCCGATGTGGTGACTCCCACCCAATGAGCGCTCCTGTCATGGCCGGATGGCATCAGCCTCGAAGGTGAAAATCCACCGCAGCCGAGAGCAATGTCGCTCCGGTAGCGCAGTCAGGGAGGTTTTCATGAAGTCCCACGCTATCATACGTGTCGCTCTAGTGATCGCTATGGTGTCACCGGCCGGTTTCGTTACGATCGGATCAACGGAAGATCGTGACCGTGACCGCGATCAGCTCAAGACGCAGCAACAGCTTCAGGACAAGCTACAAACTCAAGATCAGCTGCATAAAGAGTTGAAAGACAAAGATCAGTTGCAGGAACGTGAACGAACGCGGGAACGCGAATGGGCGAGGGAGCATATGCAAACAGAACGTCCTGAGAAGCCACAGTATGAGCGGACTGAGCATGGCGGAGGTGGCGGGGGGCGACACTAGGAAATATGAGGTCTGAGTGCTGCATGAAATCACACCCTCAGCACTCAGCACTTCGGACTGGAGGTGAACGATGGCACGCGTGGCGATCATCGGCGCATCGATCGGCGGGTTACCCGCCGCCTATGAGGCACGGGCTCTGCTGGATAAGAAACATACGGTGACGGTCATTTCAAACGTGAGTTCGTTCCATTTCGTGCCGTCGAATCCTTGGGTGGCGGTCGGGTGGCGCACGCGAAAAGACATCAGCTTTGAACTCGCACCTGTCTTGGCGAAGAAGGGAATCGAATTCGTTCATGCTACGGCTGATCGCATCGAGCCGGAACAGAACCGCGTCGTCACGGCGAAAGGCGAGGTCCCGTACGACTATCTCATCATCGCCACGGGACCGAAACTCAACTTTGCTGCCGTGCCTGGGCTGGGCCCAAGCGGCCATACACAGTCAGTATGCAACGTAGACCATGCGGAACAGGCTTGGGGTGCCTATCAGACCTTTCTAAAAGATCCAGGTCCCGTCGTCATCGGCGCCGTGCAAGGCGCGTCCTGCTTCGGACCTGCGTACGAGATGGCCTTCATCCTCGATACAGATTTGCGGAAGAAAAAACTTCGCAAGAAGGTTCCGATCTATTTCGTGACACCCGAGCCCTATATCGGTCACATGGGTCTCGCCGGCGTCGGGAAATCTCGTCGGCTGATGGAAGATGAGTTCGCCAAGCACTCGATCAAACCGATCCACAACTCAGCGATCAAAGAGGTCCAACCCGGCAAGATGCTCTTGGAGGATGGTCAGGAAGTGCCGTTCCGGTATTCGATGATGATTCCGCCCTTCGCCGGAGTTGATGCGGTGGTAGGAACACCGGGATTGTGCAATCCCAAGGGATTCGTCAACATCGATGCGTATCAGGCGAATCCTAAGTACAGAAATATCTACTCGGTTGGAGTCTGTGTGGCCATTCCACCGGTCGAGCAGACGCCGGTCCCGACCGGTGCGCCGAAGACCGGATATATGATCGAGTCCATGGTGTCGGCGGCCGTGCACAACATCAAGGCCGAGATCGAGAACAATGCGAAGAAAGAAACCGCAACGTGGAATGCGATCTGTCTGGCGGACATGGGTGATACGGGGATGGCGTTCGTCGCTCTGCCGCAGATGGCCCCACGCAACG
>CAADGK010000136.1 GCA_900696515.1 uncultured Nitrosospira sp. | reverse complement strand
CGGTCATAGAGTGCCTTGACCTCATCGGTACCAGGAGCGGTGCCTCGATATCCGATAAAGTAGAGCGGTGGTCGTTTAGCCGAGGGCTTGGGCGATTTCTTTCGAATTCTCATGTCAGCATCCGTAACTCATTACGAATAAGAGCAAATAGCAAATGGCATATAGCGTATGGCAGAAAATTAATCCCTCAAGCCCTGAGCAATAAGCGATTCGCCATCGGCCATAAGCTCTTTGGCGGGACTATTTCCCCGCCTTCTTCGCTTTTCGACGGTCGTCCGGATTCAGTAATCGCTTCCGCAGGCGCAGGTTTTGCGGGGTGATCTCCACCAGTTCATCGGCTCCGATATATTCCAACGCGAATTCCAGCGTCATTTCACGCGGAGGGGTGAGCACCAAGGCCTCGTCGGATCCGGAGGCTCGCATGTTGGAGAGATGCTTTTCCTTGCACACGTTCACATCCAGATCCTCGTCGCGACTGTTTTGGCCGACGACCATCCCTCGGTACACCTCGACTCCGGGGCCGATGAACATGGCACCCCGTTCCTGGGTCATGAAGATGGCATAGCCTGTACTTGCCCCGTCTTCGTACGCGACAAGTGAGCCATGCGGGGTCACGAGAAGGTCTCGCTCTTCCGCTGGCTCGTAGGCCGAGAAGACATGGTGCAGAATAACGGTTCCGCGGGTCTTGGCCAACAGGATGTTTTTAAGTCCCATGATACCGCGGGTCGGAATGTGGTACTCCAGATGCATCTCACTGGTCCCGACGTCAGAGTGAATGAGCCGCATATGCCGCAGTTCGCCTCGGCGTTTTCCGAGCTCTTCGATCACAGTTCCCTGGTAGGTCTCCGGCACCTGGATGGTCAGCTCCTCGTACGGCTCCATGACCTTGTCGCCTTCGCGATGGACAATGACCTCCGGTTGGGAGACTTGCAGTTCGTACCCCTCCCGTCGCATCTGTTCGATCAAGACGGAGAGATGCAGTTCGCCTCGTCCCGCCACAAGAAAGCGATCGGCACTGTCGGTCTCATTGACGCGGAGCGAGACATTGGTCTCCAGTTCCTTGAACAGGCGCTCGCGCAGGTGGCGTGACGTGAGGTACTTGCCTTCACGTCCTGCAAAGGGGCTATTGTTCACCGAAAACGTCATCTGAACGGTCGGCTCATCGATCGACACGCGCGGGAGAGCAACCGGACGTTCGGCGTCGGCGATGGTATCGCCGATGCTCACGTCATCAAGTCCCGCGACCGCGACGATTTCTCCAGCCGCTGCCTGTTCCATGTCGGCCCGTTCCAGACCCGAGTAGACGGCGAGGTCGGAGACCTTTCCAGGAATCTGTGCACCGTCTTTGCCGAGGACCATGACGTTTTGCCGCCGAGCAATGGAACCGGACTGGATCTTGCCGATCCCCATCTTGCCTTTGTAGGGATCTTGCACCAGGGCCAGCACAAGCATTTGGAGCGGGGCATCAACGGTAATGGCTGGGGCAGGGATCTTCTCGAGTACGGTATTGAGCAACGGCTGGATATCCGTTCCTGGTTTGTTGACGTCCAGCGTGGCGATTCCTTTAATGGCCGACGTGTAGACGATCGGAAAATCGAGTTGTTCGTCGGTGGCTCCCAGATGAACGAACAGGTCGAAGGTGCGGTTGACGACGTCGTCGATGACTGCGTCGGGCCGGTCGATTTTATTGATAACGACAATGGCTTTGTGCCCCAGCGCCAAGGCTTTCCGCAACACAAAGGTCGTTTGCGGCATGGGGCCTTCTTTCGCGTCGACTAAAATCAACACGCCGTCCACCATCCGAAGCGTGCGTTCCACTTCCCCGCCGAAATCGGCATGGCCCGGTGTGTCGACAATATTGATTTTTACCCCGTTGTAGATGACGCTGGCGTTCTTGGCTCGAATAGTAATCCCACGCTCCCGTTCCTGGTCCATCGAATCCATAATGCGTTCGCCCATATCATCGATCTTGCGATGGACGTGAGTCTGGCGGAGTACTGCATCGACTAAGGTTGTTTTACCGTGATCGACGTGGGCAATGATGGCGATATTGCGGATATCGCTTCGACGGTCGTGAGGGGCGCGTACTGTGGACATGGTGACGGTGCTTCCTTAATGACAAAAAAAGACGCCCCGATAGTGAGGCGCAAACTCTGCAGTATACGCGAAGACGATCCTTCGAGACAAGCAAGGGGTGGAACCGATGTTCCACATACTCCCGGGTGTTCTACGGCGTTCGCATTGAGATGGATCACAAGATGGAACGTGAAAGATGTTTTAGTGTTGGTCCCGTGCCATGGAATGGATGCGAGTCGAATTGAGCAGACCAAGGAGCCGATCGGCGTCTTGCTTGAGTTTTCACATGGCGCATTGTAAGTTCTGACGTACCTCAAGACCTATGTCGACCGGATTCCATACTCGATGCCGAACGATAGTCGGTTGATTGGAAGATATCACGAACCGCCACGTCGTCGCCTGCGCCGATGGCAAGTAATCATGCTCGGCATGGTGGCCGTCATGGTCGTCGGAGCCACGACGGCGGCGGGCGTCATTTGGCACTTTGCCCAAGATCTTCCCTCGCTCGACCTCCTGCAAAGCTATCAACCGAGCTTGGTGACGACCGTCTATTCAGATGATCGTCAGCCGATCGGCCAGTTCTTCATTGAACGCCGCATTCTGACTCCGCTTCCTGAAATTCCCAAGACATTGACGCAGGCCGTGATTGCGACTGAGGATGCCCGGTTTTTCGAGCATCCGGGACTGGACCTCATCGGGATGTTGCGGGCGGCATGGACGAATATTCGGCATGGCGGCCAAAAAGTGGAAGGAGCCAGCACGATCACGCAGCAATTGGCTCGGTCGCTTTTCCTCTCCTCTGAACGGTCCTATGAGCGGAAAATCCGTGAACTCATTCTGGCCTATAAGATGGAAGTGGTATCGGGCAAAGAGCAGATTCTTGAAACCTACCTCAATCAAATCTACTTCGGGCAAGGAGCCTACGGCGTCGGGTCGGCGGCGCGCGCGTATTTCGACAAGGACATTCGGACGCTGACACTGGCCGAATCCGCTTTCCTGGCTGGTCTGCCGAAGTCACCCAGCCGACTTTCTCCCTTCACCGCGTATGATCTGGCGAAGAAGCGGCAGGAGCACGTGCTCGCCCGGATGGAGGAAGTGGGGTTCATTACATCAGCGGAACGGGAGGCGGCGGCACGTGACAAGCTGAATTTCCACCGACCGGAGAGCGAGCATCTGGCCCCGTATTTCGTGGAATATGTCCGGCAGTTGCTCGTGGCGAAGTATGGAGAATCCATGGTGTACAAGGGTGGTCTTCAAATCCATACCACCTTGAATTTGGAGATGCAGCGCGCGGCTGAAGCGGCGTTTTTGACCGGGGTTCGTGAGCTCGATAAGCGTGAAGGGTGGCGAGGGCCTCGACGAACCGTGGACATCACGACGTTTCAACCTTCGGATCTTGCCTCCGGAGAGCAAATGCTCAAATCCGGATATGTGGGCGAAGGCGTCGTGTTAAAGATTACCAAGGATCACTATCTGGTTCAGGTCGGGCCGTTTACGGGGAAACTGGCCTTTGACGATATGGCTTGGGCGAAGCGGATGCTCAAAGGGCCGGATCCGACGGTCGACTTTGTTGTGAATCCCAATGTGAAGCAACTTTTGAAGCCCGGGGATGTCATTGAGGTCGGTGTGAAGAAGCTGACGAAGGAGGGGGTGCTTCTCACGCTCGAGCAGACTCCCGTCGTGGAAGGAGGGCTGATCGCCATCGATCCAAAATCGGGGACGATTCGCGCCATGGTCGGTGGGTACGATTTTTCCCGGAGCGAATACAATCGTGCCGTGCAGGCGCATCGGCAACCAGGGTCGGCATTTAAACCTCTCATTTACGCGACCGCGATGAGTCAGGGCTTGAGCCCGGCCACCCAAATCCTTGATGCACCGGTCGTCTATGAACAGGAAGAGGAAGCCAAGACCTGGAAGCCGGAGAATTATGGCCGGAAATTTCACGGCATGGTGAGTCTCCGTGACGCCTTGGCGCAGTCGCATAACCTGGCCACGGTTCGGTTGTTGGATAAGGTCGGTGTGAAAAACGTTATCGAGTTCTCCCGTGCCGTCGGCATCACGAGCCCGCTTCCCGCCGATCTTTCGCTGGGACTCGGGACGTCGTCGCTGAGTTTGATGGAGTTGACGTCGGTGTATGGCGTGTTTCTGAATCAGGGTAGCCGGGTGGAACCCTTTGCCATCAAAACAGTCAAGGATAATTTGGGCAAGACACTTGAATCCGTCGAACCGGAGCCGCATGAAGTGATCTCAAAAGAGACAGCCTACCTGATCACGAATATGATGGAAGATGTCGTCCAGAAAGGAACTGGGCAGGCTGCTAAAACGCTGGGTCGTCCGCTGGCAGGGAAAACCGGCACGACGAACGACTACATCAACGCGTGGTTTATCGGCGGGACACCAAATCTTGTGACCGGTGTGTATGTGGGATTTGACGACCGGCGGTCGCTCGGAGAGAGCGAGACGGGAGCTCGGTCGGCCCTGCCGATTTGGACGGCTTTTATGCGGGAAGCCCTTAAGCAGCTTCCCATTGTTCCTTTTGAGATTCCCGACGGGGTCACCTTTGTCAAAGTCGATTCCTCCACGGGACTTCTGGAGGCCGATCAAGATGGCGAAGGCCAACCGGGAACAGTGGAACTCTTTGCGAAGGGCAGTGAACCGACTCAGGCGGTCCAGCGCAGACTCGACCCAACAGATTTCTACAAGCTGGATCAGATCCCTGAAGGACAACCGACCGGTGACGCCGAGCCGTAGGACTGAGAGGCGAACGGTGGAGGTGTGATGAAAGAGAGGAAAGATCTCGGAGAGCGGTTCGGTCTCGTCGTTTTACGATTTTGAGTCTTGATACTCCTCGTGCCATGCCATCTGGATCGTTTCTAAAATCTTTTCATTTGATTTCTTAGGGTCATCCTTAAAATCAGGCAACGTCACGATCCAGGCATGCATATCCGTGAAACGTACGGTCAACGGATCCGTCTCAGGGTGTTCTTCCACCAACCGGATGGCGATGTCCTCGGCGTCCTGCCATTTCAAATCCATTGATCACTCCTTATGAGCATCTGGCGTATGGCCTATAGCGTGTAGCCGGGGTTCCGACCATAAGCCATCAGGTATACGCCGTACGCTCTTTTCACGTGACTTCCGTGACTTTCTTCCCTTGGAGACTTTTCCTGAGCGAATCGTCCAACATCACGACGTTCAAATGCTTTGCCGCCTGTTCGAGATCCGCCATCCTGGCACGGATAGTACGGGGATCCGCAGCGTCTTTTGCTGTTGTCAGTTGAGACAGTGCGTTCCGAATACCCTCGGCTTCGCCCGCTGCGATCAGGTGTCCCGCCTCTGTGAGCGACTTGTTGGTCGTCTTCAGCAAGGCTTCTGCGTCCAATCGGGCTTCAATCAGTTTCCGGGCATTGACATCGTCGGCGGCAAACTTAAACGAGTCTTCGATCATCCGCTCCACTTCCGTGTCCGAGAGCCCATAGGAGGGTTTGACTTCGATCGACTGGCTCTGGCCCGTTCGCATGTCCGTTGCCGTGACATTCAAGATGCCGTTGGCATCGATCAAAAAGGTCACCTCGATGCGTGGGACGCCGGCCGGGAGGGGAGGTACCTTCAGCCGGAATCGTGCCAGACTTCTGTTATCTTTGACGAGTTCCCGTTCACCTTGGAGAATATGGATATCGACCCCGGTTTGCCCGTCGACGTAAGTCGTGAACAGCTCCTTGGCGCTTGCCGGGATGGTCGTGTTTCGGCGGATCAAACTGCTCATGACCCCGCCCATCGTTTCGATGCCGAGCGACAAGGGCGTCACATCCAGCAGCAACATGTCCGTTGTCCCGCCGCCAAGAATATCGGCTTGTACGGCTGCACCAAGTGCGACGACTTCGTCCGGGTTCAAATGACAATGCGGCGCCTTTCCAAATAGCGCCTCGACGCGGTGGCGAACCAACGGCATACGGGTGGATCCTCCCACCAGGACCACCTCGTCGATGTCCTTTGGAGTGAGTCCGGCATCCTTCAAGGCCATGCGGCAAGGGGCGAGTGTTCGTTCGATGACCGGTATCGCGAGAGATTCGAGCTGCTCACGTGTCAGTTCCCTGGTGAAGTGTCCCTTGTCGTTTGGTAGTTCGATGGTGATCTTGGTCTTGAGGTCATCAGAAAGGCGAATCTTGGCTCGCTCTGCCTCCAATCGAACGATCTGCATATGATCGGGGTATCCGCTCAGATCGATCCCATGCTGTTCTTGGATTTGTCCGATAAACAGATCAACAAGCAGCCGATCAAGATCGTCCCCTCCCAGATGGGTATCGCCATTCGTCGCCAGTACCTCGAAGATGCCGTCTTTGAGCTTCAAGATTGAAATATCAAAGGTGCCGCCTCCGAAGTCATAGACCGCAATGGTGCCCTGTGTGTGCTTCTGAAGCCCGTAAGCCAGGGAGGCGGCCGTCGGCTCGTTGATGATGCGCAAGACTTCCAGCCCAGCGATGAGGCCGGCATCCTTGGTCGCCTGCCGTTGGCTGTCGTTGAAGTAGGCTGGAACGGTGATGACGGCTTTGGTGATACTTTCACCCAGATAGGCTTCCGCGCGTCGCTTCAATTCTTTGAGGACCATGGCGGAGATCTGCGGCGGGGAATAAGTTTTCTCACCGAGCCGGATCCGGATGACGCCGCCAGTTTCGGTGAGCTGGTAGGGGAAGTAGGCCAGCTCGCTTTGGACATCGGTGAGACCCTTGCCCATGAAACGTTTGACGGAATAAACCGTCCGCTCAGGATTTCGTGTCAAATGCTCTTTCGCCGAATCACCGACGATCAAGCCGTTGTCCGTCAGCGCGACCACGGAAGGCACCATCGCTCGTCCGTTTCGGTCCGGAACAACGCAGGGCTGGCCGTCTTTCATGTACGCAACGAGTGAATTGGTTGTGCCGAGGTCGATACCGACGATTCTTGTCATGTTCGTAAGTACTGGGCGGAATGTCTTTAGGCGATGGTCGTTGCCAGATCGTTGACGATGCTGGTGATGTACGTGCGATTGGAAAGGAGATCACGCATCTGTTTCAGGAGGCGGTCCCGGTCTGCACGAGCCTGGCTTGTCGCTTCTCCACGGTCTTGTAACTGGTCCCACTCTGTAAACAGCCGCTGCAATTGAGCCTCCAGGTCCTGTTTGCGTTGTTCCAGTGCCCGTTGCTCGGTCTCAAGCGTGGCACGAAGCGCACGGCCTTCCTGCGAGTCCCGCTCCGATGCCCGGTATTCCTCCAGCGTATCTTGGAGTTCCAAGATTTCTTCAAACAAGTCGGCGGGAGGAGACGTCCGAATATCTTTCACGGAACCGGTTTCGAGACCCAGCAGATACTCCGCTCGTTGAATGGGGTCACGGAGTGTGCGGTAGGCCGTATTCAGGACCGCCGCATTGCCGAGGCTGATCGTTTGCTCTGCCGGGCTTTTCGTCTGATAGAAATCCGGATGGAACGTCCGGCTCATCTCGTAGAACTTGGCCTCGAGCTGCTTTGAGTCCAGCATGAGACGTCGAGGGAACCCAAGGCAGGTGAAATAGTCGGTCTCTTTTGACACCGGCTGGACTTTGACACATCGTTCGCAGAAGTATTCCCCGGTGACGGCAGACTGGCAGTGCCAGCACATGCTCCGGGCCATCTGCAGTCCACGGGGTTGAGGTGACGCTGGTGTGTGTTGATCCATAGAGGTAATCGGCCTGGCGCGTGCCAGGCCGCTCGTCTTCGAGCGTCTGTCTCAGGCTAGGCTGAGAACGACTCTCCGCAGCCACACGTTTTATTTGCATTGGGGTTGAGAAACTTGAAGTTTCCCCCCATCAGGTCCTTTTGATAATCCAACTGGGTACCTTGGAGATAGATAGCGCTCTTGGCGTCGATGATCACTTTGACGCCGTCGATCTCATGGACCTGATCGTACTGCCCGATCTTGTCATCGAAGTTGATCGTGTAGCTCAAGCCCGAACAGCCACCACCTTTCACACCGAGACGAAGGCCGCCTTCCTCAATCCCTTGCACGTTGATCAATCGCTTGACCTCTTTCACGGCAGCGTCGGTGAGTGTGATGACCGGATCCTGTGTTTCGACATTCGTTGCGTCCATCGGGGCACTCCCTTCGTAGGTGGCGTTGTTACTTGGTGCCGGATCCCTCTCCGTCAGCTTTCTTTTGATAATCAGCGAGCGCGGCCTTGATTGCATCTTCCGCAAGGACCGAACAGTGAATCTTGACCGGCGGCAGATTGAGCTCCTGGACGATGTCCGTGTTCTTAATCTGTTGCGCTTCTTCGATCGTCTTGCCTTTCAGCCATTCGGTGGCCAAGCTGGAGCTGGCGATGGCCGATCCGCAGCCGAACGTCTTGAACTTGGCATCGACGATCGTATCATTCTGTACCTTGATCTGGAGCTTCATCACGTCGCCGCACTCCGGCGCTCCCACCATGCCGGTGCCCACGCCTTCTTCATCCTTCTTAAAGCTTCCCATGTTGCGGGGGTTGTTGAAATGATCGACGACTTTATCGCTGTATGCCATGGTATCCTCCGAAATAAGCGAGTCTTGTTTCAGTTTAGTGTGCGGCCCATTGAACAGATTTCAGGTCCACCCCTTCCTTTGCCATCTCATAGAGTGGGGACATTTCCCGTAACTTCGTCACGATCTCAATAACCTTCTTGATCGTATAGTCAATGTCGTCATCGGTGTTGAAACGGCCCAAGCCGAAACGGATCGACGAATGAGCGAGCTCGGTTCCCACCCCGAGCGCGCGCAAGACGTAGGAAGGTTCCAGCGTGGCCGAGGTGCAGGCCGATCCGGATGAGAGCGCGATGTCTTTCATGCCCATGAGTAAGGACTCGCCTTCGACGTACGCGAAGGAAATGTTGAGATTGCCAGGCAGCCGGTTCGTCGGATGGCCGTTGAGATAGCTTTCCTCCAGGGCCGCCATGATCTCGG
>CAADGK010000135.1 GCA_900696515.1 uncultured Nitrosospira sp. | reverse complement strand
TCATTCGTGAAGCGTGAAGCGGCACGGTCAATAGTTTCAGGTTTCATCTTTCAGGCTTCAGGTCTGAGAAGTGTAACTCCTGCATAACTTGAAACGTTAAACATGAAACATGAAACTCGATCCATGAAACCAGAAGCTCCCACACCCACCACTGATTACGGAGGCAATATGTTTGCGCAGAAACAATCAATGAAACGAAGACAGTTCCTGAAGGGGACAGTCGGTGCTGCAAGTCTGGTGGCGTTATCCGGCTGTGACAACCTTACCCAGAGCAGCTGGTTTCCGGGCATCCTCAGCAAGGCTGAACGGGTGACGGAAACCGTACAGCGAGCCGTGACGCCGCAAGATGCCTTGGCGAAGGAGTACGGTGTGTCCGACATCTCGGCCATCTTTCCGGCCAATGGCAATACCGACCCTGGCACGGAGGCCTATGCGGAGCACGTGGCTCAGAACTTTTCTGACTGGACGTTGGAGGTGGCCGGCTTGGTCAAGCAGCCGAGGAGTTGGTCCCTCGCAGCACTAAAAGAGCTTCCCTCTCGAACACAGATCACGCGTCATGATTGTGTAGAGGGCTGGAGTGCCATCGGTAAATGGACCGGTGTGCCAATCGGAGACTTGATGCACCAGGTCGAGCCACTGCCAAATGCGAGGTATGCGGTATTTCACTGTGCTGACGTGGACGACGAAGGGATTGCCTATTACGAGAGCATGGCGGTGGCCGATTGCTTTCATCCCCAGACGATTTTGGCCTACGAGCTCAATGACGTGCCGTTGGATATTCCGCACGGCGCGCCCCTGCGGCTGCGGTTTGAGCGCCAGCTTGGGTACAAACAAGCCAAGTACGTCATGAAGATTGAACTGGTTGAATCTCTAGCCGACATCGGTGGGGGAAAAGGCGGCTATTGGGAGGATCAGGGGTATGAATGGTACGCCGGCATTTAGAGCAGAGTGATGAAACAAGCCGCTAGCATCGTTCTCGCATCGCTCAGACCCTCGACGTACCCCAGAGGGTACGCCTCGGCCCTTCGCTCGCTACGGTCTTCCTGGATGACTTGTTTGATCACTCTGCGGGTCGCTGGTGTTCGTCTGTGATCGTGAGGACTTGGAGTACGATTGGGTAAAAGGTGAACCTCCAACCGAGGTACAGAATATGTGGAAACAGTCATGGGGTCGTTGGCTAGGAATTCTGGTCATGGTCGTGGTGGTCGGATGGTTCTCACTGCAATCGGCGGATGCCATGCTTGGAAAGCCTGCTCCTGAGATTACGAACGCCACCTGGCTCAATAGCGCGCCGCTGCGGATGGCTGAACTCAAAGGAAAAGTGGTCATGGTCGAGTTCTGGACGTTTGGCTGTTACAACTGCCGAAACGTGGAGCCCTATGTGAAGCAGTGGTACCAGCAGTACAAGAATCAGGGCTTCGTGGTGATTGGAGTGCATTCGCCAGAGTTTTCGCACGAACGCGAGATCGAGAATGTGAGGCGATATCTCAAGGAGCATGAGATCAGTTTTCCTGTGCCGATCGATAATGAGTTCTCAACCTGGAACCGATATGGGAATCGCTACTGGCCGGCGATGTACCTGATCGATAAGCGCGGGATTATTCGCCATGTGAAAATCGGCGAGGGTGGGTACAGCGAAACAGAGCGGCAGATTCAGGCCCTGCTCGCGGAGCCAGGGTGAGCTCAGGTCACTGCTTGTGCACGATCACTAGTCATCGTGCAGCTGCGAGGAGTACTTGAAGGCTAGATCATTCACATCTGCAATCATGTCAGCCCGACTCATCCCATAATGCACCGAATACATTGGGTAACGAATGTGTGTCACATGGGCACCATACTTGCTCCACTCTAGAGCCGTCCGCCGGGCAGACAAGGTCCTCTAAGGTTTCATAGCAATCCATCTATCGCCCTGCGAAGGAAGGAGCATCAGAGATGTTCTATGTTCGTACATTTGCAATCATGTCCACTATTCTGTCGATTGGTACAGCTCTCAGCATACTTGCTCAGACGGTACCGGCGTCAGCGCATGGCGCGCCTGAATTTCCCATCAGCCGACAATACAATTGTTATAAACACCAGGGACAGGCCCTCTCCGAGTGTGTGGCGGCGATCGCGTTCGGCGGAGCTCAGGCGATCTACGATTGGAACGGTGTAAATCAGGCTGGGGCCGGCGGCAACCATCGCGCGGTGGTGCCGGACGGAAAACTCTGTGCCGGTGGCCAAGAGAAGTTCAAGGGGTTCGACTTGGCGCGGAGCGACTGGGACGCCACGCCATGGTCACCGATCTCGAGCGGGCGCTATGAGTTTCGCTATCATGTCACCGCACCCCATCGCACGTTGTCATGGCAATTTTATCTCACGCGAAATGGGTGGAACCCGGCGACCGCACCGCTGAAGTGGTCTGATTTAGACCTCGTCGCCGAAGTGTTTGGTCCGCAGGTCATCACCACACCGGATAGCCGTTACCTCATGCAGTTGAATTTGCCAGCGCGCCAAGGACGTCACCTGCTGTACGCAGTGTGGCAACGTTCCGATAGCACGGAGGCATTTTACAGTTGTTCGGATGTGACATTCGGAGGAGGGGGCGGAACGCCGCCGACCCCGACCGGATTTCAGCAACTCGGCCAGATTGCCGCGAGTGACCTGCCGATTGGGACGACGATGAAATTCCGCGTGTTTGATCGCAACGGTGCCGACGTAGAGACGCACAACTTGACGGTCCAGAACGGAGACCAGCCGGCGAGCGAGTGGTTGAAAGATCTGGCGACTCTGGTCAATCAGGCCTCGCGATTCGTGCGCATCGGTCAACTCCAGAGCGGAACGGTTGTGGTGCCTGTCGGAAGGACGATACTTCAAGTGTACGCCCTCACCGCTGATTTGGGAGTACGCTATGTGCTCGATACCACCTTCCCGCCCGGCACGAATCCGCCTCCACCGTCAGGAACGACGTGGACAGAAGGCAAGACCTACAAGGTTGGTGACGTGGTCGTCTATCAAGGGCGACGCTACACCTGCCTGCAATCCCATACAGCATGGGCTGGGGCCGGATGGTATCCCAATGCCGTTGGTGTGGTGAATGTTCTCTGGCGTCCTCTGTAACTGGTTTATTTGGGCATCTGTTCGCATCGTAAGGCGCATCGTCCGGCTCCGTGGCCCACGAGGCACGGAGCCAGACTCGCTTGCAGTGCTGAGGACTGAGTGCTTGCCTCGCTGAGCGGGCGAAGTGGGCTGAGTTTCTGGTTTCGAGTTTCAGGCTTTATGTTTCATGTTTTGCAGAAACTGAAGACCCTTAGACTTGAAACTTGAGACCCGACACCTGAAACTGGTTACCGTCGACCGTCGTACCAGACAGAGAGACGCTTTTTATCTTGCAAGGTCTTCTTTGGTAGGAAAAAGATGCGGAAGATCTGAGATGCAATCTCGCGGCTCGAGTAGAGTGAGATTTTGCGAGACGAGGTTTCAAGTGGGTGTGTTGTCAAAATAGTAAATTGCAGGTTCCGCTGCCGTCCCCACTGTTTGAGTTGCTTGCTGAGTCTGATTTCATCCAACGCATAGAGTTCTTGGTCGAAGCCGCCGACGGCTTGAAAGGCATCGCGGCGGCAGACAACGAGTGCCCCGGCGGCCCAGCGGCAGAGCACGGAAGTACCGGTCCAGAGTTGCAATGTGAGATGCGCCCACCAGGGCAGTCCTTCCATTCGCAACGTACTCCCGCAGCCGACGTACTTTCCCGAATCGATCACACGAAAAATATCCGCCAACAGTCCCGCACTGAGCACACTGTCCGCATCCAGAAAAAGGAGCCACTCACCACTCGCCTGAGCGGCGCCCGCGTTCCGAGCCCGACCGATCTGGTTGATCGGTTCGAAGACAACCCGGGCGCCGGTCTGTCTGGCAAGCTCCGCCGTGTTGTCGGTGGAATTGTTGTCGACCACGATCACTTCCGATGAGAAGCCGGACTCCGCGTTTGCGGCCAGTGACGTCGTCACGGATCGCAGAGTCTGTTCGATCAGACGCGCTTCGTTGAACGCCGGGATGACGATTGATAGATCCATATCGACATCATGCCACAGGAACGATGGATCAGGGAATGGGTATTCAGCCCGGTCGGGAATCGAGCACGAGTTGTGGCGAGGGATGAGGGAACGTGCCGGCGACGTCTGGATGCCGATAGTCCGGATGTTTCAGTCGGTAAAGTCATACTGCCTGTCGGCCGATAGAGGACACAAGGCTATTTCCTCGGAGGTCTCTATGCTGTCGAAAGCTTTGGCACTCGGACTCGCACTTCTTTGCATGCCGCTGTTGGCCGGTAGCCTGATACCGGCACTCGCCCGACCCGTTCACCTCCCCAAACGTGGCCGACGGCGTCGCTGATTGAGAACCACGATATTCGTCACGTGAACGGTCTCCGAGGTGATCTCGACAGCGGTGACAACGTCGTAGGTTTCAGGTCGCAATCTGACGGGACTCGTGAGAGCATCTGGGCCATCCGCTATCGGTGACGATGCCGTGCAGTGTTTCTGGTTTCAAGCTTCGCGTGACGCGGGTGATGCCATCGCGCTTACCTGCCCAGAGCCCGCATCATTCATGAGCGCTTCTGCTGCAATCGCCAATCCGCTGCTGTGACAAGCTTGGACTCAGAACGTTGTGAATTGTGAGTGTTGAGTGCTCGCCTCGCAAAGTCGGCGAAGCGGGGTGAGTGATCCGGATCAGATGACTGCCCCGCACCAGACAAACCAGATAGACAAGACAGACCAGCGTCGCCACAAACTGTCATGAATCATGCAGGCTGGATAGAGTCACCCGGCATGGTGTGGTACGATTCCGCACCATGCCGCTGTCCGGATTTCATCCCCTCATTGTTGAATGGTTTCAGACGTCGGTCGGGCAGCCGACCGACGTCCAGCGACAGGCCTGGCCCGCGATTCAATCCGGCGCGGATGTGCTGATTGCCGCGCCGACCGGATCAGGTAAGACTCTCGCGGCCTTTCTCTCCTGTATTGATCAGCTCTTTAAGCAAGCCCTCGCTCGCGAGCTCGATGATCAGACTCATATCCTGTATGTCTCACCGCTGAAGGCGCTGAGCAATGATATCCAGAAGAATCTTCGGAAACCGTTGGCCGAGATCGGCGAACGTGCGCTGCAGGCTGGACTTATGATGCCGGAGCTTCGGGTGCTCGTCCGTACCGGGGATACGCCGATGGCGGATCGGCAACAGATGCTCAAACGGCCGCCGCATATTCTCGTCACGACGCCCGAATCGCTGTTTATCTTATTGACGGCGGACAAGAGCCGACGACTCTTACAGACCGTCCGCACCGTGATCATGGACGAAATCCATGCCCTCGCGCCGAATAAGCGCGGATCCCATGTCGCCCTGTCACTTGAACGGCTGGAAGCCCACACGTTCACGAAGCCACAACGAATTGGCCTCTCTTCGACGCAACGTCCGATTGAAACCGTTGCGCGGTTTCTTGTCGGCAATAGATCGGCGTCGTTCGTGAAGCGTGAAGCGTCGATCATTCCCGACTCCCAGGCTGACAGCCATCAGCCGTCGGCTATCAGCTTTTCCCCTTGCACCATCATCAACGTCGGCCATAGGCGCCGGATGGATCTCGCAGTTGAAGTCCCAAAAGACGAATTGAGTGCCATCGCGACGAATGCCATCTGGTCTGATCTCTATGACCGTGTCGCCGAGCTGGTGCGGGAACACCGGACGACGCTGGTGTTCGTCAATACGCGCCGCTTGGCTGAACGAGTGTCTCATTACCTGGAAGAGCGACTCTTGGATCTTGGGTCCGATGCGGTGGCAGCCCATCACGGCAGCCTGTCAAGGCAGATCAGGTTATCAGCCGAGGAACGGTTGAAGTCCGGCAAGACGCGCGTGGTTGTGGCAACGGCCTCACTCGAGCTTGGCATCGACGTGGGTACGGTCGATCTGGTCTGCCAGATCGGGTCGCCGCGAGCCATTGCCACTTGCTTGCAACGCATCGGGCGTGCCGGCCATTGGATTAAAGCGATTCCCAAAGGCCGTCTGTTCGCCACGACGAGAGATGAGTTGCTCGAATGTGCCGCGCTGATCCGGGCGACCAAGAACGGTACGTTAGATCGTATCGAAGTGCCGTTAGCTCCGCTCGACATCCTGGCGCAACAACTCGTGGCAGCTGCCGCGACCCAGACCTGGAGCGAAGAGGACTTGTTCGCGCTTGTTCGACGGGCTGACCCCTATCGTGACCTGGAGCGGACAACATTCGACCGCATCGTCCGTATGTTGGCGGAGGGGATTGCGACCAACCGAGGCAGGGGACTGGCCTATCTTTATCATGACCAAATCAATCATCGCATCAAGGGTCGTCGTGGGGCGAGGCTGGCGGCGATCACCTCCGGTGGGGCTATTCCTGACACGGCCACCTATGCGGTGGTCGCGGAGCCGGAAGGCACAGTGGTTGGTACCGTTGATGAAGATTTCGCCGTGGAAAGTTTGGCCGGCGACATCATGTTGCTTGGCAATACGTCCTGGCGCATCAAAGGCGTGGAGTCAGGCAAGGTGCGGGTGGAAGATGCTCATGGCGCCCCGCCCAGCATTCCTTTTTGGCTCGGTGAAGCTCCCTCCCGCACAGCGGAACTCTCTGCCGAAGTCGCCGGTCTTCGTTCCGAGATTGAGCGACTCACAAGCGAAGATCCCTCAGCTGAGAGTTGTCAGCTGTCAGCTCTCAGCTGGCTTCGCCAGGAATGCGCCCTCGACGCCCGTGGCGCCCAACAGGTTATCGAATACGTTGTGTCTGGAAACGCGGTATTAGGTGTCGTGCCGACCCAGGACTGCGTCGTCGCCGAACGGTTCTTCGATGAAAGCGGCGGGATGCAGCTGGTCATCCACGCGCCCTTCGGTGGGCGGATCAACAAGGCCTGGGGGTTAGCGCTGCGCAAACGATTCTGTGTCACGTTCGACTTTGAGCTCCAAGCCGCGGCCACGGACAATGGTCTTGTCATTTCGCTCGGGGAGAAGCACAGTTTCCCTCTGGAGTCCGTGTTCAGCTATCTGCATTCCAACAGCGTGCGAGAGACGTTGATCCAAGCAGTATTGCTGGCCCCGATGTTTGCTACCCGCTGGCGGTGGAATGCCTCGCGAGCGCTGGCGTTGCTGCGATTCTCGAACGGAAAGAAAGTTCCTCCCCAGATTCAACGGATGAAGTCCGAGGATTTGCTCGCCGCTGTGTTTCCGGACGCGATTGCCTGCCAGGAGAATCTGACCGGACAACGAGCGGTTCGTCACATTCCGGACCATCCACTGGTGCAGGAAACGCTGCGGGATTGCTTGACTGACGCAATGGATCTGGAGGGGTTGATCGCTGTGCTGCGCCGGATCGAGACGGGGACGATCCGCTGTGTGGCGGTGGATACACCGACGCCGTCCGTGTTCTCGCACGAGATCTTGAATGCGAATCCCTATGCCTTCCTCGATGATGCGCCGCTGGAAGAACGGCGGGCGCGCGCGGTGGAAATGAGACGGACCCTGCCGCCGGACCTGCTGGGTCAAGTCGGCGCGCTCGATCCGGAGGCGATCGCTGAAGTGGCCCGCGAATCGTGGCCGGTCGTGCGCGATGCCGATGAACTTCACGACGCACTCCTGACCTTGTCCTGGCTACCTGAATCCGAGATAACTCAATGGGCTGCCTATCTTCCGTTGCTTATGGAGTCTGGGCGAGCTGTCCTGCTCACGCTGAAGGGTGAGGCGTCAGGGGTAAAGGGATGGGTTGCGACGGAGAATAGGGAGCGGGTTGAGCGGGTACTTGAGGGGGAAGAAGACGCAACTCTGGATACCATTGTTCTGGGTTGGATGGAAAGCACTGGCCCGATGACGACGGTTGAATTGGCCGAGCGGCTGCATCTTTCGGTGTCGGCAATCGATGCTGCAATGGTACGTCTTGAATCCCAAGGCCAGGTCCTCCAAGGCCAGTTCCGTCCCCACGCAGCACTCCGCACTCAGTCCTCAGCACTTTCTGCCACTCCCTCGCCCGAGTGGTGCCATCGCCGTTTACTTGCTCGGATCCATCGGCTGACGATCGGAATCTTGCGCAAGGAAGTGGAGCCGGTTTCGGCGACGGATTTCATGCGGTTCCTCCTACAATGGCAACATGTCGTGCCGGGGTCGCGTCAGCACGGGGAAGCCGGTTTACAAGCGGTGATTCGACAGCTGGCAGGATTCGAGGCGGCGGCTTCCGCATGGGAGCCACAGCTCTTGCGCTCGCGCATGGCCAAGTACGAACCTGAACTCCTAGATCGTCTTTGTCTCGGTGGTGCGGTCTGTTGGGGGCGTCTCTCTCCGCATCCGAGGCTTTCCCAATCAGGGGACATGGATCGTCGACGGATTGTTCCAACCAGTATTGCGCCCATTAGTTTGTTCCCACGTGAAGACAGTGACTGGTTGATGAAGGGTGTGCGAGATGGGACAACGACCATTCCCGCTGAGCCAATATCTCAATTGAGCCCGGTTGCCCAGGATCTCCACGGAGTCTTAACGCAACAAGGGGCCAGCTTTTTCAATGACCTGGTCCGAATCACCCATTACCTGCAGACTGAGGTGGAGCAGGGACTCTGGGAACTCGTCGCCGCCGGTTTCGCAACGGCTGACGGCTTTGATAATCTCCGCTCCCTCATGGACCCTCATCGACGTCGTGCGGAAGGACGCGAACGGGCTCGTCGACCACGGCATGCAGCGGGACGCTGGTCGTTACTCAGACAAGCTGATAGCCGGCAGCTGTCAGCTGCCAGCGCAAGCGAGCAGGTGGCTCACCAGCTCCTTCGCCGCTACGGCGTCGTCTTTCGTGATTTATTGGCTCGTGAATCGCTGGTTCAGTCCTGGCGAGATCTGCTCGTGCAATACAGACGGATGGAAATGGCAGGGGAGGTGCGTGGTGGTCGATTCGTGAGTGGATTTACCGGCGAACAGTTCGCGTTATCGGAGGCCGTGGAAGCGTTGCGTGCGATCAGGAAAATGAGCGGCGCTTCAAGTCATGAGATCAAACTATCCGCGACTGACCCACTGAACCTCGCTGGGGTGATTCTCCCAGGCCCACGGGTTCCGGCGGTGCCAACCAACTTTCTGGTCTTGAAGGACGGTGTGCTTGTCCGGGCCGTAGTCGGTCGCCACGGTGATGGGCTCCTCGCTGTTACCGAACCCTTCGGTTCGGCAACAGTCGAGCGATCCCCATGATATCCTCGGTCACTGCATGAACGGTTTGGACGTCTCGCGTAAGAAGCTGAGCAATCCTGCAGGCGTTTGGTCGGCCACCTGGGAATAATTCGATTGAGCGGCTGAAGAAAATGCTGTTTGGCGGTCAGCCGGAATACCCAATAGACGACCCATGGATCCCAAGTACTCGCCTCGTCCTGCTGCCAAATCCTGGATCAGATTCGCCTGATTAAAGGTCACAAATGCGGTAGCTTTGAAGTCCGGCTTGATCTGACCATCTTCATTCCACCAGGCTGCTCCGGATGTCGTCCCGGTGACGTTCGACGTCGTATCAGTGATCTGATTAATCGTGCCCTTTACGGTGCACCCCGTTCCTGTCAGTGCCAGGCATGCCGATGCGATCATCACACTGTGCAAAATGTTTCGCATAAAGATCCTCCTTGCCTTGATAAGGTAGCCTGGGTTTTGACTATAGCATAGAGTGTCTTAAGTTCAGTTGTTTCTCTGCCGATAGAGAAGCAAAGAACGTATCAGTAGGACTCAACCACTCAGAGGGTGTCTGATGCCGGTAGAAGCCTTGACTCCTCTTGATCCCCGCCAATTCGTCAATCTACACCAGTTTGGCGCTGTCGGGGGGCAGCGGTTGGATACGCAAGTCAGCGGTTTTGCCGTATCCAATGATTTTTCCGGACGTCTCAACGTGACCACGGCAGAGGGAGATAGGGTCACCCTTACGGCAGACCTGGAAACCGAGTTTCGCACCGGTACGTATCGCGCTCGGTTAGAGGCTGATCATGCGTCTGTGAGTGTGGGAGCCAGAACGACAGAAGTTGCGATTCAACAAGACTTCGGGATTGCGGTGAATGGGCATCTCAATGATCAGGAGTTGCACGATCTTGAAAAGCTGTTCCAGAATATCTCTCAGCTCTTTCGGGGATTTGTCGAGGGACAGGGAGAGAAGACTCAAGTGCATGCGGCGAAGCTTGCGGAACGACTGAGTGGGTTAGACACAGTCTCCAGTCTGGACCTCAGTCTGGAGGTCATTCGATCGGTGGCGGTGGTCACAGGATCAACTCATGTCTCGGGTGGGGCGCCTGAGACGGCGGCGGCGATCCCGCAGTCGTCTACCGGTACCACGGCGCCCACCCCCTCAGGGGATACATCAGACGGAGTTGTTCTCAAAGAGTCGGTCCAGAACGGGCAGCTTGCCTCGCTTATTCAGCAGGTGTTCAATGCCCTAAAGGAAGCGGAAGCTGAATTGCCGAAATTCCAGACGTATCTGGCTGGGTTTTTTGAGAAGCTGCATCATGACCTGCTGAAGGAGATACCACCGGGCCATGAGCATCAGGCTGAGGGGCCGGATCTGTCTGTAGAACAAGGACCGGAGTACGCCCAATCGCCCAGCGCGAACAGCAATGTGGTCACAGCGTATAGCTCGGTGCATCTCACTGCATTCTCATTCTCACTCCAAGGTTAACGTCGTTCCACAGAGAAGTTGATACCAATACTCAAGGCCGAGGCCTCGTTGAGGCCTCGGCCTGCTGTCTCCGGTTTAGTTCGCCCAGAGTTGCTGATACCACTTCCTCACTGTGCCTTCCGGCGATGACGCCAGATTCATGGCATTGCGAATTGCGCCGATATTCCATCCGGTCAAATTCGCCAGGGTCTGTGCCTCGTGTTCATACCGCTCCCGCAACTGCTGGCGGTAGGCCGTCGCGGCTGGACATTCATCCGTTCCGGTCCATGCGTGGCGAAGGATGTAACGGGCCTGGAAATTATTCCGATCGGACGTTTCCTGGAACATCAAGTCTTCTGGAAAGTGGGCCGCGTCGTAGCGAACGTGGAGACGGGTGAGGAACACGTTCTGTGCCTGCGGCATGGTGCCTCCACGCTGCTTGCCGTTCGGGCGCTCTTGCCAAAAGATGCCCAAGTTCTTCAGCTCTTCAGCTGAGAGTGGGTTTGCAGCACAAGGATCGCACCAGGTCATATCCCAGGCATATTCGAGAAACACCCCGCGTTCGTGTTCGCGCTTCACTTGCTGTGTGAAGAGGTCACGATAAAAGTCGCCGAACTTATCCTTGACGTACAGCGGAACCTCCTGAGCCTCCGGTAATCGGACCGTCCGGTAGTTCGTCGTTTCGACGCGCCCTTGCTTTGTCAGTGTATAGATGAAGAGTTCCTGTGCACCGTCGGCGTTAATTGTTCCCAGCCTGATCGGCAGCATGAATTTGGGGGATTCGAAGGCGATCTGGATCGGCCTCAGGTGAGTAAAGCCGAGCTTGGATTGCTCGGTCAGGTTTACCTTTGCCACGAAGAACTTCATGTCCTGTTTAAGGTAACTGTGCAGCACGGTGGAAGCCCCATGTGGAATCTTGTATCCGTCCTCAGCTAACCAGGTTTCAAGCCCGTGACTTTCCTTGGCTGACAGAATCAGAATGTCGTATTCGCCGATGGTATACTGCGCCTCGACAGTCACGCCGAGTGCCGTATCGCGTTCTCTGGCTGAGGCGCTTGCCGGTGCCATGTTCTTTGCCATATCGAGACTACGGCGTTCCATCAGCTCGTACCGGACACAAGGGTTCTCGTCGAAATACTCCACCAGCCGCGGTGCCGAGTAATCGGCCAGGTGTTTCAGCACAGCCGGATCACCGATGTGGATCTGATCTTTCTCTAGCACGGTAGGGACTGGCACGACCATCGCGAATTCCTTCACGTCGCCCTTGAAGTCATTGGCCATGGTGATGACGGTCTTGTTGTCGTGGCGAGTGATGGCCACTTCCGATGCTTTATTGAACAGTTGTGTATCGGCTTTGCCGACATAAAACCCGCAAAAGGCCGATGTATCGCTAGTCCAGAGCAGGAGACTGAGGACGAATGTGAGCAGAGGAACCAGTACGGGACTCATGAAACCCTCCTTTGTGGTTGAAACAAGAACGGGAGCTGCGTTGGCCTAGCACGATGACCGTCCGTAGGCGTGCCCCAGTCATAACGGAGGCCTGGAAGTAGCCTGTCGATGAGAGGCACAAGAGGGCTACAGATGATTAATCCCCAGAGCGGTCCGTTTGGTTTGAAGAAATGGAACTGAACGTAAAGAGCGGCAAGCGCAACGAGCAGGGCATAGACGATGCGTCCGGCTCTGGAGTCAGGTGTCGTCTTGGGGTCGGAAATCATGAAGAATGAAAAGATCAGTAATGCGCCACTCTCAATCTGATGGAGTGGAATTGTGAGCGGATCGCCGAGCCAGAGGGCTCGCGCAATGAGTAGTCCGATGTAGAAGGTCAGAAATGCGAGGGTGACATCTGCTCGGACCGCGCAAGTCACGACGAGACTCCCCAGGCAGGCGATCAAAAAGCCGAACCATGCGACTTGTCCCCATTGGCCTGGTGAGATCCAGCCGAGGCCACTGGCGGGTACAACGACAAGCGCCAGGTTGGTGGGATTGAAGACATGTTTGCCCTTCCAGCGAATGATGAATTTGCTGCTGATTGCGATGACAGCGGCGAGTGCAGCAACAGCACAATCATTTGTGCGAAGGAGAAGGCACAGCGAGAGGGATGAAATCAGCGCGCTCTTGGGGTCAAAGAACGGCAGGTGGCAATAGCGGGTACTCGCATATTGCATTAGTTGGGCTGTGCTGATGGTGATGACGATCTGCCAGATTGAGATGTTGAAGTGGAGCACGAGCAGCCCGTGGAGGAGGAGAGTCGAAAGGCTAGCGATTTGATAAACGCGAGGATCCCGCCAGGCAGATGGTTCGCTTGGTTGGCTTGTGCCGTTGTCTTGGCCCATACATCCTCCTCAGGTTGGTTGGCGGCTTTCACAGGAGGATATGGGACGAGGGGAGAAATCCTTTCAGCCGAATCTCATGGGGTGTTTTCTTGGCCTACCGCGATGAGCAGTTTCATCTGTCGCATAGACAATTATCGCTGTCTCGGCTAGGCTACAGCGTGAATAAGAAACCTCAGAGAGGGTAGATGAACGATGCAGCGGTTATAGACTCAAGTTCTGGGCTGAGAGAACTTGCCCAGCGTTTCGGCATTCGTGTCGTCCTCCAGTTTGGTTCCACGGTCACTGGAACGACGCATGATGACAGCGATCTGGATCTGGCGGTGCAATTCGATACTCCTATCCTGTCGCTAGGGACTATTTTGGAGCTGCAGGAAGCCTTCCAGTCACAATTTCCTGGACGCAAGGTTGATCTGGCTATCCTGAATCGGGCAGATCCACTCTTTCGGAAGAAAATCATGGAGAGCTGTCGGATACTCTTCGGGACATCCCAAGATTTCGCCCGTCTGCGTCTGTACTCGTTCAAAACCTACCAAGACTATCGCCCCTACTTGGAGCTTGAGCGACAATCAGTCGCGAAGCGACTAGCAGCACTCACGGCGGAGCCTTCTCGTCCATGATCGACCGCCAGCTCATCACCAGAAAAATGAGCCTCATTCTTGAGGACGTGGCTGCGATGATCCGGTTGTCTCAGTTATCGCGCGAGCAGTACTTGGAGGATTCCATCAACGAAGCTTTGGCCGAGCGGTATCTTGAACGAGCAATCGGTCGTATGATCGACATAAACTTTCATCTCATCACGGAGTCGGGCCAGGTCCCACCAAAGGACTATCACGAATCCTTCGTGCGCTTGAGCACGCTTGGAGTGATGACAGCTGACCTCGCCAAGGAGATGGCGATGGCGGCAGGGCTCCGCAATCGGATTGTCCACGAGTACGATGACATCGATCCTGAGCGAGTGTACGAAGCCTTGCCCGTCGCAGTCCGCCGGATTCCCGTATACTTGGACCACGTTCAGCGCTTCATTGAAAAGATTCCGCCTGTATTGCAATAGCCTTGAATGCATCATTTCCCCAGCTTCGAAACCATGCTGAAAATGACTGGTGCTTCGGGGCTGAGGCTGAAAGCAAACGCGATTCAAAGTCGACTCCCTCGCTGCAGTGGGCGGACGTCCAAGGGGCGAGTCGGATGAGGTGCCGATTGCATTCCTCTTGCCGGTGCAAGGTCAGGAACTGATTCGGCTTCGCTGCTGTCTGAAGCTGAACCATGATGGAATCTGTTAAGGCATTTGGTTCGGGAGCCGTTCTAGCCTTGCTTCCCTATTCGGTCATCGCTGTCTATGTTCTTAATATGTGGGACGTTCATCTGCGTGGCCAGTATTCCTTTCGGAAGCTTGTTCTTGCCGAGCTTCTCCTCATAGCGTTTGGCTCGTTTGGTGCACACGTTGGATTCACAGCAGCGGGTGGGGCCAAGTCCCTCATTTGGGCTGCGCGAACTGGGGCTGTATTTGGGTTCGCTTTTGGGCTGCTACTTCCGCTTTATACGTCCTTCGATTCTTTTCTGACCGATTGCTTGTGGGGCAATGGGGCGATATTGCTTGGAGCAGCTCTGTCTAGGATTGCGATACTGATGATTCCTAGGACAGAGTGAAACGTGTGTGTCTGATTGCTCAGTAGAGAGATCGAATCGAGCTGGTTTGGCGACTCTCAGCAGCCCTTAAACTTATTTGACCGACACTGTTCCGCGAGGCGCTTGGCTTCTGTGATTTGTGCGGGAGTCATGCGCTGGGCAACATCATCTCGATTCTCCACCGCTTGTTTGTGGTCCTCACCCTTCATATGTCCGGCCGCAAGATCTACCCACATGTAGGCCCGTACATAATCTTGAGGACCCCCAAGTCCTGCGAAATAGAGTTCTGCGAGATTGTTTTGCGCATGCGGGTGTCCCTGTGCCGCCGCCTTTTCATACCACGTTCGTGCTTGGGTGTAGTCCTGTGGCATGCCTTTTCCCTTGGCGTACAGTTCTCCGAGACCGTTCTGCGCCTCCGCATTTCCCTGATTGGCCTGAGTCTGGAGTGTAGACAGGTCTTTCGTTCCGGCCGGCGGGAATGCAAGGCTGGACTCAACGGGGAAAACAAGCGCCGCCAGAAGGATGAAGACGGTGATTGATCTCATAGGCTGCCGAGTATGCCGTGCTCGCAAACAGCTCGTCAAGACGAATTCTAGCGTGCTCTCTGGGGGTATTCTGGTGGAGGCGGTTGCGCGGGCCCAGAGGGGGGCGGTGGAAGCTGAAGGGGCCTGTTGTTCATTTGCAGCGGTGGACCAAGATTGAGCCCGGGGATTTGTGGCGGCTGTACCCGTATGATTTGCTCGCCGTTCGGGAGAGTGGTCGACGTGTGTACATTGCCGGCGGCATCCATGTGGACGGTTGTGCCACCCTCTGCGTCCAGTACTTGCTGTAACCGTTCTTTTGCGCTGGGCTGTCGCGGTGATTCCTCTCCAATTGCCAGCGATAGGCCTACGCAGCCGGTTAGAAGTAGGATCATGCAATGGAAAGCGATCCGATTCACGTGGACATTATACAACTGATCCATTGCAGATCAATGGCCCTCACCCCGCACGATGGCCGCTCGTGACGGAACCGGCCTTGTTGAAAATGGGTAGTGACTCTCACGCGAAGCTCTCACAGGTGCCTGCCGCAGCGAACTATTTCCAAGGATGATCTTCTCCATCCGGGTGCTCGTACACATTTTGGCAACTTGCTTGCCGATCCGGTATTCACGAGTCACACTTTGTCTATTCTTTGCATCAGTTGTCGTGGCATCTCCCGATGCCTGGTCGTTCCACGGCGGCATGAGAGTTGTTCTCACGCCTGGGCCTCGTGGGACAAGGAATGAGAGATGAAGCGTGCGGTCGTCTTTGGATCATTTGTGCTTCTCCTGGCGCCGAATCTCCTCTGGCTGAATTGGTCGACCCTGCGTATTGAGAATCGCGGTCCGCAACCGGTTGAGGAAGCCGTCCTCTTTGTCTGTGAGCAACCGGTGAGCCTGGGACGTTTGTTGCCGGGCGCCTCGCATTTTCGGTTCTTACCCAAGTGCGGCGATGATTCACTGGAGATTCGAACCGGTCGGCAGTCGACGAATTGTAAGATCTACGTTGAGGGGGAGATGTATCACGTCCGGGCCTGGTTTACTTCTCCCACGACGGGTGATTGCACCTATGGAGGGAGTCCTCCGCTGACGCCACTATTACTGACTGAGTTATTCTAAGGGAATTGATCGCTCATGATGCAGCAAGCCGCTCCTCGGATCTATTGCATTCCCGCAACGCAGGCACCGGTGGTGGCCGTGTTTCGTCGAGGGCCGAGTAACTGGACGCATCTCGGACGGTGGGATCTGGCTGGTCAACGATACGAACCGGGTGCCTGGCTTGGTGGTCGGATCTTTCCCCGGCGGGCGGATCTGTCTCCCGATGGACAGTACCTCTGTTACTTCGCCCATAAACCGAGTGCGACATGGGAACATGGTGAGGCGTACGTTGCCATTTCAAAATTGCCGTGGCTGACGGCGCTGCATGCCTTCGGTACCTGTGGGACATGGACACGCGGCTATTATTTCACCGAGGAGGACAGAAGTGACAATGTGCCGATGGAGACGCTCCCGATTCCCTACAGGCTACGATCGATCCCGGTAGTGCAATTCGCCAACGAACGGCAACGAGGGTGGATCGAAGCGGAGGACTCACCGGCTCGTGATTATAGGGATGCTTGGGATCAACATCGTAACGCGCGTATGCGAAAGCCTCAGCCCTGTGGCACACGAGTACTTTGTGTGGAAAGTGTGGGGTGGGCAGGTGGAGAGTCCGGTGTCGACCAGGCTGTCGATGGTCTGAATGTCCGCTACTCGTTGGAATCCAACGGCGATCTCGATCTCTTGGATGATCTTCAATGGGCTGATTGGAGTCGAGAGGGACATCTACTCGTGGCCACGCGATCTGGTCAATTGCAGATGCGAAAGTTGAGAGGCGAGAGCCCCGAGATTCTCTTCGAAGCAGATCTTTCACGTCTTGAACCGAATCCTACGCCGGCGCCGATTTGGGCTCAGAACTGGTAGTGGCAACTCCCTGATGCATCTCCTTCTATGCGCGGCCAAAATTTCCAGGTCTGCATGACCTCCGAAGATCAGCGTCGTCATCCTACCGTAGGTCACAGTTCGGAGTAGCTCCTGTCCAAAATCTTGAAATACATTGCCTGAAAACCAATCTCGCGATACCCGTAGATCAGGCGCTGATTTCCAGCGTCGGACCTATACACAACTATTCAGTGAGGGAGGGTGTTCATGCATCTCGTCGTGGTGTCGGCATTGGTGGTCGGGTTGGTGTATTTGCTGTGGCAGGTCAGGGCGTAGTGCGCCGCTTCATGTGAAGCGGCGCGAGCTTGGTCCACGGCATGTTCTTGCACGGCCTCCGGGGGAGAACCTGCTGGAGGCCGTGGTAATTCTGGTCCTCTCCTCTTCGTTCCTCCATCTCTCAGGCAGTACGAACACGTCCGAAACTACAAAATCAGTTGCCAGAAATCTCGTCTCACGATAGCCCTAGACTGGGCACCGGCTTCTGGCTCCGGTCCTGTTGGAATAACCATAGATTAGAGGAGGCTATTCATGCGCATCATCATGATTTCCGCAGTTCTGTCGGCAATGATCGTTGGGTCTGGTTTTCCGGCGATGGCCGATGAGCTGACAAATCTTGGCTCTGAGTTGAAGGGCGAAGTGGGTTCCATGGCCGGCGAAGCCAAGAGTGAGATGAATACTGGGCAGGAACAGATGAAGGAGAGTCTCAAGTCGAAAAGAGACCAGATGAAGGCTGACATGAAGGCCAAACGGGAGCAGATGCGATCAGAGATGAAGGGCAAACGAGATGCGCTGAAGGCCGAGCACAAGGAGATGAAGAAGGCGGCGAAGGCGAAGAAATCCAAAGCCAAGAAGCAGGCGGAGGAAGCCGCCGAATCATTGGAACCAAGCTCTTATTAACCGAACGGTTTCGGTGCGATGGTGTTGAACGAAAGGCTCTCTCATGGCCTCCGGGAGGACAGCTCCTGGAGGCCGTCGTATTTCCTGTGGCCGAGGATCCCGGATCGGCTGTTCCATGGTGACACGGACGGCATTGGTCCTCAGTGTGATGACGGTTTACAGCGAAGTTGGTCTGTCATGTCTATCTGGTTTGTCCGGTACGGGGCTATCAGCTGATCCGGATCACTCGCCCCGCTTCTCCGTCTTTGCGAGGGGAGCATTCAACATTCACAACTTTCAGAGTTCAAGCCTGTCGCAGTGGCGTGTCGGTGGTTGCAGTAGACGCGTTCGCGGATCATGTCGACCGGATGACGTCATACAACTTGTTCGCACGGTAACACGAACACATGAAGCGGGACGATGGTGTCCCCTTGTGCTGCTTCTTGTTCCAATCGGAAACGCGCAAACGCGTCGATGAGCCTGTACGCCGACTGGTCGGAGACGGCCGTCAGGATCATGCGGTTGGTGGCCGGCGCGAGAAAGAATTGGCTGGTTAAACCCGTCGCGCCTTTCCCGGTGACATTGTGCAGCTCGCTGTAGGCGGCGACGTCGTAGTCACTGAGTAACGCATGTATCTGTTCCACGAGTGATTCCCGGAACACGATGACCAACATTTTCATAGGAGTCACTCCTGAGCATGGGCGAGGAGTCGGGACCGAGACCGCCTCCGGCGTTGAGTCGCCATTGTGGTGACAGTGGTCGGAAAATACAAGATGAGAAAGGGACATGCACAAGTGACCGCCCGTTGGTTGCGATGTATGTGCACGGCTCGACAAGTTTGGAGGTAATACGCTATAAACGAGCAGCAGACTGCTGGGCAACGGCATTAACGAGGTCGGTGTTATGCAAGAATATGCAGTGTATTATGGTTCCGCCTGTCTCATCCTTTCCATGTATCTTCTTTTCAAGGGTGTGACTGCCGCGTTACGACAGCGAAGCGAAGATCAGTCCACGACGCTGGTGCCTGCCTATGTCTATGGGATCCTGGCATCGGTAGCGCTCACCTATGCGTTGGGACTTCTGAGGATGAAGTTTCCCGGATGGGAACTACCTTGGTGGGGAAATCGGATTATTTTCCCAGGCACGACCATGCTTTTCCCAGGCATTATCTATCTGATCGGTCGACGTCCGCCGAAGCCCAATCTGGATCGAGTCGACGCCTAGCCCGCATTATTCATGAGCGCTTCTGCTGCAATCGCCGATCCGCTGCTGCGATACGCCTTCGGTCGGCGGGCTCGCCCCTCGGGCCTTCGACGTACTGCATAAGTACGCCTCAGGTCCTCCAGGCTCCGCGCGCCGCTCTCGCGACGCGGCTCCGTGATTTCTCGACGTACCGTCATGAATAATGTGGGCTAGCAGGATTCGCAAAAAGACCTCCGGCGCGGTTCTCGCTTTGCTGGGCGGTCTTTTTGCCTATCTTTGCGACCGTTCACTGCGGGTTCACCGCTCACTCTTTGTGACGTCGCTATTTCGCGATGGTGATGCTCGGCACGCCGGCTCGCGGGACCTCTGTAACGGTCATCTGAAAGAGCTGTGACAAGAGCTTGAAGGCTTCGCGGTTCCAGCGCGCCTGTGGACCGATTGTATTCACCGCATAGTAGCTTCCATGCGATTTCATCACGAGGTCGAGTTCGGACGGAGCTGACGATGACACAATCAGGTCCATCGTGTTCACGGGATTTTCAGCGACCTCCGGCGTGCGATTGTCCTTCTCGACAGGGTATTCCGGCTCTTCCGCGATGGACAGCCCAAGAAAATTCAGTATCGCGTTGAAACTACGCAACCGAAAGTCTCCTTTCAGGGGCCAGTCTCCGCCGTAATGCCCAGGGCGAATATCAAACGTCACATCGTGTGGGAGCCCTTGCTCGTTCTCGTGTTGCAACCGGGCCCGTTCCTCTCGAGAGAGGAGATTCGGATCGTAATTCGTAATGAGCGTCCCGCCTTCGACTTGTTTGCGCAACGTGAACGTTTTGTCCTTGGCGTGATAGGACACGTGGTATTCCTGTTCGAGCGCTTTAAAACCTTCCGCGGTGACCGATTCCGCAGGAATCGTCCAGCTTCGTTCGACGTTGATAGGTTCGACATAGAGGCTATTGTGGTCTTGAATCGCTGAGAGATGAAGCACCACTCGTCTGAACGTCTCATAGCCGGCCTTATCCGATGGGTTGTTCCGATAGGCGACTGCTCCGTCGCCGTGGCTCATTCGGACTTCCTTCGCCATTAACCGAAGGAGGAGATCGATATCGATCCCTTGCCGAAGAAGTAAGGTCAGTTTGGATTCCTGGAACGGCGTGAGGAGGCGTTGGGTGAATTCCTCGCCTTCGATCGGCGCAATACTGATGGTTGGGTTCTCTGCGACGCTTCCTCCGATGACGGGCAAGATCGTTCGGCTTGCATCACCGGTCAAAGCCGGCGTGGCACCGGCGGTCAATCGAAAATCGAACGTCGCCGCCACGTTGGAGACGCCGGTGAAGTGAATCGGTTGATGGTGCTGTGCTCTGGCTATATTCACAAGCAGTTGCTTGGATTGTGATTCGGTGATGGCGTCGTCGTAGGCGATGACGGCTCGAGTCAGGGTAATAGGAGAGAGGCATCCCGAGAGAAGAAGACCGAAGAGCGTCAGGAGGATACCAGGTAGAGTCAATGTTCTGTTGTCCATCGAGGATGGCCGGTTAGTCAAAGGTCGTCCAGACACAGATGCGAGTTCTACCACATCAATAGACAGAAGGGTAGCCGTTGGAGAGAGGCGAGTTATACGACAGCAGGATGGGCGTTGGGGAGATCGATTCGCCGGACGATCATCTCGATCGGATCTCTCGGGTGGAGGGTCATCCCAGGCTCTGGGTGAATCGTCTGCTTGTCGAGGAGATCGAGTCGAACAGCCGACGCGATCGTGGCCAGGATCAAGAGGCCCTCAAGTTCAGCGAACGACTCGCCCAGGCAGCGGCGTCCACCTGCGCCGAAGGGAATGCACGCATAGGCCGGACGGGCTCTGGTCGCTTCGTGCGAAAACCGCTCCGGGTCAAATCGGGCGGGCTCACGAAACCAGCGTGGATTGCGGTGAAGATTCCAGGGGCTGATGAAGGCCCACGAACCGGGAGAAAGAGTCGCTCCGGAAGGAAGTCGATCCTCTTTCTGTGCTAGGCGGCCGTGCAAGCTCCAGGCGGGCGGATAGAGGCGAAGCGACTCGTCCCAGATCATCTTCAAGTAGGGAAGGCGAGGCAGGTCGGCCGCGTCGGGAGGGCGGTCGCCGAGCACATTTCCCAATTCACACACCAACCTCTCCCAAACTGATTGATTCTGGGACAGAAGAAGCCATGTCCATGTGAGGGCATTGGCGGTGGTTTCATGACCGGCGAGCAAGAATGTCATGAGCTCGTCACGAATCTCTTTTTCGCTCAACGGGTGACCATGGTCATCCTTCGCGGCCAGTAAGAGCGAGAGCACATCATCTCGGTGCTCGGCACTGCGTCGCCGATCACGGATCAATTGAATAAGGGTGTTCTCAATTACGTGGAAGCCTCGGGTGAACCGGCGATGCCGGGGAATGGGAATCCAGAGCGGGATCAGACTGGCTAGGAGCGAATCATACTGAAGCTTGATGAGTCGCTGGCCTGCTGAAATGGAGTCACGAATCAGGCCGGTATCCGACTGCACATCGTGTCCAAAGAGGAGACGCCAGATGACCGAGAGGGCGAGATGGGCCATGTCCTGTCCAATGTCGATCGTCATGCCATCGTGCCACTGGGCCACTCGGGATCGTGCTGTATCGGTGATGAGTTTGCTGTAGGCCGTTACGTGGTGTCCGTAAAAAAACGGCAAAAACAGCCGCCGTTGAGCATGATGGGTATCGCCTTCCGTGTGCAGGACGCCTTGCCCGAAGATCCGTGATTCGACCGGAGGAACCGGGCACTTCCGATAATTGTCTTGATTCGTCACCAAGACATGTTTGACGTCAGCCGGATGATTCAAGAGATACATGGCGGCATCGGGCTGCCGCAGGAGCAGTTCAGCGACCAGGCCCATGGGGAGCTTGACGACGTCACCGTAGTGTTGACTCTGCAAGAGAAATCCAAGCGTATCTCGTCGAAGCTCAGCGAAGCAGCCCCACCAGCGAGAGACCGGTGGTCCGGGAAGCTGCGATGTTGGTGTGTGTTGGTCGGTCATGGGCGATGGTTCGTACTCAGTGGGACTCCAGCATGGAGGAGAACGACTGTCAACGGGGGCTGGCGTGAAACGCAGCTGGCTCTTGTCCTTCGTCACGAATCGTTATGAGGACAAGCAATGAGATGATCGCGCATGCACTGACATACCATCCTGGTGCAAGGAGGTTTCCGCTCCGTTCAAAAACCATGGTCGCGACCAATGGCGCTGTTCCGCCGAACAGCGCCGAAGCCATATTGTATGAAATCGAAAGCCCAGTATACCGGTGGGCGACCGGGAAGAGGACGGCGACGATGGCAAAGAAGGGCCCCATGTAGGCGGCGACGAAAACGGTCACGGTCAATTGCGCCAAGGCTACCGATATCACGTCTCCGCTACTGAACCAGGAGAAGAACGGGACTGTGCCGAGCGCGAGGCCCATCGCACCGGCAGCGAGCACCCGTCGGGGGCCGATTCGATCGGCCAACTTGCCCATGATCGGGATCAGCATTGCCATGACGGCCATGCAGACCGTATTGATGGTCAATGCTGTTTTCATCGAGAGATCACTCACCTTCGTCAGATAGGTGGGGAGATAGACAAAAAAGATGTAGAACCCCACGCCATGCAGCAATACGAGTCCGATGACCTGGAGCAGTGGTGTCCGGTTCTGACGGGCAAAGTCACGAATCGGCGTTGATGAGACCACCCCGCTCTGTTGGAGTCGTTCAAAGGCGGGCGATTCAGGAAGATGCCGGCGAAGGTACCAGCCGACTAATGCGATGACGCTCCCGGCCAAGAAGGGAATGCGCCAGCCCCAATCATGCAGGGTCTCCTGGGTAAAACTCGCGCCGGCCAGGGCGCCGATGCCGGATCCCGACAACGCGCCGATTTGGGCGCTGAATCCAGCCCAACTGCCGATATAGCCTCGTTGGTTCGGCGCGGCATGTTCGATCAGGAAGGTGACCGATCCGGTAAATTCACCGCCGACGGAGAACCCCTGAATAAAACGGAGGACGGTCAGCGCAATCGGCGCGGCGAGCCCGATCTGAGCATAGGTCGGCAATAGGCCGAGGAGGCACGTGGGAATCGCCATGAGGATGACGGACCATGACAGCGCCGACCGGCGTCCTCGTGTATCTCCCCAGTAGCCGAAGCAGAGTGCGCCCAGCGGCCTTGCCAGAAATCCGACGGCAAAAACGCTGAATGTGGCGATCAATGATAAAGCCGGATCCGAAGCCGGGAAAAACAGGACGGACAAGACGGGCGCGAAGTATCCGAAGAGCGCGAAGTCATACCATTCCAGCACATTGCCGATGGCGCCGGCCAGGACGGTTGTGCGAAGGGTATGAGGGGGGTCTGGAATGTGTGAGCGGTGGTCGTTCATCACGATGCGGGTGGATCGCCCACCATACCACGAACAGGTCGGTCCTGTGCGCCGGATATGTTCTCGTATGACTGCGCGCTCAGCACTCGGGAGTCAGTACTCAAAAGTTCATCCTGACCGTCCCTTGAGCAATGCGAATTGCTGCGTGAGAGCCGAAATTTTCAAGAGGTAGGTTCGGAGATCGTGGGCGCCGCAGTGCTGATGCGGAGTCAGGCGAAAGTTGCGCAAGACATGGTTGCGTCCGGCTCCAGCCCCGCAGAGATGAATAACGGCGGCCAGCTCCTGTTTCTGCTCGAACGTGGCTCCCCGGTCAGCAACCAACCGCGTGACGTATCGGTCGAGCAACGCCGCGGTCATCTCCATGGCATGGCCGGGAATGACTCGGCTATAGAGGCTGTTGAACCAACAGGAATTGAAATTGTTCCACGGCCCCTGTTCGACGACGACATGGTTGTGGATGCAATAGCGTTTTGCTTCCTGAAACGTGCCGTCGGTGATCTGAAACATGCCGACGGCCGTGGAGGCCGGTTGATACCACTCCAGCGGATTGTGTGCGGTGAAGCGCCATTTCCAATAGGTGCGGGCGACCGGATTACCGGACCCTTCGGCTTGCGCAATGGCCGCCAGTAATTCAGGTGTGATGATGGCCGTTGAATGGGCCTCGAACAGGGCTCCATACTCCTCCCAGGTTTCACGAGGGCTCTTGTGAAAGGCCGGTTCCACGGGAAAGAACAGTTCCGTCGGCTTGTAATAGGCGTGATAGACCCAGTTGATAGTGAGGGCCGCGGTGATCAGGATGGCCACGGTGCTCCATACTTGTATGGTCGGCGGAGCGTGACGGACGGCACGCAGGCAAGCGGTCAGGACGTGCCAGCTTCCACGAGCGACACGCATCAGGGGACGCGTAGGACGCTGATGGCGGGAGGGAGTATGAGGGGCACCGTGACGACGCGACATGGTGTCGGGGTAACAATGACCAGATGAATTCATTCTGTCAACGGGGATGTCAGGGAGAGTTCCGACACGTGACAACGGAGTACGGAGCAGTCGGAATCTTGCTTTACGGTTGAGAGAAGGGTCAATATACTCGCCCAATGTCCGCCCATTCGTGAGAGGGGAGTTATGCGACGACTGGTTGCACTGCATATTGCGTTGATCGTGGCGCTGCTATCGACACCGGTATTCTCCGAATCATTTACAGACAAGGCGAAAAACGACGGAACGGTCGAGGTCAGCGATGAGGACCCGGCCATGCAAAAAGCCATGACGCGTGCGCGTGCCGGGCTGGAGGGCTTTCTGAAAAAAGCGGGATCGCCGCCGTCCGATACCGGCCACTACTCGGTGAAGGTGCGGGTCAGCGAAGGCGAGAGTCTCGAGTACCTCTGGATTTCAGATCTGAAAGGTGAAGGCGATTTGTGGTCGGGACGGATCGAAAATACGCCGGTGGTCCGATCCTTGAAGAAGGGCCAGGCCTATTCATTTGCGAAGACGGAGATCGTCGACTGGACGTATGTCGACAAGGGCAAGAAGAAAGTCATCGGAAATTTCACGACCTGTGCACTCTTGACCAAAGAATCGCCCGAGGTGGCCCAGAAGATTCAGAAGCAATACGGTCTGGACTGTGACCGATGATGAGAAACATCCGGAATCTCGTGAAACGTCACACGTGAAGCGTATCTCGCTTCGGATTCAGACACTTCACGCTTCACGAACGACGAATATGGTTGCAGCGGCGTGTCGGTAGTGTAGTAGGAACGCCCAACGAAGTTAGTCCGGATGT
Source organism: uncultured Nitrosospira sp. (assembly GCA_900696515.1). Classification (GTDB taxonomy): domain Bacteria; phylum Nitrospirota; class Nitrospiria; order Nitrospirales; family Nitrospiraceae; genus Nitrospira_D. Next base: position 12,130 of record CAADGK010000135.1, on the reverse strand, counting down.
GGTTCTGCCGATTCTTCCGGAACTCGTGTCAAAACGGCTTGCCGGTGCTACTGTGGATCCACTGCTATCCGTACATGGATCTCCATGGGGCCAGCGAGACTCTACAAACTCTTTCCTTCTCCGGATTGGGACGAGACGGATCACGATTCGTCGACGGATCCCCTTCATCCCGAGGGGCGATTCCAGACTGCCGCCAAGAAAAAAGCCATCCGAGACCATTTTGATGCCTGTGCTCCGCAACGGCTGTCGTGGGAGCAGAAGGCCCGCGCCTACTATGAGGATCAGACTCGATATCTCAGGTTCCTCGTGCCGGAGGGATTACGAGTCTTGGAAATCGGGTCGGGGATCGGGAATCTTCTTGCCGCGTTGAAGCCATCGCGCGGGCTGGGCATCGACCTGAGTCCTGCCATGGTGAACGAGGCGGCCCGACGGCATCCGACCTTGGAGTTTCGAGTCGGAGACGTTGAAACGCTGCGACTCGATGAATGCTTCGACGTCATCCTTCTTACGGACGTGGTCGGTCATCTCGTCGACGTGCAGACGGCGTTCACACGGCTGCGGCGTCTCTGTACAGCTCACACGAGGGTGGTGGTGTCCTCCCATAACCATCTGTGGGAGCCGATGCTTCGGTTATGTGAGAAGCTCGGGCTGAAAATGCCGCAGCGCGAGCACAGCTGGCTCTCGCCGGCGGATCTCACGAATCTATTGTACCTCGCCGACTTCGATGTGGTGAAGGTCGAGCGGCGATTGTTGCTGCCCCTGTGTATTCCGCTCCTGGCTCCCTTGTGCAACAGGTGGCTGGCCCATCTTCCGGGGTTTCGTGATCTTTGTCTCTCCCGTTACGTGATCGCGCGCGCGCGGCTCAGGAGGCCGGAGCGGCCCTATTCGACGACTATCGTGATTCCGTGTCGGAATGAACAAGGCAACATTGATGCGGTGCTCAGACGGATCCCGCAGTTCGGAGGCCGGCAAGAGATTCTGTTTGTCGACGGGCATTCGACCGACGGGACGGCCGAGGAAATCACACGTGTCACGGCTTTTTACCCGGGGAGGAACATCAAGCTCCTGATACAGGACGGGCAAGGGAAGGGCGATGCAGTCCGCAAGGGGTTTGCCCATGCGGCGGGAGATATTCTCATGATCCTGGACGCGGACGCGACGATGCCGCCGGAAACCCTCCCGAAATTTTACGAAACCATCGCGAGCGGAAAAGGCGAGTGCGTCATCGGCTGTCGGCTGGTCTATCCCCGGGAGGGGCGGGCGATGGGCCTGTCCACACTGTGCGGGAACAAGGTGTTCGGGGCGGTGTTCTCTTGGTTGCTGAATCAGCGAATCAAGGACACACTGTGCGGGACAAAAGTCTTGTTCCGACGAGACTACGAACGCATCGTGGCCAATCGGCCGTACTTCGGCGAGTTCGATCCTCTCGGAGATTTTGATATGCTGTTTGGTGCGTCGAAACTCAGTCTGCAGATCGTGGAGATTCCCGTTCGGTATGAAGCGCGGACGTTCGGCAGCGCCACGATCAGACGGCTTGCACAGGGAAGGCTCTTGTTCAAGATGGCGGTCTACGGATTCTTCCGTCTCAAGGCCGTATGAACGTGGAGAAGGCGTATCTGTGATCGTGCTGAACCCATCGAGTGGCCTGTCGAAGTTCTTGAACTACCCCCGGAGGTGCTGTCACGGGAGTCGGCGTGGCCTGCTTGCAAGGCAGGAGAGGGCCCCCCTATAATGTGCCCGCTGTTTCACCGGATCTGTTAACAATTTGGAGGAGTTGGAGCGATCATGAACGAACGAACGTTGGCTATCGTCAAGCCGGATGCGGTCAAGAAGAATGTCGTCGGAGATATTATCCATCGGTATGAACAGGCTGGGCTGAAGCCGATCGCCATCAAGATGATTCAGATGTCCCAGCCGGTGGCGGAGGGGTTCTATGCGGTGCACAAGGCGCGACCGTTTTTTGGGAGCCTCTGTGCGTTCATGTCCTCCGGTCCGGCTGTCGTGATCGTGCTCCAGGGTGAGAATGCGATCAAGAAGAATCGGGAGTTGATGGGCGCCACGGATCCGGCGAAGGCTGATGCGGGAACGATCCGCAAAGCCCATGGAACAAATATTGAGTTCAATGCGGTCCATGGGTCTGACTCACCGGAAACCGCTCAGTTTGAGATCGGGTATTTTTTCCCCGGCATGGAAATCTTCGGGTAGCAGGACTCAAGCAACGGGTCGGCCACCAACTCGCCGGCCCGTTTCTTGACAATGCCGACCGCTCCCACTACCATCCTGAAGAATTGATCCGGTCAAGGTTGAGGCAGAGCAGTCGGTTGCCCGATCTCTCCTAAATCTCAGCCTCTCATACTGAATCTCTAGAACGGAGCCGACATGATTCCATCCGATTTGCGGTACCACCAAGAGCATGAATGGGTTCGAGTCGAAGGCAAACAGGCGACGGTGGGGATCAGCCACTTTGCGCAGGATGCCCTGGGCGACATCGTCTTTCTTGATCTTCCCAAGGTCGGGGCGATGGTGAAGGTCGGGCAACAGATCGGGGAGGTTGAGTCGACCAAAACTACCTCAACGATCTACACGCCGGTCAGCGGGACGGTGACCAAGATCAATACAGACTTGAAAGATGCCCCTGAAGTCGTGAATTCGGACCCCTATGGCAAAGGGTGGATGGCCGTTATCGAGCTGAGCAACCCCGGAGAAGTCGATCAACTGATGACGGCCTCGCAATACGAGGCGTTTCTCGCCAGTCAGAAAAAAGGTTGAGGCCCAGGTCGAGGTTGAGCATCCGCAACCTCGTTCATCATTCGTAACTTCTCCGTAGACCTACCCTGCCCATGTCCGATCAAACCCATATCGCGATTCTTGGAGCCGGCCCCGGCGGCTATGTCGCAGCCATCCGTGCGGCTCAACTTGGCGCACGGGTCACGGTCGTCGAGCGAGAGAAGCTCGGCGGGGTCTGCCTGAACTGGGGGTGTATTCCCAGCAAGGCGCTGCTTTCCGTCGTGGAGCTTGGTGACAAGCTCAAGAAGGCTGAGGATCTGGGACTGATGCTTCAGGCCCCTGCGACGTATGATCTGGCCCGTATGGTGGCCCGAAAAGAAAAGGTGGTCGCTTCACTTGTCAAAGGGATCGGGACTCTGCTCAAGGGCTGGGGGATCGAGCAGGTCACTGGGCAGGGGATACTCAAGGACGCACGTACCATTGCCGTAACACTCCCGGACGGAGCGCAACGCGAGATTCACGCCGATGCACTGGTGATCGCGACCGGATCCTCCTGGCCGAACCTTCCGCAATTTCCCATCGACGGCCGGCAGATCGTGACGAGTCAGCAGATGCTTGACATGACACAGGTTCCGGCCAGCCTGGCCATCCTGGGTGGTGGAGTGGAGGGATGCGAGTTCGCTGCGTTGTACAGCGGCCTTGGGACAGCGGTCACCATTCTTGAACTTATGCCGCGGCTCCTTCCATTGGAGGATGAGGAGATTTCGTCCACCATGGAGCGTGAGTTGAAAAAGCGGGGCGTGACCGTGATAACCGGCACGACGGTGGAGACATGCGAGCGGTTACCCGAGTCGCTGATGTTGTCGTTGAAAGACGGGAGCATGGTTGCGACTGAGAAGCTTCTGGTTTCGGTGGGGCGCGGGTTCAATTCGCGAGGGATCGGATTGGAACAGGTCGGTGTTGTGCTTGGGCCTCGGGGTGATGTGCTGGTTGATGAACACCTGCGCACAAACGTACCCGGCATCTATGCGATCGGGGATGTGACAGGCAAGGCGATGTTGGCCCATGTCGCATCGACGCAGGGGCAGGTGGCGGTTGAGAATATTGCAGGACATCAACGGACGATCGATTATGCCGTGATCCCGGCCGGCATCTTCACTCTGCCGGAGATCGGACGTGTCGGATTGACCGAACAACAGGCCAGAGCGCGAGCGGAGCAGAACGGAAAGGATCCGAACCAGGCAGTGAAGGTCGGACGGTTTCGCTATGGGGCGTTGGGGAAGGCTCAAGCCACAGGCGAGACGACCGGGTTCTACAAAGTGATTGCTGACGCCGAGAGCGACCGGATTCTGGGTATGCATATTCTCGGAGCCCATGCGGCTGATCTCATCCATGAACCGGCGTTGGCGATGCAGGTGGGGGCGACGGCCGGCCACGTCGCTCGTCTCATCCATGCCCATCCAACACTCGCTGAAGGCGTGATGGAAGCGATGGAAGATCTCGATGGAGCCGCCATTCACCAGCTGAGAAAGACAGGGAAGGGATGATCAAATCTCTCCTTCTCAAATTGGGAATGCTGGTTGTCACGATGGGAATGGTGCTGTGGATGGGATGGGTGCGCCATGTGTCTGTCGAATTGCCTGGTGCGTCCACGCAGGAGCCGACTGCGGAATTCGTGAACGATTCCAGTCGCCATGGACTTACCCAGAATCGTGCGGCATCGGCCAAGGCGGTCGGCCTGCACGATCCAGCCTTGCTGGACTTGAATCGAGCCACTGCTGGTGAACTGGAGGCTTTACCGGGTATCGGTGCGGTCCTGGCGCAACGGGTGATTGCATTTCGAGAATCGGCAGGACGGTTTCGGACGGTCGAGGATCTGCGTGAGGTCAAGGGGATCGGCGCCAAGAAATTCGGTCGCCTCAAGTCATTGGTCACAGTCTCCACGAGGGAGACACAACGAGAGACGGAGCGACGTGCGTCATGAAGGATGTAGTGCAACAACTCGACTTGATTCTCCGTGGTGCGGTGGAGGTGATTCAGCACTCTGAGCTTGAAGCCAAGCTGAAGCGATCGCTTTCTGAAAAACGCCCGTTACGCATTAAGGCGGGATTCGATCCGACGGCGCCGGATCTTCATCTTGGGCACACGGTCCTGATCCATAAGCTGAAGCATTTTCAAGACCTTGGACACAACGTGATCTTCCTGATCGGAGATTTCACAGGGATGATCGGCGATCCGACCGGCGTGTCCGAGACGCGTCGGGCACTGACCAAGGAACAAGTCCAAGAGAATGCCAAGACCTATCAACGGCAGATCTTCAAGATTCTCGACCCAAGGAAAACCACCATCGAGTTCAATAGTCGCTGGATGGGACCGATGACGGCTGATGGATTGATTCAGCTGGCCGCGCATTATCGTGTCGCCCGCATGATGGAGCGGGACGACTTCCACAAGCGGTACCATGAACAGAAACCTATCAGTGTCCATGAATTTCTCTATCCTCTTGTGCAGGGGTATGACTCCGTTGCGTTGAAGGCGGATGTGGAGTTGGGCGGGACGGATCAAAAATTCAATCTTTTGGTCGGGCGGGAGTTGCAGCGGGACTATGGTCAGGAACCACAAGTCGTGATGACGATGCCGTTGCTCGAAGGCACGGACGGCGTGAAGAAGATGAGCAAGAGCGTCGGCAACTACATCGCGCTGGAAGATAAGCCTGGCGAGATGTTCGGCAAGGTCATGTCGATCAGCGACCAGCTGATGTATCGCTACTATGAATTGCTCACGACGGAAGATCTCGGTCATGCCAGGTCCCTGCATCCGATGGAAGCCAAGCAGACACTGGCCGAATTGATTGTCGCGCAGTATCACGGAGCAGAAGCCGGAAAACAGGCGAGAGCGGAATTTGCAAAGAAGTTCCAGAAACAAGAATTTCCCGATGAGCCGGATGTGCGGGTGCAATTGACGATCAATGATCTGCGATTTGGAAAGGCCATCGGGTTGGTTGATCTTGTCGCCAAAACAGGGCTGGTTCCCAGCAAGAGCGACGCGCGCCGGCTGATCATCCAAGGCGGCGTCGAGATCGACGGGCAGAAACAGAGCGATGCCAATGCCACGCTTGAGCTTGCCCAGGGCAAGCAATATCGATTGAAAGTTGGAAGAAGAAAGTTTGCGATAGTGGAAAGGGTCTAATAGCAATGGCTGGGTGGATCTCCTGAGAAATCATGATTTTCCTCCGGCTGGACAGCCAGCCGCTGTTCCTGTATAAGATCTCCAGCGAGCGGGCGTAGCTCAGTGGTAGAGTCCTTGCTTCCCAAGCAAGTTGTCGTGGGTTCAAATCCCATCGCCCGCTCCAACTCCAATCCAACATGATCTTGAGTGGGATTCGAACCCATGACGGGGGATTCCGAAAGGGGTGCGCCCCTTTCGTGGGGAGAGTGCGAGGGGGGCTGGCCCCCTCAGCAAGAGCCGGGAGGCAAGCTTCAGGGCCGACCCGGCGATGGAGTGTGGTTCAAATCCCATCGCCCGCTCCAAGAAAGACGTGATGCGTGAAACATCAGGCGTGACGCGCAAGAAACGTTGAATGCGATGACCTTCGTGCGAGAGCCGGGAGGAAGATCCTAAAGTCGATCCTCCGACGGAGTGTGGTTCAAATCTCATCGCCCGTTCCAAGGGCTTCAATCACTTCGCCAGCTATTTCCTCCATCCAGACAGTTTCCTTAGTTAATGGTGCGAGGTACGGTTTCGTTTGAAGTCGATACCCGTGTCCTATGATCTCGTTGTATCTGCCCCCAACTTGAGAGGGATAGGAGTCTCCCTACAGAGACTGTTAGGAATACGGCTCTGTTTTTCGGTTCAGTCCTGGCTTCACCGAGGGAGATGACCCATGTATTGTAAACGAATTCAGCGCGGCGTTCTCGGCTTGTTACTTCTCTCAAGTCTGTCTGCTTGCGGTGGCGGTGGTGAGACGTCCACGCCATCTCCTACGGCGCTCCCTGTAGATTCTGCGGAGGGGCTTTGGCTGGGGACGATCCCCACTACCAACCGTGCCATGTCCGGCCTTGTCCTTGATGACGGTTCCTATTGGATCCTCTATTCTGTCGCCGGCGATCCCTCAATTCTGTCAGGGCTGATCCAGGGAACGAGCAGCTCACAAAATGGGGTCTTCATCTCGTCGGACGCGAAAGACTTTAATTTGCAAACGGGATTGCTCAACGCGACCATCACCGGCAGTTATATAACGAAGCAAGGCTTTACTGGCACGATTTCTTATTCTCAGGGTAATGTGCACAACACATTCACGACCACATATGACAACGATTATGATGTACCTCCGAACATGAACGCCGTTGCAGGCACGTATACGGGGTCCATTACAACGAGCGAAACCGCGACGGTTGAGGTCACCGCTGCCGGAGGCATTTCCGGCAATACCAATACGGGTTGTATCTTCACCGGCACGTTTGCACCCAGGACGCACGGAAATGTGTTCAATGTGACCATTACATTCGGCGGGCAAAATGGATGCAGCCTCGGAGCGGCGACAGTGGACGGAATCGGATTCTATGATGCTGGGGCCAAGCAGCTCACCAGTGCCGCACTCAACAGCGGGAAAACGGACGGGTTTGTCTTCATCGGTACGAAGTCCTAGATGCAAGGGGAAAGCAATCGCCGGGCGTCGCCCGGGATATAATCCTCACCGTCTGGTGCAACAGTGAGAGAGTCGCGTATTGACGCGGTCATGTTCGAATCTCGCAGCGACGAAAAACTCTCCTCCATCCCTCACGGCTTTGAACCGACGGTCGTTTTGATGTGATGCGTACGGGTTGCTGTGGGCCGGCATCTTGCGTAGGATTCTTCCTGTCAACCTCGGTTTTTCTATCCATTGTCCGAAAGGATCAGTCGTGAAGAATAAACAGATGCTCATGCTGTGCGCCGCAGCATTTTGTGGCGGAATAGTCGGTGGGATCCTCAGCTCCCAGGTCTTTTCCCCGAAGACTGTCGAGGCACAGAAGCTGAATGGAGTGAACGCGGAAGAATTCTTATTGCTGGATTCATTAGGGAAAGCTCGTGCCGGTCTTGGCCTGGATGCGAAGGGGGAAGTGGGGTTGGTGCTTCGGAGTAAGGATGGAAACCGGACCCTCACTCTCTCGCCTGATGATCCTTCCGCCATCAAGTTAGTTGAGCGAGGAGGCCGGATTCTGTGGAGCGTACCCTGAACTGTTAGGAAAGATTGGCAGTTTTATGACTGATTCGGCACTAACACCGGAATAGCCTCAGGATGATCAAAAATCAAGGCCGCAGCGAGCGGAGAGGCGTACGCTTCGGTACGCTGAGCCTTTGAGCGATGCGAGAACACCGCTGGCGGCCTTTTTCAGCATTCCTGTTAGACGGCTTTCTTGACCAATCCAGAACGCAGACAGCGGGTGCAGACGCGGATCCTCTTGTGACTCTTGCCGACGACCGCTCGCACGGTTTGAATGTTGGGATTGAACACGCGCCGGGTCTTGTTATTCGCATGGCTGACATTGTTTCCGGAGACCGGCTTTTTGAGACACACTTCACACATAAATGCCACGATCGTACTCCTTCTCGCTGAAGTGAAATTCAGTTGAACTGGCGAATACTACCATAGCCGGATGAACGCTCACAAGCATCTGATTCTTCTCATGATGCAGCGGGAGGCGGAGGAGCGAGCTTGTCGATCTTGACAACTTCTCCACCCCTCTCCTATTGTGCTCTGCTTAGGAGCCTTCGAGCAAGGGAAGTGGGTTAACGACCTCGCGGTCCCGCCGCGCCGCTGGCGAAATAGTCATCGGTCATAGAGGATAGCAGCTTCCCGGTGACTCATGACCAGTGACCCATGACTGATCTGTTGGCAAGCCACGGGGAGTAGGGGGATCCATGAGCCAGAAGATCTGCTCGAAGATCTGACCGTTGTTCCCTTGAGGCTGGGGAACGGGTGAGGATGAAGAAGCGGGTGCAATCCTCAAGGTCTGGTCAGGCCTTGGGGATTTTTATTGCTATCACGTTGAAACGGGTTTCTTGCGGTGTTCTCGCATCGTTGACCGCCTGCAACGTACGAGCAGCTATGCGTTCACTTGCTGCGGCCTTGCGAGGAACTCCGTGTGAACGCAATCGCAGGTATCAGTGGGGCATCGGATTCTGTGTCTGCCTGCTGTTGCTTGATGTGAGTATGGCATCGGCTGATGGTTCCACGGTTTCACTCATGAAGCGACGGCCACAAGGAATTCTTACCGGCATGCCGTTTATGGCCCATGTCTCGTCCAGGGCCTTTGTCGATGATGCCGGGCGACGCCTCTATCTGGCCAAGCCCCCGGCTCGCGTGGTGTCGTTGGCGCCGAGTATCACCGAGATGCTGTTTTCGCTGGGCCTGGAAGACCAGATCGTCGGCGTCACGGAATTTTGCGATTACCCGGCCGGCGCCAAATCCAAAGCCAAAGTCGGCTATGCCAATCCCAATGTGGAAACGATCATCGGTTTGCGACCGGATATGGTATTTACACCCAAGGACTTTCTCCGTCCCGATCTCCAGTCGAAACTTGAGCAGCTCAAAATCCCCGTGTTCGTACTCGATGCCAAGACATTGGAGGATATCCCGCTCCAGATGCATACCTTGGGAACGATGTTCGAGAAAACCTCAGCCGCGAACGACGTCACTCAGCGCATGCGTCAGCGGATGGCCGAGCTCAAGCTCAAAGTGGCGACGCTCCCTGCGAAGCGAGTCTTGTATGTGTTGAACAGCCAGCCGTTGATCAGCGTCGGGCCGGGAAGTTTTATCCATCAGATGATCGGCCTGGCGGGAGGAGTCAATGTCGCCGCTCAGGCGGGTGTGGCCTATCCACGACTGAGCATGGAGGCCGTGCTCAAGGAAGATCCGGAAGTGCTGATTTTCCCGAGCGGCGAGGTGGAAACGGTGCCGCGAAGCGAGCAGCAGCAGTGGCAGCGTTGGGACTCCCTCTCGGCGGTCAAACGGCAGCGGTTTCATGAAGTCCCGTCAAGTCTTCTGAATCGTCCTGGGCCTCGTGTCATTGACGGGCTGGAGCAGCTCGTCCGGGCGATTCATCCTGAACTATTCGATTCCGGTGCCCCCGCGCTCCATCCATGAGGCTCTTGTGAACCTGCCGTCAGCCACAGGGTCTCCACGTTCCTGTGCCGATCGGCCGTCTCCTGAACAAGGTTCTGCGCCCTCTGCGCGCGGCAGCCTTGTGCAAGGATCCATCCTGACCCGTTCACGCTTGATCCTGATCCTTGGGCCGTTGAGTCTGACGGCGGTTGCCGTGAGCCTGGTGTGTCTTCATTTCGGAGCTCAACCGATTGCCTATGGAGAGCTGCTCCGTGTGTTCGTGGGCATCATGACAGGTGATCAGCCTGACGCGGACGGCGGTGCGGCGGATATCACACGGACAATCTTGCTCCAGATCCGACTCCCGCGTGTGTTGCTGGGCTTCTTGGTTGGGTGCTCGCTCGCGTCGGTGGGTGTCGTCTTACAGGCCTTGTTACGAAACCCCCTAGCGGACCCCTATGTGCTCGGCGTCTCCAGCGGAGCGGCGCTCGGTGCAGCCGTGGGTGTCTTGTGTGGAGCGGGCACGACATTCTTAGCGGAAGCGGCGTTGCCCGCGTGCGGCTTTGCCGGTGGGATCGCGGCGTTGGGGATTGTCTACCGAATGGCGAGCAGCTCTGAACGGTTGCCGATTCATAGCCTGCTGTTGACCGGGGTGATTGTGAATGCCATCTTCTCCGCCTTGATCATGTTCATTACGTCGATCCTGGACCCCAACCGTTCATACGGGATGATGGCCTGGTTGATGGGAACGCTCACGTCTCCTACCTATAGTGGGCTCGTTGGGGTGGTGGCCTATCTTTCGATCAGTCTTCTTCTGCTGTTCAGACAGATGCGCGCCTTGAATATCCTGGCATTAGGGGAAGATGCGGCCCGTTCTCTTGGTGTCGATACAGAACGGGCAAAGCGTTCCATCTTCATCTTGACGGCGTTGGTCACTGGTGCCGTGGTGTCCGTCAGCGGCATGATCGGGTTTATCGGGATGGTGGTGCCCCATGCGGTGCGTCTGGCCATCGGCGCGGATCATCGACTGCTTCTGCCTGCCTCGGCACTGGCCGGAGGGACGTTTCTCATGGGTGCGGATACGCTGGCCAGGACGTTGATTGCGCCCACAGAAATACCGGTCGGCATTATCACCGCTCTGGCCGGCGGGCCATTCTTCGTGTACCTCCTCCTCTGGCGCAAGGATCGGTTGACATGAGCGGAGTCCCTGACAGTCGACCCAGTTTCTTCAAGGAGCCTTGTGCGACTAGGGTGGTCGCATCATGTTGCGCCTACGACGTGCAGTCCGTTCGGTTTCGATACCAGTCGAAGGAATCCGCGCGTAGCACGTGGATTCTCGACGACCTGTCGTTTCAGGTGACCGAAGGGGAAGTGCTGGGCATCGTGGGGCCCAATGGATCAGGAAAGACCTCCCTGCTCAAACTCTTGGCGCGGCTTGCCAGTCCGCAGCAGGGGGGCATCACTTTGTTCGGCCGAGATCTGACAGGAATGACGCAAGACGATATTGCTCGTGTCGTTGGAGTGGTCCCACAAGACACATCGCAGCTTTTTCCCTTTACGGTTGCGGAAACGGTCTTAATGGGGCGATTCCCTCATCGCCCTCGAAACCGATGGGGAAGTGGCTTGGGATGGGAAAGCGGGGAGGATGTGGCTATTGCCGAGGATGCCATGAGGACGATGGACGTTGTCCACTTGGCCCGGCGGGCGGTCACGGACCTTTCTGGTGGAGAACGGCAGCGGACGATGATTGCGCGAGCCTTGGCTCAGACACCGCAAGTCTTGTTGCTTGATGAGCCGACGGCGTTTCTCGATTTGCAACATCAGGTTGAGATCGGATCGGTGTTCTGCCGATTGAAGGATGAGCGTGGCCTGACGGTGATTCTGATCTCACATGATTTGAATCTCGTCAGCCAATATTGCGATCGGCTCCTGCTGCTTGCCGAGGGACAGGTGGTTCGGCTTGGAACTCCCGATGAAGTCATCGAGCCGATGGTGTTGGAGCAGGTCTATCGATGTCAGGTTCTCGTCGATCGACATCCGACTTCTGGCGTACCGCGAGTGACATTGCCAGGTCGGAAGACCATAGGGAACGAGTAAGATGACGAAAGGCAAGATCGCGCTGCTTCATCTCGAGACGGTTCCCGGAGCTATTGATCGGAACCGGTACTTGATTGTCGAGGCCATCAAACATGCCGCAGCAATCGACGCTCAATGGATCGTGACGCCGGAGCTTGCGGTGTGCGGACTGCAATTTGCCCATGTCGTTGGCTCTGATTGGATCCAGCCGCAACCCGACCCTTGGATGCAACAGGTCTGCAG
>CAADGK010000134.1 GCA_900696515.1 uncultured Nitrosospira sp. | reverse complement strand
GCCGGGAAAGAACGTCATGGGTCAATAGTCATTCGTCAATGGTAAAAACCTTGAACTCTTTGATTCAGGCCCTCATTTCACCAATGGCCAATGACCAATGACTTCCCATCCCTCCCCATACCGCCCCGGCATGTCAGGACGCATCGCCGCTCTCTTTATCGACAGTAAACTCACACCGCTCATCATGCTCGCCGTGCTGCTATTGGGTCTGTTTGCGGTGGTCGGGACACCTCGTGAGGAGGAGCCACAGATCGTTGTACCTATGGCCGATGTCTGGCTGCCGTTTCCCGGGGCATCAGCCAAGGTCGTCGAAGAACAACTCACCAAACCCTTTGAGCGGAAGCTTTCCGAGATCAAGGGGGTCGAGTATGTGTATTCGATTTCCAGGCCAGGTGGCGCCCTGATCATTGTCCGTTTCTATGTCGGCCAGCCGATGGAGCAGAGCCTGGTTGATCTCTACGACAAGTTGATGGCGAACCAAGATCTCCTACTGCCCGGGGCCGAGCCGTTTCTGGTCAAACCGAAGGATGTGAACGACGTCCCTATTGTTACCCTCACGCTGTCGAGTGAGCGCTACGGAGAATTTGAGCTCCATCGGCTGGCTGAACAGGTCTTGGAGGAAGTCAAGAAGGTAGCCGGCACCTCGGCTGGATTCATCGTGGGCGGGCGGCCGCGCGAGCTGCGCATCCAGATCGATCCCACGAGATTGAAGGCCTACGGGTTGACGCCGCTGCAGGTTGCGAGCGTTGTCAAAGGTGAGAATCGCGCCTTGTCGACCGGCCGCTTCGACAGTCGTAATCAAAGCTTTCTGGTAGAAACGGGTCGCTTCATCCGGTCACGTGAAGATCTAGAAAGTCTGGTCGTTGGCGTCCATGAACAGAGGCCGGTGTACGTACGTCAGGTGGCGGAAGTCACAGACGGACCGGCAGAAGCGACGAGTTATGTCTGGCATGGAACTGGTGAGGCGTCAGGCGTAAGGGGTGAGGCGAAAAAGACGGGCAACACCCCTGACTCTTCACCCCTCACCCCTCACGAGCTTCCGGCCGTGACCGTCGCGGTTGCCAAGCAGGCCGGTGTGAATGCCGTGACGGTCGCCGCTGCGGTGATCCACAAAGTCAACGCGATGAATGGCGTGACCATTCCGTCGGACGTTCGTGTGACGGTGACGCGCGATTACGGAGAAACGGCCCAAGAGAAAGCCAACGAACTGCTCTGGCACCTCCTGATCGCTGTCATCGCGGTGGTGGTCTTTCTCGGTGTGGCATTGGGGCCAAGGCCGGCTCTCGTCGTCTCAATCGCGATTCCGCTGACTCTTGCGCTCACGCTCTTCACGTCGATGATGATCGGCTACACGATCAACCGGGTGACCCTGTTTGCCCTTATTTTCTCCATCGGTATCCTTGTGGACGATGCCATTGTGGTCGTCGAAAACACCTATCGTCATCTGAAGCTGCGTCTCACCGCTCACCACGATGCTTCCATCCGGGCGGTTGATGAAGTCGGGAACCCGACGATTTTGGCGACATTCACCGTCATCGCCGCCCTTCTGCCGATGGCCTTTGTCTCCGGGCTCATGGGACCCTATATGAGGCCGATTCCGGTCAACGCCTCCATCGCGATGTTCTTCTCCCTGCTGGTTGCATTCATCGTGATCCCCTGGTTTTGCCAGACTTGCTATCGCCCTGGAGTTGCCGTTGCCGGTGTCGATCATGAAGGTGATGAGCAGGGGTTTGTGGCTCGAATGTATCGACGACTGCTTTCTCCGTTGTTGGCTCGTCCATTCCTCGCCTATGTGTTTCTGGCCGGAGTCGGGCTCTTGCTCGTCGGATCCACCCTGCTCTTCTATACCCGTCATGTCGTCGTGAAGATGCTCCCCTTCGACAATAAGAGCGAGATTCAACTGGTGGTGGACATGCCGGAAGGGACAACGCTCGAAGAGACCGCCCGAGTCACTCAGGCGCTGGGGCGCTATGTGAAGACGGTGCCAGAAGTCCGGGACTATCAAGCCTATGTCGGAACGGCCTCCCCCTTCAACTTCAGCGGACTCGTCCGGCACTACTATCTACGGGAGCAACCTCACGAGGCGGACATTCAGATCAATCTGGTCGCGAAGCACGAGCGAGCCGCTCAGAGTCATGAGATCGCCCAGCGGATTCGTCCACCGGTTCACGAGATCGCTCGTGAATACGGGGCCAATGTGAAGATCGTGGAGGTGCCGCCCGGGCCACCTGTGCAATCGGTGCTGGTTGGAGAGGTTTATGGATCCGATTACAACAGGCAACTCGCTGTGGCTCGGGAAATTCGAACTCTATTCGAAACCACTTCCGGAGTCGTGGACGTGGACGACTATATCGAAGCGGACCAGGTGAAATATGTCTTCACCGTTGATCGTGCCAAGGCAGCGCTCGCCGGTATTCCTTCCGATGAGATCATCAACACGCTTCGCATGGCACTCCAAGGAACGAAGATCGGCCTCGTCCATATACCGCAAGAGAAAAGTCCGGTCCAAATCGTGCTTCGCCTCCCGCTCGTTGAGCGAACCGGTCTTGAGCATCTCGGTGAGATCGGGTTGCGCACGAGTGCCGGAGGGATCGTGCAGCTGTCCGAACTCCTCAAGGTAGAGCGAACGGTCCAAGACAAGGCGATCTATCACAAGAATCAAAAGCCGGTCGTTTATGTGGTCGCGGATGTCGGCGGCCCTGGAGCGGAGAAAGCCGAGAGTCCCGTGTATGGAGTGCTGGGTGTCGGGAAAAAACTGGAAGAGTTTCGTCCAGCAGAAGGGTATCAGGTCGAGCAGTATTACGCGTCACAGCCCTGGTCTGAAGAGAAGATTGCCATGAAATGGGATGGGGAATGGCACATCACCTATGAAACATTCCGGGATATGGGCATCGCGTTTGCTGTAGCCATGGTACTCATCTATCTGTTAATCGTCGGGCAGTTCCAATCGTTCGTCACGCCGTTGATCATCATGGCACCGATTCCCCTCACGCTGATCGGCATCTTGCCGGGTCATTGGCTGACGGGGTCGTATTTCACCGCAACCTCCATGATCGGCTTCATCGCGCTGGCCGGGATCATCGTGCGGAACTCCATTCTCCTTGTCGATTTCATTCAACTGCAAGAACGTGCGGGCGTGTCCTTATCGGAAGCCGTCGTCAAGGCGGGTGCCATTCGCACACGGCCGATCTTATTGACCGCCGCGGCACTGATGGTCGGGGCCTTCGTTATCATTCTGGATCCCATCTTCCAGGGATTGGCCGTCTCGTTGCTCTTCGGTGTCGGGGCCTCGACGCTGCTGACCTTGGTCGTGATTCCTCTGCTCTACTACCATGTGACTAGAAAGCCGATTGCTCCAGGTCTTGCCTCTGTCGGCGCGATCGGTGAGGATAGTTCGCGAAGCTCCTAAGAAAATAGTTTACGGTAGGTTATTACCTGGGTGGACTTTGAAACATGAGAACTTGGGTGATTACTGGTCGGCTTTGTCCTCTTTATCTTGGGCCAGAAGTCCGTTCTCGCAGTTTCTTGAGCAGTTCCTGATAGGAGCTCTCACGAATGATTTTCTGGAACTGACTCCGATAGTTTTTCATCAAGCTGACACCGTCGACGATGATGTCATAGGCATGCCAATGGCTTTCCTTCAGGAAAAGGCGATAGTCCATCGGAATTTCAACCTTACTCGAATGGAGTTCGGTTCGAACCTCGGCATAGGTTCCTTCGATCCGCTCCGATAGGTAGAGCACCTGCTCCCCACTATAGCCTTCGATCTTTTCCGCATATCGGTCGGACAGAAAACTCTTGAAGAGTTCGACAAACTCCGCACGCTGGGCATCAGTCAGTGGAGTCCAATAAGCCGCCAACGCCCGTTTCGACATTTCCGCATAGTCAAATCGGCCAGCGATCACTTCCTCCAGCATGCGGCGACGAGGCATAAGTTTGGCTCGATCTTGCAGTGCCGGATCTTCGAGGATACTGATGACCCGCGTGACGGTTCCGCGGACTGCTTCGGTCGGAGACTCTGAGCCTTGTGGTACCCCGCCGAGGGCGACAAGACAGACCATCACGACCCCAATGGTATCGTAAAGGACCTGTCGTCGCCCCACAGCAGTCAGCAACCATCTCCTCACTAACCGTGACACAGGGACATCCTCATTGCCCTATTCGTCAATCCATCACGAACGTGACCTTCATGTCCACACGATACAAGACG
>CAADGK010000133.1 GCA_900696515.1 uncultured Nitrosospira sp. | reverse complement strand
GGCGGGTGGATTTGCGATAGCGCTCAAATGGAATTTCTGCAAAGGTCTGTTGGTGCATAGATACGCCTCCCGTTCAGTGCCGTATTCCTCATAGCACATCACCTACGGGGAATAAATCAGACCTTCCTTAGAAGAATAGTTGATTGCTATCGTTCCCCTGGGGCATCGATATCGGTCGGTCAGCGGAAATAGGTGCCGGGTTCTATATTGGACATTACGGAGGTCTTACGATTTCTTCCCACGCAAGAATTGGGAAAAACGTCTATGTCTCTCAGTTAGTGACTATCGGTGTGTCTGGGCAAGGTGAACATAGGGGAGCACCGACCATCGGAGATAATGTGTATCTTGCGCCAGGCGCCAAGGTATTTGGAAAAATCCGTGTGGGGAATAATGTGAAAGTAGGGGCCAATGCTGTTGTCTACAAAGATGTTCCAGATAACGCTATTGTTGTCTTAGATCCCGGATTTCGGATAATTTCATTCAAGGGCAATCGTGAGGTTGACCTTCATGCCAGTGCATCTCTGTGAAAACTCTTCTCTCATCCTGGGGTGATGTCTCAGATGAAAACGACAGCAGTTCAAGACCGCAAGGTCTCTCTGAATAGTTGACCGCAGAATTATCCGTCCCGATGTGTCCTAGGCATGGTCTGCCAGCGTGATGAACGTTGGAGAGGGATTTAAGAGCATTTACCAGAAGAATACACCTCGGATTTCTGTCTGGCCTCACAAGCTCGAGACAATCCAAAGTAAGAACGTTCTGACTTCTCGCGGCGTCCGCTCGGCACCGCATTCCCAAAACATTCTCCATCCCAGTGCATAAACTTAAAAAACTATATCGCGAAGATAAAATGATAGTTACGATAGCACTGTTTCAGATTAGCACTAGTTTGAAAGGAGGATGTCCAGGAAGACGGGATATTTATGAAACAAGTCTTGCAAAACCTTGCCTCTGGAGGGACCAGTCTCGCTGAGATCCCAAGCCCAAAAGCTAGGGCGAATCACCTGCTCATTCGAACGACAAGGTCTCTGGTTTCTGTAGGGACAGAGCGCATGCTCGTCGAATTCGGGAAGGCCAACCTGCTCGATAAAGCCCGTCAGCAGCCGGAGAAAGTTCGGATGGTTCTCGACAAGGTCAAGACCGATGGGGTGCTGCCGACGCTGGATGCCGTCCGCAACAAGCTGGATCAGCCATTGCCGATGGGGTACTGCAATGTGGGGGCGGTGCTTGAGGTTGGTCGGGGAGTGACAGGAGTTTCAGTCGGAGATCGAGTAGCGTCGAACGGCAAACATGCAGAGATTGTCTGCGTTCCCAAGAATCTGTGTGCAACAGTCCCGGATTCCGTGAGTGATGAGGCTGCGGCATTCACCGTGATCGGGGCGATTGGATTACAAGGAATCCGATTGATTCAGCCAACTCTGGGTGAGGCTGTGGTGGTGACGGGGCTGGGACTGATTGGACTGATGACCGTTCAGTTGTTGAAGGCCCATGGATGTCGCGTACTGGGATTGGATTATGACATCAGTAAGTTAGCGCTTGCTCAAAAACTGGGAGCGCAAACAGTTGATCTGAATCAGAATGCCGATCCGCTAGGGGCTGCGATGGCCTTTTCCCGTGGCCGCGGTGTGGATGCGGTGATCATCACAGCTTCCACGAAGAGCAATGAGCCGGTGCATCAAGCGGCACAAATGTGTCGGAAACGAGGGCGCATTGTGCTTGTCGGGGTCACAGGGCTGGAACTCTCTCGTGCGGACTTCTACGAAAAGGAACTGAGTTTTCAAGTGTCCTGCTCCTACGGACCTGGGCGCTACGACAGCTCCTATGAGGACAATGGACAAGACTATCCTATTGGCTACGTTCGCTGGACGGAGCAGCGTAACTTTGAGGCGGTTCTCGATATGTTGGCTGATGGCCGTCTTCAGACAGATGTACTCATCTCGCATCGAATTCCCTTCGAGCAGGCTACGACCGCCTATGATTTGATCGCAAGCCGATCTCCCTCGCTCGGGATTATCTTGCAATATCCTGAACCAGATACGTTTTCTCACAGTCGATTACTGCAAAGAACGATTGCCAGATTGGAGGAACCGCTCGAGGGGGAACGTTCTCCTGCTACCCCGGTCGTCGGATGCATTGGGGCAGGAAACTATGCTACGCAAGTGCTGTTGCCGGCTTTTAAGAAGACAGGAGTCGCCTTCAGAACGGTTGCGAGTAGCACAGGTGTGAGTGCTGCTCATGCGGGAAGCAAGTTTGGATTTTCTGAAATCACGAGCGATAGTAGGACTGTAATTGAATCTCCGGATAACAATACTGTCATCATCGCGACGAGGCACGATAGCCATGCAGCACTCGCTGCTGAAGCCTTAAAGGCGGGCAAGCATGTGTTTCTTGAAAAGCCGTTAGCAATCACGCGAGAAGAACTGACGACACTCTGTCAGGTCTATGACACTTGTATCAGACAACAGCCATCGTCTCCGCTCATGATGGTTGGGTTCAATCGTCGATTTGCCCCACAAGTCCAGCGCATGAAACAGTTGTTGAATGGAGTGGCGGAACCCAAGACCTTTGTCATGACGATTAATGCGGGCCATATTCCCCGTGACCACTGGACTCAGGACCGATCGATCGGAGGAGGGCGGATCATTGGGGAAGGCTGCCATTTTGTCGACCTGCTCCGGTTTCTCGCTGCTTCACCGATTGTTGCTGTTCAGGCGATGTCGGCGGGTGATGACAAAGTCACGATCACGTTACGATTTGAGGATGGATCAATTGGCACGGTCCACTATTTCTCCAATGGGCATAAATCGTTTCCGAAAGAGCAGCTCGAGGTTTTTTGTGGCGGTAAGGTGCTGCAGCTAGACAACTTCAGAAAACTCCGTGGTTACGGTTGGTCCGGGTTTCAAACAATGAACCTGTGGAGCCAGGACAAGGGACAGACGGCTTGCGTTGCTGCTTTTGTGGATGCAATTCGTCAAGGCGAATGCTCTCCAATTCCTTGGGACGACCTCGTGGAGGTGATGCAAGTCACCTTCGATATCGTGGACTCACTCACATAGGTGCCTTCTATTCATGAAGTGCTTGGGCCTCTATGCTAGGACGCTCGCGTATCTTCGTCCTTCACAGGTCGCGTACTTCCTTCGCCGACGAATCCTTCCGCAGTTTCGGTCTGTAATCAAAACAGGCGACACCGGAAGGCGTTCGGGCGTCATCTCAATGCTTCCTGGTGTTTCAGTCTCCACGCCAACCGGAGACGATTCGCATTTCTGTTTCCTGAGGCAGTCAAAGTGCATTTCGTCGCAAAATGTTGATTGGGTTTGCAAGGACATGCCGAAGCTCTGGCGCTATAACCTGCACTATTTTGACTATCTCCATGATCCACAGCGTTCATTTGAGAACAAGTGTTTCCTCATTAGCGACTGGATCCAGCACAATCCACCAGGGACGGAGGATGCTTGGGAACCCTATACAGCCTCGCTCAGGCTTGTTAACTGGATCAAGTTCTTTCTAGTCAATGAGTGTATGTTGGCCAAAGAACAAAGCGAGAGGCTGCCAAAGACTGAATGGGTAGAGAGTCTCTATCAACAAGCCCTGTGGCTGGAACAGAACATCGAATACCACATCTTGGCGAATCACTATCTCAAGAATGGCGTGGCGCTGTTTTTTGCTGGCTTTTATTTCCATGGCGCTCATGGGGATCGGTGGTTTCGAAAAGGTTTAGAGATTCTCAAGGAAGAAATTGAGGAACAGTTTCTGCCAGACGGTGGGCACTTTGAGCGAAGCCCTATGTATCACTCCATCTGTGTGGTTGACTATCTCGATATCTTGAATCTCAGCAAGAGCTCACCCTCGGTGATCTCACATGAGATCACCAACAAGTTTATCGGCAAACTAACGACTGCTCTGGACTTTTTAAACGGCATCTGTCTACCGGACGGAGGTATCCCTCTCTTCAACGACTCTGCATTCGGTATTGCTCCTGCTCCGTCTCAGATATTTGACTACGCTGAACGGGTGATTGGATACACGCAGCCACCGCAATCGACGAGTCTGACGGTCACTTCGTTTCCGGCGAGCGGGTATTATGCCTGCCGTAAGGCAAACGACATGATCATCATTGACTGTGGGCCGGTTGGTCCAGACTACCAGCCGGGTCATGCTCATTGCGATACTCTGAGCTATGAGCTTGCGATCGATGGACGGCGGGTGGTTGTTGATAGCGGGGTGTTTGATTATGAGCCAAGTCAGGAGCGGGCCTATATACGAAGCACGAGGGCTCACAATACTGTCGTTGTTGATGGCGAGGAGCAATCAGAAGTATGGGGTGTGTTTCGGGTGGCACGACGTGCAAGACCAATTCATGCTCACATCAACAAGACAGAAGACGGGTCCGTCTTGTTTGAAGGAGCGCATGACGGATATCGGAGGCTGAGTGGAAAGCCGATCCATAGGAGACGAGTCACATATGACGGGAAGGGTAGTTGGATGATTGCAGATATATTGGAAGGAACGGGAAGTCGTTGTATGGAGAGCTTCGTTCACATTCACCCCAAGTTTGCGATCACGAAATTAGGTGCGAGCAGTATCAGGATAGAACACGACGGCGAAGCCATTGCCACCATCCACGCTTCGACTACCTGTCGGATGGAGGTTGAGCCGGGTTGCTATTTTCCTGAGTTTGGTTTGAGCCAGAGAAACCCCGTGCTAGTCTTTTCTTGTTCAGGAGAACTTCCTCTTCAGCTGAGTTACCGAATCACAAAAGCGACGATCCAGTACACCGAGACACACAGGCATGCGGATTCTCTTCCTCTCACATTACTTCCCGCCAGAGGTGAACGCACCGGCGACGAGAACCTATGAACATTGTCGACAGTGGGTGAAGGATGGGCACATCGTGACCGTCGTCACCTGTGCGCCCAATCATCCTCAAGGACGAGTGTACGAGGGGTATCGCAATCGGATCTATCAACGGGAAACGAAAGACGGGATCAACGTGGTGAGGGTTTGGACTTTCGTGACCGCAAACGAAGGTTTCTTCAAACGAACGCTGAACTACATTTCGTACATGTGCTCCGCGATCATGATTTCACTCCTTTTGCCGAAGGCAGATGTCGTTCTCTCTACCTCACCACAGTTCTTTAATGGTCTCGCCGGATACTGCGTCAGTAAGATGAAACGGATTCCGTGGGTCCTGGAGATTCGGGATCTCTGGCCAGAATCAATTGTCGCTGTAGGTGCTATCAAGAATCCTGCGATTATCAAGATGCTCGAATGGATTGAGCGGTTTGCATATCGAAAAGCCGATCGCATTGTGCCAGTGACTGATTCGTTCAAAACCTGCATGCTGAATAAAGGTATCGAAGCGAACAAGATTTGTGTCGTCAAAAACGGGGTGGATCTTGCTCAATATAGACCGGTTGATGGTGCACCGGGGCTTGCCGAAGAACTCGGGCTCAAAGGAAAGTTTGTCGTTTCTTATTTTGGGACCCATGGTATGGCCCACCATTTAGAGACAATCTTGGAAGCAGCCCGTCGGTTAAGCGCTTCCCCAAACATTGTCTTCTTGATGGTTGGCGATGGAGCCGAACGGCAGGCGCTGCTTCGGATGCGAGACGCGATGGGGTTGAACAACGTGATGATGCTCGATCAGCAACCCAAACATCGTATGCCAGAGTTCTGGGCCATTTCAGACGTGAGTCTTGTTCTCCTCAAAAAGTCTGAGTTGTTCAAGACCGTCATACCTTCAAAGATTTTTGAAAGTCTGGCGATGGCGAAGCCGATTGTTCTGGGTGTAGAGGGAGAGAGTGCGGAGCTGCTCAAGACCGCTCAGGCTGGTCTTTGTGTTGAGCCTGAAAATGTGGAGCAGTTGGTCGCTCGTGTGATGGAACTCTCTCACGACATGGAGCTGCGTCAGCAATTAGGCAGGAACGGGAGAAGGTTTGTGATGGAACAATTTGATCGCATGGTCCTGGCCCGAAAACTTTTCTCTGTGATTGAGATGGTTTGCGGAGGGTCCGCCCTTCAAGCTGGAGGAGTGTCGATTCCTGCTCGATAATGCTGTGCCAGGGGTCTCATGGCTTGGCATGTTCAAGCTCAAGACAGAGGTGCTCGATGGAATGGCGCACAAGTGGGAAATATTTTTGGAGGTTTGTGCAGGGTGTAGACAAGATTGAACGCCGGTGTACATAAATGGAAAGCGTTGCTCCTGTGGATTGCGATCATCTTCCTGAGTTTTTAGTCAGATAGCTCACGCCTCGCTGGCCCGTGAATTGCTGAGTCGTACTCCGTTCAGGTTATTCATGTCACGAGCCAATCATTTCCAGGAGGACCGGGGTATGTTCATGCTCAAACAATGGCTTCGAAGGGGATTGATCCTATTCGCTGTTACGGCTTTTGTCCCCTCGGTTCCGACGACGGCAGTGCATGCAGCCCTGGTGAACCATTCATTTTCATTTACCGGAGATCTAGACCTAGACCCAGTTTTTGGCTCGGTTCCAGTTACCGGCTCTTTTCAGTTGACTCCTGTGCCGGGCAGTAGCCTAGGGGGTTACACTGGGGCCGTAACAGGCTTCAGTCTGAATATTCTAGTACCATCACCTGGACAGACCCATAGGTCCTTCTTCACATCTGGGGCCAATGCCGTCACGATTTCAAAAAACATTGATCTTGGGAGCGGTAGTAATGGGGACCGATGGGAATTGGTAACTGCTGTTACAGGTGACCGGATTCTGAACGGTACGCCACCAGTGGAGTTTGCACCAGTCAGTTTTGAACTTCGTCTTGACCGTGTGATGGGGGGCCTATTTTCTGATACATCACTCCAGGATCCGCCAAGTTTTTCCACTCTGATCAATCCACGAGGTGTAACGGGAAGATGGCATCTCCTTTTTGAGGATATGAGTCGAAATGGCGCTGAGTATGCTGGATCAATCAACAGTCTGACGGCTGTGCCGTTGCCAGCTGCGGTTATCCTGTTCGGTATTGGCCTCATTTCCCTGGTTGGCTTGGGTGCAGGGAGGAGGCGACATCTGCTAGGATTTCAGGTCTAAGCAAGACATTGTTCCTTAACAGAAAGGGCGTGAGACCTCACCGAGGTCTCACGCCCTTTCTGTTACTTGCAGGGTGTTGAAAAGTCCTCAACCGCATGGAGGCCGAGGATGAGGAGGAGCTTCCGGGTTTTCCGTGAGAGAGAGGGAAAGATTTCGCTCCCTCGACGTGATGCGATTAATGCCTTCGCAGGCCCCTCCGTTGTCAGGAGGAGCGAGAGGACAGAACAGAGCAGGCAGTTTTTTCCGTCCCACCTGGCAGTCGTCACATATTTGAACAGTGCTGCAGGATTGTTGACACAGTACTACGATGAGAGGCTCTATTTGCTGCCTTTGTTTTCAGCGACATAGGAGTTTTGCAGGTTGGCCCGTGGTTTGCTAGACAGTTATCCATTCCTACGTGTCCCTAATTGAGTAACGATGCGGCAACCTTTAGCAGGAGTGGTGGTATGCACATGATAAACCGATGGCTTAGACGAGCATTTATGCTGCCGGCCGTAGTAATGTGTTCCCTCATGGTCTCCATTACAGCAGCTCAGGCTGCGACCATGCAGTTTGAATTTACTGGAGTGGTAAGTTACGCCAGTAAATTATTACAGCCTCCCTTAGCGGGCAACCAAGATGTGCGAGGGTCTTTTACCATAGACAATAACACTTCTCTGACAGGCGGGAGTTATTCGGGTGTCGTGAAGAGCTTCAGCCTAAACTTCTTGCCACACTCTAGTTCCACCGTTGTCTACACGGCATCTGGAACTGGGTTAGGAAATGGTGTGAGCATTTCCCAGGGGATTCCGAATAGTGTAGGGGATCTTGTGGACCGGTGGCATTTGCAGACTGAGCCTACTGGCTCAATTGGTAACAATGTCCCATTCCAGTTTTCCCTAGACCTCGACAGTCAGATTCCATTTGCTAATAACAACATGCAAAGTCCTCCTACTACGGGCTCATTTGATGGGAGCAGTTGGAGACTTATTTTTTTAAACGGTAATCAGGTAGCCACGGTTCTAGGTTCTGTGCAGACACTGACCGCCGTGCCCTTGCCGGCGGCGGTGCTGCTGTTCGGCGCGGGCCTGATCTCGTTGGTCGGGCTGGGCGCTGGCGGATTGCGAAATCTTCGTACATCCAAGGTCTAGACGTCTCCTCGTTTCCGGCTACTGGGGCTGGATATCTCGACATAGATATCCAGCCCGTTCTTTCTCCGAAATCAATCGACAGCGAATCGGTTCCGATAGACAATCAGGTTTCGCCCCGCTTGTTCGGATCGGCGTCGCTTGTTTGACCCATTGATCATCATTCGGTGAGTGATTCTGTCCTATGGCCAGCATACGTGTACTCTATCTGTCATCAATTCTGATCGTCGCATTCCTGGGCTATCTGTATGCCGATAGTCTTGTGTTTCTCTTCAGTCGCTGGATGGGCAGTGACGATTACAGTCACGGGTTGTTCGTCCCTCTCATTAGTGGATTTCTTATCTGGCAATCCCGGCATCACCTGGCTCAACTCTCAACAGAGAAATCATGGTGGGGCTTGGCCGTGATCGGGCTGGGTCTCCTGCTCTATGTGGTCGGTGAACTCTCTACACTCTATATCGTCTTGCATGTTTCGCTCTGGGTCGTCCTGGTCGGGTTGGCTATGACTCTGATTGGGCCTCGCGGCACAAAGGTGATCGCGTTTCCGCTCGGCTATCTCCTGACGGCCATTCCTCTTCCTACATTCTTTTATGCGACCTTGGCGAGTCAACTGCAATTGTGGTCCTCATCGCTTGGTGTCGGCTGTCTCCAACTTGTCGGGGTGATGGCCTATCGAGAAGGCAATGTCATCGACCTGGGGCCGGTTCAACTCCAAGTCGTGGAAGCCTGCAGCGGGATTCGTTATCTGCTTCCTCTGTTGTCTCTTGCGCTGCTCTGCGCGTACTGTTTTAAGGACCGGCTGTGGAAGCGAGTTGTGCTGGTCCTTTCCGCGATCCCCATTTCGATCGTCATTAACGGTTTCCGGATCGGCATGATCGGCGTGTTGGTCGAGCTTCAGGGGAAAGGCGCTGCTGAGGGGTTCTACCACCTCTTTGAGGGGTGGGTGATCTTCATGGTGAGTTTGGGCTTGCTGGTTTTGGAGATGGCGTGGTTGGAGAGGCTCGGCACACAAGAGCGGGGGAAATCGTTGGGCGAGCATTTGAGATGGCGAAATCAGGAAGCGGAACCAGTTCGGGGCGGCGGGGCGAGCGTCCAGCCTCAGCGTCTCTTCTTTCCGGGACCGGCCTATTTATGCAGTGTGGCGCTGTTTGCCCCCTGTGCATTGCTCGGCACGTTGCTCATGGATCGTGAAGAAACTCCTCCGTCGCGGCCAGCCTTCGTGGATTTTCCGATGCAGATCAACGGATGGCACGGCCAGCCCTTTCCCCTTGAGCAGCAGTATATCGAGGCCCTTCGGTTCGATGATTATGTGCTTGCGGACTATCGCTCGGTCACCAACCATCAGGTGAATTTCTATGCGGCCTACTATCAATCACAACGGAAGGGACAGTCGGCTCACTCGCCTCAAAGTTGTTTGCCGGGGGGCGGCTGGGAAATCGCTTCATTGACGCAAACAGAACTGCGGGCCCCGGAGCCGACGCTGCAACCGCTGAGAGCCAATCGCGCCATTATTCAGAAGGGGGATCAAAAACAAATCGTTCTGTATTGGTTTAAGCAGCGCGATCGCAATCTCACGAGCGAATATCTGGTCAAGTGGTATCTCTTGTGGGACGCGTTTGTCCGGCAACGGACCGACGGAGCCCTGGTGAGATTGGCCGCCCTTGTCGGTCCCGGTGAATCCGAATCCACGGTCGACCAACGCCTCCAGGAATTTGCAACGGCCGTTGAGGGCGAGCTGACGAGGTTTGTGCCGGACTGAGCAGAGCGGCACAGGATCGGCGGGAGTACCCATGCTGAACGAACTCTTTTTCAGTTCTATGACGGCCCTGCTGGTCTGCATGGCTCTGATTCCGTTCTTGCGGATCGTGGCAGAGCGGTTCCAGATCATGGATCAGCCGGGAGGCCGGAAAGTGCATGCGCATGCGGTGCCGAGGATCGGTGGGATTGCCTTTGCCGTCGGAGCTTGTGGCTCGATTGCCTGGTGGGCGCCTCAGGATGTCACGACCTTCTCGGTGTTAGCGGGGTGCGGGATTATCGTGTTGTTCGGTGTCTGGGATGACCGGGCCGATCTGAGCTACCGAGTCAAAATAGTCGGGCAGTTGATCGCGGCGCTTGCTGTCGTGGTCGGCGGAGAGATCTGGTTTACCACGCTCCCCTTTCTCCCCGATGTGGACGTACCGGCATGGGCTGGGATGTGCGTGACCGTCGTGTTTTTGATCGCTGTGTCAAATGCCGTGAATTTGACGGATGGGTTGGACGGCCTGGCGGGCGGACTGTCGTTCCTCACCCTCAGCGGAATCGCCTATCTGGCCTATCTGTCCAATGACTCGACTGTGCTCATGCTCACCGTTCCCTTTCTCGGGGCGATCTTGGGGTTTCTGCGGTACAACACCTATCCCGCCCGTATCTTCATGGGGGATGGCGGGAGCCAGCTCCTGGGATTCATGATGGGAGTGTTGGCTGTCTTGCTGACGGACTCATCCCGCGGTCCTTTCAGCCCCAGTCTCGCGCTCTTTCTTCTGGGTTTGCCGTTCCTGGACACCCTTGGGGTCACGGCGCAGCGGTTGGCCGAGGGGCGGTCGCCGTTCGTCGGAGATAGAGCACATATCCATCACAAGTTGCTCAAGGTCGGACTGACACACTATGAGGCCGTGACCGTGATCTATTTGATCCAGGCCGGCATGATTGGCGTGGCGTATCTTTTACGATGGCAGTCCGACAGACTCATCGTGCCGCTCTATCTGGGGCTGGCGTTCTTCGTCCTGATGCTGTTTATTGCGGCGGGACGAGGGCTCTTTCCCGCTCCCACTTCTCGAGCGGGCCATGTGTTTGCCAATGCCACCATCGCCAGATTCGTCAACGGCCCTTGGCTCACGGATGTACCAATCCAGTTCCTGGCGGTGACGGTTCCGTTGTTTCTGATCGCGCTGGTCTTTCTGCCCTCCTCGGTTCCCAACGATGTGGGGTATGTCTCCATCGCGCTGTTCGCCGTGGTGCTGATCGGCCTTTCCTGCTCTTCGCAGGTGGCTCCCTACTTCGTGCGCGGGGGGCTCTATGTCGGCACCACGTTCTTGCTCTATGTCTGCGAGGGGTCTCGAACCGGCGCCGTCTCCGTCGTCGCGACGGCGCACAACGTCTTTTTTGTCGTCGCCGCCGTCATGGTGTTCCTCAGTCTTCGCTTCAATCAGGAGAGCCGGTTCCAGACGACACCGCTCGACTATTTAATGGTATTCTTGGCCGTGACCTTTCCGCTGCTTCCCGGGGTCAGCGCGGATGTCTCGCATTTGGGCATGTTTGCCGCCAAATTACTCGTGCTCTTCTTTTCCTTCGAGTTGCTCCTTCACGCGTTTTCCGCTCGTGTCAGACAGCTGGGTCTCGTGTCGCTCTGGATTCTCTTCGGGTTGGGAATTCGGATTTTGTTGTAGCGAAGCACGTTACGTAATAACCTACAGGCATGAAAGTTGGGAAGCCGCATGAGCGTCGTGGCCGGAGTGTCGATATGAGCAAGATGGTCGGCATCGTGTTGCTTGCGGCCGTTCTCGTGACCGCGTGCGGCGGTCCGGAGGAGCGGAAGGCGAAATACTTCGCCCGAGCCACGGAGTACATGGATGCCGCCAATTATCCCAAGGCGAGAGTGGCGCTGAGAAATGTGCTGAAGATCGACCCCAAAGATGCGGAAGCCTACTATCTCTTCGCCCAAGTCGAGGAAAAAGAGAAAAACTGGCGCAATGCCGTTCAACTGTATCAGGAAGCGGTCCGCCTGGTTCCCGGTCATACGGCCGCCCTCATGACTCTCGGGAAATACTACCTTGAAGCTCGGTTGACCGACCATGTGGTGGAAGCAGCGGACACAGTATTGAAGCAACATCCTCATCATCCCCAGGCCCGTGCGCTGAAAATCGCGGCCCAGGCCGTAACTGAAGAGGCGAGTCCTTCCGTTATTTCCAAGGCGGAAGCGCTTGCAAAAGAGTTTCCGACGGAACCGGATGTCGCCGTCCTCCTCGCGACCTTGTATGGGCAGCAACGGCGATATCGTGATGCGGAATCCACAGTGAGGCGTGCGTTGGAGATTCATTCCAGGAACATGGATCTCCTCAGTGTCCTGAACAGGGTCTTGGCGCAGGCGAACAATCCGGCCGGCGCCGAGGCCGTGTTACGGCGGATGATCGAGGCTGAACCGATGTCATTTGATCATCGGGTGCGACTGGCCCGTTTCCATATGGAGCAGGGAGCGAGGGACAAAGCGGAAGCCGTGTTGCGTGACGCGATCGGTCTTGATCCGACCAGCGAGCAGCGCCGTCTGGCGCTTGCCGAGTATTTTGTGAACAACAAGGACGTGGCTTCTGCCGAACAGGCGCTGCTTGATGCGGCGGCACAGCTCCCGCATTCGGCTCCAATCCAGTTCGGGCTCAGTACGCTTTATAGACAAAGCGGACAGGGTGTCAAAGCGCGTCAGCGCTATGCCGCCCTGATCGAAGAGCACAAAGACAAGCCGATTGGTCTGGAGGCCAAGGTCAAGTTGGCGGAAATGGACTTTCTGGAGGGAAAGCAGGCCGATGCTGAACGCCAGGTTCAGGAGGTATTAAAAGAGAACCCTCGATCGACGGAAGGGTTGGTTCTTGTGGGGCGAATGGCATTGACTCGACGAAGCGGGAAGGATGCAGTGCAGGCGTTCCGCACGGTCCTCCATGATCAGCCCGAACTGGGTACGGTGCATTATCTGCTTGGTCAGGCCTATCAGCTGACCGGCGATATCAACCTTGCCAAAGACAGCTTTGAACGGGCCGTGGCTCTGTATCCGGACCAGGCGGATGCCAAGCGATCACTGGCCTTACTGGAGAGCCGAAGCGGTCGGCACCAGCAGGCCCGTGCGCGACTCGAAGAGCTCTTGAAGCAACGTCCTCATGATGTCACCGCGCTTGAGATGTTGATGACGCTGGATGTGGTGACGAAAAACTGGCAGGAAGCGGAGCGCACCTTAACGCGACTTCGCCAGGCATCAGGGGGAAAGCAGCCCGTTGCGCTGCTGGCCGAGGGCCGGTTTTACGAGGCGCAGCGCCGTCTCAGTGAGGCGAGTCTGGCCTACGAAAGGGCCATCGCGCTCGCTCCGAATGAACCCGAGCCGTTACTGTCGCTTGTAAAGGTGGAAGTGGCGTTAGGGCAGGTGGATCGCGCGACAGCCAGGCTGGAGTCCATCCTGGCTGCTCGCAAGGACCATCCCTTTGCTCATGGACTTCTGGGGGAAGTCTTGTCGCGGGCTCAGCAGTATGACGAGGCCGCGCTCCACTATCGGGAAGCGACTCGAATCAATTCCAAGTGGCTGACACCATGGCTTGACTGGGCCTCCTTGTCCCTGTCGAAGCAAAAGCCGGATGTCGCGGTGCAAATTGTAACGGATGGTCTCGCCGCCAACCCCGAGAGCGAAGAGTTGTACCTATTGTTGGCGTCCGCCCATTCGCAACAAGGACAGCTTGATCATGCCGTGACCGCCTACGAGGCGACCTTGCGGTTGAATCCGCGGAATCTGCTGGCGGCGAATAATTTGGCCGTGCTGCTCGTCGATCATAAAGGGGATCCGGCAAGTTTGCAGAAAGCCTTCGGTCTCAGCAGAGAGTTCGAGAAGGAGGCGCCGCATCCGTTGTTCATCGACACACTCGGGTGGGTTCGACTGAAGATGGGGCAACAGGAGGAAGCGATCCGATTGCTGAAAGACGCGGTCGCCAAGTCGCCGGACCTGTCTGTCCTGAATTATCACCTTGGCATCGCTTTGTTCCGGTCCGGTCAACGGGATGAGGCCCGCGCTTATCTTGCCAAGGCGCTCAAGAGTCCCGAGCCATTCGAAGGACGACGAGAAGCCGAACAGGCTCTCGCACAGCTAAGGGGGTAAGGAGAGGCCATGTTGCGTTCAGTACGAACACTGGTAGGTGTGGGAGTGATGGCGGCTGTCACGATGGCGGCGATGCCTGTTCGTGCCGGCGATGCGATACCGGCCTCTGTAGTATCCGAGCTTGAGCCGGGATACCGGCTTGGCGCGGAGGATGTCCTGCTGGTGTCGGTCTGGAAAGATGAACAACTGACACGCGAGGTGGTCGTGCGACCAGATGGCATGTTTTCGTTTCCGCTCGTCGGCGACATTCAGGCGGAGAATCAGACCGTCGATGACATTCGTGGTGATCTGGTGAAGCGGCTCACGAAGTATATCCCGAATCCCAATGTCTCCGTGGCCGTGACGAAAGTGGCCAGCTACAAGGTGTATGTCGTCGGGCGGGTCAATAAACCGGGTGAGTATGTGATCGGCCATTACACCGATGTGCTGCAGGCGCTCAGCCTTGCCGGAGGGCTGACGCCGTTTGCCGGGGAAAACGATATCAAGGTGATGCGCCGCGTGAGGGGAGCGCAGCAGGCTATTCCGTTCCGTTATGGAGATATTCGAAAAGGGAGAGATTTGGAACAGAATATTCTCCTCCAGCGCGGTGACGTCGTCATGGTGCCGTAGCTGATGTGTAGGAGGCAGGAGGTTGGAGGCGGAGATCGATTTCAATGCACCCGGAGGATTGGGACGTTCCTGTTGGCAATCTGGCTCATGGGAGACGGCGCGACATCCCAAAGCGAAGCGGCGGAATGGTCGTTGTCTCCATCTCTCGGGACAAAGGGAGTCTATAACAGTAACTTACTGTTGACGCCGCTCCCCCATCACGACACCTATGGCTATTGGATCACACCGGCGGCGGAATTGTCCGGCAAGACCGAGCGGCTCGACGTGAGCAGCAGGCTGGCCGCGGACATTGTCGGATATTTCGGGGGAGAGGACCGGCAATTTACGAACGTGTTTGCTCCTTTGTCGATGCGTTATCGAACAGAGCAAGATGTCTTTGGATTCAACGGAGGATTCACCCGTGACAATACGTTGCTCGGTGAATTGCAGGCAACAGGAGTAGTACTGCAGTTCGCCCAGCGCAATCAGTGGACCTTTAATCCGACCTGGACAAGAACGGTGACGGAAAAGTTGTCGGTGCAGTCGAGTGTGCAGTTGTCGGATACGACCTATGAAACCGCTAGGTTGGCGGATCATCGCGTGGTGGGCGGATCGGGTGGATTGCAGTATCAGTTGACGGAGCGGGATCAGGTTCACCTGACCGGATCCTATACGGATTTCCGCACAACGGACTCGCCGCTCCCATTTCAGGCGAACTTCCCGGGTATCAATATGAGTCTTACCCATGTGTTTGATGAATCGTTGACGGGAACGGTGTATGGCGGACCCAGGTTTTTGTCCTCCACAACGCAGACGCCCGTCGGCTCCGTTGATGCCGCTGAGACTGTGTGGTTGGCGGGGGCCAGTATGATGAAAAAGTATGAGCGGGCTTCGGTGCAGGTGACGTTCGCTCGGGATCTGACTCCCAGTGGATTCGGACTCTTAATTCAGACGAATCGGGGCGAGGTCTCAGGAGCCTATGACCTCTCGGAGACCCTGACCTGCGGGCTGAATGTGGTGGGAATGCTCACGACCGGCAAGGCGGGCACGGCCATAGGCGGGACTTTTCCGGACAACCGCTATGTCAGTGTGGCACCGAAGTTGACGTGGCAGTTTCTCGAATGGTGGCGCGCGGAGGTCTCGTACGTGTATCGATGGCGTGATACCGACAACGCATTCAGTTCGGCTGAATCCCATGCGACGACATTCATGGTGACCTATTCTCCACCGCGTTTCTCGTTCTCCCAATAAGGCTATGGCACAGTCACAAGGACCGGGACAGCATTCCGAGCGAGTCATGGGCGTGAGCGACTACATCACGGCCTTTCAACGGCGTCGCAGACTAATTCTGTTGACCAGCCTTGGCTTGTTGACTGGGGCGCTGCTGTTGGCGTTTCTCTGGCCGCCGACGTATAAGTCGACGGCTACGATCTTGATCGAGGAACAGGAGATCCCGTCTGATCTTGTCCGATCAACCATCACGAGTTATGCCGATCAGCGTATTGAGACCATCAAACAACAGGTGATGAGTCGGACGACGCTCTGGAAAGTGGTGGAACAGTTTAACCTGTACCAGGACCTTCGCAAGAACACTCCGGCCGAGGAGATCGTCAAGCGATTCGTCAAGGATATCGAAGTTGAGGTGATCAGCGCGGATGTCGTGGATAAGCGTACGCAACATGCCACCAAGGCGACCATTGCCTTTACCGTGTCGTATCAGAACCGAGCTCCCGAAGTGGCCCAGAAGGTCGCGAACGAACTGACGAGTCTATTCTTGGGAGAAAATTTGAAGAGCCGTGAACGGCAGGCGCAAGAGGCCACTTCGTTTCTCCAACAGGAAGCGGAAAATCTGGCTCGCCATATCAAGGAGATCGACGAACGAATCGCCTCGTTCAAACATCGGGCAAAAGGGGCGCTTCCGGAATTGATGCCCTTGAATCAGCAATTGATGAACCAAGCCGAGCGTGAGTTGATGGATGTCGATCAGCAAATTCGAGGCCTGGATGAACGCAAGACCTATCTCGAAGGGGAATTGGCGACCGTGAAGCCGAATACCCCGATCCTATCGGTCACGGGGGAACGCATCTTGGATTCGACGGAACGTTTACGGGCTTTGCGGGCCGAATACGCCGGCGCCACCGCCAATTTCTCTCCGGAGCATCCCGATATCATGAAGATGAAACAGGAAATCGACGCGTTGGAGAAGGAGGCTGGAGAATCCTCTGATGCCGACGAAGCGTCCAAGCGGCTGATGGAGGCCCGTACGGCCCTCGCCGCGGATTCAGAGCGATTGGGGCCCGAGCATCCCGATGTGCTACAGACTCGAA
This sequence comes from uncultured Nitrosospira sp., assembly GCA_900696515.1. Taxonomy (GTDB): domain Bacteria; phylum Nitrospirota; class Nitrospiria; order Nitrospirales; family Nitrospiraceae; genus Nitrospira_D. The sequence goes on along the minus strand of CAADGK010000133.1, from coordinate 109,400 downwards.
GAAAAGTCGCAGGCCTTGAACAGGAGTTGCATCGACTTCGAAGCGTACCAAGGAAAGTGACCCATCAGCGGCCTGAGAACCCGGCCTATATCAATCTGCAGGCCCAGTTAAACTCCGTGACGTCTTCGTTGGAGGCACTCCGCAATACCCGTACTGATATCAAGCGACGGTTACAAGGGTACGCGACGCGCCTGGAGCGCGGACCGGAGATTGAGCCGGAGTATCTGGTACTGATGCGAGACCGGGATACTTCCGGACAAAAGTATCAAGAAATTCGCTCCAGGCTGCTGGAAGCCAAGGTTTCGGAAGGGCTGGAGGTTCAGCGAAAAGGGGAACGCTTCTCGCTCATCGACCCGCCCAGTCTTCCCGAGAAGCCGTATAAACCCAATCGGTTCGCTATCGTACTTCTCGGGTTCCTCCTTGCGGTGGGCGGGGGAATCGGCGCGGGTGCGGCTGCGGAAGCACTCGACCATTCCATCCGGACGCCGGACCAGCTTGTGGTCTTGACGCAGCAGTTCCCCCTCGCGGTGATTCCGTTCATGCCGAACGAAAACGACCTGTCCCACGTCAAGCTCAGGAGAAGGGTCGTGCAAACCGCGGGAGTCGGCGTGGTCGCGACGACTATCGTGCTGGTCCATATTTTTGTGACCCCATTGGACGTGTTGTGGTTTTCCGCATTGAGACGGTTTGGCGGGGAATAACCCGGAAGGTTGATATGGATCGTATCCGTGCCGCACTTGAGTTGTATAAGGACTTCAAGGGTTCTTCTGCCGGTGGCGAGCGCTCCCGGCGAACGGCGACCCAGTCGGTGCCGTCTTCAATTACCTATACGAAGACCAGGTCGCTGAGCATTCCGCACACGGTCTTGCGGGAGCATCGAGTGATGGCGGCGCACAAGAAGGGGCCCTTCGTCGATGCATACAAGATTCTTCGCACCCAGGTGACACAGCGGCTTCGTGAAAACGGATGGAATGTCGTCGGTGTGACGAGTCCCGGCTATGGAGAGGGAAAAACACTGACGGCCGTCAATTTGGCGGTGAGTCTCGCCATGGAAACCACGCAGACGGTGCTTTTGGTGGATTCCGACCTTCAGGATCCTACAGTGCATCAGGTCTTCGGTTTGAAGGATTGTGTCGGGTTGGCCGACTACTTGCTTGATGATCAGCCCGTTGAAGACCTGCTGTTGCACCCCGGGATCGGGCGGTTTGTTCTGTTGCCGGGCGGTCGCGCCATCTCGAATTCAACCGAGATCTTGACCTCGCCTAAAATGGTGGCGTTGGTGGAAGAGTTGAAGCATCGCTACCCTTCTCGCGTCGTTATTTTTGACCTCCCTCCGTTGCTCCATACCGCGGATGTCCTGGCCTTCTCTCCGTACACGGATGCGCTGCTGATGGTTGTCGAGGAGGGGAGGACGACGGGGGCGGAGTTGCAGCGAGCCCTCTCCCTCGTCAAGAACTCACGGCCGGTCCTGGGCACCGTGCTGAATAAGGCCGGACGATCGTCCTTGACGCTGGCGGATATGAAGGCAATGTTGGCCACCTAGTTTCTACGGTTGTCTTGAGCACGACGGCCCTCTATGTACGAATCGTTTTACCGGTTCACAACCAAACCATTCGCCCTCCTGCCGGACAGCAGTTTCCTCTATCATGGCGCGGAACATCAGGCGGCCTATAGCTTGTTGGAATACGGTATTCTGAGTGAGGCCCCGTTCATCGTCCTCACCGGCGATCCCGGAGTCGGAAAGACCTCGCTTCTCCGGAAGCTCATCGCCGAGCATGGAAGTCGGCACAAGATCGGGTTAGTGACCAATGCGCGATATGATATCGAGCAACTCTTGCCATGGATCCTGTTGTCTCTTGGTTTAAGCACCAAGCGGCTTGATCCCATCGAAGCCTACCATCTCTTTTCAGAGTTTTTGTCTCAAGAGTCGAAACGGACGCGACGGGTGATTCTCATCATCGACGAAGCCCAAAGCCTCGGCGCCGATCTGCTCGAAGAACTGCGGCTGTTGTCGAACATGAACGACGGGAGAACATTGAAGTTGCAGATTATCCTGTCGGGTCAACCTGATCTGTATACGCTCCTTCAACGGATCGATATGACGCAATTTGCGCAGCGGATCGTCGTCGACTATCATCTCAAACCGCTATCGGAAGCGGATACGGCCAACTGTATTCGGCATCGCCTGCAGGTTGCGGGCGGGCATCCGACGCTCTTTACCGATCAGGCCTGCGCGCTCGTGCATCGATTAAGCCAGGGGAATCCACGACTGATGAATCAAGTGGCGGATATTGCCCTGACCTATGGCTATGCCGAGCAGGCGCGAACCATTACCGCCAAGTTAGTCGCTCAAGCCGCCATCGACCGCATCAAAGGGAGAATTCTCCCGCTTGCTCCCACGGACGAACTCGTCGCTCTCGCCTCCGCTCCGGATGAGCCCTTGGGACCCCAAGGTTCCAGCCGGATGGTCTCATCGGGTCCGGTTGCCAGCGAACCGGCTGAAGCTGCGTTGCCCCGTTCTCCGGAAGCGGATTATGAGTGTGGGATGGTCTTAAAGGAGCAAGGGCAGATACCGGAGGCCGTGGAACGCTTTCACGCAGCTGCCAGGGACAAGTCCTTGTGGTTCAAGGCCTATGCGCAGGTCGGTTTCTGTTATATCAAGCTGCGGGAACCGGAGGCGGCGATACAAGCGTTCTGTACGGCTGCGGATGATCCGACGGCGCCGCCGAACGAGCTGATGGATGTCCTCTACTGTTTGGGGCGCAGTTTCGAATCAGTTGGAAAGACTGATCAGGCGAGAGAGGTGTATGACCGGATCACTCAGGCTAGTCCGTCCTTCAGAGATGTTCCCAATCGATTGAAACAATTGGGACGGTCTCCGAAACCGTCAGGGAAAGGCGAAGAGCAACTCGCCGAAACGCATTCTTGGTTCAGTGGAATGATTGACAATGTTCAACGATTCCTCATCGGCACCCACAAGTGACTCGTCTCCGCCATTCAGCATGATCCTCGAAGGTCCTCATGTCTGACTCATCTCGTGAGATCGCCGACCCGTCCGTCAGTCCTGCGGAACGCTATGAGCGTGGACTTGCGCTGAAACAGGCGGGGCTGCATCAGGCGGCGATCGACCAGTTTGAAATGGCTGCGGTCGATCCCGCATTGGCGGTGAAAGCCTATGCGCAGATGGGGCTTTGCTATAAACTCTCCGCTCGCTATGAGGAAGCGGTTCCGGCCTTACAACAGGCACTCAAAGCCACTCCGGCCTCGTCAAAAGAAACCGTTCAGATTCTGTATGTCCTTGGTCGTACGCTGGAGTCTTTGGGCCGAGTCGCGGACGCGATGGAATCCTATCGCTGGATCAGGCGAGAGGATCCGGACTATCGGGATGTGACGGAGCGCATTGAGCGCTTGAGCACCCGACGCCAAACCATGGCGGCGAAAAAGACTCCGGCCGAAGATTAGCCTCAGATCACGGGACAGACTGTTCCTGATCCCGCTCCTAGAAAATCTGCACACAGACAGGTTCTTTGCTATCCTCTCATTTCAAGCGCCATAGTCTATGATGTCCTGTCATCGGCAAGATACTTGCCGAACGGGCTTGACGGGCAGGCACAGATCCCGAGCCCGGGGAGGAGCAACGATGGAGTGCATTCTGTTTCGCCATGGCATCGCGATCGAACCGGAAGAATGGAAGGGAACGGAAGAAGATCGTCCGCTTACGGACAAGGGGAAAAAGCGCACCAGACAAGCCGCGCAAGGGTTGGCCTTCCTGGGTTGCCGGCCGACGCATCTCTTCACGAGTCCTTTCGTGCGGGCCTACGATACGGCAAGGATTATTCGTACGGCGGTCTGTCCACATCTGACAATCAAGGCGCGTGGGGAATTGGCCATCGGAATGAGACCGGAGCACCTCGTGGCGTTTCTTCGCACACTTCCCCGTGATGCCGTTGCGTTGTGCGTCGGGCATGAACCGCTGTTGGGTGAAGTCGTGAGCCTGATACTGTGCGGACAGGTGCTGTCTACGTTTCCGCTCAAGAAGGCAGGTGCTGCCTGTCTCGAACTTACGAACGGTGTCAAACCGGGACAAGCTCGGCTGCGCTGGTGGCTTCAACCGGGACAGCTGCGGGCGATTGGGCCGCGTGCGTCCGGCACGCAGTCAGAGTGATGATGCTGATGAGGGTAGGGGGTTGGTACTGATCGAAGGTGTCGGTTTTGTAGCACGGGAAGGATAGACCCTCTCGACTCGTCCTATGAGCACGTCTCGAACTCTTCAATGCAGTGAAGGAAGATCCGCGTTCCTGGATACCGGTGGCGCCGTCGTGATCGGGTATGCGTCGGTCATGCGGGTCCTGGTTTCAGCGGTACACCGGAGAACCGCACTCGCCGACGGAAAACCTGTTCGAAGAGATCAGCACGGTTTGTGGCCGCCCATAGTTCCATTTCGGCGTCGCCCGTGAGGTGCACGTCGATAGTGATCAGCTTCCCGAGCTTGACCTGCACGCGTTGGGCCAGAGAGAAATGAGTCCGGTCGAGTCCGTCCGCGATTCGCAGGAACGCAGCAAGGATTTTCACGGTGCGTTGTAGGCGAGGCGGCAGGCTGTGAAATTCTTCGTGTTTGACCGTCGGCACGGCGCGACGGTGATAGCGGGCGATATTGGCGACCACCTCGATATCCTCAGCCGTCAATCCGCCAAGATCGCTATGTTTGATGAGATAGTAGGCATGCTTGTGATGTTGTCTGGGATTGATGTGGTATCCCACGTCGTGCAGGATGGCGGCATATTCCAGCCAGGTACGTTCCTGGTCGCCGAGGTGATGTACTCGCTTGGTCTGGTCGAACAGCTGTAAGGCTAGATTCGCCACATGGAGCGAATGACCCTCCGGAGCATGGCAGCGGCGAACCAGACCGATCACGTTTCGACGGCGGACGTCGGGAAAATCCTGTTCGGCCTTCAAGCCTTCGCGGTGGCGGACGATAAAGTCGTAGATGATCCCTTCTCGAATGGCCTTGTCACAGAGGGTGATCTCCTGAAGGCCGGATAGTTCGAGCAGGCACCGGAGTACGACGGTCGTGGGCAAGAGGGTATCGACGCGTTTGGGATCCAGACCGGGAATGGCCAAGCGGTCTTTCACCGATGACCGGGCCAGCTCCGTTTCCAGCCCGCGGATATGCTTCAAGGCAACAGTTGCCAGATTGTGTTGCCGCAGCGGGCGACCTGTTTGCCGCAGATGGACGACCTCGCCGAGATTGCCGGCCATGCCGGACGTGGCGACCAGGGAGTGAAACTTCTTCAGCTTAAAGGATCCAAGGACCTCACGAAGGTGGGTCGTGACGACGGTTTCCAGGGTGCGCATCATCGAGGCCGATGGGGGCGTCTTCGGGAGGCACTGCTCGGTAAGCCGGATTGCTCCCAGTTTCAGGCTGGCGCCGTGCATGAGGCCGTCCCGGTTTCCGACGATCAGCTCGACCGAGCCGCCGCCGATATCGACGACCAATGTCGGTCCTTGCGGCAGGGCGATACTGCTTTTGACGCCGAGAAAGATCAGCCGAGCTTCCTCCACCCCGCTGATGACACGGACGCTCAGGCCGAGCTGTTCCAGGATCATCGAAATAAACTCGCCGCCGTTTTGGGCTTCACGCACCGCGCTGGTCGCCACGGCCGTGATGCGCTCAAACCCCTTGTTCCGCGCGAGGGTGACCAGCGTTTTGAGCACGTTCATCGCACGAGCCATGGATTCGTCGGAGAGGCGTCTGGTGGCGAACACACCGTTGCCCAATCGGGTGATGTCCTTGAACCGGTCCAGAATTTTAAAGCTGGCATCCGGCAGAATCTCCGCCAGTACCATGTGGATGGAGTTGGTTCCGATATCGATGACGGCTAGTTTGGACATAACGCTACCTTCTGGCGCACAGGGCTCATGAACACGTCTACGACAACTGCCGATACGCCGCTGCGACAGGTTTCGTCGCTCGTCGTTCGCCCTTCGATGAGACTCAGGGCCGTGAGCCTGCCGAACGGTGAAACGTGAAGCGTCTTAATCCGGGACGAGATCTGCTTCACGCGACACGCTGTTCAGGCGGTTCTGTCGTGGCCTGACAATGTGTGACACCTACAAGGTCATCTACGACGTGGCATAGTCGGATCCATTGCCCTATTGGACGACCAGATGGACGCTGCGATTTTTCTGCCGGCATTCGCCGCTGTGTTCAAAGCAGAGCGGACGGTCTTTCCCGTAGCTGGTCGTTGAGATGTCGATGGAGAGACCGAGTCGCCGAAGATAGGACTTGACGTTTTTGGCCCGACGCTCACCCAGTACGAGATTGTAGGCGGATGTGCCGATGTCATCGCCCCGTCCTTCCAAGATCAGGTGGGTGATACTGTCCTGCTGCAGCTGTTTGGCATCGGACTCCAAGACATGGACGGCATCTCCTTGGACGGCCTCTTGATCAAACTCGAACAGGATATCGGCCAACATTCCGGCATCCAGGCCGGTGGCGTTTCGCGCCGTCAGTTCCGACTGCATGGCGGGACTCGTGCGTGAGCCGCTGAGGTGCGCATCATTCGGGGGGATCTCCTTCATCACCGGTTCAGCGATCCGTTCTTCTTGTCCCTGCAGATCCTGCCCGATGAGGGATCCGGATTTTGACGAGCATCCCTGTGTCAGCAGAACGGAAAGGACGAAGAGACCGAAGAGCGTCACACGTTGGACGGATGTCATAGGTCTGCCTCGGAGTGAAGGGCATGCCGACCTTCAGTGAAGGAGTGCCCGGGCTCCTTCATAGATCGGGTCTGTCTCGCTGATCGGCGCCCAGTGTAAGACTGCCAATGAATCCTCAACGTACGCCGGCGTTCGCATACCGTTTAAAACGCAGGTGACTCCTGGCGTGCTGCTGAGTATCCAGCACATCTTCTGGGAAAGAGTGGCGGTGAGCGGTGCATCGGGCAAGAGCGGATCGATCGTGTGTGCGATCCGTTCAGTTTGGGCTCGACTCCGCCGGGTCGCCTCCTGCCGGAATGCACGCAGAAGCGTCAGCAGCTCAGGAATGTACCGTTGCCGCCACTGTTCCCATTGCTCAGCCGTTGTCCCCGAGAGTTGGCGGGAAAGCAGCTGGAGGACCTGATTCACTTGCGGAGCAATCCTCTGGTGCTCGATCTGCTCCCACTGTTCGAGGCCCTGAATCTGTGGAAGGACGCGACGCAGTTCTCCGGACCAAGGAAAGTAGTCGCTCGGAGCCGTCTCGGTTCCGGTCGATTGGATATTGGGCGCAAGTGACGTCCGGTATTCCTGTTCAAGTGCCTCGACGATGTCCAGTTGCCGGTCATGGTCGATGGACGTGGCTTCGAGCGGAAATTCCGCAAGTCGGAGCATCTTGTTGCGTGCGACCATGGCGTTCAGCGGCCGGTTTACCAGCACGGCGATGTTGTGCCGGCTGGCGTAATCAAGAACCGTCAGCGTGCCGGACGGCCCTGAGTTGAGGATGGCGGCGGGCCCGGACTCGAAGAGATTCATCGGGCACTGCAGGACTTGAAAGTGATGGGTGGAGGATCCGAGGGAACGCGCGGCTGTGTCAGCGGCTTGCACCATGAGCGTGAGGGAGGTTCCTTCCGGGTCATCAGCGGGTGATGCGACCGTGTTCGAGGATACACCATAATATTGGAGGCGTCCAGCCGCCACCTGTGATTCCAAATAGGCAAACGCCCGCTGAAGCCGATCGTAGAACTCCGCGCGGACCTTGTCCAGATTGGATACGCCGCGATGCCGGGCCTCCAAGAGAAAATACTCCGGGTTATGGAGCAGACAGACGTCGAGGGTCGTGAGGCCAAGCCGGTCGAGCGACAACGCCAGTTGGTCCGCCAAGAATTCCGGATGCATGCAATGCCAGATTCCGTCCCCGTATTTCACCAGCTCGGGATAGGGGCGCCCCGATCGTTCCTTGGCTTCGGCCAGTTTGAGATTCTGCCCCTGGATGTAGCCGATTTTTGACACGATGATGATTTCTTCCCGTCGAATGTCCCCGGACGCCGCCAGCTCACGCAGAACGGACCCTACCAACCGCTCACTGTCGCCGTCCGTATAGTTCGTGGAGGTGTCGATGAGGTTACAAGATGTTCGTACAGCCAGTTTGAGCGCGTCCCGGTGTTCAGCATGCTGTGTATCGACCCGGTAGGTTCCGAACCCGATCCTGGTCGTGGTCAGGCCTGTCGTACCGAGCGTCGTGAGCCCCTGTGCCAGGCCGGCCTGTCCGCTCCGGGAGAGCATGCGCGATGCATAGGTTGCCGTACCCTGTGCGGTCGCCTGTCCCGAGAGCAGGGTGCCGCTCAGCAGTCTCGGTGCCTGTCGCAGATTCACAGAAGCGGATTGATCGCTGTGTAAGGCTTCCGCCACGAGACGAGGATCCGTGATCGGCTGTCGGCAGGTGTAATTTCGGCAAATGTAGAGGGTGGGCAGACCGGAAACGGCCGGTCTGTCTTTTAAGAGAGGCAGCGACGACGGCGTCAACGGGGAGCCCGCCGCGATAATGCGGTTGGGCAGGTAGTATTGGGCGATGGCGTGCCGGAGCGAACCAAGCGCTTCTTGCTCGGGATCACCGACGAGCGCCAGTTCCACCGGACCGTCGGTCAAGAAGTCCACGACGGCCAGACTCTTGGCAAACGCCCGGGGATAGCGAGCCATTTGCCGGCCGTAGGCGCGTACCGCCGCGGTTGCGGCACGGCGCCAGTCATCTCGGTCAAAATGATAGGACAGTCGGGCCAGGGCGGAAGCCGCCACCGCGTTGGCACTCGGCGTCGCACCGTCTGTGCCCTCGCAGTGGCGGAGGATGAGTGCTTCATGCTGTGCTGCCGTGGTGAAAAAACCGCCCTGCTCCCCGTCCTGAAAGTCCGTCATCACGTGGTCGGCCAGTCGCGCGGCGGCATGGAGATAGGATTCAGCGGCGCCCGCTTCGTAGAGATCGATCAGGCCTTCGGCCAGGTAGGCATAGTCTTCCAGATAGGCGTCGAGGTGCGCGCGACCGGCTCGCGAGGTGCGGAACAGGCGTCCATCCGGTTTGGCATGGTATCGCAGCAGGTAATCGGCGGTTCGCACGGCTTCCCGGAGATATCGGACATCCTCGAAGACTCGTGCGGCCTCAGCCATGGCCGAGAGCATCATGCCGTTCCATGAGGTGATGATCTTGTCATCAAGCCCGGGAGGGACCCGCTGCCGTCTGGCTTCATACAGCCGGGGCTTCACCCGTGAGGCGGTATGAAGCAGCTCATCCGGTGTGAGCTGGAGTTGTCTCGCCAGGTCCTCAATGGGACGGAGGCGATTGGGGATACTGGTCTGTTCCCAATTGCCTGAGTCCGTGATGTCGTACACGGCACAAAATCGCCGACTGTCTTCCTCGTTCCTGAGCACCTCCCGGACCTGGGCCGGAGTCCAGACAAAGAACTTGCCTTCCACGCCTTCCGAGTCGGCATCGGTTGAGGAGTAGAATCCGCCGTCAGGCCCGGTCATCTCGCGACGGATATAGTCGAGCACCTCGGTGGCCACCTGGCGATAGAGCGGTGTGTGGGTGACCTGATAGGCTTCAACGTAGACACGCGCGAGGAGCGCATTGTCGTAGAGCATTTTTTCAAAATGGGGGACCAGCCATCGGGCGTCCGTCGAGTAGCGCGCGAAGCCGCCGCCGATATGGTCATAGATCCCGCCGGCCGCCATCATATCCAGGGTCTTGGTCACCATGGTCAGCGTGTGGGCATCGCCCGATCGCCGATGGCTGCGAAGCAAGAGCGAGAGACCCGTGGCGGGGGGAAACTTGGGCGCTGTTCCAAAGCCGCCATGGGTCTCGTCGAACTCGTCTTTGAACTGGCCTGCCGCCTCGTCCAAAACCGATTCACTGATCGACACGGGAGAGAATCGTTGCCGCGACCCTTGGAGCTGGGCCGTCAGTTCTTTGGCCTGTTCCAGAACTTCCGAGGGGCGTGTCGCCCAATAGTCGGCAATCTTCTTCAACACGGAGCCAAACCCGGGCCGTCCCCACCGATCCTCAGGAGGAAAGTACGTACCGGCAAAAAACGGTTGCTGCTCCGGTGTCAGGAAGACGGTCATCGGCCACCCGCCCTGCCCATGATTCATGGCGACCGTGGCGGCCATATAGATCTCATCGAGATCCGGGCGTTCCTCCCGGTCGACCTTGATACAGACGAACCAGCGATTCATGAGATCCGCAATGGCCTGGTTCTCGAATGATTCCCGTTCCATGACGTGGCACCAGTGGCAGGAGGAGTACCCGATGGAGAGGAGGATGGGACGATGCTGTTCCTGTGCAAGCCGTAGGGCTTCGGGCCCCCAGGGATACCAGTCGACAGGGTTGTAGGCATGTTGCAGCAGATAAGGGCTTGTTTCGTGGATAAGCCGATTCGGCTTGCCGGTCGTGGAAGACGATGACATAGGTTCAACCTAGCATCGTGACGAGAAGAGCGTCAACGGAGATGAGACGAGGGCGAAACGGCTCTTGGGACGTGAAGCGTGAAACGTACCTGAGGCTGAAGGAAGGAGGTTGGATGTCCCATGGAGCAGCTGCCGGCCTCTTCCCTCAAACCTCTAACTCTCCGACGAACGACCGGTTTGTGGTAGGCTTCAGTGAAGAAGGAGAGACTGCCGTGTCCATGAGCGAGATCGGCCCCTATTCGAATTACCGATTGACGGTCAGACTGGAACTGGCCAATAAGCCCGGCATGTTTGCGCAAGTTGCGGCGCTGTTGGCGGAGGAACAGGCGAATCTCGGGGCGGTCGATCTGGTGTCGGCGACCCAGACGCGCATGATTCGTGATATCACGTTCGACGTCCAGAACGAAGAACACGGTGAAAAAGTTTTGGCACGGTTGAATGCGTTGCCTGATGTCACGGTGCTGTCGGCGTCCGACCGGATTTTTCTCCTTCACCTGGGAGGCAAGATCCGCGTCGGAAGTAAAGTGCCGATCAGCACCAGGAACGTGCTGTCCATGGTCTATACACCGGGAGTGGGCCGGGTGTCCCGGGCGATCGCGAAGGAGAAGTCCAAGGTCTATACCTTTACGAGCAAGGGCAATAGTGTCGCGGTCGTCTCAGATGGCTCGGCCGTGCTGGGGTTGGGCAATCTTGGGCCGGAGGCGGCGCTTCCCGTCATGGAAGGCAAGGTCATGCTTTTCAAGGAGCTGGCCGGGATCGATGCCTGGCCCATTTGCGTGAGCACGCAAGAGCCGGATGCCATTGTCCGAATCGTCCAGGGAATCGCCCCCGGGTTCGGCGGGATCAATTTGGAAGACATCAGCGCGCCTCGTTGCTTTGAAATTGAACAGAAGCTGAAACAATCCCTTGATATTCCCGTGATGCATGACGATCAGCACGGCACGGCAGTGGTATTGCTCGCTGCCTTGACGAATGCGCTCCGGGTCACGGGCAAGCGATTGGATCAGGTCCGCATCGTCGTCAATGGGCTCGGCGCCGCCGGCACGGCCTGTTGCCGTATCTTGCTGGCGGCCGGTGCGGCGCACGTCCTGGGATGCGACAAGGAGGGGATTATCCTCCGCGGGGAAGCCGAGCAACTTCGGGCCTGCCGAGCCGATCTTCGCGCCTGTTTGACCCGGGACCATCCTACCGGCACGTTGCGTGATGCGTTACGAGGCGCCGATGTCTTTATCGGCTTGTCCGTCGGCAACGTCGTGACCGCGGATGATCTGGATGTGATGGTGCCGGATCGAATCGTCTTTGCGTTGGCGAACCCGGATCCCGAAGTGCCTCCGGAAGTCGGCAGCGCCCACAGCGCAATCTTTGCCACGGGACGCTCGGATTATCCGAACCAGATCAACAATGCGCTGGCTTTTCCCGGAATCTTTCGGGGGGCGCTCGATGTGCAGGCCAGTGAGATCAATGAGGCCATGAAGTTGGCGGCGGCACAGGCCATCGCCCATGTGATTCCTGAGAACACGTTGAGCGAGGATTATATTATCCCCAGCGTCTTCGATAAGGAAGTCGTTCCCCAGGTTGCCCGGGCCGTGGCGGCTGCCGCTCGCGCGAGCGGGGTGGCCAGACGACGGGCCAAAGTGGACGAGCCACCCCTCCCTGAGTAAGGGCACTCCCTTCATCCAGCCGGTGTATCAAGCTGTTTAGCCGGTTGCGGAAAAACTCGGCTCATGCCAACAAGTTGGCTGAAATGACGCTACAAGACTAACAGGATGCTCAAAAAGACTGTCCAGCAAGGCCGCAGCAAGTGAAGGGGCGAGGCGTACGCTTCGGTACGTTGAACCTCTGAGCGACGCGACCTGCCTGCGCGAAGCCGCTCCGGCGAAGGCAGGGAACGTCGCTGGCGGTCTTTTTCAGCATCCTGTTAGAGCCTTCAGACCGGCGCATCGCCTATGGTAGAATGCGCCCCTTGGACATCAGGGGAGTGCGATGCCGTTCTCAACCGCCAAATTTTTGAAGTTCCGAACAGGGATGCAAAAGCGGATCGGGTCCTTGCGCGCCAAAACCGAGGAGAGCCTGGACGTGGCGGTCGAGACCATGATGGAAGAACGGGTGGACGGGTTTTTTCAGGTGGAACATGGCCTGGAGGAGGTCATCAAGTCGCTGGTCGAAATTGAAGAAGAGTTGGAGGTCATTCGGGATCTGAGCGGCGCCATGCGGTTGGAGTCACGGTTGGAGTTCGTCGAAGATCGCTGGGATGAGTTCGACAGTGAAATTCGGGAACGCCCGCGGCGGCGGCGCAAGCGGGTCAGTCTGGCCGATATGTTGAAGGCCGCCAGCGGAGCGGGACCCTTGTCGGAGAATCCGGCCGGGGTGAACAACGCGGTGGATGCCTATGCCATCATGGGCGTCGAATTCGGAAGCTCGCTGGCCGATGTGACCGCGTCTTTCAGGACGAAGGCCAAGCAGCTCCATCCGGATGCCAACAACGGGGATCGCAGCTCAGAACCGGAACTGCGCCGGATGCTGGAAGCCTACCAGTTCCTCAAGGAATACCTTAGCCTGAGTAACACGGAACCGATGCGCCCGCCGGATCGTCCCTACAGCCCATCTGAATAATCGATCGGAGATGATGTTGACTCCACCACAGTACATTACCAGCGGCGACGCGCTCGGCGAGTTGTGCCGGCGGCTCCGTGACAGTTCCCGTCTGGCGCTGGATACGGAATTCGTCGGGGAAGACAGTTTCGTTCCCAAGCTCGAGTTGATTCAAGTCGCGACCGAACGGACGGCGGCCGTCATCGATTTTCCGGCGGTGTTGTCGGATGGCGGCCTCGATGAGTTTTGGGAGCTTGTCTGCGATGAGCGGGTTCAAAAGGTCGTGCATGCCGGTCGGCAAGACCTGGATCTCTTTGCGGTCCATGCCGGGCAGATCCCGAAACCATTTTTCGATACCCAAATCGCGGCAGCCATGGTGGGATTTGGCTCACAGGTCGCCTATGCCAATCTTGTTCAGCGGGTGCATGGAAGGCGATTGGACAAGGCCCATACGTTCACCAATTGGAGTGCGCGACCGCTGTCCGACGATCAACTGGCCTATGCATTGGAAGACGTGACGTTTCTGTTGGCGATCCATGATCATCTGGAGACCAAGTTGTCCAAACTCGGCCGGTTGCCGTGGGCCCATGAAGAGTTTGCGCGCCTGGAAGGAGCCGTCGGCGAGGCCCGGCGGGAACCGCAGGAACGCTATCAGCGCATACGGGGATGGGATCAACTGAAGCCGAAGGCGGCAGCCGTTCTTCGGGAGCTCGCAGCCTGGCGTGAAGGGGAAGCGAAGCGGCGGAATGTGCCGCGAAGCCGGGTCGTCCGGGACGAGGTGCTGCTCCAGTTGGCACGGCATCCGCCGCGGCACCAGGATGAGTTACGGAAGGTCAGGGGGCTCCACGGTTCCGAGATCGACCGCAATGGAGAGTCGATTCTGGCGACCATTCAGGCCGCACTCGCGCTTCCCCCGTCGGCCTGGCCTGTGTTGAGCAAAGAGCGCAAGCCCGAGCCGGAATTCAATGGACTGGTGGAGCTGTTGCAGGCGATCGTGAAGGCGCGAGCCCTGCAGGAAGAGATCGCGCCGACCCTCTTGGCCACGACGTCCGATCTTCAAGAGTTGGTCGATGCCAAGGTCAACCGATCGACGTTGGATCTTCCGCTCCTCAAGGGGTGGCGGCGAATTTTGGTCGGGGATCTCTTGCTCGGAGCGTTAGATGGAAAGTTGTCCTTCACCGTCGACCCCACCACACGCACGCTTCGGTGGTCGCCTTCCGAACAGACCACGGACCACTGAGCCGCTCGTAGTCTGTCGCGAGTGAAACCGAGCGGGCCAAGATCGAGGTTAAGGCTGAGTGGAGCGTGTAGATCCGCTGAACCTGAGCCTCAACCTCAAGCTTGGTTTCCATGACGCCGGATAACTCGTCACCGTCTTACAAGAGTTTCTCAATCGATTCCGCCGGCCGTGCCAGAATCGCCTGGTCTCCTTTTTCGACGATCGGTCGTTGAATCAGATCCGGATATTGGACCATCAGATCAAGCAGCTCATCGTCGGACAGCTGCTTTTTCCCGAGTCCCAGCTCCTGATAAATCTCTTCCTTCGTGCGAAGCACATCCAGAGGGGAGAGTCCGGCCTTTTTGAGCAGCTTCTTGAGCTGGGATTTGGAGAACGCTTGTTCGTAGTAGTTGACGGCGGTGAAGGGCTTGCCGCTCTCTTTCAGCCGTTGAACCGCTTGCCGGCATGTCGTGCATGTCGGTTTGTGATAGATCGTGATGTCTGCCATGAAAGACTCCTGGGTAAAGAAGACCTGTCTTGACGGGTTTTTTTAGTCTATGTTAGATCCCAATCAATCTGGTTTCAAGTTTAAGGTTTCAGGTTTTTGCTTTCTGAACAACTTGAAACATGACACGTGAAACCTGAAACAGGTAGGAGGGGTATGCGATGCCATGGGTCGGAACCAGTTCTGCCGGTCAGTTTGCCTGTGCCACGGCTTCTCAACGAACCCTCAAAGATCTCCGGATCAAGCGCAAGGGACAGCCGGTTGTCGCCCTGGGACATGTGTTGAGCCGCAAAGGGCAGGAAGCCGCCTTTGAAGCGTTCAACGACCGGCTTGCAGTCGTGAAGTTCAGCGATGACGCTCTTGTGGGCTATGATCCGCGAGAGCTTCTGCTTCCGACCGAGATTGATGAGCAGGGCGTTCCGTACTTTGAAATTCGCCACTGCCGATCCTGCGACATGCTCTTTCCTCTGACGCTCGAAGAACGCGAATCCGACCACGAGCCTGAACAGTGCCCAGACTGTGCGGCCTGATTCGGCTTAGTATCCAGCCGCCAGTTTGTGCCGTGCTGCCCACCCGTCCGTTCTTTTGATCCAGAGTTTCAAGTTTCATGTTCAATGTTTCAAGTCATGCAGTAACCAAAAACCTGAAATCTCAAACTTGAAACATGAAACGCAAAGCCGTTGACTGGAACGGTTTCACGTCCGTGCACGCGACACAAGCAGGCAGCCCGTTTGGGTATCCTGAGCGCTGTCAGTCGACAAAGGGCGCCACCTCCAAGGCCTTTTTGAGCAGGCAATCGCCTTCAATGCCTTGCAACGTCATGGGGAGCATGGCGCCATCAATGGCGCGTACCGTGCGGACCAGAAATCCCTCGGACGTTTTGTGTCCTGCCAGTTTGAGCGCATGACAGGTTTCGAGTTGTTTCCATGCCAAATTGGAGAGCATCTCGTCGGAGGCCAGCAGCATCATGTCGCTGACCGATCCATCAAGGGAGACCTTTGCAGGGACTCGCCTCTTGTCTTTAGGGAGCTCGGTCACCACGGCAAAGGCGATGAGTTCTTCATCAGCCAAGGCGGATGGCGTGGGCATCGCGCTTGCGACCAGAAGAAGGCACCCAATGAGAATGGCGGTGTGTTTCATCTCCGTCCGGAGCTCAATAAAATAAGTATGCCAAGCAGGGATCAGCCATTGCAAGAATGACGAGGGGCGGCGAGGAGAGTATGATGGTGAGGAGGACTGCTGAGGCAGAGGAAAATCGTTCACGTCTGAGGGGGATGTTATGCCACATGATTTCATGCCTGGTCTCGCCGGAGTGCCGGCTGCCACCTCGTCGATCAGCGATGTGGACGGTCAACGCGGGATTCTTGAATATCGCGGGATTCGGGTCGAGACGCTCTGCGCGGATTCATCGTATCTGGAAACGGCCTATCTTCTTCTCTTCGGCCATTTGCCTTCCGTAAGCGAATTTCAACAATGGACAAACGATATCACTCATCACCGGCGCATCAAGTTCCGCATCATCGATCTGCTGAAGGACCTCCCTGAGACGGGGCATCCCATGGATGCGTTGCAGGCGGCTGTGGCGGCACTCGGCATGTTTTATCCCGGCCGCAACGTCAAGGATGTCGAGAACAACTATTGGAGCGCGGTGCGGCTTGTGGCAAAGCTGCCGACGATCGTGGCGGCCTGGGCGCGACTGCGCCATGGCGACGATCCTATTCCTCCTCGCGATGATCTCGGGTTCAGCGAAAACTTTCTGTACATGCTGACGGAGTCAATCACGCCGCCGGTGTGGGCGGAGGTGTTCGATGACTGCCTGATTCTTCATGCCGAACACACGATGAATGCCTCGACCTTTACGGGGCTTGTCACGGCCTCCACACTGGCTGATCCCTATACCGTGGTGGCCTCGTCGATTGGTGCACTGAAGGGGCCCCTGCATGGCGGGGCGAATGAAGAAGTGGTGATGATGCTGAAGGAGATCGGCACGGCCGAGAAGGCACGGGCCTACGTCGAACGAGCGCTGCAGAGCAAGACAAAGCTGATGGGATTCGGCCACCGTGTCTATAAGGTCAAAGATCCTCGGGCGACCGTCCTTCAAGACCTCTGTCGGCGGTTATTCAAAGAGTGCGGCAGTTCTCCTCTCTATGAGGTTGCTCTGGAGGTTGAACGGGCGGCGGGCGAATCCCTGAACAAGAAGGGCATTTATCCAAACGTCGATTTCTATTCCGGCATCATCTACGACAAGATGGGCATCGACGTCGATCTCTTTACGCCGCTCTTTGCCATGGCGCGAGTGTCCGGCTGGTTGGCCCATTGGTTGGAGCAGCTGCGTGAAAACAAGCTGTTCCGCCCGGATCAAATCTACGCCGGCGAACATAATCGGCCCTACGTGCCGATCGACCGGCGGTAGCCTGAGTATGGTGCAACAGTCCTTTTGGGGCGTTCTCGCGTCGCTTCCACGTGCGTGAAGCGTTTCGGCCCAATGGTTTCAAGTCTCAGGTTTCATGTTTCAAGGGTGAGGTTCCTAATTTCGGCCTAGCGTGAAACTTTGAACGTGAAACCTGAAACTCAGGTGCCCGTCCAGACTCTTGACTTCTCGCTGAATAGATTTACCTCTTGACCAAGCAAGCGAATCGGCGCAGCGCCAGCGCAAACAACCAGAAGTCCTAATAAAGGAGGGTGCTATGACGCTCGTACGATGGGATCCGTTTCGAGAATTGGAAGAAGTGTCGGATCGATTGAATCGCATGTTCGCCCGTCCGTCCGCCCCACGGACCAACGGCAAGGAAACGATGGTCGTGGCCGATTGGACGCCGTCCGTCGATATCAGTGAGACGGACGGGGAATATCAGATCAAGGCCGAGATTCCTGATGTGAAGAAGGAGGACGTGAAGGTGACGCTGGAAGACGGCGTGCTCACGATCCAGGGCGAACGGAAACACGAGAAGGAGGAGAAGGGGAAAAAGTACCATCGGATCGAGCGCTCGTACGGGAGCTTTGTCCGGACCTTCTCGCTTCCGGATGTGATCGATGAGGAGAAGGTGAAGGCCGAGTTCAAGGATGGGGTGTTGAACCTCCATCTGCCGAAGTCGGAGAAGGCAAAACCGAAAGCCATCGAGGTGAAGGTGGCGTAAGTTGGAGCTGAGAGTGTCGTATAGGCAATGGCCCGCCTGGGATGGCGGGCCTTTGTATTTCTTGCTCTAAAAATTCATCCGGAAGGTCGCGCCGCCGGCGTGATTCGTGGTGTGGTAGGTGCCGTTGACGGTGGGATTGGGGCTGCCGGTCACCGTGCGGGTGTCGAAGACAAAGGCCTGGTAGAAGACATCCAGACCGATAGCGGATCTGGCAAAGAGACCCTTTTCCGCATCCGCACATGCAATCAATCCAAAGAGTCTCCCGCCGGCATGGCAGCGAAATCCGATGCCGCTGGTTACGATATGCACATCGCTGTCCGCGAGGGAAGGATCGAAACTGAGGTCCGCTATCGGACTGTGGGAACGAATGTAACCGGTGCGCAGGGCGACATCCCATCCCCGGGAGGATGTGATCCCGAGCAGCTTATATTCGGTGCCGAGATTGACCGTGAAAGTATTCGTCCATTGTTGCGGGCTTGGTAAGACATTGCCGTTGGATAGATGCACCGACGCATCTCGGATGGCCTGCCATCGCACGTAGTCCACATCCACTTCAATCTTCCACTCCCGTTCATGATTGCGGACCGGCCAGTAGGCGATGCCGCCAGTCCAGACTTCCGGCAGCCGCATAGACGTGGATGCGTCTGCGACGCGGGAGCCATTAGCCAAAAGGGTACCGTTCAAGGGCAACACCGCTTGGCTTCGCCAAATCCCGGCGAAGGAGAGACGGGGTTTGCCGTCGCTGGTTCGCCAAGGGGTATAGAGAAAGCTGGCGTTGAATCCTGCCGTCGTGCCTTTTCCGTTCAGTTCCAGTTCTGTACCCGGTGGGAATCCCGATCCTGGGAGACCACCGGGCCGGTCTGGCTCTCCACCGACCGGGTGTTGGCACAATTTGGTGGGCGGCGGCAGGAGGCGCAGGGCCGGTATCGGCGGTTTGTGTGAGAAGGCCGAGAGGGGCCACGCCCCTGGGAGCAGCTGCGTGGGCAGATCTATCTCGGGTCGGATCAGTTCATTGTACAGCATCAACCGGATCGCGTGATTCAAGAAATTCCGCGTCGTCAAACTCACGCGAAGCGACCACCACTGCACGCGGTGTTTCAGCGGCGAGGGGAAGAGGCGTCCCTCATTGCGGCAGCCTATCGGCAATACGGATATCGACTGCGGGAGATTGCCGACTGCCTGGGTGTGCACTATGCGACAGTGAGCCGTCGGCTGAAGCAGGCCGAGCGGGCCAGTCTGTGATGGCAAGACCTGAGCCCCTTCACTGATTGTGAGTCTAGTCGGGATAGAAATAGGTGAACGCTTTACAACGAGGATAGTCGAAGGTTTTTCCAGGGAAGTTGGCACAGAGCCGTCCCGGAGATTCGATTGACTAGTCCATATGTGGCAACTATACTACTTGATAGAGATGAGGTGATCCATGATTGAAACGGTATCCACATTGGAGATGCGTCAGCGACTCGGGGATCTTCTCAATCGGGTGGCGCTCCGGCATGATCAATTCGTGATCGAACGCAAAGGAAAAGCCCTGGCGGCGATGGTTCCGGTCGAGCGGCTTGAGCAAATGCAGGAAGCCGCGCGACTGCATTTGCTCGCGACGCTTTCGAAACGAGCAGGCGATTCGTCTCAGAGTAAGGTTGATCAGCTGGCCAACGAGGCCAAACATCGTACACGCAAGTCGCGTCGAAAGTAATCCGTGATTCGAGCGGTTCTTGATGCCAATATTCATATCAGTGCCCTCCTCCGTCCACAGGGAACTCCAAGCAAGGTTTTTCGCCTCTTGTTGGAGCATCAGGCGTTTCATCTTATCGGTTCTTCTACCATCTTTGATGAAGTACGACGTGGGCTGAATTATCCACGTGTCAGGCGGTACCACAGTTTGTCCGTTGACGAGATCGACCGATGGGTCATTGCGCTTGCGTTAATTGCGGAACCCACGGAGGGCAGGTTGAACGTTCGAGCGGTTGAGAAAGATCCTGATGACGACAAATATTTGGTTGCTGCCCTGGAAGGACGTGCCGGGTATCTGGTGAGTGGGGACTCAGATTTGCTCGATCTTGAGGAATACCGAGGCGTACGCATGATCACGGCCCATGACTTCCTCCGCATCCTTGAGCAAGCCTGAACATAAACCGTGACGTGTGATGGTAGTAGGCTCAGGGCAATAAGCTTATGCTCCGAAAAAAGCCGTCAGATGGATACGTTCATGCGTGCGCCCGCCAAGCCGTTGTAAGCCGATACCTCGCTGTCTCACCACCTCTCACTGTTTTGATGCGTTCATGCGCCACCTGCACATAATCGTTGGTACGGCTCTCTGGATGCTTTTCGGTCTGGGTGTGGTGGCCTTCCCGCCTTGGTGGGCACACAGCGAGACGTGGTCTTCCTCTGACCCCATTATCGTCGCGGTCGGCGATATAGCTTGCCCGCCGTCGGACCAAGACCACAGGCTGGAACGTCCTATGGCCGAGGCCTGTCGACAGATGGAGACTTCTGATCTAGCGCTGCAAATCAATGGCTTAGCTGCGGTTCTCACACTGGGAGACAATCAATATCCCAACGGTGCCATTGGAGATTTTCAACAGTCCTATGATCGCTCGTGGGGTCGGCTGAAGTCGATTACCCGTCCAAGCATGGGGAACCATGAAGGGCTTGGGGAGGGCTACTACACGTATTTCGGGGACGCTGCGGGACCGCGTGATCGGGGCTATTACAGCTTCGATGTCGGCGCATGGCACGTGGTCGCCTTAAACAGCAACTGTCGGATTGTAGCCTGTGATTCGACGTCAGCGCAGCTCGCCTGGCTCCGCGAAGATTTGGCCACACATCAGTCACTCTGCACCTTGGCCTACTGGCACCATCCACGATTTTCGTCCGGTCGGCACCAAGACAACAAGGTCATGAACCCCATCTGGGAGGAACTCTATGTCTCGGGCGTCGACCTCGTGCTCTCCGGGCATGACCATGACTACGAACGGTTCGCGCCGCTGGATGCGAATGGTCGAGTCGATAAGACCCGCGGGATCCGCTCGTTCATCGTCGGAACCGGTGGGGCACATCATGCCGAGTTCGGCCCCATCAAGAAGGGCAGCACAGTGCGCAACAACGATACATTTGGCATCCTCAAGCTGGTTCTCCATCCGACCGGTTACGAATGGGAGTTTGTGCCTGAGGCTGGGAAAACATTCACCGATACAGGAACGGGGCGCTGCCACTAGCCCGCATGATTCATGGCCGTGAGCGACCTGTCGGCATGCCGCGCTGATGTACGGAAGCGCTCGGGTCTCGAGCCTCATCGAGAGGCGAAATCAGCTCGGCAGCGGATCCCGTGATGCATATTTCATGATTCAGTTTCGAGTTTCTGGTTTCTTGTTTTACATTCGAAAAGAATCCTTCCGCGCAACGTGAAACTTGAATCCAGCCGCCTGAAGCCGTTGCGCCGGATGGCGAGACAGGCGTCCCTGTTTATGGACGAGGCATAGTACCGCAGCAGCAGCGGTCCTCAGTGATACAGGCTAAGACGGTCAGTATAAACGTCGACATGAGTCCAAATGGACCTATGCCAGGTGCATTCTGCTGGATTGCGCTGCTGGTGAAATCAAGTAGAGTGCCTTCCGTGCGTACGTATGTTTCCTGTAAGAGCTACGTGTGAGTGCGGTGCGTGATTCGCGATGCAGGTATTGGAAGGGAAGGTAGGTTCTCCGCTGGACTGTTGAACCGGCTCATGCACTTGAACGGTTTGAGGAGGCGAGGATGAAAACTCTCTGCTCTATGCTGATGGTGACGGGCCTGGTGCTGGCGCTCGGAGGGGTGGTGGCCGTGTTCAACTTCGACCAGCCTTCAGATATGTTTTCGTTGGCCTGGTGGATGATCGTCGGTGGATGGTCTCTTGTCTTGGTCGGGATGAGTATCGATATCCTGCAGCTATTCCAGGTTGTGACGCCCAAAACTACATTTACGTTTCAGCGGGAGGTCGAGAGTGGGAGTCGAGCTGAACAAGACGTGACTCGGATATGAGAGTTACAGAGCCGTATCAGACTCGTCGTGTATGTTCTCGCAACTGGGCGCTCGTGGCCAAAACAATATGGTGAGATTTCTGTCCATGAATCTGGCATTTCAGTGGCTATTACCCTCTATTCCTGCCGTGCGCACTCTTCAGCTGTTTCCCTCCGTGTAATCTCTTAGCTTGCAGAGCCTTCTGATTGCCGGTTTGGATAAGCATACTCAGACTGGAGATATTTCCCAGAGGCGATTGGCCAGCACTGTCAATCTGGCGATGATCAGATTGTGATGAGGGCGAATCCCGGGGAGATGTGCGGCTCACACCTGCTGACGGTTCAGCGGTCAGTTTGCCGTCTATGCACTTGTGAAAATCGATGTACTGAGTTTATCATGGCGCCCGCAAGGAGTATGACACCCTTACAATAATGGAGTGCTACGCATGAAAACGAATCAGAGCCTTCCCGCGTCTGCAACCAGGATGGAACGCGATACGATGGGGGAGCTAGCGGTCCCAGTCGAAGCCTATTATGGAGTGCAGACTGCCCGTGCCATCGAGAATTTTCCGATCAGCTCGCTTCGGATGCCGCGTTCGGTGATTCGGGCAATGGGCATGATCAAGCGGGCCGCTGCGACGGTGAATCATTCGCTTGGGTTGTTGGACAAAAAGCCGGCGGAGGCGATTAAGCGGGCGGCAACCGAAGTTGTGGATGGCAAGCTGGATGCCGAGTTTCCCGTGGACATTTTTCAGACCGGCTCGGGCACGTCGACGAACATGAATACCAATGAGGTCATCTCCAATCGTGCCACGGAACTGCTCGGTGGCGCGCGCGGCAGCAAGCTGGTGCATCCGAACGACCATGTCAATCTCGGCCAGTCGAGCAACGACGTGATTCCGACGGCCATACACATCGCCGCGTCCGAGATGATGCAACAGCAACTCCTGCCGGCGTTGGCTCGTTTGCACAAGGCCTTGAAGGCCAAGGCAAAGGAGTTCGACACCGTCGTCAAGATCGGGCGGACGCACCTTCAAGATGCGACGCCGGTTCGTCTGGGGCAGGAATTCGGCGGCTATGCGCGTCAGATCGAGCTCGGCATTCAGCGGGTCAAACAAGCTCAAGCAGCCTTGAGCGAAGTGGCCTTAGGTGGAACCGCCGTCGGGACGGGATTGAACTGCCATCCCAAGTTTTCTTCGAAGGTGATGGCGATTATTTCGAAAGAGACCGGCTGTTCGTTCAAGGAAGCCAAAAATCATTTTGAAGCCCAGTCGGCTCAAGACTCGCTGGTGGAGGCGAGCGGGCAGTTGCGAAATGTCGCGGTGAGTTTGATGAAGATCGCCAACGACATTCGCTGGCTCGGGTCTGGTCCTCGTTGTGGGTTGGGCGAAATCAATCTGCCGGAGACGCAACCGGGATCGTCCATTATGCCGGGAAAGGTCAATCCGGTCATCGCCGAGTCCGTGACAATGGTCTGCGCCCAAGTCATTGGAAACGATGTCACGGTGACCGTCGGGGGGCAGGCGGCGAATTTTGAGCTGATCGTGATGATGCCGGTGATGGCCTATAATCTGCTCCAGTCCATCGAACTCCTCGCCACGGCATCGAATAATTTTTCCGCGAAGTGTATCGAAGGCATCAAAGCCAATGAAGAACGCTGCAAGAGCCTCATTGAGGAAAGTCTGGCCATGTGTACGGCGTTGGCGCCGGAGATCGGGTACGAAGCCGCGGCCAAACTGGCGAAGGACGCGTACAAGTCCGGGAAAACCGTGCGCCAGGTGGCGAAAGAGCAGAAGGTGCTGGCGGAAAAGCGTCTTGCTGAACTCCTTGATCCGTGGCGCATGACCGAACCGGGTGGACCGGTCGGGAGTGCGGGAGGATAGAGGATCACGGTGGCTTGATGAACTCCTCTCCTGATGGCGCGTGGAGGAACTAAGTCTGTTGATGACGGAGGCAGGAGGGGGATGGAACGGCTGAGTAAGTATTGTCTTTCAGTAGCGGATCTGTATACTGATGGACAATGAGTCGAGCCTCGCCCCGTTCCTCCTGGACAATCGGTCTTCTCATCTTGGCGCTTGCGGGGACAGTCTCCGGTTGTGCCATCAGCGCCCGCCAATCAGCCGATTCCGATCGTACGATGATTCCCACGACGGGCACGCGGGGCATGTCGTGCTGTGCCATGGCCAAGGGGATGCCGCGGCAGACGGCACTGGCCAAGACGGCCGTGCGTTTTGTCGGACAGCCTCGGATTCAGATCGGTGGCCGCAATTATAATCCCGATTGTTCCGGGTTTGTGCGAGGCGTGTATGCGTCACAACGTGTCGATCTCTATAGCGGCTTAGGAGAGCTGGATGGAGGAAACGGGGTAGGACGCATTTATACCCATATCGTCGAACATGGCCGGATTCATTATGGCCCGATCGTTCATCCGGGAGACTTGGTCTTTTTTCATAACACGTGGGATTTCAACGGTGACGGTTTGCCCAATGATCCGCTTACGCACATCGGAGTGGTGGAGAAAGTCGAGTCCGACGGCACGGTGTTCTTCGTCAGTTCACTGTCACGAGGGATTGAGCGCTATCGGATGAATCTTCGATATCCCGATATCCATAAGACGACGGATGGCCGAGTGTTCAATGACTTCCTTCGTCGCAAGCGGTTTGGTGACGGCATGGGGACCCATTACCTGGCCGGACAGTTGTTTGCCGCATTCGGAACCCTTTCACACTAATCCATGGATCGTTCTCCTGTCTTGTTCTGTCTTCCCGAACGCGAACGGTTCCCCTACGTACAATGATGGCTTTCCCCTTCACCACCCAGAGAGCGCGGACTGATTCCGTGTTCGGAAAGATAGGCGTGTGATCCCGATGATGACTGAGACGACCGGCATAACCCTCATTGCAACCGATGTGATGCAGCGCAAGATCATTCCGACCATCGCCAAGGAGCTTGGCGTCGGAGGTCCGCAGGTCGCCGCGGCGGTGGCCTTGCTCGATGACGGTGCGACGGTTCCATTTATTGCGCGGTATCGGAAGGAGGCGACAGGCAATCTTGACGATACGCAACTCCGGACGTTGGAAGAGCGCCTGCGCTATCTGCGTGAGCTGGAGGAGCGGCGTGCGGCCGTGTTGGCTTCCATTGAGGAACAGGGAAAGCTCACCGACGCCTTGCGCGCGAGTCTTGAGGGGGCCACGACCAAACAGGCCGTCGAAGACCTGTATCTTCCCTTCAAACCGAAACGGCGCACTCGCGCGCAGATCGCGCGTGAAGCGGGGCTCGAGCCGTTGGCAGATGCTCTGGTCGTCGACCCTCTGTTGGTTCCCGAGCAGGAAGCACTCAAGTATATTCGCGTGGTGCCGGCTTCGGAAGGAGTGGACGCCGTCCATGTGCCGGATGTCAAAGCCGCGCTCGAAGGGGCTCGGGACATCTTGATGGAACGGTTTTCGGAAACCGCCGATCTCCTGGCCGCAATACGGACACGCCTGTGGAATGAGGGTGTGTTGACGTCGACGGTGATGAAGGACAAGGAAACGGCTGAGGAAGAAAAGTTTCGCGATTATTATGCTTATTCGGAACCGATCAAGGCCATTCCCTCGCATCGGGCCTTGGCGCTGTTCCGAGGTCGTACTCTCGGGGTGTTAAAGCTCGAGCTTGGTCTGGGAGAGGCGCTCGATGCCATGGTTCCCCATCCCTGTGTCGCCATGATTGCCGCTCATGCCGGCATTGCCGATCGTGGTCGACCGGCCGACAAGTGGCTGGCCGGTGTCTGTGACTGGACGTGGCGTGTCAAAATGCATCTGACCGTCAGCGCGGAGCTGCTCGTGCAATTGCGGGAGACTGCCGAAGCTGAGGCGATCAGGATTTTTGCCAAGAATCTCCATGAGCTGTTGTTGGCGGCTCCGGCCGGGCCCAAGGCCATCCTCGGTCTGGACCCTGGTATTCGCACCGGGTGCAAAGTGGCGGTCGTTGATGCGACGGGAAAGTTGTTGGACACGGAGACGATCTATCCTCACCAACCGCGTAACGATTGGCAGGGGGCATTGGAGACCCTGATTCGGCTGATTGTTCGGCATGGCGTGGAATTGCTGGCGATCGGCAACGGTACGGCGAGCCGGGAGACGGACAAGTTAGCCGGTGAGGTTATCAAACTGGTCACAGCTCAAAAGCCTGAGCAGAAGCTGGCAAAAATCGTCGTGAGTGAAGCAGGCGCATCGGTCTACTCGGCTTCGGCCTTTGCCGCAGCAGAGTTTCCGGAGCTGGATGTCAGTTTACGAGGGGCGGTGTCGATTGCGCGACGACTCCAGGATCCGCTGGCGGAGCTGGTGAAGATCGAACCGAAGGCCATCGGAGTTGGCCAATATCAGCACGATGTGGATCAGAAGGCCTTGGCCAGATCGCTCGATGCCACTGTCGAAGATTGCGTCAATGCCGTGGGCGTCAATGTGAATACGGCCTCGGTTCCGTTGCTGGAACGGGTCTCGGGGCTCAATAAAGCCTTGGCTCGAAACATTGTGGACTATCGCAATACAAACGGACCGTTTCCCAATCGGACGGCGATCCGCAAGGTCCCTCGTCTTGGTGACAAGACGTTCGAGCAAGCGGCAGGCTTCCTGCGCATTCCAGACGGGGATAATCCCTTGGACTGTTCCGCCGTTCACCCGGAGGCCTATCCGGTGGTCGAACGGATTCTGACCAAATTAGGAACCGGGATAGCCGAGGTGATGGGCAAGCGGGCTGTTTTGAAGGAGATATCGGCCGCTGACTTTACCGATGACAAGTTTGGGCTGCCGACGGTGCAAGATATTTTTAGTGAGCTGGAAAAGCCTGGCCGCGATCCTCGGCCTGAATTCAAGACGGCGACGTTCCGTGACGGGGTTGAATCGGTGAGTGACTTACAGCCTGGCATGGTTCTCGAGGGGGTAGTTACAAATGTCGCGGCATTCGGAGCCTTCGTCGACATCGGGGTGCATCAGGATGGACTGGTGCATGTGTCGGCATTGGCTAATCGATTCATCAAGGATCCTCATGAGGTGGTGAAGCCGGGGCAGGTCGTCAAGGTGAAGGTAATCGACGTCGATCTGAAACGCCAGCGTATCGCGTTGACGATGCGCCTTGATGATACCGCAAGCCGTCCGACAGTCTCGACATCGCCGGGCAACAGCACAGCTGGTGGTCAGCGTGGTCATGGACCGTCGTCAGCCGGCCAGTCTTTACGAGCGCCTCAGCCGCTCAGCGCCATGGCCATGGCGCTAGCCAAGGCGAGACAGAAGTCGTAGCGCTCATTAGTGCACTGCAAGGAGGTTTCTTGACAGGTCGTCAACGCTAGGAGAAAATATTGCAATTCCTATTCTGATCAGACATGGAATGAAATACTACAAAGGGAGAGGCAATGGCCATTTCTGTGAAAGCGTTGGGGATCGATCAGCTCAATATAGAGGAACGGCTCTCATTGGTTGAAGAGATCTGGGCAAGTATATGTGCAGATTCGGCCAGTTTTCCTCTGACGGAGGCACAACGAGCTGAGCTTGATCGGCGCGTGAGAGATGACGACGCATTCCCTGACCACGTGATTCCGTGGGAGGAGATCAAGGCCTCGGTGCGAGCTCGTTTGGCTCGATGAGTCTCCGTGTTGTCTTTCGAGTGGCGGCACGACATGAGGTTGAAGAGGCTGCCACGTGGTACGACCAGCGACGCCCAGGACTTGGCGAAGAGTTTCTCAGAGAGATCGACGAGGCAGTGCTCCGAGCGGCCGCGCATCCAGAGAGATACCCGCCTATTCTTGCTGATGTGCGCAAGACCGTTGCACGCCGCTTCCCCTATTCAGTTTTCTTTCGTGTCAGAAATGACTGCGTGGTCATTCTTGCGGTCTTTCATGGGCGACGAGACCCGACAATCTGGCAAGACAGGACCTAAGGAATCACCCGTGTCGCATGCGTTCCCTAACCAGTAGGACGAGCTTCTCATTGAAGCTCCGCCTTTACAGGGCGGATTTTCACACCTCCTCTCGAACCCTCGATAGGCTCGTCCACGGAGATGATCCATATGCCCACGGTTCATCATGATGCTCGGCTGTTGAGACAAGAGGTGCAGAGCTTGTGATCGTTCTGCGGCTTGGAAGTGATAGAGCGATACAGGTCCTGGATGCTATGACTGGCACTTTAAGAGCTGCAGTTATAGCCACACTGTATGGAGATCGGCAAGGTGTCCCTGTCGAATTCCGCATCTGATCGCTGCCAACCCGATAGCAGTGAAAGAACGTATTTCCGTGTACTTTCCATTGATATGAAGGAATACCGGTTCCGATTCTTTGCGTATTCTAGCGGACAGTTGTGAGACGAATGGTGTTGGCCGGTACTCATCTATTTGGATCTCTACCCGTACTTGATCTTCAGTGCGATGATCCCACATTGGAGTAGGAGCGTGACGGCGTTCGCGAGAATGACGGGCAAGGAATCAATCCAGATGCCGTAGATGAGCCACAGCAGCACACCCGTGCTGAATGTCGTCACCATCCCCCAGGAGAGATCGCCGGTCGATTTGGACTGCCACGCCTTCGCGATCTGAGGAATGAAGGCAATCGTGGTCAATGTTCCGGCTGTCAGTCCCAGCGTCGTGACTCCGTCCATGTCCTACACCGGCCACTTTTCTTCGCGCCAGGCCATGTCCCAGAACATCCATTCATAGCGTGAACTGATGATGAAGGAGTCTTCCATCCGCCGGAGTTCGTCTTTCCCCGCAGTCTTGGCCCACTGATCCACTTTCTTCCGCATCCAGAGTTGGACTTCCGCAAACTCGGGAGACGCATAGAGCATGAGCCACTCACGGTAGGGATGGTGCTTGGCCGGAGGACCTTTTCGTAATAAATGTTGTCCCACGACACAATAGACCCATGCACAGGGGAGAGCCGCGACGGTGATTTCCGTCGCAGTGCCTGCGGCGGCTACCGCGAGCATGTGTCTGGTGTACGCATAATTGGTCGGCGCCATGGGAACGGAGGTCATCTGTTTGGCGGTCATGTTCCAGCGTTTGCCGTAATTTTCGTGCAGGCTGCGCTCGACGACGATCGTCTCTTCCGCCAGCTTGTTGAAGCGGAGAGCGCTCTCTGAGTCGGGCGCTTTGACGGCGGCCGCAGAGAAGACACGCGCGAGGTCGCCGAGAAACCGTGCATCTTGCAGGATGTAGTATTTGAACTGTTGCTCAGGCAACGTGCCGTCGCCGAGTGCAACGACAAAGGGGTGAGTCAGTTGGGAATCCCAGATTGAACTGGCAAGTTTGCGCAAATGGTTTGAGAATGACATATGAGCTCCGAGTCGAGAGGTTGTGAGTTTTGAGCGGGCACTTCATATTCGGAACCTGTCGTGATGTGCTTCTATATTACAGATATGGAATCCATGGTCTGGGGAGGCGGTTCATGCCATCCAAGGCCGCGACCTTGTAGCATTCGGCCAATGTCGGGTAGTTGAAGACCGTATCGATAAAGTA
Organism: uncultured Nitrosospira sp.; assembly: GCA_900696515.1. Taxonomy (GTDB): domain Bacteria; phylum Nitrospirota; class Nitrospiria; order Nitrospirales; family Nitrospiraceae; genus Nitrospira_D. Next base: position 80,039 of record CAADGK010000133.1, on the reverse strand, counting down.
ATCGATCTTACCATGAAAGGCTATCACGGCTTGTCCGATATGGATCAGTTCGGTGGCGCCTTCTCCAATGGCATGCACACCCAAGAGATGTCGGGTGTGCCGATGAAACAGCAGCTTCAGCATGCCGGTTTCATCCCCGATCAGCTGTCCACGGGCGATTTCCTTATAGCGGGCAATGCCGACGCCGTAGGGCACGTCGGCTTGTTTCAGCTCCTCTTCGTTCCGACCGACCATGGAGATTTCCGGAATGGCATAAATGCCGTAGGGGAGGAGTGCGGTATCCATTCGATCCGGATGGCCAAAGGCATGGCTGGCTGCGTGGCGACCCTGTTGCATGGAGGTGGACGCCAGAGCCGGGAATCCAATGACATCGCCGGCCGCATAGACGTGAGGAAGCGTCGTTTGGAAATGTTCGTTCACGGTCAGCCTTCCACGGGCATCAGGTTGAAGGCCGATCGATTTCAGATTCAGTGCCGCCGTCGCCCCGACTCGGCCAATCGCATAGAGGAGGGTGGTGGTGTGAAGCGGCGGATTGTTCCGCAAGGACACCCGGACCTCCTGTCCTCCGTGCCGTGTGATCGCAACCACTTCTTCGTTATGATAGAGCGTAATGCCCAAATCTCTCATCTGGCGCTGGAGTGTCTCAATGATCTCCGTATCGACGAATTCCAACAGTCGCGGGCGTTTGTCAATGAGCGTGACGGGCACTCCCAAGGCGGCAAGCATCGACGCATATTCGGTTCCGATCACGCCTCCTCCGACAATGACGAGGGATTTGGGAATATGCCGTAAGGCGAGAAGGCCGTCCGTATCGATGATCGTGTGGTCATCGAAGGGAACCTCGGATGGCCGAGCGGGCTCGGTTCCCACGGCAATGATGAAGAAGTCGGCCGTCAGTTCGAGCGCTCCACGGGAGGTCTGTACATGAAGCCGATGTGGGTCGAGAAAGCTGGCCGTTCCAAAGTACATAGCCACCTGGTTGCGGGCCATCTGCTGCTGAACAATCTGAATTTCGTGTTTGATGACGTGATTGGCGCGGAAGGCCAAGTCTTCGATCGTGATCGTCTTTTTCAGACGGTAGGTGCCTCCGTAGATGTTGCGTTGTCGAAATCCGGACAGGTAGAGGACGGCTTCACGGAGTGATTTGCTGGGAATGGTGCCCGTATTGATACAGACGCCGCCGAGGACCATCTTGCGCTCGATGATCCCGACTTTCTTGCCGAGTTTGGCCGCCTGAACGGCAGCCTTCTGCCCCGCCGGCCCGGTCCCGATGACAAGTACATCATAGTGAGGCATGGATGTTAGGAGAGACTGAGGCTGAGGTCGAGGAGAGCGGAAATATGTGCCCCTCGAACCTCAACCTGTCTTTCTCTCAGCTCTCCGTGACCAAGCGACGGGCGAACTGGAAGGCTTCTTCCATATCCGGTAGTTGGGTGAGTTCAGGAGTGATTTGGAGGTAGCGAACGGTATTGGTCTTGTCGATGACCATGACGGCTCTGGTCAAGAGGGATGGTCCTTCCAAGAAGAGGCCATGGGTTTTCCCGAATTCAGCGCCGCGATAGTCGGAGAGGAAGGTCACGTTGGCGATCTTGGCTTCCCCGGCGAATCGCTTTTGAGCGAAGGGCGTATCGATGCTGACGGTGATCAGTTCCACCATCTTATCAAGGCCTTTATTCCGCTCGCTCAGAATGTGGGTCTGTTGTTCGCAGACCGGGGTATCGAGCGACGGCACCACACTGATGATACGGACTTTACCCGAGCCCTTGGTCTCTGCAATGTTCACAAGGGACAAGTCATTCTGTGCCACCTTCACATCACGGAGCGGGTCGCCGATTTTTATCCCGCTCCCGGCAAGTGTCAGCGGGTTGCCCTGAAAAAGGACCTTGTTGCCCTCCCCGGCGACGGCGGTGCCGTTGGACACGGGCATGTTTTTGTATGTGAAGGGGTTGCTCCCGGTCGTTTGACAACCGACGAGACCAGCAGAAAAGCCGATTGCCGCAACCATGACAGCCCAAGATCCCGTTCGCATGGTGAACTCCTTTCTGATGCCGTGAGTGGGGAGATCCCATTCACGTGTTGGGTTCAGGGTGATGTGTGAATATACGCGATCAGCGATCGGTTCACCAGCTCCGGCTGTTCCCATTGCGGCAGATGTCCGACATTGGGGACTTTGACGAAGGTTGAGCCCTGAATCCTCTGGTGCAGTTCTTCACCGACGGCGAGGGGAAACACTCGGTCGTATTCTCCCCAGATGATCATCGTCGGGTGCGTGATGCTGCTCAGACGTGGGGCGAACTCGGATTCCCATGGTGGGAGCGCGTTTCGCACGGCCATGAGGGGTTTGATAATGCCGGGGCGCCGGCGATTCTGATTGGACCGTTCAAGAACGGCCGGGGTCAGGAGCCGGTGGTCGTTGATGATTTCCTTCAGGACGGGCGCGGTGATCAGCCCACCGAAGAACCAGTTGCCGAAGGAAACCAGCCAGGAAGGAGCACGGGATTCCAGGGCCTGTTTGAACGACCGGCTGGTGAGTTTTTCCTTTACGTAAGAGGGCAACCCACTGATGAGCACGAGTTTGTCGACACGGCTTGGATGGGTCAGCGCCATGCCGATCGCCAAACCGGCTCCCATCGAATTGCCCACCAACGTGGCTTTTTCGATGTGAAGGGCATCCATAAATCCAACACAGAAGTCCAACATCTGATCCGGCAGGTAGTCGATGTCCGGCTTGTCGGATAAGCCGGAACCAGGGAGATCGAGCGTCAAAATACGGAAATGTTGCGACAAGTCATGCTGCTGATGTTCCCATTGCCACATGGATCCGCCAAAGCCGTGGATCAGAATGACGGGTGGTCCTGTGCCGACATCAAGATAGGCGATCCGTTGATCACGGACGAGCACCGTGCTGATCGGGATGCGCTTGCTTGGGGAGCGTTCTAGCGTTTCAAAGTAGGGTGGAATTTGCGGCGGAGTGGTGCATGCGCTCATGAGGGACGAGACGAAGCCGAGGATGAGCAGTGCCGGCCGACAGCGTCTGGATGGGCCGAGGATTGAACTGGTGATGGAGTCACTCCAGCTGAATGACCGTTTCATCCGTCTTCACATTCTCGCCCTCTGCGGTCAAGATTGCGGCAACCCGGCCATCGATCGGCGCCGGTACCCGGCTTTCCATTTTCATCGCTTCGATGATCAACAGCGGGTCGCCGGCCTTCACACAATCATTGACAGCAACCAGGACCTTCACCACGCGACCGGGCATCGGGGGAGCCACATCGCCGGGTTTGGCAGGTCTGGGACGCTTGGGTTTTCCTCCCGTCCCGATCTCCGGAGATTCCGGAACACCGGCGAGCACTTCCTGGATCGGTTCGAGCGAGACTTCTTCCAGCTTATCGTTGACACGGATGTAGTAGGGTTTGCGGCCATCGACCTTGCGGCCTGAACCCGAGACCTTCACATGGTAGGTCTCACCATGGACTGTGACATTGAATTCGACCGGCGCCAAATGTAACTCATGCGCCGTCGACGGGCCCTTGGCTGAACCGACGTCCAGCGGCTCCGGGGTCAAGTCACCCTTCTCGCGGGCCTCAAAAAAATCGGATGCGATGGCAGGGAACAGCACGAACGACAACTGGTCCTCGACGCTTTGAGCCGAGGCCGGCAGTTCTTTCCTGGCTTCATCCAGTTCCGGCTCCAGTCGATCAGCCGGCCTGGTCTTGATCGGGGTTTCATCGCCGGTCGCGCGCGCCATCACATCGAGATCCACCTGCCCGGGTGCACGGCCGTAGAGTCCAAGGAAATAATTTTTTGTCTCGGTGGTGATGACCTTGTACCGTTCTCCGGTCAGCACATTAAGAGTTGCCTGCGTGCCGACGATTTGGCTGGTCGGGGTGACCAACGGAGGATAGCCCATTTCTTTTCGCACGCGCGGAACCTCGTCGAGCACTTCTTTCATCCGGTCGAGGGCGTTTTGCTCGGTCAATTGAGCGGCGAGGTTCGACAGCATGCCGCCGGGAATTTGCGACGTGAGAATTTCCGCGTCGACTCCGGTAAAGTCGCTCTCGAACTGGCGGTATTTGCGGCGAACCGTTCGGAAATGTTCGGTGATCGGTTGAAAACTCGTGAGATCCAGCCCTGTGTCGTACGGGGTGTTTTGGAGTGAGGCCACCAACGTTTCCGTCGCCGGATGAGATGTGCCGCCTGCCAACGGGGAGATGGAGGTATCGAGCATGTCGAGGCCTCCAAGAATGGCCATCAGCGAAGCCATGGAAGCCATTCCTGACGTATAATGCGAATGGAGGTGAAGCGGAACCTTGACGGCGGCTTTCAGTCGGCGCACCAGGTGATAGGCATCGAGCGGCGCCAGCAGTCCGGCCATATCTTTGATGCAAATGGTGTCCGTTCCAAGATCCTCAAGTTTTTTCGCCAAATCCACGAACCGGTCGATACTATGGACGGGACTCACCGTGTAGCAGATGGTGGCTTCGGCATGTTTGCCGCAGGCTTTCACTTCGCTCACGGCCCGATCGAGATTCCGCACGTCATTGAGCGCGTCGAAGATACGGAAGACATCGATGCCGTTCGTCGCTGAGCGCTCGATGAACCGTTCCACCACATCATCGGCGTAGTGGCGATAGCCGACGAGATTTTGCCCTCGCAACAACATTTGGAGCTTGGTATTGGGCATAGCCACCCGTAACGCGCGGAGCCGTTCCCAGGGGTCTTCTTTCAAGAAACGGAGACAGGTATCGAAGGTGGCACCGCCCCATACTTCCAGGGACCAATAGCCGACCGCGTCCAGTTTTTGTGCGATCGGCAGCATATCCTCGGTTCGCATCCGCGTGGCCAGCAAGGATTGGTGCCCATCCCTCAGGGCGACATCGGTGATCAAGACCGGTTTGCCGACGGCCGGCGTAATGGTGAACTCATTGGGATGCGAGGCGACCGATCTGGAAGTCTTGATCGTCGGGGCCGATGGCCTGGTCTTTTTTTGTGGCTTCTTTGTTGATGCTCGTCGTTTTGCCATGATGGTTAGTGCGTTTCTTCAGAGTCAGTGGGTTTGCCCGACATAGTAGGCTGCGGAAATAATCGGGTGATGTCGACAATATGCCTGGAAATGTTTGTGTGAGTCTAACGCGAGAATCATATCAGGATGCTCAAAAAGGCTGTCCAGCAAGGCCGCAGCAAGCGAAGAGGCGAGGCGTACACTTCGGTACGTTGAGCTTCTGAGCGATGCGAGAACGACGCTGGGAGTCTTTTTCAGCATCCTGTTAGAGTCCTTCGTAGGCGGCGATCGCCGCAGACAGCGCCAGCACCAGATCTTCCGGCGGCTCAAACTCAGGGTACGCATACAATTCCTGGTGCGTATCGAGGTAGGACGTGTCGAAGCGTCCCGCGATAAAGTCCGGTTCCTGCATGATGGCTTCCATAAACGGGATCGTCGTCTTGAGCCCTCGAATGACATATTCTTCAAGTGAACGCCGCATGCGGCTGACGGTTTCCTCCCATGTCCGGCCTCGGACCGTCAGTTTGGCGAGCAGGGCGTCATAGTAGGGCGGGACGGTGTAATCCTTATAGACTGCTCCGTCGATGCGTACGCCGATCCCGCCGGGAGACAAATACGCCGTTACGGTTCCTGTACAAGGCAGGAAATTGTTTTTGGGGTCTTCCGCATTGATCCGACATTGAATGGCATGGCCTTGCAAGATCACATCCTTCTGCTGGATGCTGAGTGGGAGACCGGCCGCGATCTTGATTTGATTCCGCACGATGTCGATTGCCGTGATCTGCTCGGTGACGGTGTGCTCGACTTGGAGCCGTGGATTCATCTCGATAAAGTAGAACTTGCCGGCTTGATCAAGGAGGAATTCCACGGTTCCCGCATTGTCATAGTTCACGGCGCGCGCGATGGCAATGGCGGCGTTGCCCATCTCTTCCCGGAGCTCCTGCGTCAGGATCAATGATGGCGCGATCTCGATCAATTTCTGGTGGCGTCGCTGGATCGAGCAGTCCCGTTCTCCGAGATGAATGATGTTGCCGTGCCGGTCGCCCAATATTTGGAACTCAATGTGATGCGGTCGTTCGATGTATTTCTCGATGAACACGCTGCCGTCGCCAAAAGATGCTTGAGCCTCGCGTGCAGCGACTTCCATATTGTCCCGCAGTTCCTCATCCGACCGGACCACGCGCAGTCCGCGACCACCCCCGCCGGCGCTTGCCTTGATCATCACCGGGTAGCCGGCTTTATGGGCGAAGGCGAGAGCTTCTTTGACGTTGGTGATGGCCCCGTCCGTACCGGGCACGATCGGCACACCGGCCGATTCGGCAAGTTCGCGGGCCTTGACCTTGCTGCCCATCAGGGTGATGGCATGAGTGGACGGGCCGATGAAGGTAATGTTGGAAGCCTGGCAGAGTTCGGCGAACTCGGCATTTTCCGCGAGAAATCCATAGCCCGGATGGATCCCGTCCGCACCGATCCGCACGGCGAGGTCCACAATCTGCTTGCTGTCGAGGAACCCCTTCACCGGCCCCGGTCCTACCAGGTAGGACTCGTCGGCTTTCTTCACGTAGATGCCGGTCGAATCGGCTTCAGAGTAAATGGCGGCGGTGGCGATGTTCAATTCGCGGCAGGCGCGGATGATCCGCATGGCGATTTCGCCGCGATTGGCGACTAAAATTTTCTTAAACATACGCTCGATCGACGAGTGGTTGCAGGGTAAAAGACGATCATCAGAAAGTGAACGCGTAAGCTAGCATAGGATCAGGAGGCCTGTCGAGGGAGAAGCGCCGGGACAGCGCTTCTCCGGGATGTTGCCATCAAGTCTGAGCGCTGCCGCCGGGTGAGAATGTGATCGCGACATACGGCGGCATCTTGTAGAATGACCCGCGTGGTGCCTGGTGATCCTGTTCTCGCTATCAATGCTCATGGAGGAAAGGGTGATGCTGATGGTCTGTCCCCCATCCGCTGCGGTTGATGTTGGATTCGGCGTGAAAGGAGACGGTGATGCGCGGAGCTGCCACAGTTGTCCGCTCACACGGAGCCGGCGGCGGTCGCCTGCGTGGGGGATGTCGCTGCTGTTCTTCTCTCTGCTTGTCTGGCTCGTCCCGAGTCCTGCACGAGGTGAGTCGCCGGCTCCGTCGGTGCATTGGGGGAGTACGGCATTTCCGGATCAATATACAACCGTCACCTCGGGGCTGACGCTCAATCGCTTTACCCCGATTGATGGTTTAGGAAATAAGTATGATTCCACAGTCGGCAATACGCTCGGCTTTAATCTCATTACCCTCAGCTGGACGAAACATTGGGACTATTCGGGGACGAGTTGGCTGTGGAAAAACTGGAGTACCAATCTCACGGCTGGGATCAGTCCCACGAGTGATGAACCTTCGCAGTACTTCCAAAATAAGGTGGTCCATCAGTTGCGCCAACTGCCGTCGGTGCCCACGGTGGACCCTCGGAAGGAAACCGATGTCATGATCGATGGATCGATCACGCGATGGGTTTCCCTCTTTGATCGGAAAGTGGTGTTTGCCGGCGGGGGATTTTCCGTCGGCACCATTTATCAACAAGGGTTTCTGCGGGGCGGTATCCGTCGGCTGCAGATTACTCCGTCGGTGTGGCGGTCGGAGAAATGGGGCGATATCAACGTCCGGGTCTCCGCGATGGGGCGGATCAGCTATCAGAGCAACGGCGCAGTGCTCCACTCCATCAGAAGCACGGCGGGGCTGGTTCAGCCGGCGATTGCCATTGGTCAATATCGGACAACGGCCACCGGGGAAACGATTCCAACCTGGGAAATTGAATTGGCGCTGATGTGGGATTCCGGGATCTTCGTCAATACTACGGGTCAGAGCCAGAAGCAGTTCGCATGGTCGCTGGCAGCCTCAGCCGGGCCGCTGCGGTTCGAAACCTGGAACGACAGCATGGGACATCTCTCCGAGCGGGACTACGGTCCCTCCTATGGCGCCGCCCTGACCATCGACGTTCTCCGAATGTGGGGCATAATCCGGGAGTTTCAAACGACGGCGACTATGAACCAAGCGTGGTCCTCATAGGAGTGGTTCCAGATTTTGGAAACCGGCATCAGAAGCCTCACACTGCGTTCGGAACGTAGCGGCACGAGCGAACATTCTCCGAGCACTCGATACCGCTGAGAGGCGCGGAGGTCAAAAGATGAATGTGTCCGTAGCCTGTCAGGAGGCTGGTCACTACTCATGTTGGTGTGGGGCAACTGAAGCTGTCGGCATCTTGGCCGAGATACATCCCTCGATGATCTCAACCTTGCACTGCCAGGAGGATGCGGCGTCGTTGACTTGATGCAATACATCCTCAGGCTTCACACTGCTGGGCGTAATGTCGACAAGGACATGGTCTGGGATACGGTTGAAGTCAACGCTGATGACGCCGGGAATGGCCTGCAAGACCTTGCCGATCTCCGCTTCTTTCTCGCTACAGCCGGTTCCGCTCATCGTCAACGGAAGGCGTTCTTTGACCGGTGGCGTGGCAGAGGCCGGGACGGAGAGAGAGAGGCCGACAGCGAAACATGCGGCGGATAGTGCTAGGTGAGACCAGAACTGTGGCATCAGGCGAACTCTCTTTATATGGGTGAGCGTAATTAAAGCATCAGCACATGAGATCGTGAATAAGCTACACGATTCTACCTTCGCTTGTCGAGATATCTGGAAACAGGCATGATCTGGTCTGAGCTGGATAGGATTCTCTTACCGCTGTGTCGGAAAGTGTTGCCGTGCATGCAAAGTGAAATCCCTGCGGACCGTATCGACTTGTCTGGACTCATCGTGTGAATCCAGAGATAATAATATTCTTATGACGGAACCTCTTGCCGATCCACGCGCTCGTTCCTGGCCGGAAGTCGTCGGCCTCATTCCTGCGGCGGGACAGGCCAAGCGCCTCCAACCGTTCCCTTGTAGTAAAGAGTTGTTTCCCGTCGGCTTCACGAACGATCCGAAGACCGGGATGCCACGGCCAAAAGTAGCAGCGCAGTATCTGCTGGAAAAATTCAAAACGGCGGGAGTGGCCAAGACGTTCATCGTGATTCGTGAAGGGAAATGGGACATCCCGAACTATTTTCAGGAGGGAGTGGGCGTCGGGATGTCGCTTGCCTATCTCGTGATTCCCGGTTCGCTGGGGCCTCCTGACACGCTCGATCGGGCCTATTCCTTTGTCGCTCAGTATCGGATTGCTTTCGGCTTTCCCGATATTTTATTCGGCCCGCCGGATGCCTATCGGCATCTGATCGACCAGCAAGAACGAACCGGTGCGGACGTCGTGCTTGGTCTGCATCGTATTGAAGATCCGCGGATCTGGGACATGGTGGATTCTGACGACGCAGGATGGGTTCGTGCGATTGTCATGAAACCTGCGTCGACGATGCTCACGTTCGGCTGGTGTTTTGCCGTGTGGACGCCGGTCTTTTCCGAGTTCCTCCATCGGTTTCTGCGTGCGGATGAAACAAAACGCACGATGGGGCAGTTGGCACATACAGCCAACGATCCCGGGGGCGATTTGGCCGTGGGCGTGGTCTTCCAGGAGGCTCTGAAGGTGGGCGTCCGAATCCAGAGCGTGAAGTTTCCCCACGACGAATATTTGGATATCGGGACACCCGACAATCTTGCCAAAGCCGTCCGGCAACAAGCCGCTGGTTGAGTGAGCAGTGCCTCCACCAAGTCCGGGACGCTCTTCGGTCGTCCGGGAAAACCGTTTATTTGGGTTGCACTAAAAAGGCTTTCGAGCGGGCATTGCCGCCGCCGGCGACGATGTCGATGAATGACATGCCGGGCTGGATCTCAGGTACGATGACTTCCAACGTCGTCTCATTTACGAATTTGTAATCAATCTTGGCGAGACCCGCCGCACTGAACGCCACGCCTCGGAAACACTCTCTTGTTCCGAAGTGCTCACCTTTGAGGGTAACCGGTTGCCCTGGCTTCGCCTCGTCCGGTTCTACACGCAGGATTTTTGGCTTTCTGCTGCTGTCGCAGACGGGGTCTTTCGCCAGTTGTTGTTCGTCATGCCCCTTGATCGATTCCGCGTCGTGCAGTGTATAGCCTGCACCCTCAACGACCACACCCTCTTCAGCGAGGGTCATTCGTGTTTCTCCCTCACGTAACACCAACCACGAGAGAAGCAGGAAGATAACGCGGAACAGGATTGCCATCAGCACCTCCCTTCGCGCGAAGCGACGGAATTACTTGCCCGACATGGCCACATAGAGTTCTCCCACAATGGCTTGACCAGGAGGAGATAGCGCAAATGCGATAAAAGTTTCAATAAGAGGATTCGAGTCTTTTTTCGAGAGGAGAAGCAGTGGGCGTCGCAGACGGTATCGCCCGTCTCGGACCGTTGGAATCTCCGGTTCGATCTTATCGACAGGCAGGAGACGGACGGCGACCCCGTTAGAGACGGCGGAGAGGCCGGTATTCAACGATACATAGGCAACGGCAGAGAGCGGCGGAAGGGTGCCTACGACGGTCTTGATGACCGTGTCGTCCGATCCGATGACCGTTGCAGTCCTCGGAATCTTTCCGGTGATTCCAAGATGGGATTCAAACGTTTCGCGGATGTTCTGGGTACGGGATCGGTCGATCAGCAGGATTCTCGTCTCCGGACCACCCAGTTCCGACCATTCCCTGATTGTCCCTGAAAACACGTCGGCGACCTGTTGCGTCGTCACTTCCTTGGTAAAGTTCGAAAGATGCACGACAATGCCAATGCCGTCCCAGCCGATTTGTGAGGCGGCCAGTGTCGAGTCTTCTATGCCTGTCACGGCAATCTGCGCCTGGCCGGTCCGAACTAACTGCGCCGGCGAAGAATCCTCATCCCAATGTATGTCGACATAGGCACGGGGATTGGCCTTTTCGAAGGCGCGTGCCAGCGCCTCGATGGTCGCTTGTTCAGGGCCGTTGCCGACGATGAGCAGGTTTCCTGAAATCTGCGCCCATACCTGGAGCGGAGAGATGAAGAGAATCAGCGCTACACAGAGTCGAGTAACGAACGATCGTCCTGTCATGGCCGTTCTCCGCCACGGGGAAGACGATGATGCGTGCGGCTGATCCCAGTCACGGCAAACCGGTTTATCATGTTTATGACTCGGATGCGGTTCGGTCCGCCGAAGAGGGCTCGGATTCGGACGACATGTTCGGCGGCGGGACATTACGTTTGGCATTTAGCGGCGGCAGTTTGACGAATCGCTCCATTCGTTCCTGGTTCATGGCCTTGGCTTTGCTCTCGGTGAATCCGGGTTTGCGGGTGCCGACGACATTTGATGAGAATGCAGAGAGCAGGCGCGTCGCCTCCCGCGCGTGGCAATGGGGACACTCGGTGTCTTCGACCCTGGCATAGACGGACTGGGTGGCTTCAAACTGCTTCTCGCACTGTCCACAACGGTATTCATAGAGTGGCACAGGATCGCGTCCTTTCTCTTGGCTTGCCTGCTTCCCCTTCCGCAGCCATGTCGTCAGGGGCATGCATCCGAACGAAGCATTCGCAAGATCGCGGTTCTACCGAGTTGAGTGAGACCTCTTCCGTACGAGCGTTCTGCAGCTTGCCAGGGTCTTCATGCCACAGCAATGGATCCGTTCAGATCTTGACAAACAGCCCTTGTGCAAGCGATGCTGATCAGCTTACGATGTTCTGCTCATTTTAACAACTTACGCGGCTCAACTGCCAGCTCCAGAGGAGGGTTTCGATGCCAGTGCTGATTCGACGGTACAAGGGGAATAACGGTGTCATGCAGGAAGAACGAATCGACGACGATGATCGAATCGAGCGCTATATGCGGCTCTTCGAGAAGGATGATGTTAAAAAGCTGCAGACCGGCGTGAAGTGTTTCATCGAGAAGGATGAATGGCAGCTCCTCCCGTGAACCGGTCAGGGGGCAGGGTAAGGCGCGTGACTGCGAATGCTCCTTGCCACTCACTCTTTACCCTCACCGGCTAACATGATCTACTGGTTGCATATCGCCCGTGCCATCGACCGCGTGACGCTCCACCGAGACCGGTGTTCGGAAGTGCCATCGACCGCCACTTCCAGCGACTTTTGGGAAGGCGGATGGTTTGATTACCCTGATAAAGAGCGGGCGACTCGGGCGATGGAACAGGCCGGAGTGAACCGGCAACGGTTGTGTCCGCTCTGCAAACCCTAGAAAAAAAGAAGTGCTGGGTGCTGAGTTGTGAGTGAACGGGCGGACTCCTAGGCTTGGCACTCAGGACTCAGCACTTTCTCATTCATGCCGCGACTCGCCCTCCTACTGACCACCCTCATCTGGGGTGCAACCTTTCCCGCCACGAAGGCGGCATTGGAGCAGATTCCCCCCCTCTCATTCTTATTCATCCGGTTTTCTCTCGGGACCTTGCTCATCTTTTTGTGGTTTGTCGCCAGTGGCCGCCGCTTGCATCATGACCGTGCAGTATTGGCCGCTGGCGCACTTTCGACGGTATTTCTCTTTCTCGGGTACCTGCTCCAAACCGTTGGGCTCGCGTACACCACGGCGTCCAATTCAGCCTTTCTTACAGCCCTCTATGTGGTCTTCGTGCCGTTGATCCTTCTACGAGTGGACCAGCGTGCGGTCTTGGCGACCGTAATCGCGGTGGTCGGGTTGTGGCTCCTCGTCAAGCCAAACACCTCCATGAATCGAGGCGATCTCATGACACTGGGATGCGCCGTGGCGTTTGCCGGCCATATCATTTGCCTTGAGCGATTTACTCGTCAGGTTGATGCCCCGTCGCTCCTTCTCTGGCAGATGACGGCGATGACGCTGTTGTTTCTCCCTGCCCCATGGTGGGAAGATGCTCCAGTGAGCGCGTTTTCACCCACCCCCGTTCTGCTCGCCGGATTGGTTGTCACGGGGGTGCTGGCGACGCTGGCATTTGCCGTACAGATGTGGGCTCAGCAACTGGTTCCGGCCCAGCAGGTGGCACTTCTATTCGCGTCTGAGCCGGCCTATGCGGCCTGGCTTTCATGGTACTTTCTTGGAGAAACGTTGGATGCGCAAGGCTGGATCGGTAGCGCGCTGATTCTGTTGGCGGTCATCATCGGAGCGTTTGGTGGCTGATTATTTCACCAGGAGTGAGGAGACAGATGGCACAGAAGTTCGGCAATGGACGGTGGGTACGCGAAGGATTTCTTGATAACCGTATGGATGGGACGGTAGTCGGACAGGTCGTTTTTGCGGGAGTAGGGCCGGTGGATTTTTATTTGCGCGGCAATTTCAAACCTGATATCGCGGGTGAGGTGATTCGATTCAGCAACAGCCGTTTTGAAGACGATGAGACGGCGGGGCATGTGATCGGTGATATGGCCAATCCTCAGATCGGAACCGTGAACCTCATTTCGCTGGATCCACATCCGAACCTGGAGCCCCATCCGTATGTCGAATGGTTTACTCTCAATGAAGACCACTTTCGGTTTCAACTGAGTGCCGGTGATGCGTGGGTGCTGTCCGATGAGGAACGAAAGGGAATCGAGGGGGAGAGCCGGCGGATTCGGGAGGCCTTGGCCGATCAGTTTGCGGATCGACCAAGGTCCAAGACGGAATCCGATTGGGTCTAAGGAGGTGTGAGTTCTAATTGCGGTTGCGGCGCCGGAAGCTCCGCAGCCTTGACTGCAGCTTCAATCTTCTTCTTGAGCACGCTGCGGTCTGAATCTTGTCTGGTTTTCCCCTCACGGACATACTCCGGAACGTCACGGATATCCCAGATCAATCCCAGCCACTCGAGTCCTTTCAGGCAGTAATAGGTCATGTCGATTTCCCACCAGTAGAATCCTTGCCTGGTCGAGGCCGGATAGTAGTGGTGGTTGTTATGCCAGCCTTCTCCCATGGTGATTAAGGCCAGGAAGAAGTTATTTCGGCTGTCGTCGCCGGTCTCGTACCGCTGTGAGCCGTAGACATGCGACAACGAATTGATCGTACAGGTTCCGTGAAACAGCGCCACGGTCGAGATAAAGTATCCCCAGATCAGCATCTGGATGCCGTTGGTGCCGAGTTCAGGCGCATAGGCTTCCAACAGCTTGCCGAACCCGAACATACCGACGCCGGTTAAGACGGGCACGAGGACATCATAGCGGTCGAGAACCCGCAACTCCGGAAACTTGGCAAAATCAGCAATGCTCTTGAGCCGAGGCGCATAAAACGTTTGCGACATAATCCAGCCCATGTGTGACCACAGAAATCCCCCTTGGCGAGGAGAATGCACATCCTCCGGGGTATCGGAGGCAATATGGTGATGGCGATGGTGGCCGGCCCACCAGAGAGGACCACGTTGTGTACAGGTGCTGCCTAAGAGGGCAAAGAGAAACTGGACGGTACGAGATGTCTTGAACGTGCGATGCGAGAAGTAGCGATGGTACCACCCGGTAATCGCAAACATGCGAATGTAATAGAACGCGATGGCCACTGCGACCGCAGTGAAGCTCACTCCGACTAAAATTGCGCAGAAACACATTAAGTGCATGAAAATAAATGGAACACTACGAATCCAGTCGACCTTCGGCGGTCCGTCTGATTTCGTCAGTTCAAGGCCAGCCCAGGAGTCAAACCAGCGCAGAAAGGAATACCAGATCTGCTGCGCCTTGCTCGGTGTACATGCTTGCACGTCGGACATACAATTCTCCTCATTAGGTCGGGGGATTCGGCAAAGCCACTGTGGTGGGAGACAGGGAGCCGTGGTCCCAAGTAAGCTAGTTGAGCGTCCCGATTAGGTTGGTACTGTATTATACAGAGAATCTGATGAAAGTAAAACCAGTTTTTTGTGAGCGGTGCCAGATGGCCCTGACCCCGACAGGATTCTGCCGGCTCTTCCGGAGGGACAAGTTTCTGAAAATTTAGAGGCGGGACGGCGAGTCCTCTGCCTGTTTGACAGGACTCCGTCTGCGTCACTACAATGCCGCCATCATGAATGATCGATTTTTGAAAGCCTGCCGACGTGAGCCGGTTGACTGTACCCCTGTGTGGTTCATGCGCCAGGCCGGACGGTACATGTCCGAGTATCGGACCTTGCGTGCGAAGCATTCAATCTTGGAGATGTGTAAGACGCCTGAATTGGCGGCTCAAGTCACCCTTCAGCCCATTGATCGATTCCCGCTGGATGCGGCCATTATCTTTGCGGATATCTTACTGCCGTTGGAGCCGATGGGGCTCAATCTTGAGTTCGCGGCAGGCGAGGGTCCGGTTATCCACAATCCGGTACGCGATCGGGCGGCGGTGGATCAACTGAAAGTCATCGACGGCGACGAGCTGAACTATGTGGCGGAGGCCATCAGGCAAACACGGCGTGCCCTTGACGGGCGGGTGCCGCTTATCGGATTTGCCGGCGCGCCGTTCACGTTGGCGAGTTACGCCATCGAAGGCGGCGGTTCGCGTAATTACCTGAACACCAAACAGATGATGTACAGCGATCCCACGGCCTGGCATCGTCTGATGGATAAGTTCGCTCGTGTGCTTACCGGGTATCTCCGTCGACAGATCAAGGCAGGAGCGCAAGCGATTCAGCTTTTCGACAGTTGGGTCGGGTGTCTGTCGGCTGGCGACTATGCGGAGTATGTGATGCCGCATGTCCAGAGGATTTTCGATGGGCTCAAGCATGAAGGGGTGCCGATGATTCACTTCGGCACCGGTACGACGGCGATCTTGCGTCAGATGCGTGAAGCAGGCGGTGACGTGATCGGGATCGATTGGCGTGTTCATCTGGATGAAGCTTGGGCTATGGTTGGACATGATCGGGCCGTACAGGGCAATCTTGATCCGCTTGCTCTCTTTGCCCCGCTCCACGAAATCGAACGTCGTGTTGAAGATATTTTGCGTCGAGCCGGAGGGCGTCTCGGCCATATCTTCAATCTTGGCCACGGTATCCTGCCGACGACACCGGTCGATCATGTGGCGGCAACGATCGACATGGTGCATAAACTCAGCCAGCGGTAGAAATAAGAACATATAGCAAATGGCGTATGGCTGACGGGATGAAGTATATCCGCAGCGGTGGCTATGGTCGTGCCATCTGCTATCAGCCATCAGCTCAGGGGCGCTGATCAATGTCTCAATCACAACGTCATACGGCGATATTGCTCATGGCGATGGGCGGCCCAGATTGCCTGGAAAATGTCGAGCCGTTTTTACTCGATGTACGTGGAGGGCGACCGACGCCTCCCGAGTTGGTGGAAGAAATTCGCGAACGGTACCGTGCCACCGGTGGAAAGTCACCGGCTGTCGGGATCACACAAGCGGTTGCGAAGAAGCTGGAGCAACAACTCAGTGAATCCGGTGATGGTCGATACCGGGTCTATGTCGGTTTGCGGCATTGGCATCCTTTCATCAAAGATACCTATGCCGAGTTACTGCAGGAATCACCGGATCAGATCATCGGCGTCTGTATGGCTCCGCAACAATCGTCACTGAGCACGGGGGCCTATCGGAAGAAGGTTGAGGAAGCCCGGACTGTGCTGGCGGATCAGACTCCCGTGACTTATGTTGGGAGCTGGAATCGGCATCCGCGTCTGATTGCTGCGATTGTGGAGAACATTCGGCAAGGACTTCAAAAGTTTCCAGCCGATGTGCGCGCAGCGGTGCCGGTATTGTTCACCGCCCATAGTTTGCCGGAACGGATCGTGAAGATGAATGATCCCTATCCCGATGAAGTGAAAGGGACGGTCGAGGCTGTTACCAACGCGTTAGGCAATCAACCGACGTATTTCGCCTATCAAAGTCAGGGACGCTCTAGTGAGCCGTGGTTGGGACCGACGGTCGAAGCCATGCTTGAGACCATCTGCCAGGCGGGACATCGCCACATGTTGGTGGCACCCGTCGGCTTTATCTGCGACCATGTGGAAACGCTGTTCGATATCGACATTGAGCTCACGCAATTGGCTCTGCGCAAGGGCCTGCATCTGGAGCGGATGGCGATGCTGAATGACTCTCCCGCGATCCTCGAAACGTTACGCGACGTCCTAGCCGCCCACGAATCCTCACTTGCCGTGTCGTCGTGACTCGACCACGTACCGTCGTCATCGTCGGTGGTGGTATTTCTGGACTCGCCACCGCCTTTTCGTTACGAGAAAAAGCCACACAAGCCGGCGTTCCTCTTCGCTGCACGGTGCTGGAATCCGACTCAGCTTGGGGGGGGAAGATTGTCACGCATCGGGTCGGCGATATCGTGACCGAGGCCGGACCGGACTCGTTCCTCTCTCAAAAGCAGGCCGGCCTGGATCTCTGTACAAAGCTGGGACTTGCCGATCAGCTGATCAACACCAATGAGACAGGCAAGAAGGCCTCTGTCCTCTCCAACGGGCGATTGCACGATCTGCCGGAAGGCCTGCTCTCATTTGCTCCCAAACAGCTGGGCCCCTTCTTCCAGAGCGGTCTGCTGAGCTGGATAGGATTGGCTCGCATGGGGCTGGAGTATGTTGTTCCGCCAGGTCCCTCAAGAGGCGACGAATCATTGGCGGATTTTCTTCGGCGTCGATTTGGGGCGCTCGCGTTTGAGCGGGTGCTGGAGCCACTGATGGCCGGCATCTATGCAGGAGATGCCGAGCAGATGAGTCTCCGGGCTACCTTCCCACGGTTTTTTGAACTCGAGCAGCAGCATGGCGGCATCCTCCGCGGTATGATGGCCGCCAAACAATCTGCGGCTCCCAATTCAACCGGTCGACCAAGACGCACGATGTTTGTCAGCCTGAAGAATGGCCTCGGGGATCTGGTGACAGCCTTGACGAGTCGGTTAGAACAGCAGGGGGTGGAACTCAGGCTGGGGGCTCGAGTCGACGCGCTCAGGGTCAGGTCACATGAACTCGGCCGCTGGATGTACGATCTTATCCTGGAGAACGGCTCCGCTATTTCCGCCGAAAGCCTGGTCCTAGCGACGCCGGCCTATGTGTCGGCAGAACTGTTGCGCCCATTGACACCGATCGCCGGCGGCCTGCTCGATCTGATTCCCTATGCGTCGACCGCCACGATCGCAATGGCCTTCCCAAGGAGCCAGACGAGTGCCATCGAAGGATTTGGCTTTATCGTGCCAAGACGGGAGCAGCGGGACTTGATTGCCGCAACCTGGACCTCCCTGAAGTGGCCACATCGCGCGCCGTCGGATCAGTTGCTCGTACGTTGCTATGCGGGTGGTGTCGGGCGAGAAGACATTCTTCAGCGAGAGAATCAGGAACTTGTCGCAACTCTGAGAGAAGAACTGGCCGGTATCTGCGGCATCACGGCGGAACCACTGTATACCGAGGTGAATCGGTGGTGGAAGGCCATGCCTCAATATACGATCGGCCATCTGGATCGGTTGGTACAATTGGAGGCGGCACTCAGCCGCTATCCTGGGCTTGTGCTGACTGGAGCTGGCTATCGGGGCGTCGGCATTCCGGATTGCATTCGTGATGGAGCTGAGGCAGCCGAACGGGTGCTTCAGAGTCTTCTCGGCAAGGGCCATCACGAGCGTGAGCGTCCCCCGGATCGCTAAGTGCCAGTTGGCGCATACATCCACCTTCGCGTCAGCGGTAATTCTGTCGGTCTGTCGGTCTTCTGTCTGCTCGCCAGCACCTGATAAATATTCATCCACCCTTGTCGAAATCCGAGGTAAACGCCGGCCAAATAGGCCCGCCAGATGCGAAGCGTCTTCTCCTCGACCAGGCGTCGTGCTGCGTCCAGCTGCGTCTCCAGCCGTTGTGACCAGATCGCGAGCGTGCGTGCATAGTGGGGGTGGAGACTTTCGACGTCGTAGATCTCAAAATGCTGTGCCGCCATCTTCCGGATGACCACGTGGAGATGCAACAGCTCATTATTCGGGAAGACGTACTTGTCGATGAAATCGTTCACCCCTGAACCCACCATGCGTCCGTCGCTGTCAGACGAAGTGAAGCCATGGTTCAAGAACAATCCTCGATCGCGGAGGAGTCGCCGTACAGCACCGACATAGATGGGAAGATTTCTCAGGCCGACGTGCTCAAACATCCCAACACTTGCCACCTTGTCGAACGAGGCCTCACTGAAATGAGATGGGGCGTTACGATAACCCAAGAGCAGAACCTCCACCTTCCCGTGAAGCCCGGCCTCCCTGATACGGTCCTTCGCAAGCGCGAATTGATTCTCCGATAATGTGATACCGGTTGCCTGCACGCCATATCGCTGTGCTGCATACATGATCAGCCAGCCCCAACCGCAGCCGATATCGAGGACCCGGTCGCCTGGTTGCAGACGAGCTTCCGGCAAATGTGATAGAGCTTGGCCTGTTGCGCTTCATCGATCGTTGCTCTGCCGGTCTCGAAGTAGGCGCAGGAGTACACCATCCGTTCATCAAGCCAGAGCCTGTAGAACTCATTGCCGACGTCATAGTGGTATCTGATGTCTGAAAGGTCTTGATCAGGCGTATGGTTGGACCAGACTTGATTGATGCGGGACGTGATCGGTGCTCCAGGGGCCTCGGCCAGTCGTTCGGCACTGGCGATGACGGTCAGAATATCGCCGTCGATGTCAATGCGTCCGTCAATGAAGGCTTCACCGAGAGACCCCAATGTGAGATGGGTCAGTATTGGTAAGAGATTCAGGTCGTGGATTGCCAGTAGGCACAGGGTTCTCGACCGAAATTGAGCTGCGAGCCATCAGGGAGAACGAGATCCAGCGGTTGTCCTCCGTTGGCCCGAACTTTTTCTGCCAGTCGGTGGATTTCACGAGTCACCGCCTTGTCGGCCACTTTCCTTGCTGCCTGTGAAAACAACCGGGGCTGAGGCATGGCAACCTCCTGTAGGTGAGAGGTGAGAACGTTCTTGGATGGGTCTGATGGCTAGATTGATCACTTTGTGATGTCAGTGACGCACAAGGCCTTTCAATCTACATGAAGCGAAAACCATGCCCGCACCATTCAAAGATTACTCAATAGGATAGGAGAATCGACGAGAGAACTGCCTAGAAAGTCTGAGGAAAAATGCTGCACCCCGGACGAATGGTTGAGGAATAGTGCATCAGAGAACTGGATCTAGGGAAGGATAACGGCACGTTCAGGATAACCCAGTTCTTTCAGTGTGGTTTCCAGCGTATCGACCATTGGTGGGGGACCACAGAGGAAGATGCAAGTATCAGGGCCTGGTGAGGGGAGGTATCGACGCAACAGGTCTGGCGTGATTCGTCCTGTGCTGCCGGTCCATCCCACAGGCGGCTGTTCGAGCAGATAGTGGCAGTGGAAGTTCGGATAGTCCCGGACGTATCGGTTCCACTCCTGCCGGAAAATAATATCCTGCTCGGTTTTATTGGCAAAGATCAAAGATATTTCGGCATCAATCTTTCTAGTCAGAATCCAACGAATAATGGAGATCATCGGTGTAATACCGGTGCCTCCCGCCACAAATCCCACTTGTTTGGCCATGCCATCGACCCAATGTCCACCGGTGTTTGGCCCACTCATCAGGACCGTATCCCCGATGTTCTGCTCATGGAGATACTTTGAGATGGTGCCGGTTTCGTAGCGTTTAACCGTTAAGTCGAAAGAACCGGTGATGCCGGGCAGCGAGGATGGTGTGTAGGCCCGCTTGATCTGTTTGCCGTTTACTGTCGCATGGAGGTACAGAAAGTCTCCGGGCAACATGTCCAGCGTGTTGTCGGCCGGAAGTTCAAAACGGAACGTCTTTGTGTCGTGCGTGTCAGTCTCGATGTGAATCAGCCTGTAGGCAGCGGGTACTTTGGTCTTGATGCGAGTGATGACTGTCATGAGAGTTCCGGCATTGTAAGAAATCCTCAAGGTTGGTGCAACGATTGCGTTGGGGCGCCTGACCTCCGTCAGTTCTGCTGTTTGCGGGGTTTTGCCGATTCAGCGGCGTGAATCTGTAGATTCGGAGTTTGTCGAGCTGGTAATGGAAGGCTCGTGAGAACTGGTTGAGCTGCTGTTACCTTCTGATCAACGGCCCGAGTCAGCCAGCGCCGTGCCTGGCTGATATCTCGTTCGACCCCGCGTCCATAAGCATACATGACGCCGAGAACATACATGGCTTGTCCATTCCCGGATTCCGCGAGACGATGTAAGCCGCTAAAGGCTTTCTTGTACCAACTCATCGACTCAGGAGCCTGTCGACCCTCCTGCTGGGCAATCCGTCGTGCGAGGCGATATTGAGCAAAGGGGTCTCCTTGGTCGGCAAGGTGGGCGTCACTCTCTGGATTCACGGTGGGTTTTTCAGGTATCCGGGTTCCGGCAGGTTTCTCATAATGCAAGGTTTCAGCCTGTGGCTTTGTACGAACTTGAGTTGATTCAGGATGAGCCGGTGATGGTTGCTCGACCATAGCCGTGGCTTGAGACTGTTCAGAATCAATCTGATGTGCCGCAGGCAGAGGTGGTGCCTCGATGGAGGTTGAAACCGGTGAGGCCTGTGTCAGGTTAGCCTCGTCGGGACGGAGGTCTGTCTCCGTTGCAGCTGGTGCTGGGGTACAGTTCTCGGGAGTAGCCTCCGTGCTCAATCGGCCGGACTCGTATTGGCAATCTGCCGGGGTATCAGAGACAGGAGATCTTGCCGTGAATGTTGATAGGAGCCATAGTCCGGCAGCAATCAGGACTCCTCCTCGTATGAGCCGGCGTCGTAAGATCGTCCGATCACTGGGTGGGACCAGGACCAACCCAGGGTAACCTTTCTTGCCTCCGGGTGGACCAGGCGGGGTGTGTTCTCCGCCGTCGTCTTGCTGATCAGAAAGCTGAAACATGCTTTCGATCTCCATCCCCCTGTTCGTTGTAATGAGGCGCTACTCGTTGGGGTCGTGTGTTCAGCGCCGGCGTCCCATCAGGAGGGACACCTTGAATCCTTGTATAAAATTATAAAATAGCCTCTTGTCCAGGCCAAGTGCAAGCTCTTATAGTAGGCCTGTGACCTGTTCCATCCTTCATGCGTGCAAAGCTGTTTGACGATGCCGTCCACCGAAGGCAGTCTCACCATTCTCAGCATGAGCGGCCCGTTTCGGGAGCCTCGAGAGCAGGTCTTTTCGTACGATTACTCGGTTCAACGGTCGACCTGGCCGACGCCGCATGGCGTGCGGGTCAAGATTTCTCTGCCGCATGAACTGGAGGTATTCAAGGGCATCCTCCTTGGGGCAGTGACCGGCTCACCTGGCCAGCAATTGATGATCAGTAATCTGCTCTCGAAAAAAATCGCCGAATGGAAGATTCAGATCGCCGAAGCCGAAGGGTCCTTTCTTGAACGGCGGGACGTGATGCTGCCCCCGTTTGTAGGGCCCTTGGCCCATTTGTTTCCAAAACTTGAGGAACGGTTTCACGTTGAACGAGCCGTTATCCGAGAAGACGTCAAGCGACGCGTGGGCCTCTAGTTTTAAGGACAGGTGAAACGTATCTCGTGAAGCGCGGGAGGGATCAGCCTCAAACCTGTCGGGAACTGCGGTTCCGGCCGGTGAAATACATATTTTGGATTTCGGTAAGCTGAGTCAAGACGTCTAGCCTGTCCGCCTGGATGCCGCGAGATCACGCCAGGGCTTGTCGTATCGGCGGTTGCAGGAGAACCGTTCATGAATAACGCGGGCTCGTTCCTCAAAAAATTCTGCGGTATTGTTTGGAGTGGACGCCGGATTCGTCCGCGAATCCCAGCGATCCGTTGTCGGGGCTGCCGGTATCATTCAGGTCGATGCGGTAGTGGCCGCGGACTTGTTCCATAGCCACCTCGAACGGAACCGCGTTGGGGTACAGCGTGCCGGGCGCATGGGCACCTCGCGCAAGTGTGCGGATCGTCTCTGCCTCCGCAAACTGTTTGTCCGAAAAGATGAGAATATCGGCAATGGCATGGTCTCCCAGCTTGTGGCCCGGTGTGGTCGCCGGGAGTTGTGTACCGAGGGAGCCTTCCAGACGCGCTTCTTTCAAACGTTTCAACAGCGCCACGATCTGGCTGTCCGTGGCCTGTTGAGGCACGACCAGGCTGATGGTGTTCATATCGACAATGGTTGTCTGGACTTTGAACATGACGGGGGCGGCTTCAGGATCTTCGATGACCGAGACATTGGGGCCTTCGGTTCCTGTTGCCTGCTTGTTCCGTGAGCTTGGAACAATCAACGCCACGAACAGCCATAAGCCGATAAGGATGCCAAAGACAACGACCAGTGGATGGGCACCGGCGCGTTTTCCTTCCTCGTACGGGCTCTGGTCCTTATTCATGGAGTGCGATCATTTGTCGGTACTGTTGGCGTGGGTGGGAGGCTTTGCAACCGACGTTTGGCTTCCGTCCACAGCTGGTTCATTTCAGCGAGTGTCATGTCCGACATGTTTTTGCCTGTTTCTGCCGCTTGTGCTTCCACCAGATGAAACCGATCGCTGAACCGATTGGTCGCTTGGCGCAGCGCGTCTTCAGGGTTTGTTTTTAGAAAGCGCGCCAAATTCACCAATGAAAAGAGCACATCGCCGAATTCCGCCTCAATCTCCTCCCGTGTGCTCCGGTGACCGGTTTGCGACTCAGTATCGGCTTGAGCCAGCGCCACACGCAGTTCACCGATTTCTTCCTGTATTTTCCCAAAGACCTGCTCAAGACCCTCCGCATTATGCGGCCAATCGAAACCCACACGGGCCGCTCGTGCTTGCAGTTGATAGGCGCGTAGTAACGCCGGCAAAGTCTTGGGGACTCCTTCAAGCGCTGATTGGACATCGCCGCTGGCGGCTCGTTCCGCGCGCTTGATCTCCTCCCACTGGGTCAATACCTGCTCGCTGTTCGACACCCGCTCCTGCTCACCGTTGTCTCTAAAGACATGCGGATGCCGACGAATCAGCTTGGCGGCAAGCGTTTCCAGCACATCCTCGATTGAAAAAGACTTGGACTCAGCCGCAATCTGGCTGTGGAATAACACTTGAAGGAGCACGTCTCCAAGTTCTTCCTGAAGCTTCCGTGAGTCCCGCTGATCGATGGTCTCCAGGACTTCGTAGGTCTCCTCAAGGAGATAGGGTTTCAACGACTCATGGGTTTGTTTACGGTCCCAGGGGCATCCCTGTTCCGCACGCAGGGTGGCCATCACTTCGACGACTTTGTCAAACCGTGCCGACATGCAGGTTCCTCTACCCCTCTTATTTGCCCCGACTCGTCGCCACTCTATACCGAGCGTGACCATCTCTTCAATCTCGTTCATGGCTTGCGACCTACTAATTCCTATGGTAGGGTACCGCCGCATTCCTCAACTGGGTGGGAGTAGTCTCATGGCGGAAGAGCAGGGGTTTGTCATACGGGATCGCAGAGCCGGTGGGGGAACTGAATCTCCTTCTGTCACGGGTTCCACCGCTCAGGGATCGACCGGGGTGAACACCCCCCAGCACGAACCCTCTCATCCAGCACCACTCCCCCCTGTTACCTTTTCGTCCTTCGTCATTTCCCTTGGGTCATCCTCGCTCATGCTGATGGGTGAACAGCTGGACCCTCAACAATCCCCGATGCCTGTGAACTTGCCGCAAGCAAAAGAAATCATCGATCTCTTGTCCGTCTTGGAAGAAAAGACGAAAGGCAATTTGACCTCTGACGAACAGACGGTTCTGCGGGACATGCTGTATGCGCTTCGAATGAAGTATGTCACGCTGGCTTCACCGAAGTAGTCTCCCATCTCTTAGGTTTGCTGTCTTGCTCGGTTCCCGACACTGCTGTTTATGCGGTAGGTTTTGAGACTGCCTGGTATGTCGGCTATAGTGATAGCCATGTCCATGGCCCTGTCATGAAGGTGCGCAGAGGACACGTGCATGTCTGAAATGAATCAGCCGAGCGGGACCTTCAGGCGAACTTCCGAAGAAGTCGACGGCGTGCAACCCATCGTGTTCAGCCGGAGCATGCATCGGGCCTTGCCTGACCACTCACGGAAATTTGACCAGAAACCACCCCACCTCCGTCCCGTTTGGATCGTTCTGATTCTATTGATCCCTTGCGTCGCGCTGACGCTGTATTACTCACAAGTGGTCGCACCGGGGAGTGAGGAGGCGGGTTCGTTCCTGCCTACGACCAGCTACGCGCTGGTGCTTCTCCTGTTGAATTTGGACTTGATCGGTCTGGTGGTACTGGTCCTTCTCCTATCAAGGAATTTGATCAAGGCTTACTTTGAACGCCGACATCGGCTTGTGGGGTCTGGATTCCGAACCAAGTTGATCGCCGCATTTATCGGGTTTTCACTGATTCCGACTCTGCTGCTGGCCCTCGTGGCGAGCGGATTGGTCAACAAGGCCGTCGATGTCTGGTTCAGCGAGCACATCGAAAAGGTCATGAAGGATTCCTATGAAGTGGCTCGGATGCAACATGCGGGGCAT
Organism: uncultured Nitrosospira sp.; assembly: GCA_900696515.1. Classification (GTDB taxonomy): domain Bacteria; phylum Nitrospirota; class Nitrospiria; order Nitrospirales; family Nitrospiraceae; genus Nitrospira_D. The sequence continues at coordinate 54,785 of CAADGK010000133.1, read as the reverse complement.
GTGGCGCTTGCCGTGAACAGCGCCCGGGCGATTTCTCAGGAATTGTTTCGGGAGGATCTGCTGACACCGGTGCAGCGGGATCTCTTGATTGCGGCCATGGCGAGAAAGCGCATGGAATACGGAGTGGCCGGGATCGAAGTCTTCTCGAACAAGATGGAAACTCTGACCAAGGCGTTGGATACCGAGATACCACCCGGCGTTTTGGATCTGCCGATCAGTCAGTTGGTGTTACAGGTCATCAACGGGAAGCAGGAGTTTACCTCGGTGCAGGAGGCGCAAACGGGGAGATTGGTCCGCGCGGCGATTCCTGTGGCGTCCGCAAGCCGACGTGGCGAGATCGAAGGGGTTGTGGTCGTGGAGACGTATGTCCCTGAGTCGCTGTTGACCAAGATGGAGGGGATCGGGCGACAATATACGGAATATAAGCAGATCAAGGCGATGAAAAACCCGATCAAGGCGGGAGCCTATCTGTTTGTTGCGGTGGTGACGGTCTTGATTCTTTTCAGCGCCACCTGGTTCGGATTTTATGTGGCGCGCGGCATTACCGTTCCCATTCAGCGATTGGCGGAGGCCACCGAGGCGGTGGCCCAGGGAGATCTCACCGTTCAGATCGAGGCCAAAGCCACCGATGAAATCGGGACGTTAATTGCGTCATTCAATCGCATGACCCAGGACCTCCAGGGGAGCAAGTCCAAACTGGAGGAGACCAACCTCACGCTGCGTAATACCAACGTCGAGCTCGATCGTCGCCGAGCGTACATTGAAACCGTGGTCGATACCATTGCCGCCGGTCTCTTGTCGATCGACCGCAATGGAATGATTACTACCTTCAATCCATCGGCGGAGCGTATCTTGGGACTCGCCGGAGATCAATTTCGAGGGCGACCGGCCAATGGTGTCTTCAAGGAATTCGGCCTGGACTTGTTCCAAACGGCCTATGACCGTATGTTGAGCGACGAGCGTGACGATTTTGACCTGGAGGGACAACTGGACATTCAGGGCAAGTTGCTGACGATCGGCTTGAAGGGCTCTCGAATGCGGGATGAGTCCAGCAAGGACCTCGGATTTGTGCTGGTGTTTGAAGACCTGACGGAGTTGATCAAGGCGCAGAAAGTCGCCGCCTGGCAGGAGGTGGCCAAACGGGTCGCGCATGAAATCAAGAATCCGCTCACGCCCATTCAGTTGTCGGCCCAGCGGTTGCGCAAGAAGTTCTTTGAGAAATCTCCCGATCTTGACCGGGTCTTTGATGACGCCACGAATGTCATCATCAACGAAGTCGGGAGTCTCAAGCAGATGTTGGACGAGTTTTCGAAATTCGCCCGTCTTCCTGCCCCGCAAATGACTCGGCAATCGCTGCATGATGTGCTGCGTGATGTGATGACGTTGTATCGCGCGGCGCAGAAGGATATTCAGTTTATCATTGAGTTGGATGACGATTTGCCGCTCATCAACTTCGATCGTGAACAGATGAGGCGGGTCTTCGTCAATCTGTTCGATAATGCCGTTCAGGCGATGAACCAACGGGGGAGACTGTGGGTCGGCACGCGGTACGACGTCAAGCGCCGGCGTGCGGTCGTCGCGGTTGCGGACGAAGGTCCTGGTATCGCGCCGGAGGATCATGACAAGCTGTTTGTGCCGTATTTTACCCGCAAGAAAACGGGTACCGGATTGGGATTGGCGATTGTTCGCCGAATCATCACCGATCATGAGGGGCAGATCCAGGTCGGCAACAATCAGCCGAGAGGCGCGGTGTTTAAATTCGATCTTCCGGTGTAGCACGATGCGTGAGGGGTCATTCGGCAGCGCAGAAAGGGCAACGGCTGCCGACCGATTGTCCATGTTTCTTGGAGGGGGTAGATGTCAGCATCGATTTTGATCGTAGATGATGAGGAGGCCATTCGGACATCCCTGCGAAGTATCCTCGAAGATGAAGGGTATGAGGTTGCCGTGGCGGCGAATGGGCTTGAAGCGCTGAAAATCTATGGGACGGATCCTCCGGATCTCATGATCCTGGACATTTGGATGCCGGAGATGGATGGGTTGGAAACGTTGCGGCGGGTGAAGGAGTTTGTGCCGACCACTCAGGTGATGATGATTTCCGGCCACGGCTCCATCGAAACGGCGGTAAAGGCGATCAAGCTGGGGGCCTACGATTACATTGAGAAGCCGCTGTCGCTCGAAAATGTGACATTTCGTGTCAAACAGGCGCTGGAGCAATATCGATTAGCCCAGGAGAATCGGGCGTTGCGGAGCAAGGTCCAAAGGAAATTTGAACTGGTCGGGCAGTCTCCGGCGATGCGGCGACTGCGGGATCTCATCGAAACAGCCGGTCCGACGAACAGTCGGGTCTTGATCGGAGGGGAGAATGGAACCGGGAAGGAGCTCGTCGCCAGGGCCATTCACCTCCATAGTACGAGATCGGATCATCCCTTTGTGGCGGTGAATTGCGCCGCCATTCCGGAGACCTTGATCGAGAGCGAACTGTTCGGTCATGAGAAGGGTTCCTTCACGGGCGCGACATCCATGAAGCGGGGACAGTTCGAGCAGGCCAACGGCGGGACCCTCTTTCTCGACGAGATCGGTGACATGAGCTTCAGTACCCAGGCCAAAGTGTTGCGAGCCTTGCAGGAGCAGCAGTTTACGCGAGTCGGTGGAACGAAATTAATGAAGGTGGATGTGCGGGTGCTGGCGGCGTCCAATAAGGATTTAGAAAAGGAAATCGGCAGAGGGCAATTCCGGGAAGATTTGTACTATCGCCTCAATGTGGTGCCGATTGTGGTCCCGCCGCTGCGGGAGCGGCGGGAAGACATTCCTGCCCTCGTCCACCATTTCATGAAGTTGCATGCCGAAGAACAGGGTCTGCGGGTGAAGGATGTCTCTCCGGAGGCGATGAGCGTCTTTCAGCAATACGACTGGCCGGGGAATATCCGGGAGCTGCGCAATCTGATCGAGCGGCTCATGATCATGGTGCCGGGATTTGTCATTGATGCTGCACAGGCTACACTCTCGTTACAAGGCCGGACCACGAATGCGGTCTCCGCAAGTGGCGCGACCGCAACTCCGCTTCTGACAAAGCCCTATGACTCGCTTCGGGATGCTCGGAACGCGTTCGAAAAAGAGTACATCAGCCGAAAGCTTCGAGAACATCATTGGAACATCTCGCGGACGGCTGATGATCTCAAGATCGAACGGAGTCACCTTCACCGAAAGCTGAAGCTATTGGACGTGGAGATGCGGCCTGAAGGGTAGGGAAGGACGTGGCCCATCCAGAAGGAATCCTGTATTCCACACGTGGTTGTGCGTAACTGAACGGCTGAAGTTTCCGTTGTTTCTATGCGTTGACCTCTCCGATACCCTCCGATAAGATGCGGCTCCGACAGCAGGTTGAGACTGAGGTCCAGACCGAGGGCAACAATAACCGCTCGGTCTTCTCACTCAACGAAGACCTCAACGTTCCCCATTGTGACTGGCTATGACGACCTATCGCGATGCTGGTGTGGATATCGATGCGGGCGATGAATTCGTCGATCGCATCAAGCCGCTCGTTCGTTCGACGTTCCGTCCAGAAGTTTTGACCGACCTCGGAGGCTTTGGCGGGCTTTTTGGCCTTCAAGCAAGCAAATACAAAGAGCCCGTACTCGTTTCCGGAACAGACGGAGTCGGGACGAAACTGAAGATTGCCTTCATGATGGACAAGCACGACACGGTTGGTATTGATCTCGTGGCGATGTGCGTGAATGATATTGCGGTGAGCGGTGCGGAGCCGTTGTTCTTCTTGGACTATTTTGCGACCGGGAAGTTGTCCGTGGCAAAGGCGCAAGAAGTGGTCGCCGGCATCGCCGAAGGCTGCCGCCAAGCGGGTTGCGCATTGATCGGAGGGGAAACCGCCGAAATGCCGTCATTCTATCCCGAGGGGGAATATGATCTGGCCGGATTCGCAGTCGGCGCCGTGGATCGTCCGAAGATCATTGATGGGCGGCACATTGTGCCCGGGGATGTGATCATCGGGTTGGCCTCTTCGGGGTTGCACAGTAACGGCTACTCTCTGGCCCGGCGCGTGCTGTTTGAACAAGCCAAGTTGAGCGTGACGAGCCGCCTGGCTGAGCTTGATGGATTCGTCGGGGATGTGCTCCTGACACCGACTCGGATTTATGCCAAGCAGATTTTGGCGCTTCTTGAACAGTTTTCTATTAAGGGGATCGCCCATATCACGGGGGGTGGGATTACGGAGAACTTGCCCCGGGTGTTTCCAAAGGGAGTCAGGGCAAAGATTACTCGCAGGGCCTGGCCGGTGCCGCCGATCTTCGAGGTGATGAGCCGTGTGGGACGGATCGATCGGGAAGAAATGTACCGGGTGTTCAACATGGGGATCGGGTTGATTCTGGTGGTTCCGCCTGACTCCACCTCCGACGTGCTGGCGCGTGCGGCAGCATTGGGAGATCGAGGTTGGCCGATCGGCGAAATCGTGTCTTCGTCCGGGGAGGAACCGGAGGTCGAGTATGTCGACTAACCGAACGCCCCCATTACGGGTGGCGGTCCTGGCATCCGGTCGAGGATCCAACCTGCAAGCGATTATCGATGCAATCGAAGCGGGGCAACTTCAGGCTCGCATCGTCGCCGTCATCAGTAATAAGAAAGATGCCATCGCACTGGAACGGGCTCGGAAACACGGTCTCAAGGATCTGTTTGTGGATCCCAAACCGTTTGCGGGAAAACCTGATAGTCGTGAAGCCTACGACCGTGCCTTGTTGGAAATCATTCAGCAGCACGATGTCGAACTCGTTCTGCTCGCAGGCTATATGAAAATTGTCACGGCGGTATTGGTCAATGCCTACGCGAACCGGATGATGAATATACATCCCTCGTTGCTGCCATCCTTTCCTGGATTGGATGTGCAAAAGAAAGCGATCGATTGGGGTTGCAAGCTGGCTGGCTGTACGGTGCATTTCGTCACGGAAGGGGTAGATGAAGGGCCGATTATTATTCAAGCAGCCGTACCGATCCTAGATAGTGACACGTCCGACACACTCGCCGCCAGAATCCTCGTGCAGGAACACAAAATTTATCCTCGTGCGGTGCAACTTTTTGCCGAAGGTCGGTTACGAGTAGACGGGCGACGAGTGTTCCTTGACAGCGCCCAGCCGGGTGGTGAGGCGATCATCAGTGCAGTATGATTGTGCGCAAATAGCCTATTGGTGAATTGCCTGACCGGGACACTGCCTGTATCCGGTGCGGCACTCTCATTCCCATCGATTCTTCTCCAACTAGATAGGTGTGCTGATTGTCCGAGACGGCCTGCGCGTTGAGGGGGGTGCAGGCTTTTCCTGCCCGCGAAGCAAGACTCTCACAATTGTGTTGTAGAGCACTGCTCATCTTAGCCCGACCTCTGGATTCATATTGATTATCGTGGACGGGCGGATCATTGCGGGTCGAGGCGTTAATAGTTAGGATGACGAAAAACTAAAAACCTGTGTCTTGAATCACAGACTGAACACCTTGCACCGTGAACAGGTCTCCACTTACAATGTGCTCCGTTCAAATTACTGGGGTTTTCGTCATGCCCTTTGCTCTCCGTTACCATTACCGCTTTCCGATCTTCAGTCTCGTGAAGTATGAACGAGGGAACGGGATCGGCTACGGGTCTGTCACGAACTTGTCCTCACTTGGGTGGCGCATCTCAGGGTCTTTGCCGCTGGAGTCTGGAGATCTGTGCGCTCTCAGGGTCAGACTTCCGACCAAACAATGGGTGTCGGTGGCGGAGGGGAGGGTTCGTTGGGTCCATGGGGGAGAATGTGGGATCGAAACGGTGATGATCGATAAGACTTCGCAAGCGAGACTCAACGACTACATCCAAGCCCGCCTCAAAGCTTTATAAGCGAGTAGCCTCCCGGTCAGGGCATGAAGACGCCACGCTTTTCAAGACGGAGGGAGATTTGGTCTATTGGAAACTGTTTGAGCAGGAATGACTTGAAATTTTGACTGGTTTAGCTGCGGTCAACAGCATTGCAAGCGTATTTGGTGGAGGGCAGGGGAGTTGAACCCCCGACCCCTACGTTGCGAACGTAGTGCTCTCCCAACTGAGCTAGCCCCCCACCCTTGGGATGGTGGAATCGCGATCCATAAATCCCGCAGGGTTTGCCGCACATGATCGTGCAGTTTTGTGGCTGCGGTCGAAGAACGGGGAGGAGTAGTGAATCGCGTCTCCCGTGGGCCGCATTATACACAACCTGCGGACAAGACTCTACCAATACCTTTCTGAATGATCTGAGATACTCCTCGTTCAGAACTACTAGCTCTCCAACACACATGTGATCCACTCTGGATAGCAATGTGTTAAACATGGTGAGCCATAGAAGCTGGGTTGTACAGGGCTTGTATTCCGAAGTTGATGTTCTCCAGTAAATTGTATCCGACTGTCGACATTGCTCCTATATCGAGTACCGCCTAGAATTTCTTGGACACGGTTATTGCCGTATTCGCTCCGAGCTGTGGGTCGTTTCTTGCGGGCTCACTCACCAGAACTTCCAATCTTCCACGATCATCCTCGTCATGCGGTCTCCGGCGTGAATGGCCGGTCTCGACGTATCTGGATTGGCGAGTAGGACGCATGCTGCTAGATGAGCCACTGTTCATTATAGGGATCGAGCTAGTCAGGAGAGTCTGGCGGAGCTCCTCCTCCTTTTGGAAGGTGCGTATCCATAAGAGTTGCTCTTTCAGCGTCTGAATGAATCGTTCCACCGCGCCATTGTCTTCTGGAGCGCGGACAAACGCCGGGGTCGATGTGATGCCCAGGTATCGGAGTTCGGCCTGAGAGTCGTTCCTCCTATAGTAACAACCGGGGTCAGCCGTGAGGGGAACACGACAACTGGGCAATCGCATTGGCAAAAAGTGGACATCCTAGATTGGTAATTTGTGGACATTCAACCTCCCCTTGCAGCAGCACGTCATCACTTTTCGCGTGGAGAATTCCCCCCCCCCTGTTTTCAGCTTTGCCAAGAACATCGCCATCACTGATGGAGTCAGTAAGCCTCAAGGGTGTGCCCAAGGAAATCGTGGGGCAAAGGAAAGTTTTGGTATTCACCGAAATGTTTTTTAACAGAACTACACCCTACTGTAGGTAGCAAAGTACAGTTTGGCAATCAGCTACTCTCCTCTCATATTGTTCTTGAACTTTCTGCGATCGTTTGTATTCAGTGATTTCAAAGATTTAAGCCAGTGTCAATGGTGAACGGAGGCAGTGATAACCCAACCGGCACGAATCATGCTGCACATGTATTTGACGCATGAACCAATGGTCAAGTGGGAAAGGTGAGCCATGAATACTGCAGCTGTTGAAAACAAATCCCATTCCTATTTTAAATTGCGGGTGTTGGTTCATAAGAATCGGTGGTTGCTGCGTTCCGTGCAGATGTTTCGTGCGTGGTTCATCTTAGGCCCATTACGTGAGTATGGAGTCTGGTACTTTCGACGATTCAGTCATACTCGACCAATACAGGTGAGCCACTTCGATTTGTTTCCAAACTGTAAGGTGGAGCCCGTCGTGAAGTCATTGAATGAACGAGGGTATGCGACCGGCTGGAAGATTCCTCAACAGCAGGTGGCGCAGATAGTTAAGTATGCCGCTAATACACGATTTGCACGATATTGGAATCCGCACCGAGAGTGCCAAGCCATTGACCTGATTGCTCGGAATGAGAAGATAATAGAAATTGCTAGGCAGTACATAGGGGCTGAGCCTATTCTGTGGTTGACGCAATTAAAATGGTCTTTGGGGCCTTCCATGACCGATGAACGGGCACAGTTGTTGTCGAGTGGTCAGGAGCTGACTCAGTACGACGGAGATGCGTTCCATTACGATGCATTGGATTTTAAGTCCTTAACCATCTTTATTTACCTGACCGACGTGGATCCATCCTGTGGACCTCATGTTCTGATTGAGCGCACGCACAGAACCAAGAGATTTTCTGAAATCCGCAATATTATTCTGGACGATATCGCGGCTCATCAAAGTTTTGGAGATCGCATCAAGATGATTGTGGGTCAACAGGGGACGGTCTTATTCGAAGAGACTAGTTCTTTCCATAAAGCTAGTCGATGTCACACGATGCGCCTATTGCTTTCGATCGACTATGTGCTCCAACGCAAGCCTCCTCCAGACTACGGGTGATGAAATGCAGAACCCCGCCTGGAAGGCCGAGGTTCTGCATTTTCCTCAAGAGACCAATCGGGGTGAAATGTCCGCACGCGCGGATGGAGTTTCATCGACGGCCATCAACGCATCAGGCGAGCAACAGACGGCACCCAGCTCACACTCTCACCCTCCCAGGTGGGGAACTGCCGCTCAATGAGACTATTTGTGCAAATAGTCTGTGGGAAGGCAGCTGATGATTCTGGCGTAGCAAGAATGGTTTAAAAGCGAATCGTTTCCCTCAACGATAGAACACCGTGACTCGATCAAGGAAATCTTCTAGTTCCGCAATGCCGTGTTCGATGGGGGGAATATCCTGCCGTTGTGCTGCGCTCTCTAAGGTTGCGCCGATTTCTGAAATTGCGTCAAACCCATACCCCCCACCATCACCCTTCATGCGATGGCCCAGTGTCTGAAGGGTCGAGAAGTCCTGAGCGCCTATGGCGGCATGAAGTGTTTTAAGATCCTTCCGTCTGTTTTCCAGGAAGATCGGCGCAATATCTTCGAAATCACGACTGATCTCCACACGGATAGGGAGTCGGGAATGGGTTGATCGAGGAGGTGTCATGAGACGGTATGCTCCTTATATACTTGAAGGACCTCTAACAATGTAGATTTCTTAACCGGCTTGGTGACATGGGTGTTGCACCCGGCCTCAAGAATGCGAGTGCCTTCTTCCTTTAGCGCCAGTGCCGTGAGGGCAATGATCGGGGTCGCAGGGAGGTCGTGGTCTTGTTCCCATGATCGGATCGCTTTTGTCGCAGCGCAGCCGTCCATCACGGGCATCTGGATATCCATCAGGATCAGGTCGTAATGGGTGGTTTTAAATTTCTCAACGGCTATCCCGCCATGGTCGGCGACATCGAGAAGATAATCGGTCTTCTTCAGGTAAGACCGAATCAAGAGTTGGTTGTCAGGTGAATCCTCGACGAGAAGGATCTGAAAGGGTCTGGTTGATACACTTGACGATACGGTCTCGGTTTCAGGGGGCGTCGTGGCCGGAGGAATTCCCTTTTTTCGGCCAATCGCGATGCTCATGGTTTGAAGTAGATCCGCACGTCGAATCGGTTTGATAAGGTAGCCGCCGAGGCCAAGGTCGTACGTGCGGGCAATATCATCGGCCCAATGGTCCGAGGTCATCATGACCACCGTCAGGTCTGTCTTCTCGGCTGACGTATTGAGCCGTTCTACAACCTCAAACCCGTCCATCCCCGGCATTCGGCAATCAAGAAGCATAACGTCATAGTCCTGACGCTGTTCTCGTGCCCCGCGGAGTACCGCCAAGGCAGCCTTCCCGCTTGGCGTATCTGTGACCTGGGCTCCACAGGTACTCAATGTTTCGCGAAGGATCTGGCGGTTCATTGGATGGTCATCCACGACTAAGACCTTCACTCCAGCAAGATCGATCGGCGGAGCGGGTGTCTGAAGGAAAGGGGCAGACTGAACCTGAAGGAGGAGGGAGCAGTGGAACGCACTGCCTTTCCCCACGGTACTCTCCGCCCAAATCCGGCCTTGCATTTGTTCTACAAGCCGTTTGGTAATTGTGAGGCCAAGCCCCGTCCCTCCATACTGCCTGGTCGTTGATGCGTGGGCCTGTGTGAAGCTGTCAAAGATGGAGGCGAGGTTGTCGGCAGGGATTCCGATTCCTGTGTCGCTGACGGAAATCCGAATCGCACCAGGGGTCTTCCGGTCCGGGTCATTGGTGATGCGAACTTCAACGCTCCCTGTATCGGTAAATTTGATGGCGTTGCCGATGAGATTAATCACGATCTGAGTCAATCGCGTTGGGTCGCCGATCAAGCGGCACGGCACTTGTTGATCGATATGCGCCGTCAGTTCGATCCCCTTCTCGTTGGTCCGCAAGGCCAATATGTCGATGGTTTTGTCCAGCATTTCGCTGAGGTCAAACTCAATGGCCTCCAAGTCGAGACGTCCCGCCTCGACTTTCGAGAGATCAAGGATATCGTTGATCAGGTTGAGCAGCGTTCCCCCCGCACGTCTGAAAATACGGAGATACTTTCGCTGATGCGGAGTGAGCGGCGTTTCCCAGAGGAGGTCGGCCATTCCGATGATCGCATTCATCGGAGTTCGAATCTCATGACTCATGTTGGCGAGAAATTCGCTTTTCGCGCGACTGGCCACCTCAGCGACCTCCTTGGCAACTCGAAGCGCCTGTTCCACGTGGTGTCGCTCAGCCGCTTCAAGTGCGAGCGTCGCCAGGGTTGCGAGCAGGCAACAGAGGTGTATGTCTTGTTGACTCCACCGTCGAGTTTTCCCTACAGATTCGGCGCACAGTACCCCGACAAGCTTTCCCTTCCGTCTGATGGGCGCATTCAGTGTGGATTCAATCTTACGTGGCACCCAATAGGCGTCCGCCAGGTCGTGGGTCCGTGGGTCTTGCGAGGCGCATTCAGCCGCAATGGCGTGACGCTCGCGCCGCAGTGATCGGAGATAGACCGGACAATCAGCCGACTTGAAGATGGTCTCAGGATTGGATCGTCCGTGCGTCGATTCTGAGAGATCAAGGAGTATGAGTTCAGTGTGGTCTTCGGAAAACAGCCATGCGCTGGTTCGTGTGACGCGGAGGACTTTGGAACAGGTTTCTGAGATGGCCCGGAATGCATGGACTAGGTCACCGCTGCTCAAGGATTCGCTTTGTGCCAGCTCATGGAGCGTATCCTGGTACCGCTTCAGAACAGCGGTTGGGTTGTGTTTGGGCAACGGTGGAGATGAGGTGGGCGCTGAAGGCTTTCGTGCAGCGATCATTCGCTTTGGAGCGGCACGAGTTGGTCGCCGGTGCGGGGTTGGCTTCGACATCCGTCTGTGAGCTTCTACCCGTCGATGTCGTGGCATAAGTCGATGGAGACCCACGGAATGTGTGAGGCCCGTGAGTCCGCGTTTTCGGGCAGCCTGCAGACCGGGCTGATTCGATCCGCGCGCTTCAACCGATCCTCATCGCTTGAGGTGACACCTCGCGTGTCAACGGCTGGCTACGTGTTTGGTGAATCTTCGACCAACGACAAAATACTGGCCGATCGGGATCTGTTCCGCCCATCTTGTTTGGCTTGATAGAGCGCTTGATCGGCGGCCTTCACAAGATCGGTAGGAGATGAGTGTCTGGTTGGGACGACGCAGGCGTACCCGACGCTGATGGTCACGAGTTGCCCGTCGGTTTGTTGAATGCCGAGCGCTTCTACGCGGCGGCGCAGGCTCTCGGCGACTTGCGCTGCCCCGTCAATCCCCGTGCCGGGGAGTACCGTGACGAACTCATCTCCGCCATAGCGGGCGACGAGATCACCGGGACGATTCACGGCGCTGGAAATCGCCGCGCAGACCTGCTTGAGACATTCGTCACCGGCGGTGTGTCCTTTGGAATCGTTATAGGCCTTGAATCGATCGATGTCGAACATGATCAGCGATAATGGGGTCGACTCGCGCAGAGCTCTTCGCCATTCTTGGTCCAGGAAATCATCAAATTGGCGTCGGTTGGTGATGCCGGTCAATCCGTCTAGGCAGGAGAGCCGGAGCAACATTTGGTTGGCTTCCTGCAGTTGCCGCATGACCTCAAGGAGTTCGTGTTCTCGGGCTCGGCGGCGGTCGATCTCATGAACGAGTCGGAGCACCGATCGGACGCGGGTCAGGAGCTCGATCTTATTGATCGGTTTGGCGACATAGTCCATCGCCCCGGCGGCGAACGCCAGCTGAAGGTCGACGGGGTCTGTCTTCATGGTGACCATGATGACGGGGGTGTCGCGGAAACGATCGACGGCCTTTATCTGGCGACATGCTTCGATGCCGCTCATTTGCGGCATGAGCATATCCATGAGAATCAGGTCCACCCGCGCGAGGCCTTGTTTCCCCCCATCCAGCCCAAGCTGTTTGAAGGCGGCCGCGGCGCAGTCTGTTGCAATGATGTGTTCATAGCCTGCTGCGGACAAAATGGCCTGGAGCAGGAGGCGATCATCTGGCGAATCATCAATGAGGAGGATGCTCATAGCTGCTCAGACATCGGGAAAGATGCGAACTGGAAGAATCCTAGCAGCTAGTCTTGGTAAACACCAGGATAAAGCTTTTTGAGGCATGGCTGACAGATGCCATGGCTGAACTCGGCCTCCGAATGTTCGCCGATATATTCTTCGATTTGTTGCCAGAAGCCTCCGTCGTTGCGGATTTTTTTACAGGACGCGCAAATCGGAATCAGTCCGCGCAGCACTTTGACTTCCCGCAGGGCCTGCTGAAGCTCGTCGTTTGCGCGGCGGAGCTCCAGCTCACGCAACTTGCGGCAGTCCATTTCCTTTTTCAGAGTGATGGCGGAGGCGACTCGTGCGAGAAGCTCAAGGCTTTTGACGGGCTTATTGATATAATCCATGGCTCCCGCTGAAAAAGCTTGATGCAGGTTATCAAGGTCGTTTTTGGCCGTGACCATGATGATCGGAATGTCGCGGAGATGGGTCTGCTGTTTGATTCTTCGGCAAGCTTGCACACCGTCGATTTCCGGCATGAGCACATCCATCAAGATCAAGTCGATGTCGGTTGACGACGACTCTTCGTCCAGCTTCAATAATGAAAAGGCCGCCTGGGCGGACTCTGCTCCGAGAATCTGATGGTGGCCCGCCTTGGTCAGGATGGATCGGAGGAGGGCATACTGATCTATGGAGTCGTCGACGATGAGAATAGCCATAGCACCTACTCTACGGCTGAAATGGGCTGAAACTGAAGCCGGGAGGGGTTAAGAAAGCTTTTGCTTCACAAACTCGCTGACTCGTTTGCCGTCGACGGCTTGTCCCTCAAGGCGTGCCATGACCGTCTTCATCACGGCTCCCATGTCCTTCATCGACCGTGATCCTGTCTCGGCAATGACGGATATGATCAGGATTTCAAGGTCTTCCTGTGAGAGAGGTTTGGGTAGATAGGATTCAATGATCTCAATTTCGTGACGCTCCTTGGCGGCCAATTCTTGCCGTTGTGCTTTCTCAAATTGTTCAACCGACTCGCGGCGTTGCTTGATGAGCGTGGTCATAACTCGGCTCATTTCAGCGTCATCGAGGTCGCGCTTCAGCTCCACTTCCTTGTTCAATACCGCCGCTTTGATCATTCTGATCACGTCCATCCGGAGCTGATCACGCGACTTCATGGCAAGTTTGAGGTCTTCGGTTAGGCGATCATAGAGCGACATGGGGAGCCTCGTGGTGATGACAGGTTATTGATGGTGGCGAGCATACCCGCCTTGTTTGAGTGAGTCAACGAGCTGGATTCATCCCCGTATTCAGTGGGGGAGAGTGGTATGATACGCGGGTGAATCACTCACCATAACCGAGGAGGAGGGGGATGGCTCAACGACTCATAGCGAGGATCGGAAGCGGGTTTTGGCTGGCGCTGGTTTCAATCGGGATTGGAGTCGCTGGTATTGCGGGGTGTGCTGCTGACTCACCCAAGCCATCGACGACCATGACGCCGGATCAGGTCAAAAGAAATGCTGATAAGTCGTTTGAAAGGTTGCAACAAGAAGAGAAGAATCGCACGACTGGTTCCGGGTCAGCGCCTTACTGATTGCCGCTCCTCGGTCGACGGGAGAACTGCCGCAATGGTTTCACGAGCGGTAATTCCCACAGTAGCCGGTGGTGGGCTCGTTGTTCAACTTGGCGGGGTTCGTGAAAGGTCCGGAGGAGTGCTGATGCCACGATCAGGCGGAACAAACCGGAGAGAAAGAAGATATACGGGAGATTGGAGACTGGTTCCAGCGTGAAGGTTCCCATCTGAATCCTGTCCGGTACCGTTTGGATCAAGAGGCTTCCGGCTACTGTTCCTATGGCCCACCCGAGGGCGTTGACGATGCTTGAGACCGCGACCGCCTTTGCACGATCTTTTTGGTGAACTGCATCAAAGACGTAATTGTTCAACCCAAGCCCTAATCCCGCCCAGACCACACCGCCGAAGAAATTCACGGCGACAAGAAATGGCCATGCCGTACTGAACAGGTAGAGCATCGGCAGGAACGCCACGAGCAGTCCGGTAACGCTCAGTAATGCCTTGTTGCCGAAACGATCTCCGAACTGTCCCCAACCTGGCAAGGTCAGAAATTGACCAAGAATTCCTGCCGCGACCCAGGTTCCATATTCCCAATGGGCGAGGTGGAGATCCTGAATGAGGTAGAGGACGAAGAACGGACCGGCAATCAGCACCGCCGCGTGCATGAGCCCTGAAAAGAGTAAAAAGTGGCGAAAGTTGAGGGAGACACCCGTACGAAGAAATTCCAGAAAGCCTGTAGGACTGCCGCTGGGGGTATGCTGAGGGAGTTCGCTCACTTGTTGGAGCAGGATGACCGAGGTACTCCTACTGAGTCCTACTGTCAGGAAGAGGATCGAGAAGCCAACCCATAACAGGTTTTGGCTTTCGAAGATGCTCAGCAAGCCTCCCGCCAGGCAGAGTACCAGAAGACTCGTCATGGCAACCACTCGTGATCGCCTGGCGAAGTAGGTGCCCCGCTCATTCGGATCCAGCAGCCCGGTGATGAAACTATTCCAAGCAGGGGAGGTGAAATGAGTACAGGTGAAATAAATCGCGACACCCACAATCAGGAGCCAGGGGCCATGTTCCGGCCAGAGTAAGGGCAATACCAAGATTGGAATCCATGAAACGGATTGCCCGATGATACCCCAGTAGATCTGGGTTGTTTGGCTTGGGAACCAGTGCGAGACCTTGACGGAAATGAGCTGAGCCCAAGTGCCGAGAATCTGTGGAATAGCCGAGAGAATGCTTAATTGAAAGGGTGTGGCGGAGAGCAGAAGGGCAAAGGCCGAAAGATACTGCTCACCTCCTCCTTGCGTGACAGCTTGGGAGATCCCGTCACGAATGCCGAAGCGCCGACCGGATTCGTGAGGGTCCAAGGTTGCGAGGTGATTGTCACGAGATTCTCCTGTTGACTGGGCTGGGGGAGCGGGTTGATCACTCATACGGCAATGCTGCCCTCACTCTATCACACCATGGACTCGGCACAAGGTTTCAGCAAGGGTGGTCCCATGGAATTGACCGGTCAGGGCTAGGTTAGTACCATACGCGCCATGATGGTTGATGGCACTGGAGCACGATGGGCAGAACTCTGTATGGTTGCCGCTTTTCTGTCTGCGACACTTTTCTGTCTACAGATCGCCAGTGCGAAGGATCTTTTGCCGCTTAAGGAACAGGAATCGACTGAGGTTGGATCAACTCAGAGCCCGTCATTCGACGATCAGGAGACGGGTGTCCCGCAGTCGCTGTTTACCTGGATCAAAATGGCCAAAGGGTTTGATGTGGAATGGGATACCTTCGGCCGAAAAGGGTGGTATGCCCAGGATCCACGCTTGAAGCCGATTGGACCTCGCTCTGCATTTACGCCAGAGACTCCGGCCGTTTATATTGTGTTTGAAGTGGCGCCTCTGGAAGACCCAACTCAATTCGGAGTGCAGTGGTATTTCGAGGAGCCTCGTGGTCAAGGGCATGAGAGATTGTTGGGCAAGGATGCCTTGGAAGTGTCTGCCCATGAACGGTACGGATATCTCCAGATGACACGCTCAGGTGATCGGTGGATGGAAGGTCATTATGTTGCCAAGATTTATATCGCTCCGATTGGGCAGCAACCGTTTCATGCGGCGAATCAGGTTGGTATGATGCGTTTTCGTATCACCGGTCCGGAGCGTACCGTACCATAAGAATAAACGACGATCAGGCCGGTTCTCGTCACAGGAGATTTATGGGAGAGCGCCTAAAAATTACAGATCCAGAGAAACTGGCCTTGCTTTATGAGCGATTTCGGGATGTCTGCTTGGTGGAGAAAGAGGTCTGGAAAGAGATTTTCATGCCTCGGGATGTCTCGCAGGGGCCGGTGCGAACCAACATGCAAGAGCGCTATGAGGTCGAGATCGATGATCCGGAAATTGAGGCGACTCTTGAAGCGAACATTCTGCTGGGCTTGAATGCGCTAGGAGCAGCCATTCACGCGTACCGTGAACACCTCACCTTTTATCGAAACGCGTGACACCCACAAGGCTGTGGGTGTCACGGCGGGTGTCGGTCCTTAGACCGTTATTCGCTGCAACGCGTCGATTCGTGCTTCGATTGGGGGATGTGTTGCAAAGAGGTGCATGACTCCCGACGAGTTCCCGGAAATTTTCATCGTTGCGAGCGCATCTTGGCCGGTGTATTCGAATTGAGTGCGGTTTACCCAGCGATCGATGCCTCGCAGGGCGTTAATCATCGCTTCCTTTCCATAGACCTTGGCCGAGAAGGCATCAGCCGCAAATTCGCGGCGACGAGAGTGCCAGCTCACGACCATCATGGCCAGGAAGGACAAGACGACCTGCAGGAAGATATACACCACAAAAGCCAGAATGGGGTTGCCTGTGTTTCCTTCCTCCCGATCCCCTTGCGGTTGCCCGACAAGTTGAGAAAGGAAGTTGCTGATGTAATAGACAAAGGTGTTCATCAATCCGGAGAGCACCGTGGTGGTAAACATATCTCCGTTGTAGACATGGCCCATCTCGTGGGCGAGGACGGCCTTCACCTCATCTTCTCGGAGGTTCTGCAGAAGACCTGTGGAGACGGCGACCATCGAATTATTCTTGCTGGGTCCGGTCGCAAACGCATTGGGATCAGGGGAGTCATAGATCCACACTTCCGGCATGGTGATGTGAAGCCGTTGGGCGATCTCTTGAACCGACCCGTAGATGACCTGCTCGGCATGCGAACGAGGCTGAGTGATTTGTTCACAGCTCAGCATGGCTCGGGCCATCTGCTTGGAGAAAGCCAAGCTGATAAAGGCGCCGCCAAATCCGATCACCAATGCCCACACCAGAAGTTGCTGGTTATAAATTCCCCGCACGTCGATCCCGAATGCGGGTAACACAACATTGACCAATAGCGTAGCCGTGAGGGAGAGGGTAATATAGATGAGAAAGTTCGCAATCAGGAACAGGCCGATACCTTTGAGCCACTTCATGAATATCCTCCTTGGCGATAGCGCTCGCCTATGCACTCAACAGCAGTACGGGACAGCCCTTATTATACACAAATCGTTCCTGGGAGTTGCAGCCACCGGACATCATTGATTCCAAGAAATAAGTACAGCTTTTTGAAAGTCAAGGCGGACGAAGTACCTGAAAGTACGTGGCAAAGTTGACCGTTTCTCGGTGTTCCTGTTAGAAAGTTCTCATACCGTTTCCACGGGAGGCTCATCGTATGCCCGTGCGAGAGGCCTAATGCCGTCTGCTTCAGTCCATATCTCATCCGACAAGGCCACCTTGCTGCGGGATCTTTTGAAACAGGTCTCACGCCTATTTTATACGACGCTCGCGGTGGTACCTGCCAATGTGCGTGATCAGGTGGGACTGGCATATCTTTTTGCACGGGCGGCCGATACGATCGCCGATACTGAACTCATCGACCGACCTCGTCGACTCGGGTATCTCCAACGCCTTAGGGAGCAGTTTGTCAGCGAGCAGCTCGACCGGGAGCAGATCAGGTCTATTCAGCAGTCCGTTGGGTCGGTGCAACAAGAGTCGGCGGAACGCCTCCTGTTGGAGCGGTTGGATGAGTGCTTTCAAGTGTTTCTCGCCTGCTCATTGGACGACCAGCAGCGGATTCGGCGCGTGATAGTCACCCTGACGCAAGGGATGGAGACGGATCTGAATACTTTCCCCGGTGGCGCTTCAGGTGAACTGACAGCGCTCAAGACCATCGATGATCTCGACCGCTATACCTACTCCGTTGCCGGTTGTGTCGGTGAATTTTGGACCGCACTGATGTGTGCCCATCGTAAGGCGCTTGCAAACTGGGATTGTCAGCGTATGTCAGAAATCGGAGTCCGGTTTGGGAAGGGGCTGCAACTGACAAACATCGTCAAGGATGTCGCTCATGATCTTCAAAAGGGGCGATGTTACATTCCTGAAATGATGTTGACGGAAGTCGGGCTTACACCTTCTGATCTATTGGATCAGCGCAATCTCCTTCGTTTCAGGCCTGTATTGAGCAAACTCGTTCGTCAAGCCGTTGCCCATCTGGATCAGGGATGGGCCTATACCATGGCGATACCACGTCATGAAACACGGTTACGCCTGGCCTGTATGTGGCCGATCCTCTCCGCCGGAGAATCCCTCAAACTCGTCATGAATTCTCCCGACCTTTTGAACCACGCGGTGAAAGTCAAAATCCCCCGCAGCAAGGTCTATCAAATTATGGCCATGACCACGGGCACTGTGGCCTGTGGCTATGCAGGGACTGCCTACTGGGGGCATTTGCGCAAGCAGATTATCTGATCGCCCGCGTACCCCTGCTACTTCTTCTGCGGTTCCAACAGTTTGTCACCCTTCCTGAAGACGGCATAAATTGCCTGTGAAGGGCATGCATCAAGGCAAAGCCTGCAGCTTTCCAGGCAACGGGAGGGATCAAACTTGTAGGGAGGTGTCGAGAGCCAGGCGCTCGTTGGGCAAATTGGAACACAGACGGCCTGATGGGTACAGCGGTCTGGATGACGGACGAGATGATCACGAATGACCAGCATGGGTTTGACTCCTTCAAAGAGACCTTGCGAGAAGATCTCAAACATATTCCTGTTCGGTAGACTGCTCATTTCCATTCCTTGACGAGTTCTTTGAGGCGATCCTTGAGCTCTGGAATTTGCTCCAAATTATTCTGGATTGCACCGATGATTTTCTCCAGCCGGGCTGAGCGGAGCGCTTCCCTATCTCTCTTGGCCAGCTTGTCATAATCTGCATACGCTTCTCGGTGTCTGGGTTCCAGGTGCTGCCTGGCGTCAAGCAGGGCCTGTCCCAATTCCCACGGCTCCGGTGCCAAAAGGGGAGCGACCGTAAATGAGCCGTCTGTAAATACAACCACCGACGCACTCGGTTTCCCAGTCAAGGGCACGACGGATTGAATCGTTTTGCGTTCGCAGGCTTTCCAATCGAGCGTGAGCCCTGGAAACTGTTTGATGAAGGCCACCTTTTCCATGTTGGCCTTCCATTTGTCTTCAGTGGGCATAGCGCTGACAGGGATTATTCTACGGCCGCTTGAGCGGAATGAGTCGTTCAGGAACCGGATGGTCAGGCATGAGCAATCGTGTGACGATCTCGCCGTTTAGGATGTGCCGTTCCATGATTTCCGTCACGTCGGCTTCTGAGCCGACCCAGTACCACACTCCCTCGGGATAGATCACCACACTTGGGCCGAGATCACAATGATCCAGACAGCCCGCCTTATTGGCCCGGACCAGACCCTTAAGGTTGAGCCGCTTGGTTTCGCTCTTGAAGTGAGCGTGAAGTTTCTCAGAGCCAAGATTGGCGCAGCAGCCTCGCGGATCATCCTTTGGGCGTTGGTTGGTACACACGAAAATATGTCGCTGAAACGATGGCATAGGGGTGATCGTCACACGGGCATCGTCAAGGTATTGAGTCTCTCCATCAGTACTGTGACGTCGCGGTTATTGAGGAACTGAGAGGTCTGTTTGGGCATGCTCAGAATGGTCATGATTTCATGTAGCCGTAACGAGGCACGTCGAAATTCATCAGCTTTGGCCAGTTCAGAACCGAACCCGGCTCGGAACTTATCGAATTCGGCCAGAATATCGCGGAAGTCTCGGTGGAGCTGCTTATGCAGCGAACAGGATGTACAGTACCACTTTGGGTTCTGGTCCGATGATGGCGACAAGCGATCATAGGCGCGTCCGAAAAAATCCTTTCCGAGCGACAACTTCGTCAGCGACTCGCTGGAGGATCCGCAGGCTTGACAGGAGTGATTCCAGATGTCCATCCCTCTCCTTGCTAAGAGAAGTGGCATCTTACAATAGGACTTTCTGGACTGTCTATGGTCCTGAGGATCTTTAAACTGGTGCCTCACCCGGAAACGGGGTAGAGATGTCTGAGGTATACTGAGGAGCAGGGTGCGGCAGTGGTCAGTAGAGGGAGGTGAAGATCGCATGGTGATCGGTATCCCAAAGGAGATCAAAGATCATGAATATCGTGTCAGCTTGACGCCGGATGGTGCCGCAACGTTGTGCCAGAAAGGGCACCAAGTCTGGGTTGAAGTTTCGGCCGGTGAGGGAAGCGGGTTCCGCGATGATGAATATCGTGCAGCCGGAGCCAGCCTTGCCGGTTCTAAGGCCGAGCTGTTCGAACAGGCGGAGTTGATTGTGAAGGTCAAGGAGCCGATGCTTTCCGAATGTAGGCTCTTCCGTCCAGAGCACGTCTTGTTTACCTATTTGCATCTTGCCGCCGTTCCCGATGTGACCAAAGAGCTTCTCAGCCGAAACGTTACGGCTCTTGCGTATGAGACGACTGAGGCCAAGGATGGGAGTCTACCCATACTCAAGCCGATGAGTGAAATCGCGGGTCGAATGTCGATCCAGATCGGCGCTCGTTATCTTGAGAAAGCCCATGGAGGACGGGGAGTATTGTTGGGAGGGGTTCCGGGGGTAGAGCCTGGTCGAGTGGTCGTGTTAGGAGCTGGAGTTGTCGGGGCATCAGCCGTGCGCATGGCCGTGGGATTAGGCGCACAGGTTACCGTGATCAATCTAGACATTGAACGGTTACGAGTTCTTGATGATCAGTACCACGGGCGGGTTGTCACCCGTGCGGCGAGTTCTGCCGCCATTGAAGAAGCCGTGTGCTCGGCGGACCTGGTGATTGGTGCGGTACTGGTTCCCGGCGCCAAGGCGCCCAAGTTAGTGTCGCGTGCAATGGTCTCGCGGATGAGAGCCGGTTCCGTAATCGTCGATGTTTCGGTCGATCAGGGCGGTTGTGTTGAGACGACCAGACCAACCACGCATTCCGATCCTGTGTACCTGGTGGACGAGGTGCTCCATTATTGTGTGGCTAACATGCCTGGAATCGTTCCACGCACATCTACGTATGCATTGACCAATGCCACCATGCCGTATCTCACTCGTCTTGCTTCCGATGGGCTGGAGCGAGCGATCCGCTTCGACCCTGGTTTGGCGAAGGGTGTCAACTTGAAAGCGGGGAAAGTTACGCATGCCGGTGTGGCGGAATCACATGGGTTGCCTTTTACCCCTCTCTTGTAAGACAATCACACCGTCGATTGACTGCTCGGTCTTGTCGGGGCGTAGCGCAGCCCGGTAGCGCACTGCGTTCGGGACGCAGGGGTCGGAGGTTCAAATCCTCTCGCCCCGACCAACACCAAGCAAGGAAGATCGTAAAGATCCTCATCAACGTGCAAGGCCATCGATAACAGGGCCGAGTTTTCCCTCCTCCTGACTCATAGTCAACACCAGGCTTGTTCGTACCGGTGGACCGGATTCAACGTCTATGGGTTCAACTTGCGGGGAGTCTTGTTCTCATGCGATCGACGGTGGAGAACACCACGCGGTGCGCAGCGGTGTTTCCCGACTGCGGGAGGCCGCGTCGCGATTGTTCGTCAGGATGATCCTACTTTTAAATCAAGGAGTTACTTCTCTGTTTTTCATTTCGATATGGTGCGCCGGTTGACTAACCGAGAGAATTCCCTTGAGGTCGTCCGTTCCCGTTCTTGGTTCGTTCCGGGGTGTGCGGGGAAATGGCACCTCAAGAAATCTGCCAATATGACGACATAGTCAGGGCGTAGATTTGGTAAATCGCGTGACGGGTCTGGAGAGGTGTGAGAATATCCGCAGAGCGGAATCATGGAAGGCTCGTGGAGTCTGAAGGATCGGCTGGAGGTGCATGACTCAACCCGCCAATGAGCCGCCGGTGCGGGCTCGTATCCTCGTGTACGGCCGTGTCCAAGGGGTCGGATTTCGTGCCTTTGCCGCACGCGTGGCCGTCGATCTCCGGCTTTTCGGGGGCGTGCGTAATCTTCCTGATGGTCGAGTCGAACTTGAGGCCGAGGGGCAAAGGTCCGTGATCGAAGCACTTGAGCATCAACTCCGGATTGGTCCGGCTGCGGCTCGAGTCACGAACATTGAGACCGAGTGGGGAACAGCAACCGGGCAGTATTCCGCGTTTGAAGTTTGGTATTAGACCGTACAGAGGAACTATGAGTCAGCGACATAACGAGGAGTCCGAGACGAGCGAGGCTCGAAGACACCTGGACGATGAGATGGGTGTCTCCGAATCTGTGAGCGCACCGGAGGAGGCTGAGCGTGAAAGCGGTCGGGCCGAAGGTCTTGATACGCTGAAGAGCTATTTGCGCGAAGTCCGTCGATCAACATTGCTGACATTCAAGGAAGAGCAGCAACTCGGCAAGCGCGTCATGGCCGGTGACGAACGAGCTCGTCAACATATGATCGAATCAAATCTGCGCCTGGTAATCAGCATCGGGAAGCGGTATATGCATCGGGGGTTCCCCTTTTCCGATATCGTCGAGGAGGGAAATCTCGGGCTGATTAAAGCAGTCGAGAAATTCAACTACAAGAGGGGATTTCGGTTCAGTACGTATGCGTCCTGGTGGATCAGGCAGTACATTGAACGTGCGATCATCAATCAGGGGAAACTGGTTCGTCTGCCTGTGCATGTGGTGGAACGGCTGAATCGTTATTTGAGCCGCACGGAGCAATTGGTGCAGGAACTCGGGCGTGAACCGAGAGCCGTGGAAGTTGCGGCCAAGATGAAGACCTCGGAAGCGGAAGTCCTGGATCTGAAGCAATTGGTCCGTACGACCTGTTCACTCGACAGCCCGCTCAATGATCGTACCGATACGTTTCTCCGTGATGTGATCGAAGATCCGACAGGGTTATCCCCCGATGAAACCGCCGATGGGGTTCGACGAAGAGCGGAGCTGATGGCGTGGGTGAGGGAGTTGCCAGAAAAAGAGCAAACTGTTATTGTGTCGAGGTTCGGACTTGATGGAGGGGAAGCGAAGACGTTGGAAGAGATCGGGCAGACCATGGGGTTGACTCGAGAGCGTGTGCGCCAAATTGAAATGGCCGCGCTCGCCCGGCTTCGTCATACCATTGAGCGTAAAACCATGACACAGGCAGATCTGCTCTAGATTCCGTGGCTACCGTCAACTACCAAGCGCTTATCCGCGAAGTGCCGGACTTCCCAAAGCCCGGCATTCTTTTCTATGACATCACGACATTGCTGAAGCATCCAGAAGCTGTTCGGAGCCTGTCCGACCAATTGACGGCTCGGTATCAAGATCGAGGGATCCGGAAGGTCGTCGGTATCGAGTCCAGGGGATTTATCTTCGGCGGTATTCTTGCCGGGAGACTCGGAGCTGGATTCGTTCCGGTTCGGAAGCCGGGGAAACTGCCTGCCGACTGCTATGAGGTCAAGTACAACCTTGAGTATGGCAACAGCAGTCTTGCGGTGCATCGTGATGCGATCGAGATCGGAGAGCACGTATTGATCGTCGACGATCTCCTGGCAACCGGAGGGACGGCCGAAGCCACGGTGAATCTCGTTCGGCAGCTGGGCGGAACGATCGTAGGCCTCGATTTTTTAGTAGAGCTGAAGGGCCTGAACGGACGGGAGAAGCTCGTTGGATACGACGTTCATTCGACCATCATCTATCCGTGAAGGGGGAAAGGGTGGACCTTTCGATCGCCTTTCATAACACGAACATGGGCCATACGGGAGAAGCCCGATTGTAGTCTTTTAAACGATCTAATCGCGGAGCATGCATCACTATGGTGACGAAGGGGCAGGTGAAGAAGAAGGGCGAGCTGAAAACGAAGTCGGCTGAGCCGATCACCAAGAAACTCCAACCGGCAGCGGTTAGTATGGCCGCTCTGGTGAAACCATCGGTGGAAGTCGATGAAGGGCCTGTACGGCCGAAAGAAACCGCAAAAGAGCGAGAAGCACGGGAGCAGCGGCAGGAAGTGCTTCACAGGATGCTTCTTGGTAAGCGTCAGGAGATTATCAAGGAGATCGAGGAGAGTCTCGGGCAATCGCTGACGGAGGATCAACAGCGACGCCTGGAGTCGGCGCGCGATGTCGGAGACCAGGCACTGATGGATCTTGAGCGCGAACTCGGTATCTCCTTGATGGAGATGCGCAATCGCCGTCGGCAGTCCATCGACGAAGCGCTCACACGTCTGCACGAGGGAACCTATGGCATTTGTGCGGAGTGTGGAATTGAGATCAGCGAGAGGCGGCTTCAAGCAGTGCCATTTGCCAAACTGTGCGTCGAGTGTCAGTCACGTGCCGAACTGCTGGAAAAAATCGAACGGGAAGAAGAGCGCGATTAGTTTCCTCGTTCTGCTTCCCGGATCGTCCTGCCGAGACGCGTCTCCCTTATGAGCGGGCCGTTTCCTAAGCGTGCTGTTGTGCTTGCCAGTGGCGGGCTGGATTCAACCGTCACGGCCGCTGTTGCCAGACACGCAGGCTACGAGCTGTATCTATTGACCGTGGCCTACCAACAGCGGCATGCCGTCGAGATTGAACGGGCGAAGGAAGTCGCCTGTGCCTTGAAAGCAGCGCGGCATCTGGTGGTGGCCGTCGATTTAGGGGCAATCGGGGGGTCGGCGCTCACCGGAGATTGTCCTGTTCCGAAAGATCAGTGGGGCTCTGATCCTGGCCTGGGCGTCCCGGTTACGTATGTGCCGGGACGAAATTTGATTTTTCTTTCCATCGCCGCTGCACAGGCGGAAGTGGTAGGCGCCTCAGTGATTTATTTCGGGGCCAACGTGGTGGACTACTCTGGTTACCCGGACTGCCGTCAAGAGTTCATCACGGCCGTGGAAGAGACGTTGCGACTCGGAACCAAGGCGGGCATGTTGGGAGAACGCTTTGAAATTCGGGCTCCTCTTCTGCGAATGACCAAGGCAGAGATCATACGGCTTGGTCTGGATCTCCGCGCTCCACTGCAGCTCACGCACAGTTGCTATGACCCTCTGGGTACAGTGGCTTGCGGGCGGTGCGACAGCTGTCTCATCAGACGGAAAGGGTTTGCGGAGGCGGGAGTTGTAGATCCAATTCCCTATGCGGTATCTTGAGCCAATCATTAATATGGGAATAGATAGATGGAGAATGCCTATGAGGCTGTCGCAAGTTTTGTTGTTTGGTTCAGTAGTCTTGGTGCTCGGAGCCGCTCCGGCGTGCAGCCAGAGCGGAGTGGAGCCAAAGGCAGCGGGAGCTGTCTCCGGAGTTCCGGTCGAGTTTGCGGAGGGAGCACAGAAATTCACGGCGCACTGTTCACGGTGCCACGGAGTAGGCGGAGTCGGAACGAACCAAGGTCCGTCGTTTCTGCACAAGGTTTATGAGCCGAATCACCATGGGGATGTCGCATTTCAGCGGGCGGCGGCGAACGGAGTCAAGGCCCATCATTGGCAATTTGGTGACATGCCAAAGATTGATGCCGTCACGTCTGGAGATGTGGATGACATCGTGAAATATGTCCGCTGGCTGCAGAAACAAGCCGGAATTTTCTAAATCAGCTCGTACGGCACGTCTGTGTGAGCCCTATCAAGGTGAGGAGATTATCGCCTGGTCGGGGTCCACTTTTTAGCTCGCGCTTCTGCTTCAGTGATTTGCTCGACCGTCATGCGTTTGGTTAAGGCATTGCGGGAATCTGCAGCTCGTTTTTCGCCATAGGCTGCGGAGAGGTTGTACCACATGTGGGCTTCAACAAGATTCTGCGGGACACTGCGGCCTCGTTCGTACATCATGCCAAGCTTAGCGAATGCTAGGGCATTGCGCTGCTCTGCCGCTTTCTGAAACCAAAACAACGCCATCGGGTCGCTGAACGGAGCGCCCTGTCCCAAAGAGTAGAGGGTGCCAAGATTGACCTGTGCACCGGCATGGCCTTGGTCTGCCGCTTTTTTAAACCAATACTTTGCTTCCTGATAGTTTTGTGGAAGCCCCTGGCCTTCACTGTAAAGGATGCCCACCTGGTTTTGGGCATCCGGTTCACCCCCTTGCGCCCGGTTAAGGAGATCACTCACTGCCGGCCCATTCGAGAGCGGTTGGGACGGTGGAGGAAGAGAGGGGGTGCAGCTGGAGGAAAATGTGTACAGTATCAGTAGACCGATGAGAGGCATCGACATATTGGTCGGCAAAAGGGACATTGGATCGTGGGTTTGCGGTGACATCCTTGGCGCGGTAAAGCCGGGAATCATATCCTACTCAGCTCAAGCCCGAGAGTTCAAGGATTGAATAGGTGGTAGGTGTCATTGAGAAAAAGACTGAGAACACCATAACATTGAGGAAATCTGACTCGTAGTAGCCGTGAGACTGGGTAGTGCCTTGCGTTGGCTGCTGCGTCTTATTCTTGGGGTGATTCGTGTCCTTTGGGTTTCCAATTCCGTGTGAGAAATTGCGCTTGTGCAATCTGGGTTGGTGTCATGTCATGCCCTAATCGATTCCGCCATTTGGCGCCGGCTTCATGGCCATTGGCTGCGGCAAGGTTATACCAGTGGTAGGCCTGAACGAGGTCTTTGGGGACGCCGCGTGCCTGCTCATAGTGGGTGGCGATGAGAAACATCGCAGGTCCATGTCCTTGATCTGCGGCCAGACGGCACCACCGGAGCGCTTCCTGGTAATCTTGCGGCATTCCCCGTCCGATGTCCGACAGTACGCAAAGCCGATAGAATGCTCCGACGTGCCGTTGCGTGGCGGCCATACG
Organism: uncultured Nitrosospira sp.; assembly: GCA_900696515.1. Taxonomy (GTDB): domain Bacteria; phylum Nitrospirota; class Nitrospiria; order Nitrospirales; family Nitrospiraceae; genus Nitrospira_D. The sequence goes on along the minus strand of CAADGK010000133.1, from coordinate 28,066 downwards.
ATACCACTGCACGGCTTCTCGGTGGTCTGCCGGACGTGCGTTCTCGTACCGTATGCCGAGATTGTATTGGTCTTCGGCGCTTCCTTGTTCTGCCGCTGACTGAGACTCATCGATTCGTGAGGCGGTATCTCGCACATCGACATACGGGGATTTGGGTGGGTCGATGCATCCGGGCAGGGTTCCAAGAATCGTGGCGACGATGAATAGACGCAAGCCGGTGGTCATAAGCAAGGTTCCTTTTGTGCAGTTCCAATAGTGGCTCACATACGTCGATCAGTTGTGTTATAGCACAGCATACCGATTTACTTCAGCATACGCGATTCGCGAGTTGGTGATCTCGCAGAATGCCGAAACAGTCGTCCAGCGACGTCTTCGCATCACTCGGACGCTCAACCTGCCGAAGTGTACGTCCCTTCGCTTGCTGTGGCCTTTTTGAGCATTCTGAGCTGTAGAGTGCCACGGTTCTTGAAGCAAAACCCACGTTTTTCAGTAACCTGTCAGCCCAGATTATTCATGGCGGTTCGTCGCGAAATCACCATGCCGCGCTGTGAGACGGTTAGACAGGCTCACCGTTCTGAGCAAGCTCTAAGGACCGGCGCGCAGAGCCCGGAGAACCCTAAGCGTACCGTGCAGGACGTCGAGGATTCGAGGAGCGAATCCGCCGGCCGAAGGCACCTCGAAGCTGCGGGTCGGCGATTGTAGCAGACCTGTTCATGAATCATGCGGGCTGCTCATCTGAGTCATCGCCAGATTCGTTCCGTTCACGGTTGACACGCCGTATCGGGAGTCGTAGCCTTTTGGAGCGAGATACCTTTATCGATGACTGAGTCCGACCAGATGGAGCGATGCGAGTGCTGCGGGTGTGTAGATGACAGGAATTGCGAGAAGCGTACTGTATTTGGTGATTCTGATGGTTGTGCCGTCGCGTTCGGTTATGGCCGAGCAGGAATTTGTGCCTTCGGTAGTTCAAGCAGGCGTGCTCCTGGTCGCCAGCCCCGGATTGAACGATCACAACTTCAGACAAACCGTGCTCTTTATTGTCGAGCATGGACGAGGGGGAACCGTCGGTCTCATATTGAATCGCCCTACGGACGTCCTGTTAGCAGAGATTTTGCAGGATCTTCCGATGTTGAAGCAGACCACCCATCGATTATTTGGGGGAGGACCGGTCGAGCGTACGCAGCTGGTGTTGCTGTTTCGACTCAGACAAGTCGTGCCCGATGCACGGCACATTGTAAATGGGATTTACGTGGGCACACCAAGGGTTCTAGAACGCGCTATGGCCAGCCCCAAACCTAACGAGGCCTTCCGTGGTTTTGCCGGTTTTGCCGGTTGGGCACCAGGCCAGCTTGAGTATGAGATGCGTCAAGGCTCGTGGGGTGTCCTGTCATCCAGCACTTTCGATATCTTCAATAAAGATCCCGCGACACTCTGGCCGGACAGCATCGGTCTTCTCATGGCTCCAAGAACTATTTCCATTGAGCGATAGTTGAATAGGCCGACCGTTCGGGAGCGAATGGAAACACGGAAGGAACTAGCAAAACAGTCTCCCAGAAGAGAGTGCTCGGTATTGAACGCCCTCCGGTAAGAGGAGGTTAGGTTTAGTGTGACACTCTCCTTCCGGAAGATGGGTAGAGCTGAGTGACCTTTGCGATACGCACCAGCGCCCGGGCGTCCTGAAAGCCTGTTACGTACCGCTCGAGTATGATTGGTGATCTTCTCCGGTACTTGTCGATGTGATCTCGATGAAGGATAGCGTCTCTCAACCCTTCTTCCTCCGCGCGCCAGGCTTCTTGCTCAATTTGGGTATGGGCTTATTGCCGCTGCCGTCGGCAACATGCGATGCGAAACCTAACGGGGTTGGTTCCGATATCCATGGCGTCCTCGGCGTCCTCCTTTGTTGACAGGGATGGACTTGCCACTTTGAAATACCAGCAAAGACAGTGCCTGGACTGAGGTCGTTGTTTCTTTTCCGTACTCTTGGTTCTGGTTTTTCAATGAGTTCCGCCAATTAAGCCGGGACAGACGTGAATCTCAAGGCGCAAATGAGCATTTCATTGGGACAGATTGGGGTGATATCTGTAGGGTTCAGAGTGCAACTGGTGGGCAAATCTGGCCAATCTTTACCGGTCCCTGCTGCTCCTGACGATCTCTTTCATGCTGATACGAAGTAACCACCAATAGGTGCTCTATCAGCTAATCAGCTTGCCCGAGTAATCGCGAAGGAAATTCAGCAGGACCTCATCGAGAAAACCCAGACCAGTCATATTGCTGAAGGGCGCTCTTTATAGTAGAGAAATGGCAGGCTACAACCTCCGTCGTCATACCGTCCTATCCCTCTAACGCGTTAGCTGTTCGTCCAACATAGCCTGCTCAGCCAGAAAGGCGTCAGTAAAGGCTCCATCACGGTGATCGATCCGGCAAAGGAAAGGAAGGTGGTGAGTAGTATCGGCACGCTGAAATCACAGACGTTTAACCCAAACTGCATCATGTTCCTGCCGAACCACGTTTGCTCGAGCGGCTTTCGGTCGGTAAAAAACTGATCGGGCTGCACCTTCCGATAGAGATGTTTGGCTTGACCATCAGTGTAAGACGGATCTATGATCGATCGTGAGATAGTAAGGAGATTATTATGGCAACCACGACGATTTCGTCCAAGTTCCAGGTCGTCATCCCGAAGGAGGTTCGAGACAAGCTCCATCTGACGCCCAGGCAGCGTTTGCTGGTCGTTGAAAAGGGAGGTGTTATTACGCTCGTTCCGGAAGTGCCCCTCAAGTCGTTGAAAGGCGCGCTTAAGGGCATGACGGCGACGGAGGTGCGGGAGAAGAAGGATCGCACATGAAGGTCCTGCTGGATTCCAGCGGATGGATCGAATTCTTCACCGATGGCCCACGGGCCAACCGATATGCTGCCTACCTCACGCCGCGTTTCCAGATCATTACCCCGACGATTGTCCTGTACGAAGTGTACAAGAAGATCAAACGAGAGCGAGGCGAGGAAACGGCGTTGCAGTTCGCCGGACGTCTCAACGCCACCCACGTGATCCCGTTGACGGAGTCCATCGCGCTACTGGCCGCCGACCTGAGCCTGCAGCACGGATTGGCCATGGCCGATGCGATTGTGTATGCCACGGGACGAGATCAGGAGGCAGAAGTGGTCTCAGGTGACGCGGATCTCGAAGGCCTGCCTGGCGTGGTCTATATCAAATAGAGGGTTCATTGCGGTCCTCCCCCATTCCCTGCATACCCGCCAAGTGTCTACCCACTCGATGGCGCAAGGTGATTGGGATCAGAGTAAATCGGCATTCCTGTGCCATACAGGGTGCAGGAGCCGACCAGCAATTTTCCCCGCACCATACCGTCCTATCCCCCTCGAGTATCAACTGTTCGTCCAACATGCCTGCTGAATCCGGAAGACCTTGAGCGAAGGCTCGATCACGGTGATCGAGCTGGCAAAGGAAGGGAAGGTGGTGAGGAGTATCGAGCTGTTAAAGGCACGGGGTGCAACCCCAATTGTATCATGCTCCTACTGAACCACTTTCGCTTCGATGGTCTGTGGGCAGGGAGTAACTAATCGGCCTCTCATGAAGGGAGTTCAACAAGTTCAGTGGCACGGAGGGCGCAGCCAGAAGGACTGGTGGCTGCCGGGGATGTATGATTAAGAGCTGACCTTCGAGACTGCTCTGAGGTGTCAGGGCTTGATCAAGTTAATATTTCTACGCCATGCACGGCACAAAATCCAACCCGTCCCCATGGCTCTCAGTCAAGCTAGAGCGTCGCAAGTCTTGCGCCATGAAGTTGGCTAGAAGTCGGTCTATTGTGAAGAGCCGGTGGCTGGCTTTATTTGGATGCTATTGACGAGAACGAGTGCTTATCGTGAATGTCCTGAAGGACGATTCTGTTCAAGTCATATAGAGCTGCAGTCGCCGTAGTTTCCGGGCCATCCCGAAACGGCATTGCAAACAACAGGAAAAGCTGCATCCAGGTTGAGACTGTCTCACTCTGATTCGAAGAGCCGATGAGGTGGCCGTCCTTATCTTTAAATGAGGCCATGATCATATAAGTGGTACTTGCTTTTTGAGGAATTACCAGTGATGACAAGCCGAAGGTAAAGCCCAATAGGAATGACAGCGTTTCACTGAATCTGTGTCGTTGCTCAAATTGGATATTGGCTTGAATCTCCGCCAGGTTAGTCCCCCCGAGTCTCACAGCTGAAAAGAGGCCCGACTCCTCAAAGGCTTTACTTGTCTGTGCACGCCATTGACCGCCGTAGTCCGACTCCACCTTGTCAGCCGGGACCTCCTTTTCATTGATCCAAGCTTTTCCGGTCACGTTGAGATTGATCGATGGTTTGGAGTCAGGATGCTGGAGAGGCCACGAGGTAATGGTTTTCCGATTGTCATCACGGAAACTGGCGCAGCCAGAGAGCATGGTTGCTAGCAAGATTAAGATGATCACGTATCGATTGAGGGCTACTCCTTTCATCGATGCCTCCTGATAGTGGATGGCGGTGTGTCTAGGACGCCGCAAGGAAATCCTAGCAAACACGTGTATAGTGGCAAGAAATATCAGGCTTCCTACGGTGCAGGGATCTGAGATGACGAGAGGGAGCCCGAACCGACGTTTGGATCCGTGACCGTCCGTGCGCAGGTCGCTCTGACGACTGATCAGCTTGTCTAGCAGGATGCGGAAAAAGACCGCCAGCGGCGTTCTCGCATCGCTCAGAGGCTCGCCGTACAGCGCAGAGTACGATTCGCCTCTTTACTTGCTGCGGCCTTGCTGGACGGCCTTTTTGCGCATCCTGCAGGGTTATTCAGCATCCTTTCAGACTTGAATGCCCGTAACGGCAACAGAATGCAAAACGAGTTTTTCCGCAGACTGCTAGGTGATTGCGAAGGGAATTTTGGCCTCGACTGTGTCATGCTGCTGCCGAACCACTTTCATACCTGCAGCCTGGGCGAAAGCAGAAACTAATCTGGCCACCCCTCTCGAAAAGAGTTCAACAAGCCCTGTGGGGAATTAATGGCAGGGGATGCAGCTTGCCGTCTTAGAACCGCCAAGAGCAGACTTCTGATTCCTCTTATCGTTGGCCTCGATTTCGCTCGTCCACTTCGCTATGTTGGCTGAATCGCTTCAGTCACGTTGCAAACCGAATCAAAAAGCAAGATCATACACGAAGAGTTTCCTGCGGTGGCCAAAACTGTGTCTCTTCCATCCACGATGACATGTCCTGAGAGGTTGGATATAGTTCACTGTCAGGCCAATCGAATACCCCTCTGGAAATTTTAAGATGAACTTACGACCAACTTTAGAAAGACTTGTCTTGGGAAAGATGGGCCTTGCATGATTCTGAGGGTGAGGGTTCTCCCGAATCAGATCTCCAAGTGCTCCCTCGATTTGTGTAAGAAAAGTGCCAGATTGAACTATAAAAACGACGACCGAGGTGATTCTTGATCTCCTGATCAACGACGGTTACTGATGAGGGAGTCGACCATGGCTCAAAACAGGGGATGAAGGCTAGACCGACTCGTCTGAGAAGGATATGTACGGAATGGACGGAAGATCACGACGATTCTTTGCTCCCTGCCCACGGGGCTTGGAGGGAGTGCTGGAACAGGAACTTCACGATCTCGGTGTGCCGGCCACATCCAAGACCGACGGCGGCGTTGGGTTTACCGCCCCCTGGTCGTCGATGTATTGGGTCAATCTCAAGAGTCACATCGCCAGCCGTGTCCTGTGGGAAGTCGGCCACAGTCCCTATCAAACGGAAGACGATGTCTATCGCGCGGCCCATGCGCTTCCCTGGCCTGACTGGTTTGCGCCCTCGCAGACGATCAAAGTCAAAGTAAGTGCGCGGCGCTGCCCGCTCCCGAGCCTGGATTTTCTCACCCTTCGAATCAAAGACGCCGTGTGCGACAAGTTCGTCGCCATGCGCCAGCGGCGACCCAGCGTCGATACGGAACGGCCGCACATCAAGGTGGATGCCTTTCTCGATCAGAATACCATCACCTTCTACCTGGACACGTCCGGCGAGCCGCTCTTCAAACGGGGCTACCGGATCGCGTCGGTCGAAGCGCCGCTGAAGGAAAATTTGGCGGCAGGTATTCTCCGGCTCGCCGGTTGGACGCCGAGCGACGTGCTGCTTGATCCCATGTGCGGGGGCGGGACCATCGCACTCGAAGCCGCGCTGATGTCCCGCCGGATTTCACCGGGGATGGCCCGCCACTTTGCCTTCGAGCGGTTGCTGATTCACGATAGCAAACTGTGGGGCCGTCTGCGTGAAGCGGCACTTGCCAAATGTCTCACGGAAGTTCCCGCTGCCATCTATGCGTCGGATCATGATCCGGCTATGGTGAAGATTGCGCAGCGGGCGTTTCAAGGGGCTGGGGTGGTGGTCGATGTGCGGTTGAAGCAGAGCGACATTCTGGAGCTGGAAGCTCCGGCGGAGCAGGGCGTCATGGTTATCAATCCGCCCTATGGCGTTCGTTTGAGTCACCCCGATGCATTGGCGTCGCTCTACCCAAAGCTGGGTGATCGGCTGAAGCAGCGCTTTGCCGGATGGCGCGCCTATATCCTTACGGGCGACCCCCGTGTGCCGAAACTTATCGGGCTTGCCCCATCGAAACGCATTCCACTTTTTAACGGCGACCTGGAATGCCGCCTGTACGAATTTGTCATCGTCCCAGGCGGCGCACGACGACGGCTTGGGGCACAGTCAGTTTGATCCGCCGGAGAGTGTGCTGCTTGCGACGGCGTCCATTTTTCAGTTTTCTTGCGGTGACAGAAACCGGCAGGTCTTCTGTTTGATGACAGTCTTTCAGAAATCGGCCAGCTGTACGGCATGTCGGTGAGGTAGAGCAGGCTGAAGTCGAGAGTCTCATCGCTGTGTTTGCCTGTCAGCCAGGGTATGTCTGTTGAGCCAACCGCGAAGAGGATGAGCGTCACCGGGAGAGGCATCACCAGCAGCCAACGGGCCGGTGTGGTCCCTCTTCCAACGCGCGCCCCTTCCGAAATCTCGTATGGTATAAGTCATTGGGTTGGGATGATTATCCGTCTGACGAGCCCACGGTATCTGGACGGGCGGGCGAACAGTGGTTTGTCCGAGTGCGAGGAGCATGATGATGACTGACGGTTCAAAGCTTGTTCGACACTTCCGGCAAATCTTGCTCTGGCCGATGCAGCTCACGCCCATTCGCGAGGATGCGCCGATTCAAAAGCACTGGGAGCTCCTGCAGGCGACCGACTCAAGTAATCCTTGGCGGGAAGTAGTCGATGAGTTTACCGGCGACCCTCGTCAGTTTCAGGAACGGCATTACAGTGAGTTTGTGACGTTTCTGCCCTATGTCCAGCGGTTTCTCTATGGTGAAGGAAAGAGGACCAGATCAGAGATTCGCGAAGAGGCCGCGATCCGCGTTTTTCGCCGCAATGATATTGCGAAGGTCCGGATGGTTTTTCCCGGTCCCCATGGAACTTCTACGATCTTTACGGTGGCCCATGTTGATTTGTACTTTTTCTACGACATCGATGTCGCGATTTTGGTCGTCGAGATCGCTGCCGATGATGTGCCGCTTGTGGAAGTGCAGAATTCACTCTTTCGATTTGGCCGATGTTATCCCACCTATTGGGAACGCGACGGGCATGGCGGTCATTGTCCCAAGCATGTGGAGTGGCTTGCTTCTGACGGGACAGTACTGGCTGTCTCCGATTATGATCACCGTGAAAAGTATCTCTCGTTTGTCTGTCAGCATCGGTCGTTGAGCCTTGCCTCCCATTGGGAGTTTCTGCTTGAACCGCTGGTGCTGCACCATTCGGAAAAAGCAGGCCCTATTCGGTATCGGCAACTTGAATACCACCTGATGCCGGTGATGGCGTATCTCACGCTCGACAATCCGGGAGCACTGACGCGGGGAGAATTCGCACGGGTGGGATTGGCGGCGGCACCGGGAAGCTCCGACACACTGCCGTTTTCAGAACGCTATCTCCGTGATTTTGAAGAGCGCCATTGCTATGACCGGTATTGGAACGGGCAGAGCCAAGGTTCTCCCGGCGCACGCTTTATGTGCACGGGCCGCGTGTTCACGATGATTGGAGAGGCGGGAGAGCCGGCGTTCGAGGACCGCAAGACGAATCTGGAACAGTTTCGCCACGAATACTTTCTGCTGTTTCTGATCCCGCATTTTCATAAGGCGGCATTGTTGATGCTGACGAATCGCCTGGTCGAGGCGATGAATCAGCTCGATCTGACGAAGCTCGACTCCGTCCGGCAGTTTCGCCGTGTGATTCGCCAAACACTCGGCATCTTCCTTCGGTTTACCCATCGCTACTGGTCCCATCAGGTATCGGATCATGGGCAGGTGAAGGAACTGTACCGGATGATCAGTGAACATCTCGGTACCGGTCGTCTGTACGATGAACTTCGCTCGGAGCTGGAGGATATGAGCCAATATCTCGACAGCGATGCGCTGCGTCGCCAGGGAGAAACGATGGTTCGCTTGACGGTGGTGGCGACGGTCGGTTTGATCGGTGTGGCAACGACCGGTGTATTGGGGATGAATCTCTTCGACTTGGGCCAGGAGCCCTCCGTAATGCGCATCGGGTATTTCCTTGTCGTGCTGATTCCCGTCATCATCACCACACTCTATATGGTCCTCAAATCAAAGAGGCTGTCGGATTTCTTAGAGACCTTGGCCGAGGAGCATCGGTCGTCGAAAGACAAACTCGCCGCCTTGTTGACGGTATGGCGGAGCAAACACGGACCGGACTCGTAATCAACCGGAATCTCCCATCTCCTCAGTGCAGCGCCATTCCTGCATACCTCATCGCATTGCCTGTTGTTTGGGGTACAGCACGTCGTGGCCGTCTTTCCACGGATGAGGTATGAGTGTGGGAGAACACCGTGACGAATCTTGACAGAGTGCCAATGACTCAGTAGGATAGCCCAACCTTTAATGCTCATCCAGTGAGGTGGGCAAGGAGTTGCTCGGTGGGTAGTCTTCCGACTCAAATTGGTTTTCAATCGACCTTCTTGCCATACCTGGTGAGGAGGTTTTTTTATGTCTAAAAACAGGGCTCGCTCTCAGCATTCAGCCGTCAGCCTTCAGTTCCCTTTCGAGTTGGTGGCTGAGAGCCGATCGCTGTTAGCTGACAGCTCGTTGTTGCTATGACCGCAGATATGGACAATCCGCTCGAACGGAAGGATGAAAAACTGATCATGGATGCCGGGGATATCGCCCGGGCCTTGACGCGCATCGCACACGAGATTCTGGAGCGGAACAAGGGTGTGAAGAATCTCGCGCTGGTCGGGATTCGGACCGGCGGTGTCTATCTTGCGCATCGGCTTGCCAAACGAATTCACGGTATCGAAGGCGTCCAGGTTCCCATCGGAGAGTTGGACATTACGTTGTATCGGGATGATCTGGCATTGCGGAAAAACCAACCGATTCTGCGCAAGACGTCGGTGCCGTTCGATATGGCGAACAAGATCGTCGTGCTCGTCGATGACGTCCTGTTTACCGGAAGAACGATACGAGCGGCGATGGATGGGCTCATGGATCTGGGGCGCCCGGAGGAAATTCAGTTGGCGGTGTTAGTCGATCGTGGTCATCGGCAGTTGCCGATCAAGGCCAATTACATCGGGAAAAATCTACCGACCTCGCGTGACGAGCAAGTGCAGGTGTTGCTGGAAGAGGATGGAGAGAATGACCGGGTGGTCATTTTGAGGGCAGGATGACGATCATGGAATGGAGGGTTCCATGAGCTTAAAGCGCAAAGATCTGTTGAGTCTCGCTCCCTTATCGGTCGACGAGATCAGGCTTATGTTGGACACTGCCGACTCCTTCAAGGAGGTGACGGGCCGCGAGATCAAGAAAGTCCCGGCGCTCAGAGGGAAAACGGTCGTCAATCTGTTTTTTGAGCCGAGCACGAGGACGCGGACGTCCTTTGAATTGGCGGCCAAGCGGCTGAGCGCCGACGTGATCAATTTCGCCCCCTCTTCCAGTAGTGTGGTGAAGGGGGAAACATTGCTCGATACGGCGAGAAACATCGAAGCGATGCAGGCGGACATTATCATACTGCGTCATTCCTCGGCCGGCGCCGCCGAAACGTTGGCTCAGGGAGTAAAGTCGTCGGTCATCAATGCAGGCGATGGCTGGCATGAGCATCCGACGCAAGCGTTGCTTGACCTCTATACGATTCGGCAACGAGGGATGGATTTTCAAGGGTTACGCGTGGCGATTGTCGGTGACGTGTCGCATAGCCGCGTCGCTCGCTCGAACATTTATGCGCTCATCAAACTCGGCGCCGAGGTCAGATTGGTGGGGCCGCCGACGATGATGCCGTGGGGTGTCGAAAGACTAGGGGCGAAGGTGTACTCCAATATGGACGAAGGTTTGCGCGACGTGAATGTCATCATGATGCTGCGGCTTCAATTGGAGCGGCAAGGGCGTGCACAGTTTCCTTCGATCCGAGAATATTCGCGACTCTACGGGCTCACTGCCGAACGCGTGAAGTTGGCCGACTCCGCTGCCATCGTGATGCATCCCGGTCCCATCAATCGTGGTGTGGAGATTGCTCCGGATGTCGCCGATAGTTTATCGTCGGTGATCTTGGACCAAGTGGCCAATGGTGTCGCAGTGAGAATGGGAATCCTCTACCTCGTGTCGGGAGCCAATTCCTGACCGATGATCTGGTGAGCGGTGGACTGGCTGAGCCGCCAACGGAGCTTGCAAGGAGAGAGGATCGCTTGCTAGGTCGTCAGATCATCGAATTCGGCCAATTGTAGAAAGGGTATATCGTGTCGATTGTGATTAAGGGCGGTCGGGTCATCGATCCCGGTCGGTTTGTCGGAATAGCCGATGTACTCATCGAAGACGGGAAGATCGCGGCTGTGGGACCACAGCTCTCCGTTCCTGTCGGTGCTCGGACGATTCACGCAGAGGGAAAGCTGGTCCTGCCGGGATTCGTCGATCTGCACGTGCATTTTCGAGAGCCGGGATTCGAATATAAAGAAACCATCCAAAGCGGCAGCGCGGCAGCCGTGGCGGGAGGCTTTACGACCGTCTGCTGCATGCCCAATACAAGTCCGGTGAACGACAATCAAGCCGTGACCGAGTTTATTTTGGAACGGGCGCGGCTGGCCGGTCTCGCGAATGTCTTGCCGATCGGTGCAATCACCAAAGGGTCCGAAGGGAAGGAACTGGCTGAAATCGGCGACTTGCGGCGTTCCGGATGCGTGGCGATCTCAGATGATGGGAAGCCGGTGATGAACAGTTTGGTGATGCGGCGTGCGATGGAGTATGCATCGGCGTTTGACCTCACCGTCGTTGACCACTGTGAGGATCTCCATCTTGCCGAAGGCGGTTGTATGAACGAGGGGTTGATTTCAACCGAGCTTGGGTTGCCCGGTATCCCTGCGGCAGCCGAAGATGTGATGGTGGCGCGCAATCTGTCGCTATCTGAACTGACGGGGGCTCGATTGCATCTGGCCCATATCAGCACGGCCGGGTCGGCGAGGATGGTACGAGAGGCAAAGGCTCGCGGGATCCCTGTGACGGCGGAAGCCTGTCCGCACCACTTCACGCTGACCGAAGAACTGGTCCGCGGTTACAACACGCATGCCAAAATGAATCCGCCCTTGCGGACATGGACCGACGTCCAGGCGATCAGGGACGGATTACGTGACGGTACGATTGACGTGATCGCAACGGATCATGCTCCCCATGCGACTCAGGAGAAGCAGCAAGATTTTACCGAGGCTCCATTTGGAATTGTCGGACTTGAAACCGCGCTTGCGCTGACGTTGGGATTAGTGGAGGAAGGGGTGCTGTCGATCGAGCAAGCCGTTCAGAAACTCACGTCCGCTCCCGCAGCCGCATTCGGACTCAAAAAAGGCACATTGGCGGTGGGTGCGGACGCCGATGTCGCCATCGTGGACCAGCAGGAACAGTGGGAGGTCGATCCGTCGAAGTTTCGATCCAAGAGCCGAAACACACCGTTTGTCGGTTGGAAGGTGAAAGGGCGCGTATTGACCACGATCGTAGGCGGCCGTGTGGTATTTGAGGCCAGCCGAGTGGAGCGGTAGTGTCGTGCGGTGCATGTCCCGTTGGGGGATGATCTGTTGTCTTACGCTCGAGGGGGTAGCCCTGGCAGTGTGGGTCGGGGGGATGATTGTGCTGAGCGGCGCGGTGATTCCGGCGGTATTCAATACGTTTGGAGGACAAGACTCCGGAGGGATGTTCCTGACGCGTGCGTTTGAAGGATATCATCGGTTCATGATCGGGGCCAGCGGCATTTTCGCTGTGGCATTGTTAGGCCGGTGGTGGAGCGGTGAGCCTCGTGTGATGGTTCGTGTGAGCGAAGTCATTGTATTGGCCACGATGGTGGTGATCGCGGCGTTGATCATTCTGGTGTTGCATCCTGATGCGGCGGCGCTTCAGGCACAGGCCTTTGCAACAAAAGATGAAGGCGCCAAGAAGGCGGCGTTCGAAGCATTCTTCCGTGTGCTGTTGCCGATTCGATCGCTGTATATGATCAGCTTAGTGCTCGGTGTTCTGCTGATTGGGATCAGGGCGAAACGTATGCTTGACGACGGAAGGCAATCGTGAAAAAAGCGGTTTTGGCATTGGCGGATGGAATGGTCTTCGAAGGCCGTGCGCTTGGCTACGAAGGTGAAACGGTCGGTGAAGTAGTGTTTAACACGGCCATGACCGGCTACCAGGAAATACTGAGTGATCCGTCGTACAAGGGACAGATCATCACGATGACCTGTCCACAGATCGGGAACTATGGCGTGACGCCCGAAGATGTGGAATCCCGTCGAGCCTGGGCCGAAGGGTTTGTCGTGCATGAAGCGAGCCGATTGGTCAGTAACTGGCGGGGTAAGCAGACGCTTCACGAATCGTTGGCAGAGACTCACGTTGTCGCCATTGAGGGGATCGATACCAGGGCGTTGACAAGGCATTTGCGTGAGCATGGGTCGCAACAAGGCTGTATTACGCATCTTGACCTCGACCATGAACGGGCGATTGGGCGAGCCAGACAGGCACCCGGTATCGTCGGGCGAGATCTTGCCGCCGAAGTGACCTGTGCGCATTCCTATGATTGGACGACTGGGACCGGTGATTGGGCCCCGTGGCCAAGCAGGCAAGAGGCTGGAAGGAATTCTCGCTGGCGGGTTGTTGCCTATGATTTCGGGATCAAATATAACATTCTAAGACGATTGGTCGATGTTGGTTGTGATGTAACTGTCGTGCCTGCCGCCACGTCCGCTGAAGCGGTCGAGGCTCTCAAACCTCACGGAATTTTTCTTTCGAATGGTCCGGGAGATCCGGAAGGTGTTCCCTATGCGGCACAGGCGGTAGAGCAACTGATCGGTCGCTATCCGATCTTCGGGATTTGCTTGGGGCATCAGATCCTGGGCCTCGCCTTTGGACTCAAGACCTATAAACTGAAGTTCGGCCACCATGGAGCGAATCATCCGGTGATGGATCTTCGAACAAGGAAAGTTGAAATCACGTCGCAGAACCATAATTTTGCCGTGGAGGCTCCTACGGCATTTGTCGATGTACCGAAGGTCCCGCCGGTGATTGATACACGGTACGGACGACTGGCGCTGACACATGTCAGCTTGAATGACTGTTCGATTGAAGGAATGGCTTCCCTAGAGCATCCGGTCTTCTCGGTCCAATACCATCCGGAAGCGGCACCCGGACCGCACGATGCCGCCTACTTGTTCGGTGAATTTGTGCGGCGTATGGAGAAGCATTATGTGTAATCGCGTTGTCGTCGGCGTGATCGGGCTCTTGCTGTCCGGTTGTATCAATCTTCCGCCCTTTCCCGGTCAGGGGCCTCTACAAGAAGCGCAGGTCGATGGAACCGGTAAATCGAAAGTGCTGTTGGTCGAAATTTCAGGGATGATTAGCTCGCAGGAGAAAGAAGGCTTGTTCCGGCAGACTCCGAGCATGATTGCGAACGTCAAGGAGCAACTGACGAAAGCCGCGAAGGATGATCAGATCAAAGCCGTTGTGTTGCGTATCAACACACCCGGGGGGACTGTGACGGCTTCGGACATTATTTATCACGAATTGAAGACGTTCAAAGCCAATCGGAAAATTCCCATTGTTGCCTCCATCATGGATCTCGGGACTTCGGGGGGCTACTATGTTGCGGCGGCAGCCGATAAGGTTCTCGCACATCCGTCGTCCGTCACCGGAAGTATCGGTGTCATCATGCTCACAGTTAATGCCAAAGGGCTGCTTGAGAAAATCGGGGTCGAAGCAACGGCCGTAACCTCAGGTCCCCGCAAGGATATGGGGTCACCCTTTCGAACCATGACGACGGAAGAACGAGCCATCTTCCAAGGATTGATCGATTCGTTTTATCAGCGCTTCTTGAGCATCGTGCAGGAGGGGCGTTCCAATCTGCCGATGGAGCAAATCAAGCGGCTGGCTGACGGGCGTATCTATACCGGGGAGCAAGCAAAGGAGGCCGGTTTGGTTGATGAGATCGGCTACCTTGAAGATGCTGTCGAGGTCGCGAAGAAACAAGCCGGCCTGACAGAAGCCCGTGTCGTCACCTATCAACGTCCAGGTGAGTATTCGAACAACGTGTACTCGAAACTGGTTGCACCGAGCGGGCTTGCCAGTCTGGCTGATTTTGATCTTGGCGCTGTCGTGCGCGGGGGAACTCCCCAGTTTATGTACCTGTGGATGCCTTAGGAAAAAGAAAGATGCCGATGGTGTGGCTGGTGTTAGAATGAAGCGGGAGAGTGCGGTAGGAGTGACAGATGGTGCAGCCGTCGGACCACAAGATCGACCGATTGCTCTCGACGCCCGTTGGTCGTCGGACGTTGTTACTTGGGGGTGTTCGCAGAGCCATGAGGCTCTCGAGTCTTCTGACAATGGGGTCCATGGGAACCGTGGTTGCAGTCGTGAGCGGATGCGTGAGAGCTCCGGGGACGGCACGGGATCAGTTTATTTACATTTCCGAAGAAAAAGAAATGGCAATGGGGGTGGGCGCCTATCGGGAGCTGCTTCGGAAAGCACCGGTAAGCGACGATCCTGAGCTGAATGAGTTGGTCAACAGGGTGGGGAATCGGATCGCCGCCGTCGCGAATAAACCGGAATATCAATGGGAATTTGCGATCATTCGAGACGATCGCACGATCAACGCGTTTGCCCTGCCCGGTGGAAAGGTCGCGGTCTTCACGGGGATTTTGAAGATTACCAAGAATGAAAACGGCTTGGCCACCGTGATCGGCCATGAAGTGGCGCATGCCCTCCAACGACATGGAGCAGAACGGTATAGTCGGAGCATTCTGGAAACCATCGGTCAGGTCGGTGCGTTGGCGGCCGGAGCAGCAGCCGGCAGACCGGATGCGGCAATTGCGGCGATGAGTGCCTATGGCGTCGGGGTGTCGTTACCATTCGGTCGAAAACAGGAATCAGAAGCCGATTACATCGGGCTCAAGCTGATGGCGCAGGCCGGGTACGATCCTCGAGAAGCAGTTCCATTTTGGGAACGAATGAGTGGGTGTCCTCGACAGATGATTGATAAAGTCTGTTTCCGATCTCAGCATACGATTCCCGAATTTTTGTCCACGCATCCCTCTGATTTGGCGCGCATCAATCAGATCGAAGCCTGGCTTCCTGAAGCCATGAAGTACTATCATGCCACTCAGGAGAATCAGGGCCCTGTTCCGGCTCCCTATCACCCACCAATTGGTCCAGAACTTCCATCCGGTTAACCACGGTTAGCAGATTACCATGCCAAAACGCACGGATATCCAATCCATTCTGATGATCGGATCAGGCCCAATCGTGATCGGGCAAGCCTGTGAATTCGATTATTCCGGTACACAGGCCTGCAAAGCCCTCAAAGCCGAAGGCTATAAGGTCATTCTCATCAACAGCAACCCGGCCACGATCATGACCGATCCTGAGATGGCCGATCGGACTTATGTGGAACCGATTACGTTGGATGTGGTTGAAAAAGTCATCGAGCGAGAACGTCCTGATGCCCTGCTCCCCACCATGGGAGGGCAAACGGCGTTAAATACCACGATGGGCTTGGTCAAACGAGGCGTCCTCGAGAAGTATGGAGTCGTCCTTATCGGTGCATCGGCGGACGCGATTCATAAGGCAGAGGATCGAGAAGCGTTTAAACAGGCCATGCAGCGAATCGGGCTCCGTGTGCCGAAGAGCGGGACGGCACACAACAGACAGGAGGCTCTTGCGATTGTGGAGACCGTCGGGTTTCCGGCGATCATTCGCCCTTCGTTCACGATGGGGGGGACGGGTGGAAACATTGCGTACAACCGTGAGGAGTTCGAGCGGTTGATCGACTGGGCCCTGGCCATGAGTCCGGTGAGCCAGGTGCTGATCGAGGAGTCGGTGATCGGTTGGAAAGAATATGAACTGGAGGTCATGCGTGACCTGAAGGACAATGTCGTCATCGTGTGTCCCATCGAAAACTTTGATCCGATGGGGGTCCATACCGGTGACAGCATCACCGTGGCGCCGGCGATGACCTTGACGGATAAAGAATATCAAAGAATGCGGGATGCGGCGCTGCGTATCATTCGGGAGATCGGAGTCGACACGGGAGGATCGAATATCCAATTCGGTATCAACCCGGCCAATGGTGAGATGGTCGTCATTGAAATGAATCCCCGGGTATCCAGAAGTTCGGCGTTGGCATCGAAGGCGACCGGGTTTCCAATCGCTAAGATTGCCGCCAAGCTTGCCGTCGGATACACGCTCGATGAGATCACGAACGATATCACCGGTGTGACCAAGGCCTCCTTCGAACCGGCGATCGATTACGTCGTGGTGAAGATTCCCCGATTTGCCTTCCAGAAGTTTAAGGGAGCCGATCCGACTTTGACGACGCAGATGAAGTCGGTCGGTGAGGTGATGGCGATCGGACGGACATTTAAAGAGTCGTTGCAGAAGGCGATTCGTTCGTTGGAATTGAATCTGAACGGGTTGGTGTCGCGGTTTGGCCTGGATCGTGGTGTGCCGATGGGCTTCGATCGTTCGGCGGCCATCGAGAAACTTGAGAGAGTACTACGCACGCCAGTACCCGAGCGACTGTGGTACCTGGCCGACGCCATGCGCCTGGGGCTGACCGACCAAGAATTGTTCGCGACGACGAAAGTCGATCCCTGGTTCTTGGACCAGGTGAGGCAGCTGGTGGATTTTGAGCGGACTCTTGTCGGCCATGCGACCAATCCGGTCGGGTGTTTGAGCGGAGGACTCCTCTGGGAAGCCAAGGAACTCGGGTTTTCTGATGATCGCATTGCTCACTTGCTGGGCTGTGAAGCCGAGATGGTGGCGAAGGCGCGCACGGAACATCGGGAACGGCGCGTGATCTATAAACGAGTCGATACTTGTGCCGCCGAGTTTGAGGCTCAGACGCCGTATCTCTATTCCACCTATGGCCATGAGTGCGAAGCAAGGCCGTCCGATCGAAAGAAGGTCGTTATTCTTGGTGGGGGGCCTAATCGTATCGGACAGGGTATCGAGTTCGACTACTGCTGTGTCCATGCAGCCATGGCGCTTCGGGAAGAAGCGATCGATACGATCATGGTGAACTGTAATCCGGAAACCGTGAGTACGGATTACGATACCTCCGATCGCCTCTACTTCGAGCCGCTGACGCATGAGGATGTGCTGAATATTGTGCATCGGGAACAGCCGATCGGCGTGGTGCTGCAATTCGGGGGACAGACGCCGTTGAAACTCGCCCTTCCGCTCTCGATGGCCGGCGTCAAGATTCTCGGTACCAGTCCTGACGCCATCGATCTGGCCGAGGATCGTGAGCGATTCCGTGAACTGTTGAGTAGGCTCGGCTTGCGTCAGGCGGAGAGCGGGACGGCTCGCTCCGTCGAGGAAGCGGTGCAGATTGCCAGGCAGATCAGTTATCCGGTCATGGTGCGTCCGTCGTATGTGTTGGGCGGACGGTCCATGCAGATTGTCTATGACGAAACCGGTCTGTTGGAATACATGCAGTCGGCGGTCAAGGCGTCGCCCAATCATCCGGTATTGATTGACAAGTATCTCGCAGACGCGATCGAAGTCGATGCCGATGCGATATCCGATGGGAAAACCGTCGTCGTCGCGGGCATTATGGAGCATATCGAAGAGGCTGGAGTCCATTCTGGTGATTCAGCCTGCTCACTTCCTCCTTATACCCTTGAGAAGCCTCTTGTGGCCGAGATTGAACGGCAGATGTGCATGTTGGCCAAGGAACTCGGAGTGGTGGGACTCATGAATGCCCAGTTTGCCGTCAAAGGGGAAACGATTTATGTGTTGGAGGTCAATCCACGAGGATCCCGAACCGTTCCCTTCGTCAGCAAAGCCATCGGCGTGCCACTTGCGAAGTTGGCCATGAAGGTGATGATGGGGCGAACGCTGAAGGAGCTGGGATTTACCGAGGCACCGGTGCCTGCGCATTTCTCGGTCAAGGAAGCGGTGTTCCCCTTCAACAAGTTTCCCGGAGTCGACGTGCTCCTTGGACCGGAGATGAAATCGACAGGGGAGGTCATGGGTCTTGATGAAGATTTTGGGTGGGCGTTTGCCAAATCCCAGGCCGGAGCAGGGGCAGTGTTGCCGACGTCCGGAACGGTTTTCATTAGCGTGAAAGCCTCGGATCGTCCAGCCGCGCTCGAAGTCGGGAGGGCGTTGAGCCAACTGGGGATGCGAATTCAGGGAACGAGCGGGACCGCCGGCTATCTACGGGAGCATGGCCTTCCCGTGGAGGTCGTGAATAAAGTGGCCGAAGGCAGACCGCATATCGTTGATCACATTAAGAACGGTTCGGTGGCCCTGGTCGTCAATACGGTGCGGACGGCTTCCGCGCACGTGGATTCGCTTGCCATCAGGCGAGAAGCGCTGCATAGGGGGATCCCCTATTTCACGACGATGCGAGGGGCCCATGCCGCGACCATGGCGATCGAGGCGATTCTGAAAAAGGATCTATCGATCCGCACAGTGCAGGAGTATCATCAGGCCGAACGTAGTTGAGGAGTAACCGGAGCATGCCCACACCAATCACCAAGAAAGGTTATGAAGCGTTACAGGCTGAATTAGGCCGACTGCGCAAAGTCGAGCGTCCGAAGGTGATCGAAGCGATTGCCGAAGCGCGGGCGCATGGCGATCTCAGTGAGAATGCAGAATATGATGCCGCCAAAGAGCGCCAAGGGTTCATTGAGTCCAGAATCTCCGAACTGGAGGGGAAGATCGCTGACGCGCGCATTGTAGAAATAACCGGGCGTACCAGCGAGACGGTTGTTTTTGGTGCCACGGTCTTGGTCGTCGAGCAGGAATCGCAAACCAAGAAACAGTATATGTTGGTCGGACAAGACGAAGCCGACATGAAGTTCAACAAGATTTCAGTGCAGTCCCCTGTCGGACGTGCGCTGATCGGGAAACGTGTCGGCGATTTTGTCGAAGTGACGACTCCGGTCAAGACGGTTGAGTACGAAGTCGTGGAGATCAAATTCGAGGAATGTTGACGTGCCGGAGGCGCGACCCCTCATCGCCTTGCTGACCGACTTTGGAGAACGGGATAGTTTCGTCGCCAGCATGAAGGGGGTGATTCTCTCGATCAATGTGTCCGCACACATCGTCGATCTTTCTCATCAGATCGCGTCCCATCAGATCCAGGAAGCCGGGTATTTTCTGAAATCCTGTTATCGTTATTTTCCATCCGGAACGATTTATGTCGCCGTCGTTGATCCCGGTGTCGGAACCGAGCGGCGGGCCTTGCTCGTGTCTGCCGCGGGGTCGATTTTTGTCGGTCCGGATAACGGGTTGTTTACGGAAATTTTGGAACAGGAGGTCGGCGCCAAGGTCTGGCAGATCAACAATCCGCAATATCGTTTGGAAACGGCCGGATCGACCTTTGACGGACGAGACGTGTTCGCACCGGCTGCTGCGTGGTTGAGCAAGGGAGTTCCGCCGTCGTTTTTCGGGCCGGTCGTCCATGACCCGATTCGGCGTGCCGTTGCGACGCCGGTGTGCCACGAGGATGTGCTGATTGGGAAGATCGTATCGATCGATCGCTTTGGGAATCTCATTTCGAACATCACGGCGAGACAGATTCAAGAGTTTCGAGGCGCGACAGGACAATCCGTGGAAATTCATATCGGCGCCTATATCATCGGTGATGTAGTCGGAAGTTACAGCCAGGGGCATCGTCAGAGTCCGTCTGCCCTGATCAATAGCGAAGGGAATCTGGAAATCTTCTTGCAGGAAGACAGTGCGGTACGTTGTCTGCAGGTCGGCATAGGTGAAGAAGTCCGTCTGTGTTGAAGCGCGTCAGGCGGTCGCCTTGTCGATGTGGTCGCAGACGTAGCCGGCGAAGGGGAGTGAGCAGGTAAAGGCCGGAGAGACCGCGTTCAGGACGTGCATGGAACGATGGTCTCCTTCCAGGACAAAATCCATTTCGAGCTTCTTCTTGGTGATATCGAGTAGCTGGGCTCGAATGCCGGGGCGCCCCCACTTTTGATAGTTGCGTTCGTCGACTCCTTCTGCAAGGACGGATGCCAGCGACACCATCTTACTTCGAGAGTACTTGGTAATTTCCTCCAGTGCGAGACGTCTGAAGTCGAACCCTGCTCCAGTCAACAGTCCGAGCCCACGGCTTGCGACTTCCATCAGCTCACCGAGATCGAAATTGCCGAACCCTTCGTAATTTTCACGCCACATGGCCGGGATGGCGGTCGGGCCGATCTTGGCCTTTCCATCAGCCGTGATGGTGAAATGCACACCAAGGAACGGGTTTCTCAGATCCGGAACGGGATAAATATTGGTGCGAATCGAACCGGGGGGCTCGTCGGAATACAGATAGAGTCCCTTGAACGGGAGGATCCGATACTTTTCAGAAAAGCCATAGTCCATGGCGATTTTATCGGCGTAGAGACCTGCAGCATTGACGACATACCCGGCGACAATGCGCTCCTGGTCGGTCCGAACCGTCTCATTGTCTCGGCCTCGATAGGCGGTGCCGCACTGAATGTGAATCCCCTCACGGATCGCATCCTGCTGCATTGCATTGACGACATGGAGAGGGTTGACGGTGGACGTGTGGGGGGAGAACAGTGCCCGTTGATACGTTTTGACTCGAGGTTCGATCGACTTGGCTTCAGCTTCCGTGAGGGGCTGGAGGTCGATGCCGTTGATCTGGCCCCGACGGAATAATTCATCAAGTGACGGCAAATCCGCGGCATCTTTGGCGACGACAAGCTTTCCGCATTTGTTGAGGGAGATTTGCTTCTCGTCACAGTATGCAGTGAGTCGCTCATTTCCAAGCCGTGTAAATTTGGCTTTCAGGCTGTCGGGTGAGTAGTAGAATCCGGCGTGGAGTACCCCGCTATTGCGTCCGCTGGCATGAGCCCCACAGGAGGACTCCTTTTCGATCAAGAGGATGCTGGCGTCTGTGCGTCGTTTGCGGAGCTCACGTGCGATACTGAGGCCGATGACTCCACCGCCGATGACGAGAAAATCACAGGTTTGCGTAGAGGGCATAGGATGTTACCGCTTGTGGTGCGTCTGATGGGTTGGACATGGATCGATCTGCAGAGTCTCTATGGATTGCTTGAGGATTTCCACCATTTTCTTCAATTCGTCTTTGGAAATCGAGAGCGGTGGAATGAGCACGAGCACATTCCCGATGGGTCTCAACAGCAATCCCTTTGACCGCGCAATGGCTGCCACGCGGTGGCCAGCCTTCGCGCTGAGTGGGAAGGGGGCCTTCGTCTCTTTGTTCATGACCAATTCGATTCCAGCCATGAATCCTCGCTGGCGAATGTCGCCGACTTGAGGGAGCGCTGCGAGCGGTGTGAGCAATCGGGTGAGCAGCGTGATCTTGGAAGAGAGTTGGGTGAGCGTCTTTTCCTGGCGAAACACATGGAGGCTCGCAAGCGCCACGGCACAGCCCAGCGGGTTGCCGGTAAAACTGTGACCATGGAAGAAGGTTTTGAACTGGTCGTAGCGCCCAAGAAAACCTTGATAAATGTCATCCGTTGTTAAGGTTGCCGCCAGCGGCATGTATCCGCCGGTGAGCCCTTTGCTGATCGCCATCAGATCGGGCGTGACGCCTTCGTGCTCGCAGGCGAACATCTTACCCGTTCGTCCAAAGCCTGTTGCCACTTCGTCAGTAATCATGAGTACCCGGTGTTGTGTGCAGAGCTCACGGATGCGTTTCAAGTAGCCTGGCGGCTGGGGAATCATGCCGGCGGCGGCTTGCATGATCGGTTCGATGATCACACCAGCCAAATCCCGATGGCGGTTCTTTACGATCACTTCGATCGGCTCCGTGCAGGCCATGTGGCAGGAGGGGTATGCAAGCTTGAGCGGACAGCGGTAGCAGTGGGGGGGCTCCGCCTCCACCGTGGGAAAGAGGAGTGGTTTGAAGCGGGCATGGAATAGGTCAATATTGCCGACGCTCACGGCTCCAATCGTATCCCCATGATAGGCGAGTTTCAGATGGAGGAACGTGTTCTTTGGACCGGCTTCAGGATGATGTTGCTGCCAGTACTGGACGGCCATCTTTAATGCAATCTCAACTGCTGTTGAGCCATTGTCTGAATAGAAAACACGGGTGAGGCCTTTGGGAGCAATGCGGATCAGCTCACGGGCGAGCTCAATCGCCGGCGGGTTTGAGAGCCCAAGAAATGTGGAGTGGGCGATCTTGTCGAGCTGCTTTTTGATGGCGCGATCGAGGATTGGATGGCGGTGGCCATGGACATTAACCCAAATGGATGAGGTGCCGTCGAGATACTTCTTGCCATCGGTATCGATGAGATAAGAGCCTTTCCCTCGTTCGATAATGAGTGGTTCCTCCTGCTCCCACTCCTGCATCTGGGTAAACGGATGCCAGAGATAGCGTCGGTCCCAGTTTCTCAATTGTCTGGCGGAAGGTTGTTGGCTCATAGTCGCTAAGTTGCAGGGGCATTGGGCAGTGGTAAATCGTCAATCGCGGATGCCGAAAAGAATTTCTGGGAGATTGACTGATGACTAGTGACGAATGCCGAAGTACCCGCTTCGTGTGCCGTGCGTGATTATAGGTGGGGTGCGATCACTTTGACAACCTTGTTGCATAAAAGCATCAAGATGCGTATATTCTGATGCATGCGCACCACCGTGACACTCGACCGCGATGTAGCAGCACGGCTCAAAGGGCTCCGCAAGCGACGGGATCAGACTTTTAAAGAGGTCGTCAACTCAGCCTTGCGCGTCGGACTGGATCACTTAGAGACGCCTGCAACAAAACCGTCAAAGCCCTACGCGCTGCACCCGGTTTCCCTCGGGCCGCGCTTGCCAAACCTCGACAACATTGCCGAGGTGCTCGCCGCCATTGAGGACGAACAGGCTAAGTGATCATCATCGATGCCAATCTCCTGCTCTATGCAAAAGTCAAAGAGTATTCCTACCATCAGCACGCTCGTCACTGGTTGGAAGATCAACTGAACAGTGGACATCGAGTAGGATTACCTTGGCCGACGCTTCTGGCATTTATTCGGATTGGGACGAATCCCAAAGCCTTCAACCGTCCGCTCAGCATCGACAACGCCTGGGCGCAGGTCAACGAGTGGCTCGCCTTGCCAGCAGTGTGGATTCCCTTGCCGACCGATCGCCATGCTGCCATCTTAGGATCGTTGCTCCTGGAAACCGAAGTGGGAGCGAACCTCGTCCCGGATGCCCACCTCGCTGCGTTGGCCATTGAGCATGGGCTGACACTCCAGAGTACGGATGGTGACTTTGCTCGGTTTCCGCAGTTGCACTGGCAGAACCCACTGCGCAGAAAGCTGCCACGCTGAACTTGAGGCGAATGAGCTAACTCAAGCAGCACCGCATCCTTGCGCTCAATGTCCGGTTGAAACCGTCCAATTCCTCCGCCCACCCGCGTGCCGCGAATTATACGAACGTCGGTGTGGCGAAGGGGACGGCCTATCTGGACTTTGGCTCTCTTGCGCGGTCATCTCGTCTGTCTGGTCCATTCGGTCTATCTGGTCCGATACGAGACAGACTCGATAGACGAGTGAGACGTCTGATTTGGCCGTGTGGCTTGCGTGGCGATGGGCGTTGCTTCCCTGGCGCGACTGCATCAGCAGATGCAACAAGTGCTGGGGAGCGTCCGGGCAGGCAGGCAGCCGAAGGCGAAGGAGTAGTATGCTAGCGTTTTGAGAGAGGAGCGGCATGAAACGATTGCGTACAAGGTCAGGTCTGGTGGTGGGCTTGTTCTGGCTGCTGATCGCTGATATGGCGTCGGCAGGAGACTACGCGCTGGTTGTTGGTAAGGGGATTGATGTCTGCGAAGCCTATCTCAAGAACCTCAATTCGTTTCCCAATGATCCTCCGATGGTCTGCGAGCGGAAAGTCAATCCTAAATTCCCGGAATTCAGCAAGCCGGTTTGGCAGCCGATGGACGCAGTGGAGAACCTAGGCCTACTTGAGCAGATCGAACGCCAGAAGCTTCACAGAGAAGAAGAATATATCCGTAACCGAGAAAAGTTGATTGCTTGGTTTAAGGAACATATTGCAAGCGGACGGATTCGACTTGCCCTGGCGAATATCGATTTTGAGCGGAATGGAACGACTGCCAATGAAGCTGTACTGCAATACGAACGTGCAGACTGTGATCCTGCCAATGAATCGAATTTTGCTGGTCTTGCAGGTCGCGCATTCTATGTGCTGGATCCAGAGAAAGTGCAGATAGACGTGGAGAAAAGCAAGAGCATTTCCTTCTATGATCGAGCGGACATCTTTCTGTTCAAGGAGCGGGTCTATCTCACCCATTGGGGGGGAGACCTTGGCTTCAGGAACGGAACCCTGTCCGTTGCCTCCCCTTTGCACGCAATTAATTATCGCACACGCTGTGATTATCGCTACAAAGCCCATTCAAGCCGGAGGCACCCATGATTTCGAATCTCCATCTTATCGCAACGCTATCAGCATACGAGCTACAACGATATAACGAAATCCGTCTCTTGGAAGAAGTCAATGAGGGGCGACCATATCTCGATACAACAGGGAATCCATCTGAAGAATAATAAGGGGTCGGAAACCTATATATGAACAATTTACGCTATGAGCTTAGCAATGTCCACGCGACCGGCGAGTATTTTCGTTGGCGTCCGATCGATTCGCTGCCAGAGTTGATCATCTGAGTCTTGGCCACGATGAGGGGATGATACATCACTGAATCGTGGATGTTCACCCTCCTTGGTCTATAAGGCGAGCGCTCAAATGTTATAAAGAGGTCGGATACCTATATCTATCCAATCTTCGCTGTGAGTTCAAATCAGAAGTGCAGTATCCGTGCGAGCGGCGAGTTTTGCTGCTGGCGTCCAATCGAGTCGCTGCAGTATCGATCATCAGAGTCTTGACCACGACGAGGGGACGATACATCACTGAATCATGGATGTTCACCGCCCTTGGTCCACGAGGCGAGAGCTCGGAGTGGCGCATGGTTATAGGTGGGTGTAATCGCTTTGACAACCCAGGAGGCAGTTACTATAATGAACCGATTTTTTACCAATGAGTTAGGATTTGCAAAGTCTTATACGCAACTTTTCCATAATCGCTCATATCGATCACGGCAAATCAACCCTCGCTGACCGGTTCCTGGAAGCTACTGGCGCAGTCACTGCCCGAGAGGCCAAAGATCAGATCCTCGATGCCATGGACCTCGAGCGGGAGCGTGGTATTACGATCAAGGCCCATGCAGTGGCCATCCGGTACAAGGCCCGGGACGGGAAGACGTATGCGTTGCATTTGATCGATACGCCGGGGCATGTCGACTTTACCTACGAGGTCTCGCGGAGTCTTGCGGCTTGCGAGGGGGCTCTCTTGCTGGTTGACGCGACGCAAGGGGTGCAGGCGCAGACGATTGCCAATGTGAATTTGGCGATGGCGAACAACCTGACCATTATTCCGGTGATCAATAAGATCGATCTCGCAAGCGCGGATGTCGATGGGACCAAGCAGTCGATTGCAGATGTGTTGCAACTTGAAGCCGATAATGCCCTTCCCATTAGCGCCAAGGAAGGCAAAGGCGTGCCGGAGGTCTTGGAGGCGGTCATTGCTCGGGTGCCGCCCCCGTCAGGAGATCCGCAGGCTCCGCTCAAGGCACTGATCTTCGATTCATGGTTCGATAACTATCAGGGAGTGATCGTGCTGACGCGCGTGGTCGATGGCTCTATACGGCCGGGTATGAAGATCAAGGTCATGTCGAATGATCGGACGTTCGAAGTGATGGAAGTGGGACACTTTGCTCCCAAACGCACGAAGAAGACGGAGCTGCTGACCGGCGAGGTCGGGTATCTGTGTGCCAATATGCGGGAAGTGGCGGACGTCAAGATCGGTGATACGTTGACCGATGCAGTGGCGCCCACGCTCGAGCCGTTTCCAGGGTATAAAGAGGTGAAGCCGCTGGTGTTCTGCGGGCTCTACCCCACTGATACGGCCCGGTATGAAGATTTGCGGGATGCGCTGGTCAAGCTCCGGTTGAACGATTCATCCTTCGCCTACGAACCGGAAACGTCCCTGGCCTTGGGGTTTGGATTTCGCTGCGGGTTCCTTGGCCTGCTGCATATGGAGATCATTCAGGAACGGCTTGAGCGCGAGTATAATTTGACGCTCCTCACCACGGCTCCGACCGTTGTGTATCGTGTGATGACGACCAAAGGCGAGGTGCTGGAAGTCATGAATCCATCCCAGCTCCCTGCGCCCAGCAGTATCGAGTCATTCGAAGAGCCGTTTATTCTCGCGTCGGTCATCACGCCCGAGCGGTATATGGGGGCCATTCTCCAGCTCTGCCAAGAACGGCGGGGCATTCAGCGCAGTCTGCAATTTCTCGATCCCACGCGCGTGATGATCAGTTACGAGCTGCCGCTCAATGAGGTCATTCTCGATTTTTACGATAAACTCAAGTCGCGCACGCAAGGGTATGCGTCGCTGGATTACGAGCTCATCGGCTATCGGGAATCTGATCTCGTCAAAATCGACATTTTGCTGAACGGTGAAACGGTCGATGCCTTGTCCTTTATTACGCATAAAGATCGGTCGGTGCAGCGCGGACGGCAACTCGCCGAGAAAATGAAGGAATTGATTCCGCGGCAGATGTATGAGATCGCCATTCAGGCGGCCATCGGGAGCAAGATTATCGCCCGCGAGACGATCGGGGCTATGAAGAAGAATGTGTTGGCGAAATGCTATGGCGGTGATATTACGCGGAAACGCAAGTTGCTGGAGAAACAAAAGGAAGGAAAGAAACGCATGAAAGCGGTCGGTAGCGTCGAGGTTCCGCAGGAAGCCTTCCTGGCGATTCTGAAGGTCGGAGAAGAATGAGCCCTGACTCCAATCAGCGCAATGCGGACAAATTGTCCGGTGGATCACGGCCTGGTGAACCGGCCTCGTTGACCGGCGCGAAGCTCGCCGACAACGGAGACCAGGCGGGACGCAAGTCCATCGTACGGGAATATGCGGAGGCGATCGTCGTCGCCATGTTATTGGCGTTCGCCATCCGCGTGTTTGTCGTGCAAGCGTTTAAAATTCCCTCGGGATCCATGATTCCCACCCTGCTGATCGGAGATCATATTTTAGTCAGCAAGCTGTCCTATGGTTTGCAATGGCCGACGGACTGCAAACTGCAATGGAGCTTTCCGCCGGTCAATTGTTATACGTCCACCACCGTCGTCACGTTCGGCAAGCCGCAACGCGGCGATATCATCGTCTTTCGATTTCCTGAGGATGAGGAGAAGGATTTTATCAAGCGCATTGTGGGATTGCCCGGGGATACGGTGCAGTTACGCAACAAGGTGGTTTTGGTAAATGGCCAGCCGCTTGATGACAAAACCTTTACTCAACGCATTGATCCCGGCATCATCGACGGGACGGTCAACCCTCGCGATAATTTCGGTCCAGTGACGGTTCCGGAGGAGTCCTATTTCGTCATGGGCGACAATCGCGACCAAAGCCTGGACAGTCGGTTTTGGGGGTACGTCCGTGAGGAGAAAATCCGCGGCAAAGCGTTCCGTATCTATTGGTCCTGGAATGGACAGG
>CAADGK010000132.1 GCA_900696515.1 uncultured Nitrosospira sp. | reverse complement strand
CCTACGTGCCGAACAAGGCCGAGTTCCTCATCCTCAGCAACCGCAACATCCTCGCCGACCAGATGGACTTCCTGGCGGCCAGCATAAGTCCGGACCGGATGGACAGGTTCAAAGCCTTGCGAGCGTAGGGTATCGACGAAAAGCGGTTGTCTATCGACAGCCTGAACTAAATGGACGGCCGGAGCCTCGAATGTCCATTTTTCCTATCGCTTCGCTGGTGCGGAATATCTGCTGAACTGACCGCCTGGTTGCGTTTGATGTGACCACCCAGTCTCATTGAAGTGTCCATCCAGCATCCGGCAACCAACGGCCAAGTTCGGAACTACGGTCAGACTAAGGCAACGTCTCAAACTCGGCCGGAGCGGCCAGTGGAGAATCTGTCGGTGTCGGGCGGCAATATGTCGGTCACCTGCCGTTCAGCCGAAAATCATGTTGGAGGGCAGCTTGCCGATCCGGTGAACTCACACTCCCAACTCTAAGCTGAAGTAACGACCTAGCGATTACGTCTGAATTCACCGGCGATGCGCGGCTTTATCGCGCAGCGCCCCCCCGGAACGCACCCGCACGGACTGACGCCGATAACTCTTCCGGTAGCTTGCCGCTTGTAACGATTGGCGCGCCGTGAGCAGATTCCATGTCGGCACGGGCCACACAGAGCCCACTCACGATGCCGGATATACGACTGCATGCGCATCCCCATCGCCATTCCTATCGATCAGTTTCCTTGCGTTTAGGGAGAGTCCATAAATGAGTTGTTAGCCAACACCTTTTTCATTCGCTGATCCAGCCTGCCTTGGGATCAAAGACCACAATTATCGGTGCTTTCGAGAATGAGTGAGATATCTCAATTCTGGCGTAGTCAATTGGTTCTCCATTGTTCCTGCGTGCAAATAGCGGGCATGCATCTACGATCCCAATCAACTGGCATGGATTTCGTGGCTTGCCGAGGTGGTCAATCTCATTCGACCACGTGACATCGATTCTTGCGCCTTTATTGTCATAGAGCGATACCAAATCAATGTAAGCCTTCCTCTTTGACTTGTTGAACAGAGTGCACTGAACGACAGACTCGGAATGCGCGCGTTCACGCAAGTCTGGGTGAATCGGTGTACCCGAAACGATACGCTCATCTGTCTTAAGTTCATTTTGCATCTTCCGCGCAAGCCTGTAGCTGAATAGGGCGGACGTTCCAGAGAAAATCGCCGCTAATGCTGAGAGGGTCGCGGCCACTGTTGAGGCTGTCTGCAATATTTCTGGGGCCATGCGGACTCCTGCCATAGCGGTTCAGCTTGAGCGAAGGGCTGGTTCGTTAGAGGGCACGCTCGCCATCGCTGCTTATCGTGAAGAAGGATCGGACGGCATCTGCGTAGGCCTCCACCATGTCATCTTCCTTGATCCCACTCGCTTTCACGATGACGCCGCAGCCAACGGCGTTCACGGGGTCGAAGAATGTCTCTTGACACCGATCCAGTGGAAAAAGAAAGCGAATCTTCCGGGAAGTGGAATGCAAGCTGCAATTCAGTGCGTGCCTGGAAGGAGTCTTGAGGCCGAAGAAGCGCTTCTGCTGGAATTCCCAGATTTCTGCTTCGTTCTTTCGGCACCAGAGCAGCTCGCCCGCGGCAAATGACTGCCCAAGAGCTTCGCTGCTCGGAGTGCCCAGTACCGTTACCACTTTGTCTTTGACGCTGCGAACAGAGCCAGCGACGAGAGTGACCAGCGGCATTCCACCTCCCGTGGCGATGCCTGCCGCGTCACTCCTGCGCTCAGATCCCGGAGTCACAGTCAAGTAGTTCTCGAAGACAGTGAGCGTGATGTCTCCAAGCAGCCACGAGTAAGGCTCTGGAAACGCAACCTTCACAGGCGGCAAGTGCCCCCACCACTTCAGGCGTGCGCGTCCGAACGCAGGAATCACAACTCGGGCATCGCCACCCGCACCGGGGGCGGGTGCCGGCGGTTCCACCACATTACTTATGCGTCCTACTGGCAACCCACAGGCTGCACAAAAGCGGTCCGTTGTACTGAGCCTATGACCACACTGCGTGCAAAACATCGCACCTCCATTGAACTCGATTCTGAGTGCGTTCCGGTGCGCACCGACATTGACCCGTGCCCTCTAACAGTTATTCAGGCTCAGAATCGCCCGCGATTGACAATAATACGGACACGATAGAATTGCCTCTAAGGTGCTGAATGACGCAGAGATTATCCCATGCGGGTCTCCCTATCAATCGACAATAATACGGACAGGGCGGAATTGCTGCTTTATACCACTCAACAGGCCGCCAAGGTTTGGCCGAATGCATGCGTATGATATGTCGCCACACTGCGACCCCATTGGTATATAAGTGGGATACGGCTTAAGGTTCAACCTTATACAATGTTGCTTGCTACTTGGTGGCCCAAATGAAACCTTGGTACAAATATTGTTTCCTGGTTTTTCTCCCAGTCGTTTGTCATGCGGCTCCGACAAATCGTGAGACACGTTTTGGTGCCATATGGGCACCTGCTAAGGAAAAGGTACCCGCCCTTCAACAAGATGCAAAGCGTGGAGATATGGAGGCAAGCTTTCGTGTTGGGATGTACTACATGTTTCGAAATGATTGTCCCAGCCAGCTGCTGAGTCAGCGCCCCAAATCAATTGACGACAATGCACAAACAGACGCCGACAGCAAGGACGCTAATCTTGCCAGCGAAACTTTACCATTCGATGCGCAGTTCTCCTGTGACCCGCAGGAAGCTATTCAATGGCTGAGACCGGCGGCTCTCTGCGGTCATCTCGATGCTCAGTATTACCTGGGATATGCTTACGATGAATTAGGTCGTCGTGAACTAGCCGTTGGATGGTATGCCGTTTCAGCCGTCAGAGGGCATTACCTTGGTCAGGTGAGTTATGGTGTTGAGCGCATTGCTGGATATGCCACACCGAAAGACATCGTTCAGGCCTATCAGTGGGCATATCTCGCTTACGAAGGCGGCTATTCACGCGACAATCCTGTCCATACTCCATGGAAAAAACGCATGACGCTAGAGCAAATCGACGAGGCGGAAAAAAATATTCAGGCTTGGAAAGATTTACGGAAAGCAGGGAACTGGAACGGATCATGGCCAGCTTGCGAATCTTTCAAGGGGTAAATAATGTTCTTTGATCGACGCAGGAAATACAATGGAAATGTCGCAGCATTGCTTCCCGCATTTGATGTTGATCTGAAGGAAGCTGGTGTGATGAAGGTGCTTGGCGTGCTTGATGTGGCGTGGGCGGATAAATATAGTACCTATGAAGCCGCCTTGGTTCTGGCCTATGGATTTGTTTTCGGACTATACGAAAAAAATGATCATCAAAGAGCAGATCAAATCGCGCGAGATCGAATAAAACCGATCCAGTCTGATTGGATTAAAAAGGGAATTGTGCGCCCACATATAGTTGCCCTATTTGCTAAGCGATTAGAGGAGCGTATGTCTGCAGTACGTGGAGTGTAGATATGTATTAAAGGGCAATATTCATCATGAAGAGGCGCTTAAGATCGATACGCTGGAGTACGTAACACCGAATGGTGAGCGTGTTCCGCTTTCGACGAGAAACTTCGACACAGCTTTTCGCTAGGCGTTTGATATTTGCAGAAAGAGAGTTCGATGATGCCTCGCGAGGTGTAATGCCTAACTTAGTTCGAGCGGACGGGCCGCAAGCGCAGCGGGTCTGAAAGATAAGGCTTAACCGCATGTTTGGCCATGCTTCATACCGCTTCTGTAAGCTCTCTTGCGAATTTGAGTAGCACCATTGCCACTTCCAAAAAATTATCTTCCACTTTTCCCTCGCCGAATATGCCATCGGCTACGACTATTGCCGCATAACCCGGGGTTCCCATTGGGCCTTGATTATGAGTGAGGATGTCATTCATGAGATCCTGACCCATGGAAAAATACATGGCCTCAAATGCCGCCAATCCATTAACCGTTGTTGATCCAGTTATTTGTATATCGCCAGGAAAATCAGAAATGATTTTCTCCAGTTGCTCTGCGTTGTTCACCAGTTCCCCAACTCGCATCCTTAACGGTTTCGTTAGTTCCCTGGTTTCATTAACTAAATTATCAATGGCGTGCCTCAGTTGCCCACCTCCAAGATCGTTCAATATCGCAATGCCCGATATACAAAGATAAACAGACGCTTTCATTTTCTGGGCGTCTGTAGGGTGAGCCACAGAGTAAATGTCGAATATCTCGTTCTGCGTGTTGAGCATGACTGAGGTGATGCTTTTCTTCCCGCCAAAAACTTTCTTAAAGAAGTTCATGTTCTTCTCCTAACGAGGTTAGAGCGCACTTTCGACCTTCGATAATAGGTCAGAGAAAGGAAGTCGCTTTCCCTTAAACACAACGGTTTCGGTAGTCAGATCGATGGGGCGGTGGCCCCGCTTCGAAAGGTAAGCAAGGAAGTGAAGAGAAGCTTCCAGAGCTTTTGCTACGTCCGTTCGGTCAAGGCGGCCGGGTTGCAGATTTAGACGAAGGCGTTGCGTCCGAGGAATACGGGTCGTCAGCGGGGGAACGGTCCGCAGGCGATGAGTACCTGCAACAACGTGCGACCGTTTGTGTTGGCGGCCACCCTCCGGTGGAGTTGTGAACTCAATTTCCCAAAGGTGGTTGTGCGCCACCGAATTACGGACTTCAAAAAGCTCTTCCATGTGCCCATGCCTCCGATACTGCAAAATCGACTTGGAATATTCGCTGGCGTTGTTGCTTGGCTTGGATGTGGGTTTCTCTAATCTGTAAAAGTAGCGATCACGTTGGATAAGGGACTCCATCGATGCCGCAAGCAAAACGATGACCGAGGCTGAATAGCCTCCTTCGTAATAGCTGGAGCCAACGCGGTCAGGAAATCGGTACGGTCGAGCAATGAGCTTTGATATGAGATCGGCAATCGGCTGATAGAACTGCGTGCCGATAACACTAATGATTTGTGTGGCGCGACGCTGTGGCATGGGAAATTCGCCCTACGTTAATAAACGGACCTCGTGGGACCGTATATGAATCGCTATTCGTGCAGCCATTATGCTGCATGATCAATGACATGCGAGAAATACTATCAGCCTATTAGCGCAATAGGTCGGTCACAAGATTGTTGATCGTCCGCTATCGAGCACATTTCTGGAAGGTCGGCTCCTGGCCGATACCTCCAGTTGCCGCCTGACAGATTGAATTTCCGCTTCGGCCGACGTCCTGTCGGTGGGTGATCGCGTTGTATGACTGCTCGACTCAGTAAGCCGCCCTTCAGAGCCGGGCCACTTCATGCCAGCCAAGGACAGCAACCGCTGCACTGCCGAACGTAGGCCTGAAAGCCTGACAGTCTCTTCAGGGTCGATTCGAGTCGGT
>CAADGK010000131.1 GCA_900696515.1 uncultured Nitrosospira sp. | reverse complement strand
GATCTGGAGGCCTATATGGAATATCCGATCGTCATCGAGCCAGACCCCGAGGCCGGAGGGTATGTCGTCTTCTGTCCGACCCTGAAGGGATGCGTCTCTCAAGGCGAAACCGAAGAGGAAGCCTTGGAGAACATCAAGGACGCAGTTGAGAACCGTTGAAATCAGCGTATGACGAAGCTCCCGCAGGTCTCTCATGAGCGCGTCGTGAGAGCCCTCAAGCGCGCAGGCTTCTATGTCCTCCGCGAAGGCAACCACATCTCGATGACCGACGATAAGCATCTCGTGGTTATCCCCGCCATCACAGCATCAAGCCCAGTACGTTGAAGCAAATTCTGGAAGCTGCCGAGATCTCCCTCGAACAATTCAAGGACCTTCTCTGAAGAACTTGCCCTCCCTCGCCACGACGATTTAGCTTCCGACCCGTCAGGTTTCACACGCCTCGGCCACCGCCACAAATTGCCCGAGGCCGAAGTGGCAGCCGTATCCGAGAGCGATAGGGCCTCGAACCGGCTCCGAGAAAACAATCTCAAATCCGAATCCGCAAGAATCAGCAATTTGCCCTCCGCCACCACTCCGGAAACGTCGAAATTCCAACCAGCGCACTTTCTTACCCGTAATCTTTGTGTGATCTAGTTGTTCTATGCGATCGGGGTTTGGAAACCCTCGACGCAGCAGGTCTTTTGCGACCTGTTCGGCGGGAGAATCCTTACCGTTCTTTTTAGGATGGCGAGTTAGGACATAAGGAGTCACTGACCGCCAGATTCGAGACTCAGCCAGCGTAGGAGCCTGTCCATCACGCAACACAAATCCGCCGTAATCCTGTCGTTGACCAATCCCAATGAGAACCGTGTGAATGTCATGTCCGCCTGCTCCCCAAAGTTTCCTGAGCATGCCAATAGCTTGTTGTGCATGCTTGTCGAAGCCCTGAGACGCGTAGACAGTCATATGGTCAATCCATCCGTCGTCATCCTCGTCGCTGGGCAAATAGAAAGCGTGCGAATGATCGTTCTCCAATCGAAAGCCATCAGGCCCCTTACCTGAGAACACGTGAAGAGCATGCTCGCTTCCATTGAGTCCACGAGATTTGGCCATCAAAGCTTGACGCATCCGCTCCCCAAGAAACACGGCATCGGTCAAGCAAGGCAACACGGCACTGGATAGAGCAAAGCGGGCAACCGTTGGTGGCCGAATTTGCTCGATCTTTGGTTTTCGCTGATACATCACATGAAAAGCATCGTTCGGCCTCACATAATCTACCCACCGACTTCCAGGTGCAGCGGACCAACCCTGTTTTTGAAGATCGCTGGTCTCCGCATGCAATGCACTCCACAGATCAGGGGGAACCGGACTCTGAGACGCCTTCTTCTTTCTCCCCGCTTTGGTCCCCATGCTGGTATCCCCAACAACTTTAGCTTCATAACCCATCTTCCATGTGGCAAAGCTGTCCGGTGTCATCGAGGCAAGCATACGCACCCGTTCTCCTTCGACCGACACTCCGGCCTCAACTGGACGACAATTGAAGTCACCATCCCATCGTTCCAACACCTCGGCCGTTACCCAACTTTCTGCACGGCCAAGGTAACTCAGCCCAGCAGCCAGGCTCCTCAGCACCCCCCCCTCTTCTGGAGATAAAGTTACATGGGGCCAAACCACAATGATGTCATCATCAGGATGAATGGATACAAAGGCGTCAAAGATTTTAGTCTTGTCTGCACCCAAGGGGTCTTTTTGCGGCATGAAGTGTCGCGTATGTCCCAATGCGGCCTTCGGTAAATAAAAAACGGGGAGATCGGTCAGCCGTTCTATCAATGGCCTGAATGACTGTTCAGGAACCTCTCGGGAAAACTTGCGATGCCAGGTGGCAATGAGCGCCCGCAAGATCCGCCAGGGCGACGGGGGCCATTCCACAGCTCCCTCGTTTACATGCCGTCCCCAGGGCGTCGCATGATACCGGCCAGTTATGAACCGGATGCGCAGGGCGATCATGTAGGCTCCTCTTCACTGTCAGATTCTTCCCCGTAGACCTTTCGTGACGCTTCCAATAGTTTGCCGAAAGCTTTGTGTAACGTTTCCTGATCAGGATTTGCAGCCTTTAGAACTTCCAAATCCTCATTGTCCATGGGACCTTCAAAAACGATCACCTTTTTCTCTCCACTTTTCGCTTTCTTCGTCTCAACGCGGCAATGATCAGCTAGACTCTCAGGAATGGCCAATGAGGCGGGCAAGTCAGGAGGCAGTTCTACAGTCACAGGCTTGGGACTCCACGTTACCGTTGTAGGAACAGAGGAGAAAAGAGACTTACATTGCTTAATAGAATTCTTTAGCGCTTCAATAAGCGCACCAAGTTCTGGCAACTGATAGTCCTTTGGCTCTTTGAACCGGATGCCATCCTCAAGCGAAAACTTGCAATTGGTCCTTAGAACCATGTCGCTATCCAACCACATGCGGATCTTAAAGAGAGCCAACGCTATAAGTAGATTTGTGGCTTCAGGAGATAGCCCATAGGAGCGTATTTGTCGCAAATCAATGTGGAAATATGCCGTAATCCGTTTAGCCGTAAATTCGGTTCGAGGGAAAGGGACATGGCCATAGCCTTCGGCTGCTTTCTGACCTTCCTCTGTCTTATGCGATACATCATCCTTCTTAACCCCACCGGATTGTGCTCTCATCACATCAGCGGCTTCAATGAATGCCGATAATGCTCTGGGTACTTTGGGTTGTCCCGGCCACTTTTTATCCGCAAAGAACACACCGTGAAGAAGACACATGGGATCCAACGAGAATATTTTTCTGTAAATCAGCGCCCAATCGAGGGGCTTGTTCTTTCTCAAGCTAAATTCCTCACAAAAGAATTCCACCATGCCTTTTCCGTTCGCATGAGTGGAATCTTTGATGAAGGCGGACGCTAAGCGGTGTGATTCAAGCCAACTCGAAGTCAAAAATTTGTTTCCGATTTTGACTTGAACATATGCCAACTCGTGGAGCTCCTTTACTGGCGTGCTTGCTCCTCTATCCCAACACACTTCCTCCAGCCGATTCGCCATGCTTTGAGGAGACTCCACCAACAACATTTCTGTGCCGTCATGCAGCGTGTACGTCGCCGCCCCCAAATCCGGGAATCCCGTCGGTTGAAAGCGCGTGCCTTGAATAGGCTGCAGGTCGGCCTCGATTAGTAGCCGAGGAGCATTCTGCAGTTTGCTGAAATCCATTCCTGATGCCATGCGCGGTCTCCTTTCACGCTAAACAGAAATCACACCGTTACGTGACGTTCGAGTTTCAGTGGACCGAGAATTCTCCCGGCCAGGCTCGCTTCCTGCTGCTTTGAGATAGGGAAAAGAACAGCGCCTGCAATGCGACGGGTGACATTGGCTGGTTCGCAGGTGACCTCCACCGCAGGCATGAATCCACACCCGCGTAGGCGCCGTACTGCTAGGCGTGATGCTTCACTGGATTGCCCCGCAATTGACCGGGCAATTATCGCAGGCTCATAGGGTATTGAGATGCCTCTGAATGGATGTGGCAGATGCGTTAGCTTGAGCAAGACATAGAGTGCGGGCAACGGGCTCTCCCGGTCGTCCGTTGCCTGCGATGACTCTTGAACCAAGCGCCAGTTGATTAGCGTGAGTCCACGCAAGAGCCCCTCTAGTCGCCGCTCATCCACATTGCCGACTATAAACTCGCAAATGTCATTGAGGGATGCTGGATATTTCCCTGCTAATGGCAACCCCTTTCGCTGTTCACGCTGGGCATCCATACACCGCCGAGACAACACAGCGTTCTGGTTATCCGTCAGTGATCCATGGCCCCAAACAACACGGGGATGGGTATCGGGATCCAGCCACCCAACCCACGCCGCTTCTACTCGGACAGGCTCCATATTCTCGCGAAGGCCCACAGAGGCCAGGGATGCTGCCAGCCGAAACTCGACACTGCCGTCGTTAGCGGCTTCTACCCACTTTGGCGAGAGAAGTGGAATGGACTTGAGAAAATACTTTTTCCGAAACTGAAGAGGAGATTGCGCGAGAATTGCTTCGGCCTCACCGAGAGCAATCAAGATGTTCCCCGTTCTTTGGGCATCGCCTGTTTGGCAATACTCCATGATGGCTCGCTCTATGCCACGAAGCGCTTGTCCCAGTCGAGCAGGTGCCCTGTCTCCTAGCGGAGCACTCCGAAACCGGTCGAGCCAACCGTCTATTTCGCTCAGCAAGTTCACTTCTGATCGATGCGTGACCTTCCAACGGCCAATTCCTGTGGCATAAAAGTTTTTCCCGTTACGCTGTAAAAAGCTATAGCGCTGGAACATCTGAACCCCACGGTCTGTTCCCAACGATGCCAGCGCACGAGCAAAGTCCACGCCCGTGCTGGCTTGTCTCCGACCAATTTGCGCCCTCCCTTCTGAAAAGAGACTCGCTACTTCTGCAAGTCGCGCAGGACTCGTCCATAGAGGTAGCCAAATTTCTCCGCGGGGATTGTCACCATTACCGCTTGAACTCCCATATCCCACTGGCGTTGATCGTGTCGTGAAAGGATAGCTTAGCTCTCCGAATCCGCTATGAGATAAGCGCTTGGTTGTGGCTGCAGCGAAGACAAGCGCGCCCTCCATCATGAAGACAAAATCCCACGGATTGATCAGTGAATCCGCCTCGAAACCAGGCCCTGCATTTGTTCCGCCAGACGCCGCAGGGTTAAACTGACCAATCGCGGCCCCTTTTTGAAGACCTCCCACGATCGTTCCGAACAGCGCCTCCTGCAACCATGAAGAGGCTTGATGAGACGGTTTTCCTGCAATTCCATCAAACAACTCCAACAGCCGCTGCATAAAATTGCTGGAAAAGTCAGTATTCCCGTCGTTCCCTCCTGTACCCAAAAGCGGTGGATACTTGGGTTTCTCCTCAGTAAGTACAAAGGCTGCATCCAGCCAGTTGACAGCGGTATCAGAAAACTGTCCACGAAGCTCACGCATCAAAGATTCCTTCTCTTCGTCTCCAGGGGCTTCCTGATAGTTCCTCGCGCCTAAGACAGCCCTCGCATCTTGGATCACCCGCCGAAAATCCGCGAGGCGAGGAGCTGTAGAACTTGCCACCGCATCCACAACACGTGTGGCAGCGGTCGGTTGATTGCGAACGCCCGTCTTTTTACGTTTGCCGGTTACTGGATCCTTCTCCTTGAGCTTTTCCTCTTGGTAGTAAAACCCGCTGCCACCGTTCCAGGGAGCAATAATTGGTGTTGGCCGATAGGCTTCTAAGAGGAACTGTTCTACCTCTTCGGGGCTCAATTTTGTCCGGAGCCAAAACACATCATCAGCCCACCACCCTCGGACTTCAGGGTCCACCTGTTCGCTCACAAGACGAAGAATGCCCAGGGCCTTCAGATAATGCGCCAACGGTTCAGGCCGGCATCCTGCAAGCTGAAGATCAGGCATTGGCTTCTCCTTCTTTCGCTGTTCCGCGCCAGTCCGCCACGCGCACCAAGGTCTCCATCCACGCCAATTTGAACGGGCCATAGTGATCCCGCAGACGAATCATCCGCTCTAGCCAACTCGGTCCATGCGGTCCTTCACCCATTTCCATGAAGCTCAAAGTGAGAGACACTGCCTGAGTTGTAATTCCATCTCCAAGGTCCACCCCAAGAAGCTCATCTCCTTCCCAGACGCCACGCGCAAATCGTCGCGCATCCGGCGGGACCTCCTCATCGGGCAAGGACCGGATTGAGAGTCGGACCTTCCCGTGGTGTGCAGCAGCCAGATAGGCCGCAAGGTCGGATTCCTTGTGCAGCAAGAGGGCCAACGCTGAAGCCAGTTCATGGCGAAAATACTTGCGGTCCGGGCGGCCTTTTTTATGATCGGACTTAGCCCAGGGGCCACCGATCTTATGAGGGTTGTCAGGCAATAATGGATCGGTCAACATCTTCTGAAAGACTTCATGGGCTTTCCCCACATCGTGCCATCGAGCTGCCGTGCGCAATTCGCTCCACGGAACTGTGAGAGTCGGATCGTCGAGGGCTGTTTTCAAAGCTTTCATTTCCAGAGCTACGTCCGTGGCATGGGCTTTCAATGAAACGAATCGTTTGATAATCGGGGCGAAAGTGAAGCGGTCTTCGTCGAATGCGTCATTTGAGGTCAGACCGTCCAGCAACGGCACGGCTAGCACCGCACCGTCATTCTTTCCTGTCCAGCCAAGATCATTCGCATAGCCGCCTTCGGAGACATGGAGCAGTATGGTAAGGCCGGGCCAGACATTATCTTTTTTCACCAGAAGCCAATGACGCTCCAACCCATCCCATCGAAAAGCTAGAACTTCTTTTTTTAGAAACTCTTTGATTCGCCCGATTGCCACCGCGCAAAGCTCTTCAGGTCTTGGCGCAGGCACATCAGCCGACGGCTCTTCCCCGTCCCACTGCCGCCAATACACCTGCACATCGTTATTTTCTCCGTCGCGAATGTATCGAGAGACATCAATGTCGTTTCCAGCCAGGTCTGGCGTCGTGTCAAACAGATCCACCACGTCACGGCGGCGGAGCACATGTCCGAACTCGTCTTTTTCGGGAGCCGCTATCTTCGAGACCTTGTTTGGCCCCACTTCTTTGAGGTGGTTCAACTGGTCTCTTGACCAAATCAGATCGTCAATCTCATAAGGTAGAGCCGCTTCAGGAACTAGCTGCTGTTCCCCCTTCTTATCTGCCATTGAGGTTTCCAAGTCGATCCAGAATATGCGAGTCGGACTTTTCTGCTCCCACTCCCCATACCGATTGCAGCGTCCAAACCGTTGCACCAACGACGACCAAGGGGCCAGCTCCGTAAACAGAGTCCGCGCAGAGATATCCACTCCAGCTTCAATTGCCTGAGTTGCCACTACAATTCGGCCGTGCTCGGGTTTTTCTTTCAGCCGTTGTTGAAGACGCGCCCGCTCCGCCTGGCGGAACCTGGAATGAATCAAACAGAGGTCGGGCTGGCTAGGCACACTCTTCAATTGTCGCTGTAACTCGACAAAGACATCTTGCGCACGCCCTACTCGATTGACTATCACAACGGTGAGGGTATCTGACTGATGATGGCGACATACTTCCTCCGCTAACTGTTTTGCGTAGCTATCTTTTGTCTTCTGTTCCCACATCGTTTCGGCCTTGCGCAGTAACTTGATGGCGTTCATACGAACGGCGATGCGTGAATGCTCGGTATCATCGAAACCTAAGGAGAGACGCGGAAGACTCTTTGCTCTTTCTTCAAAATCAACGGTGCCCAAAGTGTCTGTCTTTAAAGTGGCCGACATCCATACGGATTGTGCCGGGCCAAAGGTACCGAACTTCTCTCGGAAGGCTTGTAATTGAGCCGTTGTGGTCAGCCCCACTCCCATCAGCTGAACCTCATCCATAATCCACAGGCAGTCGTTGTTCAGTAAGGCATAGTGCATGGGCCAGCGATAACGACTCATGGCATAGCCTCGATTCAAGGCCCTTGAGAGTAATTGATCTTGGGTACCGATCAGAATCGCATCTGCCTCTGGATAAGCGTCCCAGTCATTGTCAATGTCGCCGCCCATGAGAATGTGGACACGAGGTGGCTGCGCCATTTCCTTGGAATAGTTTTTCTCGATTTCGGCAATCCACTTATTTGCTTCGTCGACCGTCTGCTCCACCAACACTCGCATGGGCAAGCAATACACTAACCGACGTGGTGTTGCCCTCTTAACCTTCTCTTCAGCGAAGCGCCGCCGCCACAGCCACCCCAGCACCGCCATCGCCGTCTTGCCCATCCCCGTCGGCACGTCTACCAATTCGGGCAACGTCGGCTCGCAGGCAAAGCGAACCTGGAATGGATAAGGCTTATAGCCAGTCGCTTGCTGGAACCACTGTGCAAATGCGTCTCGATTGTCCATGTGAATGTTTCTACTCTTTGATACCATCATCTCCCGGTTCGTGCCCCCTCTCTCTCATTCCAGTGCGATCGTTATGCATCGTGGATTGGCCATTCCGATCAGAAGTCGAAGCGAGCAGGCGACTAATGTCCTCCATCTCCTCGATGGCCAGCAGGATGTCCTCCAGTGGCATTTGTGA
The DNA here is from genome assembly GCA_900696515.1 of uncultured Nitrosospira sp. Classification (GTDB taxonomy): domain Bacteria; phylum Nitrospirota; class Nitrospiria; order Nitrospirales; family Nitrospiraceae; genus Nitrospira_D. The sequence goes on along the minus strand of CAADGK010000131.1, from coordinate 669 downwards.
CCACCGCTCGCGGCGCACGCCTTCAAAGCCGGTCAATTCCCAATCGAAGGCTCGTATGTGAGATTCAGACTCCTTCAGCTCCTTGCTGGCGGGTAAATCAACCTTACGATTTTGTTCAGGGCTCATTGAGACAACTCCATGATGTCGGCCTCAGAGAGTTTCGGTAAAGAGCGACGAGCGTGACGCAACCGCCGCTTTACAGAGGTTGCGCCAGTTGACTCCTTCTGAGCTCATGGCTCTTCTCCTGGTTCTCAATCCCGCTCCGCTTGCTTGTTCTGTTTTTTCCTGGCTGGTAAGGCCCCTCCAGCACGCCAACGCTAGGATACGTTCCTCTGAATCGGCCATGGCTTTCTCCCCCCTCACCTGCACGGCAATGCAGCGGCCCTCCTCGCTGGGCTGCCGGAAGTCCTCTTCCGTCACCGCCTGGCGTACGGTTCAGGGCTTCTTGGCCACGACCTTGCCGTTTTGCCACACGTATAGCAGGGTGTGGTGCGCCCACGCCGTGTTCCGTGCGACCTTCGCCGCGCGCCGCAATGCCCGTCCTACACCTCGCACAAACGCCTCATGTCGCACCCGATCATTCGCTGACTTCATGGCCCCTCCTCGAGCAATCGTGGAACCTCTCCTGAATTGTCATAAACCACCCACGTATGGGCCAATGGACGATAG
>CAADGK010000130.1 GCA_900696515.1 uncultured Nitrosospira sp. | reverse complement strand
GTTCCCGGTGCCCGCCACAGTGCTTGACAGGATCATCTTCCCATCTTTGCACGGGACATACCGGCGCCGACTAGGGGCAGCAACATCGGCGCATTGAGTTTTCGTCATGCTTGCTCAGCCACCCAGAGGATTCTCCTGGTAATGGCCTAGGTGCTCTCCACGCATTTGTAGCGACGAGGCTCGTTGGTACGAAGCTGGACGGAAGCAAAGGGCGATTCTGTAATATTCGCCGTTCTGATGTGAATCCAGTGTTTTTTCGAGGATGTGTAGAACGTGACCATGCGGTCCCAATTGCGCAGTAGCGTGTCCACGGCCTTCGGATCCGGCTTCCAGTACTGGCGGACGAGGGAGGCGCGCTGTCGGCTACACTAAGCTTGCGTTTCGGCGGCGGACATCGTCTTGAGGCGTTCGACTGCAGTGGCCTGGGCATCGAGAATGCGGGTGAGCTTGTGGTTCCGGCACTGCTGTTTCTCTTCGGTGGGGTAAATCTCTCAGGGGGCGGCCCAGATGCCTGTCAGCCATCGTGAAACGTGGAACCGTTGATCCACACTCCCGCAGGCGGTGCAGCACCGTCAGCCACGAGTCCTTGCTCTCCCGCTCTCCACTCTCGCAGGCCACAACGATCTTCTTCCCCCGTAGTCAGTGCCCCGATAATCGTGAGGAGGGCGCTCCTGCGCCAGCGTGGCGTAAACACACCGTGCTTGACTCGGCTGCTCCAATCCTGCTTCTCTTCTTCATGGTGGCTTGTCCTTACCCCCTCCGCTCTAACGGAGACGTGGTTGGTTGTTGTCTAATCGAAAGGAAACGCCGCTTTCATCCTAATCCACACTGAAAGATGATACCTCGGTGCATGAAATTAACTTGGATTAACAATAACCTATAGCCACACTCTGGATTGTAGCCTCTGAGCCCTGGATTATAACGCCTTAATCTCGGTATTCTCTATTAGCCTTCAGCTCCCCATTATTGTTATGATGCGAATGACCCAAGTAGCCGTTCAAGAAGCCTCCTTTCAGGACAGCTGTGTTTCCATTGCCCCCCCAAAGAAGGATTGTGATTTTTTGAACTTGTGGGAAAGTGTGTCTTGTTTGGTGCGCGGTCTTTAACCAGAGAGGAGTTCAGCGAATGAAAGACTTTCTGCCGTTTCATAGATCTGATGTGGGTGAAGAGGAAGTCGCTGAGGTCGTTGAAGTCCTCCGATCTGGCTGGTTGACGACGGGTCCTAAAGTTCGAGAGTTCGAGAGAGAATTTGCTGCGATGGTGGGAGCCCAGCATGCCATTGCTGTGAATTCTTGTACGGCGGCACTTCATCTTGCGCTTGAGGCGATTGGCATATGTGAAGGTGATGAGGTTCTGGTTCCCACCATGACGTTTGCGGCGACCGCCGAGGTGGTGACGTACTTTAAGGCCAAGCCGGTGTTACTGGATTGCACCGAAGATACCTTGAACTTGAACACGGATTTGATTGAAAAGGCCATTACGAAGAAGACAAAGGCGATTATCCCTGTTCATTTTGCGGGGCATCCATGCGACCTCAAGCCCATTCATGCGATTGCAAAAGCGAACAACTTGCATGTGATCGAAGATGCCGCACATGCGTTGCCGGCACGATATCACGGGAAAATGATTGGGAGTATCTCTGATATCACATGTTTTTCGTTCTACGCGACAAAGAATATTACTACCGGCGAAGGCGGAATGATTACGACGGATAACGCTGAGTGGGCTGCCCGTATGCGGATGATGAGTTTACATGGACTCAGCCGCGATGCATGGAACCGCTATTCCTCGCAGGGCTCCTGGTATTACGAAATTCTGTCACCCGGATTTAAGTATAACTTGACGGATATTGCAGCTGCCCTCGGTTTGGCTCAGTTGAAGAAGTGCGATCGGTTTTGGAAGGGGCGCGAGCAATATGCGGCTAGGTATCGGGAGGGGTTCAAGGATCTGCCTGAGATTACCTGTCCTCAAACTGACGCGCACGTGCAACATGCATGGCATTTGTACGTAATCCAATTGGAGCTGGATCGCTTACGGATCAGCCGAGATGAGTTCATTCGTCAACTTCAGGAGGCCGGTGTTGGGTGTAGTGTGCATTTCATTCCCCTTCATCTGCATCCCTATCACCGAGATAAGGGAAGTTACCGACCTGAAGATTTCCCGGTTTCGAGCAGGATGTTCCAGCGAATCATTTCGCTGCCGCTGTATTCAAAAATGACGGAAGACGAGATTGATCGTGTCATCGGGATCGTTCGCGATCTTGTGAAGAGGAGCCGACGCTAATGAAACGCACCTGCGATATATGTTTGGCAACTCTTGGATTGATCATCACGTTGCCGCTTCTGGCTATTATTGCTCTGTTGATCAAGCTTGACTCGTCCGGGCCTGTGATTTTCAGGCAGATTCGCGTTGGGCAAGGATTTCGTCCATTCGCCATTCGGAAGTTTCGGACCATGGTCGCGAATGACTTGGCGGGCGGCCCTCTTATCACTGTCGGACAAGATTATCGTATCACCAGAGTGGGGCATATTTTGAGAGGGCTTAAGCTCGATGAATTGCCGCAGTTGTGGAATGTCCTTCTTGGGGATATGAGTCTTGTGGGGCCAAGACCGGAGGTGCCTCGTTATGTGGAGCGGGCACGTGCGGAATTCGCCGAGGTGCTTACGGTGCGACCGGGGATTACGGACTTGGCTTCGTTGAAGTACATTGATGAAGCCGCGATTCTCGCCGCTTCGGCGAACCCTGAAGAAGAGTATCAAAATAAAGTTCTTCCGGAAAAGCTACGGCTGGCCAAGCTTTATGTCCGCCATATGTCTTTGAGGCTCGATTTCGCCATTATTTTGCAAACGTTACTTCGTATTGCCAAATTGCCTCTTGTGGTTCTTACGCTTCCGGAACTCAAGGCTGCTGTGGAGGTTTCAATTGATTCTCCATGGGCAGGCCTATCTGCTTTCATTACGCGATGGAGGCGGCCTATCATTGTTGTCGTCGACGTAGGTCTTATTGTTCTGGCCAACTACCTTGCGTTTTTTCTCCGATACGATGGAAATATTCCCCAGGGCGAGCGCTACGTCTTCGAGCAAACGGTGCTAGGGTTAGTGGCTGTAAGGGGGGTTGCATTTGCTTTGTATGGCCTGAACGAAGGTCTGTGGAGATACACCAGTTTGTGGGATCTTCAGAATATTCTGAAGGGCGTCTTGGTGAGCACAGTTGCGTTCATCGGCTGGGTGTATTGGGTGATGGGGTTTGACACCTATCCTCGTTCAATCTTTGCGATCGATGCCATACTCGTTGTGGGGTTTCTTGCCGGGGTGAGATTGTCGGCAAGAGTTTTGCGGGATAAAGTTGTATTTCAGAAAAGGCGAAGGGTGTTGGTGATCGGTGCTGGAGATTCGGGTGAGCGGGTTGTGCGCGAGATGAAGACGCGGAGCGTATTTAACTGTCAACCAATCGGGATTGTTGACGACAATAGTCTGCTCCTCAATCAGCGTATTCACGGAGTTCGCGTACTGGGGGGCATGCAGGATATCCCCAAGCTGATGGAAGCGCTTAAGCCAGAAGTTGTTGTAGTGGCGGTTCCCAATCCGACTCCTGAGTTCCTTCGCGACCTGGTCATCAAGCTAGAGCCATATGATGTGTCGATTAAGACGCTGCCTGGCAAAGAGGAGCTCCTTACGGATCAAAGCGCCGTCAGTCAGATTCGAAATGTGTCCATCCCTGATCTCTTGTCACGGGCCCCTATCAATATCGATAATTATGCCACACGACAGTTGGTTCAAGGTAAGTGTGTCATGATTACCGGTGCGGGTGGGTCGATTGGGTCAGAATTGGCTCGCCAAATTGCGACATTCGATCCGAAGCTGCTATTGTTGTATGAGCGTCATGAGAACAGCCTCTACAATATCCATAAGGAACTTGATGACAAGAAGTATTCCTGTCCCATTATCCCACTGATCGGGGATATCACAGATGTGCAAAGGCTTTCGGCCGTCTTGGAGCAATACCGCCCGCAGATTATGTTCCATGCTGCAGCACATAAGCATGTGCCACTTGTTGAAGCAAATCCCGTTGAAGCAGTGAAGAATAACTGCGTTGGTACCCGTATCACGGCTGAAGCGGCCAGTCTCTACGGGGTGGAGCAATTTGTTCATATTTCGACCGACAAAGCCGTTAACCCATCGAGTGTGATGGGTGCGACCAAGCGGGTGGCGGAGCTCGTTATCCAGGATATCGCCAGAACCAGCCGGACAAAATTTCTTCTCGTTCGGTTCGGCAATGTTCTCGGCAGTAGTGGGAGCGTCTTGCTCCGTTTCCAGGAGCAGATCAAATCCGGTGGTCCGGTGACGGTGACCCATCCGGAGATCCGACGCTACTTCATGCTGATTCCGGAGGCGGTTCAGCTGGTCCTGCAAGCGGCAACCATTGGAAAACAAGGCCATACCTACATTCTCGATATGGGGGAACAAATCAAAGTGCTCGATATCGCGCGAAGCCTGATTCGCTTGTCCGGGCTTGTCCCTGGTAAAGATGTTCCTATTCGATTCGTAGGGCTTCGTCCGGGGGAAAAGCTTTATGAGGAATTGGTCGGTGATGGAGAGGTTGCGGTGAAGTCCCCTTTGGATAAAGTGTTACAGATCGAATCGGTTAGCCAGCCTAACTTTGATGAATTTCGGAAGAAGCTCGCGGCGTTGGAAGCGGCGAGTTATCATGAGGAGATTAGTGTGGTGCTGGGGCGTTTAACCGAGATTGTCCCGATGTTCAGCGGATCTGCGACCGATGCAGATCTCTCACTGGTGCCAACCAGCGTTGATTCTTTGATAAATTGAGCAGGATGGGCCAGCGAATTCTTGTAATCCGCCTTGGGAATTCTCTCAAGGGTGATCAAAGGTTGAAGTACTATGCAACTTTCTGAGTCGGCCACGGGTGTAGAGCAGAATGGTTTGGGTGTGGCGCGTGAGTACGCTCTCATCGCTGTGCGCAATAAATGGCTGATAGTGGGTGCGATCGCGGCCTCCCTAACATTCGCGGGGCTCTATTATGTGCTTGCGACCAAGTACTTCCAGTCGTACAGCATGTTGGTGGCTGAAGACCATGGCGCCCTCAATAAAGTCGTTGATGGCGGAGACAGGGGAGAAAGTTTCGAACAACGGCTCTTTCTCATTCAGCGGCAGATCATTAGCGAAGATTTTATGGATGGGATTGCAAAAGAATTTGGTTTGTATCCACCGGGTATCGCTGCCGAGGGAGAACGCGAAATTCTTTTTGGATTGCTTGGAATGATGAGAGTTGAGCGAGTGAAGATGGATCCGGCTCTTGCAACCTCTCCGACGAGTTTGGTGGAAGGTTTCGTGGTTTCCTTTCTGCACGAGGACCCGAAAACTGCTATGCAGGTGACCGCACGAATCGCGGAGAAATTCATTGAGGAGAACAACCGATTACGTGAAAAATCGGTTGAGGGGGCGGCCGAATTTTTGGATGATGAGTTGCGCTTGCTAAAGCGTGAGTTGGAGAAGAAGGAAGAGATTCTCAGTGCCTTCAAGAAATCGCACGTGGGTGGTCTTCCGAGTCAGGCAGATGCCAATATGAGGTCCCTGGAACGTATAGAGACCGATATCACCAAGACGACCGAGGATCTGCAACGCCATTCTGACAAGATCGCCATGTTGAATCAAGCGGTACAACAGTATCGTGTATCCGGCCAGCAGAGCCCTGGACTGTTGATATCGCGGTCAATGGAACCTGACCCGCTCTTCAAGCGTCTTCGAGAACTTCGTGAACAGCTCGTTAAGCTCAGGGCTGAGTTTTGGGATGGGTATCCAGAGGTTGTTTTGGTGAAGGAAGAGATTCGGCGTGTAGAAGAGGAATTGGTTAATGTATATGGCCGGGATGCCATTCGGCCGGATAAGGCCCAGCTCGATCCATACCTTCAAGACTTGGCGAAGTTACAGAGCGAAGAGCGCACGGAAATTTCGCTTCTGCAGCGTCGTCTCGACCAGCTTCAGGCTAATAGACATGAGCTTGAAAGGCGGCTCGAGAGGGGCCCCATTGTTGAGCAGGAGCTCCTGGTTTTGGAACGAGATTACAGCAACATGAAGGCCAATTATGCGATGCTCCTCGATAAGCGGCTACAGACACGGGTTCAAGAAAACGTGGAAAAGCGGCAGAAGGGGGCAAAGTATCGGATTCTAGATCGTGCCAATTTCCCGCGTGACCCTGCAGTGCCAAACAAGCCGAAGCTCGTGATACTCGCATTTCTGTTTGGATCTGTTTTAGGAGTAGGGCTTTCGATCCTGCGCGAACAACTGACTCCGCAATTCCGAGGGCCGGAAGATGTGGAGTTTCTTCTGGCAGGCCCTCGGCTTCTGGCGGCCATTCCGGACTTTTCATCACTATGGCAAGTAGGCAGCAACGGCCCAGACGCTTCCCAGAGGTTGGCTTTGCCCAGACTTGCGCTTGGTATCCCTCTAAAGTCTCGATCGGAGGACGTGCAAAGTGATCGGGCATTGGCCGAGCGATCCAACGCCTTTGAGGTTGATAGAAGGTTTGTGGCAAAAATGTTCCCGCGCTCCATGGCGGCCGAGCAATATCGTGTGGCTGCCGCACGGTTGCAGCTCGTCAACGAAACGGGCGCACCGATCGTTGTCTCTGTGACGAGTGCAATCAAGGGTGAGGGGAAAACAACGACCGTCATCAACCTCGGGTATACACTTGCCCGTGACTTTGGGAGGCGAGTGCTTTTGGTGGACTGTGATTTTGTGTTTCCTGAAATGGCGGCGTTTCTCGAGGCGCCTGTCGAATACGGACTTATTGACTGTTTGAGGAGCGACGTCCCCCCACAGCAAGCAATGAGTGCTTTTTCGGATGTCTCCTGTTGGATTATGCCCGCGGGCCAATCGGTTGCTGGTTCTACCGACTTGCTGCGGGCTGGTCAATTAAGCCGAGTTCTGTCCCAGTTACGGGATGAGTTTGACTATATCCTTCTCAATGCCCCTCCCATACTTCCTGTGGCGACTATGAACGTGCTGGAAAGCCATTGCGACCTCCATGTCCTTGTCGTACGGGCAAATGTGACGTCAAAGCAGGCGGTCAAGCAAGCGCTAGGTTCGCTACGGGCGCAAAAACCCATCCATGTGATCCTGAATGGCGTAGCGTCCAACTCGCTCCCAAGCTACATGTTGGATTATTCGCCGCGTGAGCGTTCCGTGGCAGTGTAGGTCTTGGCTCTATGGTCAATAGTGACGGACGAGAAGCCCTGAATCGTCCTCATGGCCGACTGATGCTCCATCCGATTATACTGTTGCAGGAAACGCTGCATGTCTATTGAGCAGCTTGAGGGGCTGCAGGAAACAAAATAAAGGGTGGCTTGGGTTCCTGATCCGGTGGGACATAGGCAGGCGCTGGTTCACCAGCTGGCCCTAGGTGTGTGACAAATCGGTAAATGGCGCGCAAGTCCTGCTCTTTCATTTCGCGAAGGACGAACCAGGGCATGGGTGGACGAAACTCGACTGATCGAGCAGTCCGAACCCATTGCTCTTCAGTGAGATTGTGGAAATATAGCCGTAAGTTGCTCGCATAGGTTGTCCCCCAGGGCCCTCGCCATCCCATACCATCTCCTTTGAGCCAGTCTTTTTCGGGGATTTTTCCCGCCGCTTCCGCATAGCCGGTCGTGTGACAATCATTACAACCAGCGATCTTGATGATGTACCTCGCATGGTCTGCAGTCTTCCTATCCAGGGCCGGTACTTGCTTGGTCGATCCGACCGGTTCACCAGCTAAGGCTTCCCCAGTGAGCGTGCTGGCAAGCGCGAAACCCAATAGTGCTGCGTAGATGACTCGTGTCATATGCATGGTGTCGTCTCCTCCTCTGCGCTTTCCTCTGATCGTGTCTTGCGAAGCATGATCACCGAGCGTTCATGCTGGAGTGTAGGAAGGGCATCGTTTAATAATCATCGATTTCATCAGTTTCATCCAGCATCTCCGCTGCTACTTCCTCCGACTCAATAGTCCATTTGGTCAGCGGAATGCTTTTTGCCTTAAGAATGGCTTCCTGCTCTGTTCCCGCGGCCATAGTGAGTTCATAGCTCACCGTGTGTTTGATTTGAAACATCCTCATATTGATTCACCTTATTTTCTCTGTTCCACCTGTCATTGATGCAGAGGTTTCGATGTTCAGTTCCATCAGATCTGCCCAAATCGTCATCCGCCAGGTCGCTTGCTGGTTCGCTAACAGGGTTTCTTTTTCCCCTGCATCCGCGCCTGTTCCAGTTCAGTCTCTTGCCGCATCTGTTCGAGTTGAAGCTGGAATTGCCGTTCCCGCTCGTCGTTCAGGCCTAGAGGCCGTGTATTCCCCCCGGTTCCATCTTTCCCAGCGGCTTGGACCAGCATCGCCGTGAAAATGGTACCGACGATCACACCGAGTATGAAATTCCACATCGCTGTCCTCTCCGGCTCTTTTCCTTACTTAGCGCTCTCGAGCGTTCACCAACATTAGTGCGAGTGGGTGGTCACTTCCCGAATGAGCAACCAGCGTATTGTAATCGATTCGACCCCGGATACCATAGAGGCTTGTCTTGTCTGAGGAGGACATATTCAGACGGTCATCCTGTCGTTACCTTGACTCTATTTCCATCGCTTTGCTAGAGTGATCAGCCAATCTAAATATTTGAAAGTTCCGCCGTTTCCGAACCATTTTCACAAGTAACACTGAGGCAACATTGTGATGAACGCCTGGTTGTGTGATGACTCGCAGCACTTCAATCGTCGCCTATGTATCGATGGGCTCCCAGGAGAATGGGGTGGTGGAGATCCGGTCGCTGAAGAAGAAGAGCTGCCGCTGCCTCCGCAAAATGTCCATGCCAAGTCTGGAAACGGGCGCATTACCATCACGTGGGATCCGGTTCCGGATGCCATGTACTATAACCTCTACTTCCAGACAACCAAGGGCGTGCAGATCAAGTTCTCGGAGTTGACCCGCCCTATCGCTGGTCCGGAAGATTTTAAGAGCGTCATCGGGGTCAAGAAAGACAAGGCGACCTGCCTGGAAGGGGCCTCCAGTCCCTACGTCCATGACGACCTCGCCAATGGTACCTGCTACCACTATGTCGTCACGGTGGTGACGCCGAAGGGCGAAAGTCTCGAATCTCAAGAAGTCATGGCGATTCCATCGCCCTATCTCCTCGCCATGGTGATCGGATGCGAGGGCGTAGATGATGGCGAACTCAGTTCTCCGACGGGTATTGCGCTCGACAAAGAGGGAAATCTCTATGTGGCGGATACCGACAATCATTCCGTTCAGAAGTTCGACAAGACGGGGAAGTTTCGGGCCAGATGGGGAGGTGAGCCCAGTTCGCAGGAAGGGCAATTCTATTATCCCCGAGGGTTGGCTGTCGGACCGGACGATGTCGTCTATGTGGCAGACAGCGGGAATAACCGTGTGCAGAAGTTCGATCTCGAGGGGAACGCCCAGAAGGCCTGGGGGAAGTTCGGGTTTGCCTGGCGCGGTGCTGAGATGGGGCGGTTCGACGTGCCGTGGGGCATTACAACGGATCAGGACGGCAACGTCTATGTGTCCGACACGAGCAATGCGCGGATTCAAAAGTTTCAAGCCGACGGGCAGCCGCTGTTGAAGTGGGGGCGAGACGGCAGCTTCGATGGGGCCTTCTTTTTCCCGCGCGGGGTCGCGGTGGATTTTGTCGGGAATATTTATGTGGCCGATGAGAGCAACAACCGTATTCAGAAATTCGATACGCGTGGAAGTTTTCTGACAAAGTGGGGGCGTGAGGGAAGCGGCCCCGGTCAATTCAGGTCTCCCTGGGGGATCGCCTGTGATGCACTGGGCAATGTCTACGTGGTCGATAGCGGCAATCACCGCATCCAGAAGTTCGATGGGAACGGGACCTTTCTCTGCTCGTTTGGGAATCGCGGGAAGACGGAGGGGCAGCTCAACTTCCCCTACGGGATTGCCGTGGACAAAGAGGGCAGTGTATTTGTCGTCGATAGCGGGAATAATCGCATTCTCAAGTATGTGCCGACGGAAGAGGAGTTAAACCGCGGCAAAGAGCAGCCTGCGCAGGTTGCAGATGCCGGAGTCGTGCAGCCGCCTCGTAGCCTTGCCGTCAAGGCAGGTGATACGGAGGTCTTCCTGAGCTGGATGGAGGTGTCAGGTGCGCAGTCGTACAACCTCTATTTTAGTACCTCTCCCCACATTACACTTGAGGGGGCTACGAAGATCGAGGGCGTGACGAATCCCTACACGCATGAGGGTCTTACCAACGATACTCCCTACTTTTACGCCGTGACGGCATCGTTCGAAGATGGGACGGAGAGCGGGTTATCCGAAGAGGTGCCGGCGATGCCCGTGCTCATCGATATCACGGCACCACAGAACCCCTATGCCGTGATCAACCACGGGGCGTTCATGACGAATTCGCCGGATGTGGTGGTGACAATCTCGGCGACGGATTTGGATACAGGCGTCGGGGCCTATTTCATTTCCGAGAGTCCATTGACGCCCATGGCCGGCACGCCGGGGTGGGTGGATGTGACGCCGGCGATCAAATTTGGAGCGACGATCCCGTTCATTCTGTCTCCGGCCGACGGCCAGAAGACAGTGTATGTGTGGTTTAAGGACATTGGGAACAATGTCTCGACTCCGGCGAGTACCACCATTCTCGTCAATACCTCGGGCTATCTTTGCGTCGCAAAATGGGGGAAGCCTGGTCGCGGTGCGTCGTTGTTACACGGCGGGGAATTCATGGCGCCGATGTACGGACTCTGCGTGGATCAGCAGGGTTCGCTGTTTGTCGTGGATAACGGCAACAATCGCGTGCAGAAATTCGACAGTGCCGGCAACTTTATTATCCTGTGGGGCAGTTTCGGCTCCGCCAATGCCAACTTCCATAACCCCACCGGGATCGCCTGCGATGGCAAGGGCGATGTCTGGGTGGTCGATACCAACAACCATCGCGTGCAGAAGTTCGACGGAAAACTCGGTGGCTATCTGATGAAGTTCGGCTCACGCGGGAACGGCGAGGGCCAGTTCAATGCGCCTTGGGGCATTGCCGTCGACCGTGTGCGAGGGTATGTGTATGTGGTCGACAGCGCCAATTTCCGGGTGCAGAAGTTCGATATGGCGGGCGAGTTCATCATGGCCTGGGGCAGCTTCGGTAACGGAGACGGGCAGTTCTATTTCCCCCGCGGAGTGGCGGTCGACCAGGAGGATGGAACGGTCTACGTCGTCGACATGGGCAATCACCGTATTCAGAAATTCGACACCAGTACCAACGTCTTGCCGCAGCTCTTGACGAAATGGGGAGGCAGTCCTGCAGCCGGGCATGCCAGTAGTTCCTTGGCTCAGGAGGCCGGGCAGCTCCGCTCCCCCTGGGGAATCACCGTGGATGGAGCCGGTGATGTGTACGTGACGGATACGGGAAATCATCGGATCGAAAAGTTCGACCGCGAGGGCAATTTCATCACGCAGTGGGGCGGGTTCGGCAACGGTGACGGGCAATTTAATTTCCCGTACGGAGTTGCCGTCGATGCAAAAGGCAGTGTGTTTGTCATCGACAGCGGCAACACCAGAGTGCAGCAGTTCATGCCGGCGGAAGAGGGGAGTGAACGGTTGCAAGACGAGGCAGAGGATCTGGCGGAGTTGGAAAAAGCGCAACGAACTCAGAAGGTCTGACGAGGGAACGATGCTTGATAAAGAGCCGCGACTGGGACTGACCTACGACGACGTGATTCTGGTGCCGGCTAAGTCACAGATTCTGCCCAAT
>CAADGK010000129.1 GCA_900696515.1 uncultured Nitrosospira sp. | reverse complement strand
GGGGTACGTCCGTGAGGAGAAAATCCGCGGCAAAGCGTTCCGTATCTATTGGTCCTGGAATGGACAGGGAAATTGGACGGAGTGGGTTCGGTGGGAACGATTCGCCAAAGCCATTCAGTAAAGAAAAGCGGGGGCGTGGTTCTTCCCAAGAAGGATGCACAGGGGAAGACCGAACCTCCGTCACCCACGGTACTCCGCGAGTATCTGCGTCGGTTTCCGCAGGCTTCCGTCCTCGTCCTCGGTGATTTGATCCTTGATCATTATGTAATGGGACGGGTGAGCCGGATCTCTCCTGAGGCGCCGGTCCCGGTCGTGCATGTCGAATCGGAGTCGATCCGATTGGGCGGGGCAGCCAATGTCTACAGCAATATTGTGGCACTCGGAGGAAAGGCCTATCTCTGCGGGGTGATCGGAGCGGATGAGAGCGGGAAGCGGCTGCTCAAGGAACTGGGACACACCAGGGCGAGCCTCGGCGGCGTCGTGACCGATCGCGAGCGGCCGACGACCAGAAAGAGTCGAGTCATCGCTCACAATCAGCAGATCGTTCGATACGATATCGAAGGCCGAACTGAGTTGAGAGCACCGCTGCGACAGAAGATCGTCCGATTTGTTGAATCAAAACTCCGTGATCTCTCCTGTATCGTCGTGTCAGACTATGCCAAAGGCGTCGTCTCTGCGACCCTGATGGCGGAGATCACACGCCTGGCGGCGTTGCGTCGGGTTCCGGTCGTCGTCGATCCGAAGGTTGAACACTTTAATTTCTATAAAGGTGTGACGGTCATTACGCCGAATCACCTTGAGGCGACCCAGGCGTCGGGGATGCATGGCGATGACAATCAAACGATCAACGAAGCCGGAGCCATGATCCGTCAGCGATTGGGGTGTCGGTCCGTTCTGATCACGCGTGGTGAGAAGGGCATGAGTCTCTATGAAGGCGATGGTCAATCATGGCATCTTCCGACGAAGGCGCGGCAAGTCTATGATGTCACCGGTGCGGGGGATACGGTGATCGGGACGCTGGCGCTGGCCCTTGCGGCCGGGGCTGACATGAAGACAGGGGCGATGATGGCCAATTATGCGGCCGGGATCGTGGTCGGAATGGTGGGAACCGCGACGGTGTCGCCGGTACAGTTGTCGGAGGCGTTCGGGGATGACTAGCACTTTGCCAACGGTGACCGTGGTGATTCCGGCCCGATACGGTTCATCCCGCTTTCCCGGGAAACCGCTGGTCAAGCTGAATGGGAAGCCGATGATTCAGCATGTGTACGAGCAAGCTTCGGCCTGCCGTGCCGTGTCGGAGGTCATCGTGGCGACCGACGATGAGCGTATCAAGCGGGCAGTCGAGGAGTTTGGGGGGCGTGTCATCGTGATGACCGGCGATTATCGAACGGGAACGGATCGTGTGGCTGCGGTAGCCCGGATGTTTGCGGGGGATTGTTTCGTGGACTTGCAAGGGGATGAGATTCCCTTGACGCCGGAGCTGGTGACGGATCTGGTTGAGCCGTTTTTAGACAGTGGCGTGGGGATGGGCACGCTCAAGCGGGTGATCGATTCGACGGATGAGCTTCTCAATCCTGCCGTGGTGAAGGTCGTGACCGATGCCAAAGGAGATGCGCTCTATTTTTCACGCGCCCCCATCCCGTTCGTACGCGATGATCCCCAGCGCCAAGCCGTCGGAGGGCTTCACTATATTCATCTCGGATTGTACATCTATAAGCGAGACACATTGCTTCGGCTGGCTTCCCTCCCGACCAGTCGTATTGAGGATGCGGAAAAGCTTGAGCAGCTCCGTGCGCTCGACCATGGCATTCGCATCCGCGTGTGGGAAACCAAGCATGCCTCGCTGAGGGTGGATCGTCCGGAGGATGTCCCTGACGTGGCGGAACGACTTCAACAGTTTGAGACGGTGAAACGCGAGCTGAAGAGCAGCGGGGTGTTTTTTAAAGTCTGAGGTGCCGAGCTGGGATGGGGTTGCCTGATGTCCAGGAGAGAGGAGAGCCATGAACAAATTTATTTTTGTCACCGGTGGAGTGGTCTCATCGCTTGGGAAGGGGCTGGCATCGGCTTCTATCGGAAACCTCCTCGAAAGCCGCGGGTTGAAGATCACGTTTCTCAAGTTGGATCCCTACATCAATGTCGATCCCGGGACGATGAATCCCTACCAGCACGGCGAAGTCTTTGTCACGGATGATGGCGCCGAGACCGATCTCGATCTCGGACATTACGAGCGATTTACCTCGCTCTCGCTGACGAAAGAAAGTAATTACACGACGGGTCGCATCTATCATTCGGTCATCACCAAGGAGCGGCGGGGAGATTATCTCGGCGGGACGGTGCAAGTGGTGCCGCATGTCACGGATGAGATCAAGCAGGCGATCATGCGGATCTCCAAGGGAGCGGATGTCGCCATCATCGAAATCGGCGGAACGGTCGGAGACATTGAAAGCCTCCCGTTTCTCGAAGCCATTCGGCAGATGCCGTACGACGTCGGGCGCGATAATGTGCTGTATGTGCACCTGACTTTGGTGCCCTACATCGGCACGGCCGGTGAGCTGAAGACGAAGCCGACGCAACATTCGGTCAACAAGCTTCGAGAGATCGGCATCCAGCCCAATATCCTCTTATGCCGAACCGACCGTTATATTCCCCCGGAGCTCAAGGGCAAAATCGCGATGTTTTGCAATGTGGATAAGGATGCGGTCATCACGGCTAAGGATGTGGAGACGATCTACGAAGTCCCGATCGTGTTCCGCAAAGAAGGCTTGGACGAATTGATCGTCCGTCAGCTGCATCTGGAGACCGGCCAGCCGAATCTTCGCGAGTGGGATGCGATGGTGCAGAAGATCAAACGGCCCAAACATGAGATCTCCGTGGCATTGGTCGGAAAGTATGTGGGGCTGAAGGAGTGCTACAAGAGCCTGGGAGAAGCGTTGATTCACGGTGGAATCGACCATGAAACCAAGGTCAATATCAATTGGATCGAGTCCGAGGACATTGAGCGGCAGGGAACGGAGCGAATACTGCGCGAGGCGGATGGAATCTTAATCCCCGGCGGATTCGGGACGAGAGGGATTGAAGGGAAGGTTACCACGATTCAATACGCACGGGAACGTCAGGTGCCGTTCCTCGGGCTCTGTTTAGGGATGCAATGTGCCGCGATTGAATTTGCACGCAATGTGGCCGGACTGTCAGGGGCCAACAGTGCGGAGTTTGACGAGCAGTCGCCCCATCCGGTGATTCATCTCATGCCGGATCAGCAAGGCATCAGCGACAAAGGCGGAACCATGCGGCTCGGATCCTATCTCTGTAAGTTAGGGGAGGGGACCTTGGCCCAAAAGATGTACGGCGTGAACGAGGTCCGCGAACGCCATCGCCATCGCTATGAATTCAACAATGCCTATCGTGAGCGATTGGCTGCGAAGGGGCTTGTCTTGAGCGGCCTCTCGCCGGATGGACGGCTGGTCGAAATCCTTGAACTGAAGGACCATCCCTGGTTCTTGGGAACCCAGTTTCATCCGGAGTATAGTTCCAGGCCGCATCGGCCACATCCTCTATTTAGCGGATTCGTGGGCGCGGCGCTCCGGAAGAAGTTGGGACACTGAATATGCGGGTGAAGGCTAAGGCTCAGATTGAGGTTGCGTTGACGAGCATGATGGCCATGGCATGGTGTTCGGTTCTTCACTCAACCTTGACCCTAACTTCAACCTAGGCGAGGTGACCATGGCACAGCTCGTCGACATCGGTTCGTTTAAGGTTGGGCAGGGGCAGCGACCGTTTCTGATTGCCGGTCCTTGCGTGATCGAGAGCGAGCAGCTCGTCATGGATACGGCAGGGCGAATTGCCGAGCTGACGAAGGCGTTGGGAATCCCCTACGTCTTCAAGTCGTCATTCGATAAGGCGAACCGAACCTCCATCCATTCATTCCGGGGCCCTGGCTTGGAAAAAGGACTGGCGGTGTTGGAGCACGTGAGGGAGCAACTGGGACTGCCCGTGCTGACCGACGTGCATACGGAAGAGCAGGCGACCGAGGCCGGGAAAATCGTGGATGTCCTACAAATCCCGGCGTTTCTTTGCCGGCAGACGGATCTCTTGATCGCAGCAGCCAAGACGGGCAAAGTCGTCAACGTGAAAAAAGGCCAATTTCTTTCGCCGATCGAAATGGGAAATGCCGTCAAGAAAATCGAAGAGTGCGGGAGTCAGCGGATCGTGCTGACCGAGCGAGGATCGTCCTTCGGCTACAACAATCTCGTCGTGGACATGCGGTCCTTCCCTATCATGAGGAAGTTCGGGTATCCTGTCGTCTTCGATGCGACCCACAGTGTGCAGTTGCCGGGTGGGGGCGGGACGAAGTCCAGCGGTCAGCGGGAGTTTGTCGAACCGTTGGCCTGTGCCGCAGCGGGTGCAGGGGTCGATGGATTCTTTATGGAGGTCCATCCGAATCCGGATGAAGCCCTGTCTGATGGACCCAATATGGTGCCGCTGCATCAGTTGAAGGCGTTGTTGGAACGGGTGCTGCGGATCTGGGATGTCGCACAACCGTTAACAAGATAATGGGTGCGCACAGGTGAAGGCAATGATGATGGACATAAGACGTGGTGTTGCCGCACTATGATGGGAAAGTCGGCCAGTCGCGAATCGAAATCAGCCAAAATGGAAGAAAGCCTTGCCGAAGGGCGACGTGTGCTCGAGATCGAGGCACGAGCGGTGGAGGCGTTGGTCGGTCGGCTCGATGAACGCTTCGTCAAAGCCGTGGATGTGCTGGTTCGGTGCAAGGGGAAGGTTGTGGTCTCAGGCATGGGGAAATCGGGGTTGATCGGCCAAAAGATTGCCGCCACCTTGGCAAGCACGGGAACGTCCTCGTTCTTTTTACATCCGGCTGAGGGGGTTCATGGCGATCTCGGCATGTTAGCGCGTCGGGATGTTTTGGTTGCGATCTCCAATAGCGGCGAAACTCAGGAGTTGTTACAGCTATTGCCGTTCGTCAAGCGCTTGGGGATTCCGGTTATCTCGATGACAGGCCGAATGAGTTCGACCCTATCAAAAAACTCCGATGTCGCGCTGGATGTGTCGGTCCAGGAAGAAGCCTGCCCAATGGGGTTGGCTCCGACGGCGAGCACGACGGCCACGCTGGCCTTGGGGGACGCACTGGCCGTGGCCTTGCTGCAGAAGCGAGAATTCAAGGCCGAAGACTTTGCCCGGTTCCATCCGGGGGGCAGCTTGGGACGACGGTTGTTGGTCAAGGTGAAGGATCTCATGCATGCTGATCCGGAAATCCCAATCGTTCAAGGCACCGTCGGCGGGATGGCGGCCATGCTGGAGATGACAGCGAAAAAACTTGGTATGACGACGGTCGTGGATCAAGACGGCGCATTGCTCGGTGTCATTACCGACGGTGATGTGCGGCGGTTTATTCAGCGTGGAACGGATTTGGTGAATGCGACGGCGAAGGAATTGGCCACCGCCAATCCAAAAACCATCGGGCCTGATGAATTGGCAGCGAAGGCCGTGGAGATGATGGAGCGGTTTTCCATCACGACGCTCGTGGTGACGGAAGACGGACGCACCGTTCAAGGTGTCGTGCATTTACATGACTTACTCAAGAACGGGATCGTTTAACAGGATGTTGAAAAAGTCCGCCAGCGTCGCTGTTGAGCGCGTGAAACGTATCTCGTGAAGCGTCGTTCGTTTGCGAGAGTCGATATACGAATATCAAAATAGAAGAGTGTGGACGTACTGGACGGCCGCTTTGACCATCCTGTGAGTGTCCAATCGCGATCGTGTTGTAGTGATTTGGTAGGAGAAGAATAGAGACGTGAACCGTGTTCTGGAAATATGGCGTGATATCGGGCAGGATTCGCTCAATCTGCCGAATTTCCTGACGCTCGTTCGGATTCTCCTCATTCCGGTCTTTATCATTCTGTTTGTGAATCCCACACCGGATCAGTCGCTGGCGGCGGCGATCGTCTTCACGATTGCCTCAGTGACGGACATGTTGGACGGCTACATTGCCAGGCGAACCGGCCAGGTGACGAAACTCGGCAAATTGCTCGATCCCATCGCGGACAAGCTCTTGGTGCTGTCGGCCCTCATTCTGCTGATGAATATAGACCGTGTCAGTGCGTTGGTCGTGTTATTGATCATCGGACGAGAAGTGGCCGTCACGGGAATCCGCGCCATTGCGGCGGGAGAGGGAATGATCATTCCGGCGGAGACCACCGGGAAGTATAAGATGGCGCTTCAAGTCATCGCCGTTATCCTCTTGATTCTAGAAGGGACAGGGCTTGCTGAACTCGGTAATATGCACTTAGCCGGTACGGTCACCTTGTACATATCCTTGGTACTCGGGTATATCTCCGGCGGTCAGTATGTGTGGAGTTTTTGGAAACAGGTTGTGGCTAAAGGGCTTTGACGGGCGTCCCATCATTCTCCTTCAGAACCTGAATCAATCCTGTCTTCGGTTGGGTAACCGCAAGGTGATCGGTAATCGGTACCGCCTCAGTGCTGTCTGCATTGTGTTGTCCTTCCAAATCGCAACGATGGCCTGCAGCGAAAACACGACGCCTCCCCAGCTCGAGTCATTTGTGTATTCGAAAGCGAATGCGCAGTGTCCATCAGGTTCTCGACCAGGACTGGCCGGGGCAACGGATGGAAAAGTCTCAGTTGAGGGCATTAAATATATGGTACGCACACCCGTAAACTACCAAGCCACGTTTGCTCATCCCTTGTTGATGGTCTATGCTCCGGCGGGAATGAGTCGCTGGGCATCGGAACGGTTTACCGGACTCACGACCACAGCGACTGGAGCTGGATTCGTAGTGGTCTATGCGGATCACAAGCAGTTGAACGTTTCTACGGTCGAGCAGCTGGGAAAGATTCCTGAACTGGTAGCCAAGGAATGGTGTATCGATGAGAAACGAGTCTATGCAACCGGCCATTCTGACGGAGGAACCGCGTCGCTGGCTCTGGCAGTGCTCGACAAGACGAAAACAATTCCGGCCGCGATCGCGCCGAGCGCAGCGGGATGGACCGGAAAGGATCTTGAAGAGTTTCAATGTCCTGCTCCCATTCCGGTCATGATCATGCACGGCAAGAACGACACGTTGTTCCCTGGATGGGGCGCGCAAACCTCAGCCTGGTGGGCGAAGTGTCATGGCTGTGATGTCACCAAGACCAAGACGGTTGAGGAAGGTTGTCGCGTGTATCAAGGCTGTGCCTCAGGTGGCGCAACGGTCTATTGCGAAGGATCTGGTGGCCATCGAGACTGGCCCAATCTCAATCGTGTGATGCTGGAGTTCTTTGCACATCCGGAGAAGTTTTTGTGATGGTCGGAAGCGCTTGAGAAGGCAAATAGCATGGAACAACTGGGACTTATCGCAGGACTTGTGATTGTCGGATATCTGTTGGGTGGGGTGCCGTTTGGAGTGGTCATTTCCAAAGCGATGGGGCTACCCGATCCACGCACGGTCGGCAGCAAGAATGTAGGGTTTACCAACGTGCTGCGTGTCTCCGGCAAACCGGCCGGCATTCTGACGCTAATCGGGGATATGGGGAAGGGATGGGTGATGGGGTTTGCCGCGATGCACCTCTTGCAAGATGAATGGGCGATTCTTGTTGTCGCCTTGGCGCCTTTCCTCGGGCATCTCTTCTCACCGTTTCTGGGATTCAAAGGCGGGAAGGGCGTGGCCACGGCACTCGGATCGGTTCTGGGTGTGTCGCCGTTAGTTGGGCTCTTGCTGCTGCTGGCCTGGATTGCCGCTGTCGCGATCTGGCGCTATTCTTCCGGCGGCGCATTGACGGCCTTTGGACTCTTTCCCGTCATGGCTGCTCTGATCCATCCATCCATATCGTTCATGCTCTTCTCCCTCACCGTGAGCGGATTGATCGCGATCAAGCACAAGGGGAATATAGAACGGTTGCGGAATGGGACGGAAAGTAAGATAGGGGAGCGGAAGAATTAGAGGGGCATCCAGGTAGTCCTTCTTGCTCGCCGAACGAGCGCCCTCAGAAGGGCCTCGTCCATGCGTGCAGTTTGCGGTTCGATTGGGTTGCTTTTGTGAGTGGGTGAAGTGAGGAGCTCGTGTCTGTTAGCCTCCTTACTTTCTGACCCTCTGTTCTCTGTTCCAACGATCAATACAGTAGTCAAAGAACTTTAGTGAATTGAAGTGCTTTGACTCGGTTCCCCTCGGGACGCGATGCTTCGTAAGCAGCTCGAGGCATTTAGCTCGGGGATCCTCACCAGCCCCGACGGGCATCAATCCCTTCACGACAAAGGCCTTCGGCCAGTTAACGGCTTTCAACGTGACCGAGCGGTTATCCTTCAGCGGAACGGAATACTCCACAAGTAGATGGTCAAGCTTGTCAGTTCCGCGAGGGAAAAGCGACTCGATGACCAAGGTTGCGTGCGGGGTCGTGTGGATGCCCACCCAGTCAGCCGAGTCATACCAAGCGGCAGCGTCAGTTACGGCTGTCCCCATTACCGTGTTTGAAGCGTCATCGACGTAGAAGTGACCAATCGATATGGCTCCTCGGAACAGAATTCCCTGAGCCAATGAGTCTACCTGAAACTTCCTAACCAGCTGGCAGAAGTGCTCCACGTCATGTGGCACTGGTGCGTCCGTCGTTCGATAGACAATCAGAACTGTGTCGTTGAACGTGAAGGTCGTTACCCGACTCACATCAAGGTCGCCGCGGACTTCCCTCGCGTCGGCCTTTCGATGAAGGAGTTCCAAGACAAGTTCTCGAGACTTCAAGAATAGAGTGATTTCTTTATCGTTGTAGGTGGCTGCTCCGAGTGCATCAAGTATGGCGATGAGTCCTTGGCTCTGTCTCATATTGAATTTGTTGAGCTAACCATTGAGTATACTTATCAGCAGAGTACACGCTGCTGGAGCAAAGCGTGGCAGATTATTGTTGTGCATGCTTCAAGTCTTGTCAACTTTTCCCATCCGGCGAGTCGAAGTGCCTTGCAGAACATTAGAGAGTGAGCACGCTGCCTTGTGTTGCATTCCCAAGTTTCGGGAGGAGAGGCGTCAACCTTCGTAGGTGAGGGCGAAT
The DNA here is from genome assembly GCA_900696515.1 of uncultured Nitrosospira sp. Lineage (GTDB taxonomy): Bacteria > Nitrospirota > Nitrospiria > Nitrospirales > Nitrospiraceae > Nitrospira_D. Next base: position 9,931 of record CAADGK010000129.1, on the reverse strand, counting down.
GATATGTAAGTGACGCCGAATCTGGCCGTGGCGTCGCCAATGGTCGAGGTAGGAGCTGACCAGAGTTCTCTGCCCAAGAAGAGTGATTATTGTCTCAATTGAGGCGACACTAAAAGTGCAAGTTTAGACCGAAGGTCACCATATGCCCGTTGTCCTGAAGTTGCTTATCATGCAGTGAGGCATCTTTCGACTCGATGTTTTCAAGCCAGATATGGCGATAGGAGCTGTCGAGCGAGAGATGTTCGCTCAGAAAGAGCTGCAGTCCTGCTCCCACATGCGCACCGAACCGATGTTGTGTTTTATCAAAGCCGTGCGGGCCTTCGACATTGGTAAAGTACCAGCCGGCTCCACCGAGAATGAAAGGCGAAAGCCGTTTTGTGCCAAATGGGTAAATCAATGCAGATCCTTGAACGGGAAAGGTGCGGACGGTGGTCGAATTGATATCCGTCTTGCGATAATCGATGGAGCCTTCAACGGCCAGAAATTTGAATGGGTGGAGACGAAGTTGCCCGCCGCCGAACCAGTTCGCGTCACCCTCTTTGGGATCAAAGTACGTCGCCCGACCGCCTATGGAGAACAGCCCAAGATTCACATCATCAAAGATTCCCTCTGCCGCAGCTTGATTGGTTCCGCCTTCATACAACACTCCCGCTAGAACAACAGCGAGAGTCGCCAGTACTACCGATCGTTTCCATGTTCTCATGATCACACCGCGCCTCCCTGTAAGATTACAGCATTGCCTACGGCCATAATCTTTAGACGCAGGTGACTGATCAGTGTAAACGCTGACCGGAAAAATCTTGCAGTCAAGATGGGGAGATTGGTCAGGACTGTTGTTGAGTGCGATCAGAATGAAAACTACCGAGCGACGATGCTGACTTGTGCGGAGTAGCCGAGCTGAGTGAGAAGTTGCTCGCAGTCCTCCCACGTGAGCCCGAATGCGCGCACGTCCGCGAGGCCGATCCTCGCGACAACGTCACGAATGGTCGGAAGATTGGCTGGATCGAATTCGCCGTCCATCATTGCCGATTCTGCCCAGGATACAAGGCTATGCAAGGGCACCTCATGTCGCAGGTAGCCGGCAAGCTTTTCAGCAACGGCCTTACGTGTGATAGGTTCCATGCCCGTTAGACCTTTCGATGCCCTAAGTCTACTGGATACTTGTCAAATCCAGAAATTGGGGTCAGCGTGCAATTTTAAGAAAACTGATGCCTACTACCTTAATGTCCGGTTGAGGATTTGACGAACGAGGTCAGCCCTTCGTTGACATGGTGAGGTGGCGTTTCTCCATTATTTGAGCATACTGTCTCGCTTGTCGATTGACGCAAAAGCACAACAGAGAACCACTCAGGTGAGACCACAGTCGTGCAAATTGAAATGTCGGCCGTCCTCTGAGTTTTCCCCTGAGTTTGGCAATCACGCCCTCGATGGAGTACAAGATATGGGAACGGCGCTCCTTTCGCACCTTCAAGATCGAATTGAACCAACGAACCATCGGCCACAGCCACGTGCGTGAGGGAGCCAATAGCCCTTGAGCTGCCAGATAGGCAAAGAACTCACTTCGCAGCGTTTTTCCATACGGGACTGAGGGCTGTGGGAAAATGACAACGGATGCGTATTTTGACTGACCGAAGGCGTGCCGAGGAATGCCTGCTTCTTCAGCCATACGTCTGGGGATGGGACGATCGTAGCTGGTATTGATTCTCCACGGTCGCATTTCATCCGATTCAGTAATCGCAATAACCTCGGGCTTACGCCGGGCTCCCATGAAGGGCAAGGGGAGTTGTATAAAACCGAGATTCAGCCGCAGTTCGCCCATGCCATGTCCCCCGGGATCTCCGCGTCGAATGACGCTATCAATACCAATCTTTTTCGCGCCTTGCGCATCCGGCCAGATGACATCGCCGTGGGTCCCTGTGAGCAAGAGCGTTGCCGTCCGTAAATGTTTCTTGAGGTCTTTGAGGTTGGTATCTTGGCATTCGTGGAGCACGCAATAATACAGCGGCTCATCGTCATACTCCTGCACGAACGATCGTCGATCCAGGCGAATGCAGGGTAGATCGAAGAGGGCGCAAATCTCCCCCCCATCATCGTCCTCATGTTGTACGCCAGCATCCTGATGCGCGAGATGTGTTGGAGCTTTGGCTTGGGAGATGGTCACCACCTGGTCGATGCCGTAGGGACTGCACAAGGCATTCACCGCTGTCGTATCATATCCTTTTGACTGGGTAGACCAAATCTCCAGTGGCGTGGTCCGAGCGGAATCGCGAGCATTCGCCGCAATCAATGCATAGTTGTCCCGTAGATAGTCCCGATACTCTTTGAACGACGGAAAGGGGGGTGGCTCACGCTTGTCTGATTCCGAGATGGCGTTGCTCGATACATCGAGGTTCCAATACATCACACGTTTCACCTGCCCACGCTGCGTTGGAATAGTTCGCTCGTACTCCTCAATGCCCCGCAAGATGGAATTACAGATCCGAGGATACTCACGACAGTGCGGATCTAATGCATCGCCAATAGATGCGAGGAGAAGCGGCAAGGAGTTAGAGACTGTGACGTGGTCGCCCGCCTCGGCATAGAACAGGTAGTCTACGGTGGCGGCGCTAGTTACGAAGCGCACGGAATCTTCAGCCACGATGCCACCTGTACCAAACACACACTCCGTCGTCCCGAAGTCGCCGCCTTGAAAAGACCCATTCCAGACTCCCTCTATCCAAAAGGTGGGGCGAACCTCAACTAGCGGGCCATGATCAAGCGTCACGAGGCCCTGGACTCGATCAACCACACCAACCCAGGCAAGTTTCGGCAACAAAGGATGACTGTGAGCTACGAGTTTCATCGGTTACAGATCCGATCTGGTGAGAATAATGTGGTCACGCCAAACCATCCGGGACGTCCAAGGACAATTGCCGAGGGTATGCTCGCACAAGAATGTTGAGCCATGCAAGAAGTCGTCATGATTACCATTGAATTGACTCTCTTCTAACCCCTTCATATAATGCGACCCGTTCTTGGTTTGCCTTATCCAACCTATACTTATGCGATCATTCTTTAATGGAAGTACAGTTGGAAAGCTGGCTCAGTTTCGAGCCGGTCTGCGTCATGCCTTTGCCGTTGAGCCTGAGACTCAGCCTCTCGCCGTCGAAGACGTGCAGTTGTTAGAGCGGATTGCTGAAGTGATTGTCACGCGTCGGATGGCGGCGCCGGCAACGATGTTCTTGGAATCCATGGGACCGATGAATTTTCTGGGAAGCCAGGCACTCCATTTCCTCACTCCCATCCTTGACTGTGCCTTCAATACTAAAGAAGTCGAGCAGGTTGCGCGATTGCTCGAACGCCGGGACACGGTGACTCGCCTCATCGCGATCATTGAAGCGAAGTCCACTCCACAGGGGGCCACGGCTGGATGAACAAGACTCTTGGGCGTGAAAGGTAAAACGTTAAAGGTGAAACGAAGGAATGTGAGAGGGATGTTGAATTCTGTTCAGCTATCTGGCTTTTTACCTTTTACCTCTAACCTTTCACTTGTTACTGTTCATCACAACCTCCTCGACGATTGGTCTATCCACTGATGACCATTCACGAGTCAAGCGAGGTCAACCACCCCCTCAATGTCATTGTCGCCACCGATTGCGGCAGTACCACGACGAAAGCTATTCTCATCGAAAAAGTTGGTGATGAGTATCGACAGACCTATCGCGGTGAAGCCCCGACGACGGTGGAAGCGCCGTTTGAGGATGTGACACGTGGAGTATTGAATGCCATCGCGGAAATTGAAGAGCTTTCCGGTCGGAAGATTTTAGACGGTGACAAAATCATCACGCCCTGCCTCAATGACAAGACAGGCGTCGATATTTACATTTCAACCAGCAGCGCAGGTGGTGGGTTGCAGATGATGGTAACCGGTGTTGTACAGAACATGACGGGCGAGAGCGCGCAACGGGCGGCGCTGGGCGCCGGTGCGATTGTTATCGATGTATTGGCGGCGAACGATGGCCGGTTGCCGCACGAGAAGATTGAGCGTATCCGTTCCATGAGGCCGGACATGATTCTGATGGCGGGCGGAACGGACGGAGGCGCAGTGAATCATGTGGTGGAGATGGCCGAGTATGTGGCGGCGGCGGAACCGCGGCCAAGATTTGGCGTGACGTACAAGTTGCCGCTGATCTATGCGGGCAATAAGGAAGCTCAACCTCAAGTCAGGAGGATCCTCGAAGAGAAATCTGCGCTCGTTGTGACGGAGAACATCCGGCCAGTATTGGAGCGAGAGAACCTCGCGCCGGCACGAAACAAGATCCACGACCTGTTTCTCGAACATGTGATGCAGCAGGCGCCTGGCTATAAGAAGCTGATGGAAATGGCCGGTGCGCCCATCATGCCGACTCCCGCAGCAGTCGGCCTCATTATGGAGGCGATTGCGAAACGGGAACATCTGAGTCTGATCGGTGTCGATATCGGCGGCGCCACGACTGACGTGTTCTCTGTGTTCGACGGGGTGTTCAATCGAACGGTCAGTGCCAATCTTGGCATGTCCTACAGCGTGTCGAATGTGTTGGCCGAAGCAGGACTGGCCAATATCATGCGGTGGGTGCCGTTCACGATCGATGAACAGACGCTGCGAAACCGCATCAAGAACAAGATGATTCGTCCGACGACCATTCCGCAGACACTGGATGAGTTGCAAATCGAACAGGCGATCGCGCGTGAAGCCTTGCGGCTGGCCTTGATCCACCACAAGGCGTTGGCCACTGGGCTGAAGGGCGTCCAACAAGAACGGACGATCTCTGATGTCTTCGCACAGCAGGCATCGGGTCAGTCGCTGATCGATATGCTGAAGCTGGATTTGATCGTCGGGAGCGGCGGGATTCTGTCCCACGCCCCACGGCGGATTCAATCCATGTTGATGATGGTCGATGCCTACGAGCCAATGGGCTGTACGAGGTTATCGGTCGACAGCATCTTCATGATGCCGCACCTTGGTGTGCTCTCGACGATCAATGAGAAGGCGGCGACCGATGTGTTCGTGCGAGATTGCATGGTCTATCTTGGAACCTGCGTGGCACCAATTGGGCAGGGGAAAGACGGTGAGCTTTGTGCCGACTATCGCATGACGATGCCGGATGGAAGAACGATCGACGGGCAGCTGAAGTTCGGCGAGTTGAAGTTGTTTCCATTAGAAGCTGAGCAGAAGGCCACGATCAAGATTCAGCCTCCCAAGGGTGTCAGTATGGGGGCTGGATCAGGTGTGGCGGTGACCAAGGAAGTGCATGGCGGTGTGGTCGGCCTCTTGCTTGACGGACGTGGGCGGCCACTGAAACTTCCGGCTGAACAACAGGCCCGTGTGGCGTCTCTCACGAAATGGTTCGACGCCGTTGGATTGTACCCAACACCCTAGTAGCGAGGACTGAGCATGAAACAAAACCTGAATTTTGCTCAGCACTCAGTCCTCAGCACTCAGGACTATTGCTAGCATGGCTCATTCCTACACTCCTGGTCTCACAGTTACGGAACAGACGGTCATTCACCGTCGGCGCATGTTGCCTCTACCGGGCAAGGTCTTGGTATTGGTCGGTGATCGGGTGCAGTCTGATCAGGTGGTGGCCAGAGCCGAGCTGCCTGGAAAAGTCTTTCCGATCAATCTTGCCAATCAGCTCAGCGTCACGCCTGGTGAGATGAAAGGGTATCTGACCAAACGAGAAGGTGATGCGGTCGCGAAGGACGAGATTCTGGCGGAGAATAACCCGCTGATCAAATGGTTCAAGACGGAAATCCGCTCGCCGGTCTCCGGTAGGATCGAATCCATCTCGTCCGTCACGGGGCAAGTCTTGTTACGTGAGCCGCCGCGACTATTGGAGTTGTCGGCCTATGTGGATGGTACGATCACCGAGACGATTCCGCAACAGGGCGTTGTGGTTCAGACGACCTGTAGCTTGGTGCAGGGCATTTTCGGCATCGGTGGGGAGACGTCCGGTGACATTGTGATCGCGGTAACAGCTCCGGACGAGCCCTTGATGCCGAATCATCTTACGCCTGCCATGAAGGGCAAGGTGGTGGTGGGAGGCTCGTTTCTTTCAGCGGAGACGATGAAACAGGCAAAAGCTGTCGGTGTGGCCGGTCTGGTGGTCGGTGGGATTCACGATGAAGACCTCCGTGCTTTGCTGGGCTATGACCTGGGTGTCGCCATTACGGGCACCGAACAGGTGGGGTTTACGTTGATCCTCACCGAGGGGTTCGGGACCATTCCGATGGCCGCGAAGACATTCAAACTTCTCTCATCCCATGTTGGTCGGAAAGCCTCGATTTCCGGGGCGACACAGATCAGGGCCGGCGTGATTCGTCCGGAGATCATCATTCCACAGTTGGAAGGGCAGGCGAGGACGGCGATCCAATCGCAACGAGAAGGGATCAGTCTCGGTGATCCCGTCCGGATTATCCGCGATCCGATGTTCGGGCGGATCGGTGAAGTATCGGCGCTCCCGCCCGAACTGACCAAGATTCCCACGGAGAGTGAGGTGCGGGTCTTGGAGGTCAGATTTGCTGATGGAAAGACGGTCGTGATTCCAAGGACGAATATCGAAGTGATTGAAGGGGCGTGAGAGAGAAGTGAAAAGTGAGGGGTGAAAGGTGAGGAGTTAGGAGTGAGAAGTAAAGAGTGAAGCGTGAAGCGTATCTCGTGAAGTGCCGGAATGCTCGCTCAGCCTGCCGGTTGTTATGCGCGATTGTCTGGGCGATGAATGTATTGGTATCACCTGCCTTGGCAGAGGTGCCGATTACTGCTCCACAGGAGGTGCGGGTTTTTGATACGCCGAACGACGGAGGAGAAAGCCTCACGGTTCAGTGGGCGCCGATGCCATGGGATGGCCCTGACATTCGGTATCAGGTGTTAGTTGGTGAGGCCTCCATCATAGATCCTCAGAAGTTGACGGTCGTCTCGGAGTTTCCAGCCAATTCCAAGTACGTCAAAGATGTGAAAACGGCGTGGTGGACAAGGACGGCGGAGAAGACGTGGCATCAGGCGATGGTGAAAAGTGTGAAGGGTCTGGAGATCAAGGATGACCAGCCCTATGCCGTGGCGGTGGCCACTATTCAGGGCGATCAGCGGATCGTTAGTGCGGTCCAGATTGCGACGCCGGTAGCCAACTGGTTCAACTGGAACCAGCTCAATAATTTGGTCATCGGGCTGTCGTTCGGTGGCCTGGTCTTCTTTGCAATCAGCTATGCCAAGCGACACGAGATTTTCCTCCGTCGGATTCCAGGGTTGGATGCCGTCGATGAAGCCATTGGCCGGGCGACGGAACTGGGCAAGCCGATTTTGTACCTCACCGGTGCGCACGATCTGCATGATCCCTCAACAATTGCAGCTGCGGTCATTCTCGGCAAGGTGGCGAAACGGGCCGCGCTCTATGAAACGGAACTGATGGTGCCTCACCGCGAGCCGATCACGATGGCGGTCTGCCAAGAGATTACGAAACAGGCCTATTTGGAAGCAGGAAAGCCGGACCTCTTTAAGGAGGGCGCCAACTTTTTTATCACGTCGGATCAGTTCAGCTATACGGCGGCGGTGGACGGCATCATGTTACGTAAGAAGCCCGCGGCGAATTTTTTCATGGGGCACTATTTCGCTGAGTCGTTGCTCCTGACGGAAACAGGAGCCAGTACCGGGGCCATTCAAATCGCCGGGACCGATGCGGACCACCAATTACCCTTCTTTGTGACGACCTGCGACTACACCTTGATCGGTGAGGAGCTCTACGCAGCCAGCGCCTATCTCTCCAAAGAGTCGGTCCAGATCGGAACACTGCGCGGGCAGGACATTGGGAAGGCCCTCATTCTACTGGCGCTGGTTGCCGGAACCGTCCTGGCGACCGTTGGAGTGGTGACTGGGGCGCAATGGCCGCAGTACTTTCTTGATCTCATGAGGGACCTGAAATGATCTTTCTGCGCCGGCAACTTCCGCTGTTGATCACGCTGGTCACAGGATTGCTGTTTGCCGCCCAGTACTATGTGCCGCATCCGGCGTCGGAGCAGATGCTCACGTCTGCCACCAAGTGGATGCAGATCGTCGGCGGATTTGCGTTGATCTTGGGAGTGACCAGTCTGTTCCATCAACATGCGGTCAAGATCAAGCGTCACGAAGCAGGTTGGGGGTATAGCCTCGTACTGTATGTCGGTATGCTCGGCACGATCGCGGTCGGGCTCTGGGCCAATGGGAAAGAAAGCATCGACGGTACGATGACGGCGTTCGGCTGGGTCTACAATTTCATGATGGTGCCGCTGCAAGGCACCATGTTCGCCATTTTAGCCTTCTTTATCGCCTCGGCCGCCTATCGTTCGTTCAGAGCGAGGAGTCGCGAGGCGGCGGTGCTCTTAGTGGCGGCCGTGATCGTGATGATGGGACGGGTCCCCCTGGGGGAGTATCTGATTCCCCTCAGCGGCGATGTGTCCTCCTGGATTTTGAACGTACTGAACTCGTCCGTCCGTCGGGCCATTTTAATCGGAGTCAGCCTTGGAGCCATCGCCCTGTCGTTCAAGATCATCTTTGGCGTGGAACGGTCGTATCTTGGGGGAGGTAAGGAGTGAGGCGTAAGGGGTTAGGGGTACGAGCGAGGACGGACACTGAGATAGTGACTGAGAGTTCTGCCTCTTACCCCTTACCCTTCACCCCTTACAAGGTGTTGTGGGTATGACTTTCGCGGAGCGCATGTTGAGGATCGATCGCCGGATCATCTTTCTGCTGATCGGTCTCTGCACCCTGTTGCCTTTGCTCTATCCGGTCGGGTTGCCGATCAAGATTTCTTCGGAAGTACGCGGCGTGTACGACCACATTGAGTCGTTACCGGAAGGGTCGGTGTTCCTGCTCTCAATCGATTTCGACCCAGCTTCCAAACCGGAGTTGTATCCGCAAGCGATCTCGCTGCTCCGGCATGCATTCAAGAAAAACCTGCGTGTCATCACGATGACCTTATGGGTCTCCGGCACCGGGATGGCGGATCAGATCGTCACGTACGTCGCCAAAGAGACGGGAAAGGAATACGGAAAGGACTATGCGTTTCTCGGGTGGAGTCCCGGTGGGCAGGCCGTGATCATCAATATGGGGCAGGATCTCTATTCGGCCTTTCCCAGCGACTATGGCGGCAAGCCCACGAAGGGCTTACCCGTATTAGAGGGCGTGCGTAATTTGAAAGATGTGACGTACATGGTCAGTCTCGGAGCGGGGCGACCAGGGGTGGAAGAGTGGTACGTGTTCGGGAAGGATAAATATAAGTTTGAAATGGGTGGCGGCTGTACGGGCGTCATGGCTCCAGGACTGTATCCGCTGCTTCGGAGTGGGCAGATCAACGGCCTGATCGGTGGTCTTCGCGGGGCGGCGGAATATGAGAGTTTGATCGGTCAAAAAGGCAAGGCGGTTGCCGGGATGGATGCACAATCAGCGACACATGTGGCGATCATTGCCCTCGTGATCATGTGCAACCTGGTCTACTTCTCCCTGAGGCAACAGAAAGGCTTAGGTTAAGGTTGAGTCAGGCGGCTTCTTTTTCTTGCTCAACCGTAGCCTCAGCCTCGCTCTCAACCTTTGCGTGGGTTGGTGACTGATGGATGCAACCGTCTTCGGCGCGTGGGTGGCCACAGGATTAACGCTCCTGATCTTTTCCTTTCTCTATAAGGACACCCCGCTCTTTAAATTCGCCGAACATCTCTACGTCGGGGTCTCGCTTGGGTATACGATCGTGAAGACCTACGACACCGTCATTCTCCACCTCATCGTCAAGCCGATTGTCGAGAATGGAGAGTTCGCTCTTCTCATCCCCGTGGCGATCGGGATGCTCATGTTGACGCGGTATGTGCCGAAGGCAGCTTGGATGTCCCGCTATGCCTTTGCGTTCATCGTAGGAATGGGATCAGGGTTGGCCATTCCACGGACGATCTC
>CAADGK010000128.1 GCA_900696515.1 uncultured Nitrosospira sp. | reverse complement strand
CGTGGTCCCTTTTGTGTCTTCGGCGGAACCCGCCGAAGCGTGTCCTCCTTCGCCAAGGCTTCGGAGGACACCCACTGCGCATTCCTCCACAGCTTGACAGCTGTGGTTTCCTGCGTAGGTGGGTGAACGGCTGACACCGTTTCCCTACGACCTTCGTCGTATCTGACATAAGAACGGATGACGCACTGCAGGCAGCCGTCCATCCTCCCGTGTTCTTTTCATAAATTACGTATCGATACTATTTGCAATGTATACGTACGTGTCTTATCGTATACGAATTCACAGGTCGGCAGCCGGCTTCCCCTTCGAAACTGGTACGGCCTGGCACAGGCATGCGATTACTCCTACTCCCACTGCAAGTTCCCCTTCTCCTTCTTCTGTATAGTACCCCTGCCTTCTCGTTCACTGGCCTGGTCGTATCCGTCAAAGACGGTGACACCATTGAAGTCCTGTCGAATGGGCAAACCACAAAGATTCGCTTACACGGGATCGATTGCCCTGAGAAGCGCCAGGCCTATGGATATCGGGCAAAACTTGCCACGGCTGTCTTGACCTTTGGCCAGGCCGTCACGATTCACCCGCATGAAAAAGATAAGTACGGGCGACTTGTTGCCGAGGTGATACTTGCGGATGAGACGAATGTGAACCAGCTCCTCGTCAAAGACGGGTGGTGCTGGTGGTACCGGAAGTATGCGCCGGACGATCCGGTGCTGGAAACGTTGGAAACCCAGGCACGAGAGACGAAACGAGGGCTCTGGATCGACCCCAATCCCGTCCCCCCATGGGTATATCGCAAGTTAAAACAAAAGCCACCGGTCGGTGTCTTGGAACGACTGCCTTAGCCAGCTTCTCCGCACCCTACTTCTCAGACAGGTGCGTGACTGCTTGTTCCGCATGTTTCGTCGCCACGTCCGCATGTCCCGCGCTCCCATGCTCGACAGCATGTTTGAGCTCTGCGACGGCGGCGTCCACATGCGCATCCTTCCGTGCCTTCAGCGCATGCTGCATGGCTGCTTCCGCACTGGTCAAGAATGGTCCCATATGACCTTGTTTGCTATGGTCCGCAGCTTCCTTGGCGAGCTTGATCGCTTCTTGGCGGTGCTGGTCTTCGGAACGGACTGCATCACGACGTGCCCCGCCTTCCGCAAACACCGGTTGCAAGGGCAGGACTGTTGAGGTGACGAGGACAAACAGTGCGGCGAGTGTAAGACTCCCGTGCGTCGTATATCGTCTCATGGGCATTCCCCCTTCCTAAATTGACAACTGCCAGTTACGTACCACCATCCTTCGATGAGCACATTGTAGCATGCGTCCAACCGGAAATTCCCTGAGGACCAATCATTCAGAACGATTTTCAATAAGCGATGAAGATTGTACTGGCCACTTGGGTCTCCTAGATCAGACGACTGGGGCCAGGGCTTCAAGGAGCCACGTCTTCAATGAGGCGAAGGCTGTCTGTGTGCACAAGAGGCATTTCGTTACTTTCCAGGAGTACGAATCGAGGCCAGGTAATTTAGCGATGTCAGACAATCTGAAGACACTTCTCCGCTTTCAATAATAAGAACCTCGGGTCTCTTTGATCCAGCTTCGAGGACCAGATAAAAACAGTAGTTGGGCTTCGTACGACTCTTCCCCCATTCATTCTGCGTCAGGAAGAATGAGAGATTGCTTCCAGATTGCCGGGCGGCTTTGACCTCGATGTGACGCGGGGTGCCATCTATTTCACAGGAAAGAATATCGTAGCCTCGACTCGGTTCATCCCAGACCGGGCAAACCACTTGTTCAGGATTAGGATGTCCCGCCGAGCGCAACCGCTTGTACTCCGACTGTATGGCAATGTCTTGCGCCAGCCGTCCTAAACGCCGGCGTTCTGCGTCGCGCTGGGCAAACTGATTTTCGTCCACCTTGTCAAAATCAGTGTCAGTCTCGCTCTCATTTGAGGCTGGTTTAGCTGTGAGCGGGATGGCCTGTAGACCGCTGATGATCTTGGGCAGTGGGATGATGACCGGCGAGTCTGCGGCAGGTAACTTCAACCGCACCAGCATCCAGCAGAACGAATGAGCATCGATAAGGCGAGCATTCGTTACCTCGGCGATGTCGCGCAAGGCACGCTGAATGGCAAGAAGAACCTGGTTGTAGTTCGAATAGTTGTCCCAGGAGCAACGTTTAGTCGTAACAAGGTCAATACCAAGCAATTGAAAGGCCGCATCGAACGTTGTGGGTGCGATCGGCATGAAATGGTTCCAGTCCTTCAGAAAGAACAGATATGCGGCGAGGTCATACCGGTCCCCCGCCAACTGGCGAAACCGCTCAAATGCCTGGCCATGAGCCGATCGATCATTAAAGAAGTCAAAGGCCCACTGTTCGAAATCCCGACGCGCACCTGCGTCAGCCCGAGCATCCAGCAGCGCACGATGTGACTTGGCCTTATGACCGTACCGATTCTGCCAGGCGACCAGGTTATTCCGCAGATCGCGCTTGGGATCATATATCTCAATCGCCTCGATCACGCGTTTGAGAATCCTTCCCTTGCCAACCTCAGCCTTCTTCCACGCAGGAACGTTCAAGCGACGAAGCGCTTCGACGCGAACATCTTGCTTGTAGTCCTCCCACTCCGCCGGCAGGCCATCGAGGAATGAGGTGAACGAATCCCCGCCGGAATTCTGACGCACTTGCTTTTCAAAGCGAGAAAACTGCGCTTGGAACGTGAGTGCACTGAGACTCATAGGGTAGACCGCTAAAAACTCCGGATCGGGCAAATCGAGATCAAGAACCTCTGCGAGATAACGCAGTACCCCTGGAGAATGAGCACGAGCGGTCATGTTGTGCCGAGGCGTTGCCGCCGCCTGTGTGGTGAGCTGGTGGTGGGATGCACGGATCAGTGGCAAGGTTGCACTGGCCTGCTTAGTCGGAAAATCACAACCCGAAGAGCATGCAACCCATTTATAGAGAGGCGTCTTTGAATCCATCTGAAGACCCTGAATTGTCAGCAACTCTGGCGGTATGGCATTTCGATCAAGGACGATATGTATACGATCTTGCAGAATCGTCATCACCTCGATGTGCCCGACATTCAGACGAACAAGGTCTTTCTGGAGCGTAACACCCCAACTACGGGGAGCGAGCTGATGGGCTAGCCGAATAGTGTCACACAGAAACCGAAGACACAGAGTTCGACTCTGGCCATCCGGCAGGAGTCTTTCCAGTACACTCTGCGCGCTTTTCGCTTCTTTTCTCTCTTCCGGAGTCATGACATGAACCCTCTATGCAGTAAGCGCCTCGTGAAGGACAGCTTCGAGGAGGCGGCGGCTTTCGGTTTGGGTGGTGGTGAGCTGCGCGTCGAGCTTGTCGCAGAGGGCCATCATTTCATCGACTTTGGCGACAATGCGCTGCTGCTCAGCGAGAGGTGGGAGAGGGATTCTCAAGAAACGAATGTTGTCGAGATTTAATCCTGGCTTGCCTGCACCATACGCACGCTCAACTAATTCAGCTCGCGCTCCGACTGGTGCCATCAGGCAAAGCAGGAGCCACCGGGAAAGACTTACTATTGTCGGTTTGATTAAAGCGACGTGTTGACTCACATATGCCTCGCCTAGGTCATGGTCCAACATCGCAGGGTTTGTGACACCGGCACCGGTGATGACGATCAACAGGTCACCTTTAGAGATCTGAGTTCTCGTTCCTTCGGTTTTCTTAGGTAGGCTGACACAAGCAAGATCCTCAAGCCGGAGCCTTCCGAATCGAATATTCTGAGCACGAATGAACTTCGGTCCGGTGTCGGAGTAGAACTCCGCCCAGCCGCGCGATCCACTCGTGACAAGATTGCACACGTCGATGAAGTTCACTGACTGCCAGTTCTCCGGACAATCAAATGCCAGTTCTTCTGGTTCGATGGATGATAATTTCTGCTGAGCAAGTATGCCTGCCTTCACTAGTAGCTGCTTTTCAGCTTGAATACGTTTCAGCAGTTCAGATGCCGGTTCGTCGTTGGGGTTTTGGTGGACGAGTTTCCCTTGGACGGCGAGGTTGAGGATGGTTTGGCGAAATTGCTGGATATGTTCAGTGCGCGTGGTAAGGCGCGGGAGGTAGTTGAAGTAGAAGCGGGCGTGGTCACGGAAAGTGTCGGCGGCGGCGCCATTGTTCAGGCGATTCAGAGACGACGCTACCAGCCGATCTCGCCGACTCTCCCGCTTCGCCTGCGCCGCCTCCAAGCGATCACAGAGCGCCATCAATTCATCCAACTTGCTGACGATGCGGTGCTGTTCAGCGAGAGGTGGCAATGGGACGGCAAACGATACTAACTGCTTCTTTGTAATTGCCACAAAGGTAGTGCCATAACCCATCGCGGCAATCGCCGGCTCAAAGCCTTTCAGTGAATACAGAAGGAACTCCACGTAGACACCATGATGAGGGCGTAGTGCCGCAAGACCCCGACCAATGCAACATTCCTCGGAGGCCACATTTGTTGGGCCTACTGGAGCGCGCACTGATATGAGAATGTCGTTCTTCTGGGCAAGTTTTGACGGTAGGTCGCACCAATATCTTGGTGTAGGATGCCGCAGCCCAAAATCAGCCTTCCCTTGGTAGAAGGGGATTCCATCCCCAGATTGGTTGTAATTCTCGGAAGGAGGCGACTGGCCCATTTCAACATGAGCTGCATTTCCTAACCGAATCCACGCCCACGATTGTGGGATTGTGAACGGCTGCTCGTCCTCCGCCAGAGGATTGAAGGTGTTTTCCAACTGACGGTTCTCAGCCTGAATACGCATGAGCAGATAGGACACGGGTTCGTCCTTTAGGTCTTGATCAACGAGCTTCCCCCGCACAGCAAGGTCGAGAATTAACTGGCGCAGGCCCGGAATGGCATCTGGTGCGTCGCTGATGCGGTCGAAGTGAGCCAGGAGTTGCCCTGGATTCATCGCAACAGGGCCTTCTCCAGAATGGCCTTGAGCTGATCGCGAATGTTGGCAGTTTCTTTCTCAGCTTCGTTCAGCTTGGCCAGGAGTTCTTCCGGATCGCCGTGGTCGTCTGTGACGGTGTGAGGATTTTTGATATCGAGGTTATAGCCACGGGCTTTCACCTCATCGGCCGTCACCTTCCAGGCCACATCCGTTTCCTTCCGCCCCTTCCGTTTCGCTCCGCCCCACCAGTCGATGCAGGGCTTCAGATGCTCGAAGCGGATGGGCTTCGTCATCGAGTAGGCTTTCTGGCCGTCTGGTATACGATGCTCGTAGAACCAGATCTCTTTCGTCGGCTCGCCCTTCTCGAAGAACAGCAGATTCGTCCCGATGCTCGCATACGGCTTAAAGACGCTGTTGGGCAGCCGGACGATTGTGTGGAGGTTGCACTCCTCCATCAGATGTTCCTTGAGCCTGGTCTTCACCCCTTCACCGAAGAGAGATCCATCCGGCAACACCACAGCGGCGCGGCCACCGGATTTAAGCAAGCGGACAATGAGAGCAAGAAAGAGATCCGCCGTCTCGCGGGTCTGGAAGTGCTTCGGAAAATTGCTTTCGATGCCATCCTCTTCCCTGCCGCCAAACGGAGGATTGGTGAGGACGATATCTACCCGGTCAGACTGGCCATAGCTGATATAGGGCCTCGCCAGGGTGTTGTCGTGGCGGACGAAGGAGGGATCGTCAATGCCATGCAACAGCATGTTCGTCACACAGAGCATGTGCGGAAGCTGCTTTTTCTCACAGGCGCGCAGGGCCTCTTGCATCTTCTTTTCGTCCGCCGGTTTCTTCACGTAGCGCTCGCGCATGTGCCGGATGGCGCAGGTGAGAAAGCCGCCGGTGCCGCAGGCCGGATCAAGCAGAACCTCGCCAGGGTGCGGGTCGATTCGGTCCGCCATAAAGGCCGTGACGGCGCGGGGGGTGTAGTACTCGCCTGCGTTCCCGGCGCTCTGAAGGTCGTTCAGGATCTGCTCGTAGATATCGCCGAAGTGCTGGCGCTCGGTGAGGTTATTGAAGTCGATGCTGTTGATCTTGTTGATCACCTGCCGCATGAGCTGGCCGGACTTCATGTAGTTGTAGGCGTCTTCGAAGACATCCCGCACGACGCGGCGGCGGCCATCTTTACCGGTTAACTCTTTCAGAGAAGGAAACAACTCATCGTTTACAAACTCCATGAGCGGTTCGCCGGTGATGCCTTCGGGATCAGCGGCCCAGGTGCGCCATTGGAACTGCTTCGGGATGGGCGAGCGATAGTCTTTCTGCATCGCTTCGAGTTCCAGATCCTGGTCGTCGATGATCTTGAGGAAGAACATCCAGCAGAGCTGAGAGATGCGCTGCGCGTCGCCATCGACGCCGCTGTCCTGGCGCATGATGTCTTGAATCGATTTGACGGTGTTGCGAACGGACATGAGTTAGGCGGCTCCCTGATAGAGGGCGGATTGGAGTTCATGGACGGCCTGCTCGAATCCTGGCCGTCCACCGAATGTCTTGAGCAGTTCAATCGGCGTGCCCATGGTGTCGAACGGTGAAATCTTTAAGATCTGCGGATCATCCAAGCTGGTGACGCCTTCATCCTGATATTTCTGAAGTAAGGCCTCCAGCACGGCGCGTGCTTGCTGTCCGTACTTGGTAAAGACATCCCGCTTGCGGACATTCTCGACCCGTTCACGCCTGCTCAATGGCGGCTGATCGAAGGCCACATGGCAGATGAGATCGAAGGGATCGAGATCCTTGCCCACTTCCTCGGCCAGCGGTTCGAGCAACACGCCTTCCTGTTCCAATTCTTCAATGATGGCCTGCTTCCGCTCGGCGCTATTCCACTGTTTGAGAAAAGCCGTGAGGCTGGCATAACGCTTCCGAAGCGTCTTCTTGGAATAGTCGCGCAGCGTTTCGGTAACGAGCTTGCCGTATTCGTCGAGATACTCGACCCGTTCCGCAATGACGCTGACTTCATCGCCGTGGATGTAGTACTTGCGCGGTTGAGTCCCGCCTGGCGGAATGGTGATGTTCGGCTTTGTTGGGTCATCCACGACCCGCTCATCTTCCCCCGGCTTGGGAGGAATCGGGTCTTCCGCATCCGCCGGAGGCAGCACATCGTCCGGCGGCGCAACCGGATCATGTTCGCCCGGTTCGTAGATTTGCACCGGCTCTCCGTCGAAGTCGGGGTCGGCAAAATGATTGGTCGCCTTCCGGAAATCGATCAATGTGAAATAGTACTTCTTGGTGTCTTCATGCACGCGCGTCCCGCGCCCGACGATCTGCTTGAACTCGGTCATCGAACCGACTTCGCGGTCGAGGACAATCAGGCGGCAGGTCTGCGCATCCACCCCGGTGGAGAGCAGACGCGAGGTGGTCACGATCACAGGATATTTCGCCTCCGGGTCGATGAAGTTGCCGAGTTGGGCACACCCGTCGGCATCATCGCCGGTAATCCGCATGACGTAGCGTTCATTCTGTTGGACAAGCTCGTGGTTCTCGTTAATCAGGGCCTGACGCATTCTGGCGGCGTGCTCCACATCCACGCAGAAGACGATAGTCTTTTGGAATCGATCGCCACTTTCCTTTAAGAACTCGGTCACTTTGCGAGCGACGCGCTTGGTCCGCTCATCGATCACCAGATTCCGGTCGTAATCTTTCTGGTTATAGATGCGGTCTTCGATCTCCTGGCCGTATTTATCGATCTCTCCCTTGCTCGGGCGGTAGCCCTCCACATCCACATCCAAATGAACCTTCACCACTTTATAAGGCGCGAGGAATCCGTCGCGGATGCCTTCCTTCAGTGAATAGCTATACACCGGCTTGCCGAAGTAGTGAATGTTGGAGACGTACTCGGTTTCCTTGGGCGTCGCAGTCAAACCGATCTGGGTGGCGCTGGAGAAGTGGTCAAGAATCTCCCGCCAGGCCGAGTCAGCTGCGGCGCTCCCGCGGTGGCATTCGTCGATCACGATGAGGTCAAAGAAGTCCCGGGAGAGTTCCCGATATAGTTTGTGACTGTCCTCCGGCCCGGTGATGGCTTGATAGAGTCCGAGATAGATCTCGTAGGATGTATCGATCCGGCGATGTTTTTTGTCCACGGCTAGAGGAAGGTCAACGGTGCTTCCGTCCTCACGCTCGATCGTCTTGGCACCGGTGCTGAGCTTGGCCATGGTCTTCCCGAACGGACGGAAGTCGTTGACCATGGTTTGATCGATCAACACGTTGCGGTCGGCCAGGTAGAGAATGCGTTTCTTGCGTTTGGCTTTCCAGAGACGCCAGATGATTTGAAAGGCTGTGTAGGTCTTACCGGTGCCGGTTGCCATAACGAGGAGCAGACGATTCTGCCCTTTGGCAATGGCTTCGATGGTCTTGTTGATGGCGATGCGCTGATAATAGCGCGGTTCTTTCCCGCTCGCGTCGTCGTGGTAGTTCTGGAGGACGATCTCTTCCTGCGCCGGAGCCAGGCCTTTCCAGGCACGGTACTTCTTCCAGAGCGCTTCGGGCGTCGGAAAGGCATTTAGCGACAGGTCCGTTTCCCTCTTCTCGGTCTGGCCCGTTCGGTCGTGAAAGACGAATCCGTCGCCGTTGGACGAAAAGACAAACGGGATATCCAACGTCGCCGCGTACTCCAGCCCCTGCTGCATCCCGCCCCCGACAGGGTGAAGGTTGTCTTTCGCCTCGATGAGGGCGATGGGAATGTTCGGCTTATAGTAGAGAACGTAGTCGGCGAACTTGGCCTTGCCGCGTGTGACGAGCTTCCCCCGGACGATGATCCGCCCCTTCGTGAAGTAGACCTCTTCGCGAATCTGCGACATCTCATCCCATCCTGCCTGCTTCACCGCAGGCGTGATGAACTTGGTGCAGATGTCGCGTTCACTGAGCAATTTCTTGTCGAGGTCTGCCATCTATGAAATCTGCACGAGCGCCAGCATTTTCCGCCGAAGGATACCCTTTTCCCTTTAATAAATCACGCACCCCCTCTCGATATGGAAAGTCTGACGGCTACGTGAGCTCAGGACATTGTGGGTGGTGAGTCTTGAGTTATGGAAGACCCTACCACCCCACCAACCCGTCGGCGCCCCGGTGCGTCCCCCCTTGAGGAATGGTTGACTTATGCATGTACCATGCATACGATAGGAGCATATCATTCAAGGAAGGACTTATGCGGACCACATTGGATCTTGATGAAAAGCTCATTCGGCAACTGATGAACGTGACCGCCGCCAAAACAAAAACCGATGCCATTCACCAGGCTGCTGCGGAATTGATCCGAAGAAAAAAGCTGGATCAACTCAAGTCGTTAAGCGGCACTATCCATCTGGATCTGGACTGGAAGCGGCTGGAAGCAGTCGAACTCCAGCATCAATCTTCGTTAAAGCGCCGCCGCCATGGTCATCGCTGATACCTCCGTCTGGATTCCCTTCTTCAACCGCCCGGACTCCCAGGAAAAAGCCGCGCTGGATCTGCTTATCGATGCTGACGATGTGATGTTGGTAGGCGTCGTGCTGGCCGAGTTACTCCAAGGGTGCAGGACGTCCTCGGAACGGGTGACCCTTTCTGATGCTCTGTCGGCTTTACCCTATCGTGAAGTGACCACCTCGACGTGGATGCATACCGGCGACCTCTCGGCACAGCTTCTTCGCAAAGGGATCACCCTGCCGCTATCAGATCTCTTGATCGCGGCATTGGCCATTGACCATGGGTGCCGTGTATACAGCCTCGATACTCACTTCACAAAGATTCCCGGTCTGTCCCTCTACATGCCCGCGTCGATCTGAGCCTTGATCGGAGTTGTCGTCTTTCCGGCATCGAGCAGAATGGCAACGAGCATGTCGCTCATAACGTTCACACCCGAGCGGGCGCGGGCGATGATCCAGTCCACCGTCATGATGAGGGGAATCGCGGCCAAGATGACCTGATCCGGCAGTCCGGCGGCGGCCAAGACCAGCGGTAAGACAATCAGCCCGGCTTCCGGTATGCCGGCGACACCCGCTCCGGCGATGATGGACGCGAGGACAATCAGGACCTGTTTTGCCATAGGGAGGTCATAGCCCAACGCTTGTGCGAGAAACAGCGCGGCCATCGCTTCGTATAGCGTGATGCCGTCGTTGTTGAGA
Source organism: uncultured Nitrosospira sp. (assembly GCA_900696515.1). Taxonomy (GTDB): domain Bacteria; phylum Nitrospirota; class Nitrospiria; order Nitrospirales; family Nitrospiraceae; genus Nitrospira_D. Next base: position 38,474 of record CAADGK010000128.1, on the reverse strand, counting down.
TTGGTCCCGACGCACGCTGCGAGGCGCGCCGATTGGGCCGAGACCCGCATTCGTTCCAGACAGCGCAGCGTGACCGGCACGGTGGCCAAACTACTATTACATGAAACCGCCGTCATGATGGCATCAGCCCCCTGTCCCACATACTGCTTGGGAGATTTGTTTCCGACCAGCCAGGCCACCAGGGGGTAATAGAGAAGGGAGTGGACCGCCAGGCCTGTCAGCATCGCCACGAGGAAGATCCAGAGGACGGAAAACACACCAACGCCCGACTTGCCGACGACCTGGGCAACGACACCAAAGACGGCCAGGGGGACCACGACAATAATCCACTCAAGGATCAAGACGAGCCACCCATAGATGCGTTCAATACTCCGCGCGACCATCACAACTGCTCCACTCGTCTGGTCTGATTTGCCGTACAGGTATCGCAGGGTGCTACCCAGGAACAGAGCGAGAAGGACGACGCCGATGATATTGTTACTTGTAAATGGATTGGTCAGGGTGCGGGGAATATAGGACGCCAGATACTCGATCGGACTTTGTGACCCGGCCTGCACGTTGGCCAGCGCGGAGGATGAGACGGTTGTGCCTGGCACGAGGTGGAGCAATTCATCCACGTGCCCCAACCAGGCCAAGCCGGGCTGCCAGAGATTCATGATGGCCAGACCGATCACCATGGCCACGGAAACGTTGACCAGGCAAATCAGGATGAGTTTCGCCCCCTGACGCAGCGGTAAGCTGGCACGAAGCAGCGAGTCGATAATCGCAAAGAAGATGAGCGGCACAGCGAGCGTCTTCAACAGCCAGACCACCCACAGTCCGAGTTTTCCCAGCTGTTCGTTGCGAAGCCCGTTCAGATAGGGTTCTTGACCGAAAACGACGCCGAGCACGGCTCCGCACACCACGGCAAGCAGGACTTGTGCATAGAGAGGAAATCGACTCGCATGTTGCATTCCGGGACCTCAGGTCGTGGCAGCTTACATCGATGTCCACTCAGAAATCATGTCTCTTCGCAGACCACCCTCCGCTGATTCGCCCTTTCGGCGTCGATGGGAGCCGGCACCTTCAATAAGACGCTGGTGCGGAGAGGGGATTAGGTCGGAATGTCGCGGTTGCCGTCGTAGGAGGTACGGGACTGGAAGGAGAATTTCACGACATCGCCGTCACGAACCGGTGAGTCTTCCGAACCGATCTTCTTGTTGATGGTAATGAGCACCTCTCGGTTCTGAATGAATGCACGCAGCCCGCCGAGTTGTGCGGGGTTGGCTTCGATGAGTTGCTTCACGGTCGTCGTATCGGAAATGGGTACTTCGATCTCACTCTCATCAACAACGGCACGCAAGGTCTGACCGAAGATCTGTATGGATACCATCAGAGAGCCACCCGGCGCATCACCCACATCATCTCAATCTGAAAACAGGGCTACTATACACGATCCGGGAGCATGACTCCGCTCTTCTCATGTTCACCTGCCCGATAGGCCTCTTGAAGAAGTTGCGCCACATGTTTCACCTGGACTGAGTCGTCCACGCCATTCCTCAGCTGGACCATACAGGCCGGACAACTCGTGGCCACCACATTCGCACCGGTCTTCGAAATTGCACGGGCTTTTCGGTCAAAGATCTTCCGTGACGTGTCATAGTCTTTGACCACGTACGTCCCGGCACCGCCGGCACAGCGGTCCGCATCCTGCATCTCCACAAAGTTGACGCCGGGCAGCGATGACAGCACCTGCCTTGGTTCCTTTGTGACACCTGCCGCACGAAGATGGCATGAGGAATGATAGGTCACGCGTTGGGTACCACCAGGACTCGCGGCCATGGGCGGATGCTGCGGTGAGCGCGCCACGAACTCTGAAATATGGACGACCTTCTTGGCCAGCGCTTCCGCTTGCACCCGTTCAGGCCCTTCGGCAAAGAGCGTGGGATAATCTTTCAACATGAGTGTACAGGAGGCACAGCCGGTCACGATGGTGTCATATGAAGCCAATGATTGGATGTTGAATCGGGCTCCCTCGCGCACCAGGTTGACATGACCGTAGGTTTGTACCGGTGTCCCTGAGCACCGTTGCGGCGGCAGCGCCGGTTCAACACCGTGTGTTTTTAGAACTTCGATCACCGCATCGCCGACTCCGTCGTCAAAATAGTTCGCCGCGCAGCCATGGAAATAGGCCACGGGCCGAGTCGGAGAGGAGTCCGTTCCATCGGGAATCAAATGAGGATACCGTTCGCGCAAATGCCGCGGTGCCAATTTCGGCAGCCGGAGATCATGCGGCAATCGCGCCGTGGGCGCCAGGCGCTTCATGATCGGTGCCGTGATCCGCTCCAATATCAGTCTGACGAAGGGCCGGTCCCAGAGGCTTTGGGTGGTTCCCAAGAATCGCAAGCATGACTCAAAGAGAGTACCCTTCGCCTGCAGCCTAAAGATCCAACCGGCCAGTCTGTTTGGATGCTCCGCACGCTTCTGCAGGATCAGATCCGACACATCTACCCCGGCCGGGCAGATGGTGCGACAGGACTTACAGTTCAAACAGGCTTCGACAACCCGTTTTGAGTCGAGGTAACTGTAGTCGTTCGCCGTCACAATCTCGAACCAGCCCCGCGAGCTCATGTCCTCGGACTGAAAGACATCGTACACGGGGCAGACCGAATTGCACTTGGCACAGGTGGCGCAAGATTTGGAGAGTCTCGTGTAGTCAATGTGGTCGGTAAATGAGGCGTTGCTGAGCTTGATGCCGGGATTCAGCACATGGCCTGGGTCGAACGCTTCTTTGACACGGATGAACAGATCGTAGAGCTCCTCACCGAACATGGTTTTGACGAATTCAGCGCGAATGCGGCCATCACCATGTTCCCCGCACACCGAGCCGCCGAATCGATTCAGGACGGTACGATGGATCTCTCGATAGGCTTCGACCATTTTCCCGAAATCTCCGGGATCATTCACATTCAAGAGCGGAACAATATGGGCGTTCCCGTTGCCGATGTGCCCGAAGATCGCCACCGGTACGTGTTGACCGTCGAAGAATTCCTCCAGGTACCGGATCAGCTCGCTGATCCGCTCCGCCGGCACGACCACATCATCGACGAAGTTGATCGGCTTCTTCTTGGGATCGAATCGATAGAGTGTGGGGTACAGGGCTTTTCGTGCCTTCCAGAGTTGCTCTCGCCGTTCGGCCTCGAAGGCGAGGGTCGGCTTCGACGCCAGGTTGTAGGGACGGCAGATCGCCGTCATGGCGTCCGCCCGTCCACGAAGGTCGCTCTCGTCTGAGTCCGCATCAAGCTCGAGCAGCAGAGTGGCGACCGCCTCGGCCGGAATCCCGTGTTGCGCTCGTCCGATCAAGTTGAGCGTGTTGGCATCCATGACCTCCAATGCACTGGGCCGCAGGGTCAGCAACCGAGGGACCGCTTCGCCGACTTCTTCCAAACTTCCGAAATGTAGGAGCGCGGTCAATGTGGCCTTGGGCTTCTCGACCAATGCCAAGGTGGCTTCACTGATGATACCAAGCGTCCCTTCACTCCCGACGAAGAGCTTGGGCAGGTCGAAGTAGCCGGTTGCTAGTCCATCGGCGATTCCAAAGAGATTGTAACCACAGCTGTTCTTGCTGACGGTCGGCCGTTTCGCCGCGAGAAGGTCCGTATGGGCCTGTGTCAGTGCAAGCACGTCCCGTAAGGCCGGCACTGCGGTGAGCAGCCGTTCGAGCGCGGGATCGTTGAGTTGATAGGCTCGAGCATCGAGCCATGATGATGACGCGAGGCACAGTCGAAGACTGCGCACATTGTCTTTCACGGATCCATACCGCAGGGTATGCGGTCCGGAAGAATTATTCGCGATCATGCCGCCGAGTTTGCACATGTCGCCGCTCGAGGGATCCGGCCCGAACATCAGCCCCAGGGAACTGAGTTGCCGATTGAGTTCGGCCAAGACCATTCCCGGCTGCACACGCGCCCATTGTTCCTCACGATTGATTTCCAGAATCCGATTCAGGCGTGACACATCGAGGATGATCCCGGAACCGATCGCAGACCCGGTCAAATTGGTGCCCGCCGCGCGTGGAGTGAGCGGAATCCCCCGCGAGACGGCATAGTTGATCGTTGCGGCAATATCATCTTCTGACTCCACGAGCACCACGGCCTGCGGAGGAATACGGTAGATACTCGCATCCACGGCGTACGCCGTAATGGTGGGTAGATCATCCTTGACTTTCAAGGGGCCCAGAACGGCCCGAAGGTCTTGAGCGATGGCGCGGGATCTGGTCGGCTGAATCAGTGTGGACGATGCCATGAGAACGATGGCATTGTAAACGGCCATACCGGCAAAGGACAAGACCGTTGTCGATCAAGGAGATAATCTCCTAGAATGGCTAACGGACCAGCGAACATGGATCGACCTGCCTTATACATCACTCGCCTCCTCCCTCAGCCTGTGCTGGAGGCAATCCCCCGACAATACCGTCTGCTGCCCCTCCCCTCCGACGCTCCGCCGACCGCAACCGAACTCCGGGAAGGGTTTGCAGAGGCTGATGCCGTCATCTGTAGCTTGACGGATCGCATCGACGCGTCGCTGTTGAGTTGCTCAACCCGGCTGAAGATCATCGCGAATTATGCGGTTGGGTATAACAATATCGATGTGGCTGCTGCCGCACAACGTGGCATCGTCGTCAGCAATACACCTGATGTGTTGACGGACGCGACGGCCGACCTGACATGGGCCCTGTTACTGGCTGTTTCCAGACGGATCGTCGAAGGTGATGCGTGGGTCCGGACCGGCACCTGGCCGGGATGGAAACCGACTCAGATGCTGGGATCTGAGGTCTCAGGCAAGACACTCGGGATCATCGGGATGGGGCGAATCGGACAAGCGGTGGCTCAACGCGCCGCCGGCTTTCGCATGCCCGTCATGTATGCGGGACGCCAATCCGTTTCTCCTCCACCCGGTATGGTATGGATCCGTCGATCCCTCCCCGATCTCCTCGCTGAATCGGACTTTCTCTCTCTCCATGTCCCGCTCACCGAGGCGACCCACCATCTCATCGGCGCGCGAGAATTGGCCGCCATGAAGCCCTCTTCATTCCTTATCAATACATCGCGTGGACCGGTGATCGACGAAGCCGCATTACTCTCCGCACTGAAGACCGGAGCCATCGCCGGTGCGGGGTTGGATGTCTATGAACAAGAACCGACGGTCTCTGCCGGTTTGGTCACCCTTCCGAACGTCGTTTTGCTTCCGCACCTCGGGTCTGCGACGGTCGAGACTCGCGTTCGTATGGGACTTGTGTGTTTGAACAATATTGCAGCTGTGTTGGAGGGTCGAGCGGCACCGAATCGCGTCATCTGAGCGATGACGGCCCTCACGTAAGAGACGTGCGTAGGCCCTTACGCGGCGTACCGAAAACCGACGTCTCCCCACCCTTTTGCCTTGAGCGCCGCCAAGCGCTGCGGGACATCATGAAACGAAGGAATCGCCTGAAATGCGACGGCTGCCTTCTCCCACTGTTCCACTGCCTCATAGAGGAGTCCCAACTCATACCGAATGGCTTGTCCCTTCGCTCCGTGGCAACGCGGGTCGGCTAGGACGGGTTCGAGTCCCGCAATCGCCTGGATCACCTGTTGCTCTTCCTTCAAACAGACGGCGGTCATCAAGGCCGAATCAAGATAGAATGAATGACCGCACATTGCGATCTGGAACGAGGCTTTCGCATCTTCGTACAACCCCATATTCTTATAGGCCACGCCCAGGGCATAGTGTGTCTCATAGTCCGGTGATGACTCTGCTGATTCCCGCTTCACCCCCATGTGCGGCGTCGCGAATGTACTGGAGGCCGCTGCCAGGCTCGACCACCGATCCTGTGTCGTCTGATCAGAAGAGTGGATAGGCTCCGCCTGTCGTTGAACATCCTGGTTTTCTCCCGCCCTCATTGCCTGCGACGGGTCATCTCTCACAAGAATGTTTGAGGAATTTGAAACGAAATCCGGTTCCGCCCCTAGAATCACAATCTCCTGAGTCTCATCCTCTCTTGACGCCTCGCTTTCACGCACATCACCCTGCCGATGCCCAGACGGGTCTTCGGCCAGAACGTTTTCTGGTTCTTCATCATCTGCTGTTCCCATCGAGGCTTTTCTCACCATCTCGGCCAATCTCGTCACGAGGTCGCCGTCAGGAGACAAGGCCTTGACCTTCTCAAAGAATTCCTCGTGAAGGCTTTCCATTCCAGGCTCAGGATGGGCCAACAGAACTTCGACCGCCTTGGCATATTGACGTGCAGCCACGGCGTGCTGACCCTTTTCCTCGTACAATTTGCCGTTCAGCTCCAGCAAGGGGACCGAGTTTGGCTCCACAGCCAATACTTCTTGGATCAGTGATTCCGCAAGATCCGGGTCATGGGCACGCAACGCAGCTCCAGCCAAAAAACGGTATTCCCCTACCGCCACTTGCAAATCACCGCGTTGTAAGTGGACCCTGGCCAACAGTTGGCAGACCTGGGGGTTTCCCGGTTCTCTCGTCAACAATTGGTTCAGAATGGCTTCTGCGCCGCTGTACTGCTTTTCAGCAATGCGCCGCACGGCTTCGGCCAGGAGATCAACCGGCTCCGCTGGTTTTTGGATCAGTGTGGATTTCAGTTCCGGTGCAGAAGAGGTCGATTGGACAGCTTTCACCGATCCGGTTCCGCCCTGCTTGAGGCTTTCCACAAATTGGGCCGCCTCACTGTTCTGAGGATCAATCTTCAGCACGGCAAGATAGGCGTCCTTCGCCTCGTCATATCGTCCTTGCGCTGACTTCTCTCGACCCAGCTGGAGGTAAACTTTTGTCGCCTCATCCTGCTGATTTTCCTGAATGCAGAGCTCGGCGACACGCTGTTGCGCATTGAGATTCGACGGATCATGCGCAATGATCTTCTTGTACACGTCGAGCGCGTCTTTCCCTCGATGCTCTTTGAGGTAATACTTTCCCAGCGTGAGATAATCCTGCACGGCACTGCTGGTGAGGCCTCGCTCTACATTCAAATCCCCAAGGTACCGATAGACCTCGTAGCGCGTCGGATCACACTTGAGGACCTTCTTGAACGCAGCGATAGCTTTGAGAGTTGCGCCTTCGGCTCGAAAGGCCGAAGCCGCCTGCAGATAGGCCGATGCCGCTTCGCCCGGCACGTTCCGCTTGATGTGCAAATCACCGATCGTGTTGTAGATACTGCCGTCGGCAGGACTGTCAATGGCAAGCTTTTTCCACTCCCCAATCGCCGCATCATACTGTCCGCGGGACGCCAGCAACTGAGCCTGTTGAAGGATACGACCGCGGTCAGGCGGCATACACATGCCCTCCATGAACGGAACAACCAAACGCTAACAGTCCCATCGCATTTTGTCTAGAAATTGGGGAAATGAGGCGGGAATCTTGCTGCGGAGGAAGAGACCGTTCCTCCTGTCGATGAGCAGGAGAAACAGTCCCTTCGCCGAATACGGTACAGAGATGAAGATTACGAAGCGGCGATGGCCGCCTTCAGCACATTGGCCGCTTGTGGCCCCTTGGCTCCTTGAACAATGTCAAACTCGACGTTTTCACCTTCTTTGAGCGTCTTGAACCCGTCTCCCTGTAGAGCAGAATAGTGCACGAAGACGTCGTCACCACTATCCAGCCGAATAAACCCAAACCCTTTTCGATCATTGAACCACTTGACCGTACCTTTTGTTTTCACGAACTCCTCCTTTTGTCAACAACGACCAATAGTTACGCAGCGCCTCCACCCATAGTTTGCTTGATGAGAACTGGAAAATTAAGACGAACACGCACTCGGCTGGAAGATCGAGGGACGGGCACCTGAAGGAGTGATGAATCGCTCACAGAACCCATCATCATATTAGGATCAAATTGGCGCTGCATGTAACATAGGGCGTATCCTCTGTCAAGGAAATCTTTCCTGACAAGATTTTCTCCTGTGTTTACAAGGGAGAGGGACTCTCCTATAGTGTCCACATTTCTCCACCTCAAGAACTCTGTGATCTTACGTACACTACTGGACCGCTACATCTTCACGGAGCTTCTGGCCCCGTTCGGGCTCAGCCTCGGTGCCCTCTGTTTTGTCATGCTGACCAGGGAACTCTTGCGCCTCGTTGAGCTCCTGGTCTCCAAGGGAGTCGGGATCTGGGCCGTCCTGAAAGTGATTGCCATGCTGCTGCCCTCCGGCCTTGTCCTCACGCTTCCCATTGCCGGATTGATCGCCTCGGTCACCGCCTTTGGCCGGTTGTCCTTTGACAAAGAACTGGTCGCCATGCGAGCTGCCGGGCTCAGCCTTGTGCGCCTTTCGCAACCGGTCCTCTTGTTTTCCGTCTGTGTCTTTACCCTGACGTTGGTCTTGTCCCAGTGGGGACAACCCTGGAGTTCTCTCAATCTGAAGAAAGTGGCGCTCAATCTCTTGAAAGATCAGCTTGCGCTCGCCCTCGAACGCGGCACCTTCAATGAGCCGATTCCGAATATGATGATCTATGTGCCTGAAGGCGAACAAGGTCGGCCGGCTCCCGGCATCTTCATCTCGGATGAACGCCTCCCCAATGCCCCACGCGTCATTGTGGCGGAACATTATCGTATCTTTATGGATGCGGAGCACGACCAGGTTGCGCTGCAGTTGGAGAACGGCATGATTCAGAGCCGCCCGCCTCAGATCGATCAGTCCCAACAGGTCGCCTTTGCCAGCTATGACATCAAGATCAACTTGAACCTCAGCAGTTACTCTGCAACGGAGGAACGTCCTTCGTACGACCAAATCTCGGCGCGGCTTGCCGAAACCGGCGGCAAGGATGCCGGCGCGCTTCGGCGCATGATGGAATACTATAAAGACTTGGCATTCCCGACGGCCTCCCTCATATTTTGCCTCCTTGGCGTCCCGGTCGGCATCGTGTCGAAACGATCCGGTCGTGTCGGCGGTTTCGCCGTCGGTGTCGGCATCATCATCGCATTTTACATTCTGAATGTCGGATGTGATTTTCTGGTGACGGCCCTGATCCTTCATCCATTCTGGGGCGCATGGCTCCCCAACGTGGTATTTATGGCGATCACCGTCGTCCTGTTCTACCGGATGAGTAGGCAATAACACGATGACGATTCTGTTCCGATACATCCTCCGCGAATATTCAAAAATTTTCGGGATGTGTTTTTCCGGCCTGGTGACGATCTATCTGGTCATCGACTTTTTTGAAAAGGTGCGCCGATTCCTCCGCTATGACTCTGGCATCCTCCCCATTCTGCTGTACTTCGCGCTGAAGATCCCGTCGATTGCGTTCCAGGTCGCTCCCTTTGCCGTTCTCGTCGCCACCCTGTTGACTCTCGGCCTTCTCTCCCGCAGCAATGAAATCACGGCCATGCGAAGCTGTGGAATCAGCTTGGTCTGGATGTCGTCCCCTTTTCTTCTCTTTGCCGGCGGTGTCTCGCTGGTCCTCTTCAGTTTCAGCTCGACTATTATTCCGTTAGCCTCCGAGAAGGCCGAGGAGGTCCGTGCAATCCAGATCGAGCAGAAACCGGAGCCTGTCACCGTCAAAGCCGTTCAACCATGGGCTCGGATCAGCGCCAACAGCCTGATGAAGGTTGCTGAAATCGACGCGCAAGGCACGACCTTGCGAGGGATCCGCATTTATTACTTCCGCTCGCCGTTCCAGCTTGACCGGATCACAGAGGCTGAGGAAGCCCGCTATACGGATGCCGGCTGGGTGCTTCGGAACGGACATCATCGCCGATTCCCCTCACATGAGACCGTTGAGCTCGCTCGGTTTTCGGAACAGACCGTCACCCTTCCGTTGATCCCGAACGATTTCTCGAGCTCGCTCGTCGGAAACTCGGAAACGATGACCTTCAGCGAAATTCACAACTACCTGGATCGCTTTCGTCAGGAAGGATTCACCTTTTCCCGTCTCCTCACGGACTATTATGGTCGGATGGCGTTTCCCCTGGTCACAGTCGTGATGGTCCTCGTTGGAATTGCATTGAGTCTGCGGCGCAGCGGCGTCCGTGGAGGCAGTATGACCGTCGGAATCGGACAAGCCTTCATCGTGGGGTTTTGCTACTGGACCACGCATTCCGTCGCCATCGCACTGGGGCGAGGAGGCGTCCTCGCGCCCGTCGTGGCCGGTTGGATGGCGAACGCCCTGTTCCTGAGCTTTGGTCTGTATTTATTGCTAAAAGTTCGCCATTAGACACCTGTTTCTTAGTTGACTGTCTATCGGTCTTCCGGTAAGAAAGGCGCCGTGGCGCCACTATAAGGAGGGAAAAGCATGGCCTCACGTGTTGTCATCACAGGTCTAGGGGTGATATCCCCGATCGGAATCGGCGTCAGCGAGTTCTGGAAAGCGGCCCTGACCGGTCGTTCCGGGGTGACCGCCATTCCTTCCTTAGGATGGGTCCCCATGTCGGACTACCGTTCTCGGGTGGCAGGCCAAGTCCATAATTTTTCCCCAGAGCAATATCTGACCGCCACCCAAGCCAATCGTGTGGATCGCTATGCGCAGTTTGCCCTAGTCGCGGCGAAGGAAGCGCTGTCCGATGCAGACCTCAATATGGCGAAGGAGCGCCCGCATCGCGTGGGAGTGATCGTCGGGGCCGGCATGGGTGGGATGGTCATGGGTGAGCGTGAAATTACGCAACTCTTTAAAACCCAACGCCCCCATCGTGTGCACCCCAATTTTATCCCGACCATTACGCTCAATTCCGCCTCGGGAATCGTGGCCATGGCACATGGAGCGAAAGGGCCCAACCTCACCATTTCGACGGCCTGTTCGTCCAGCGCTCATGCCCTCGGCCAGGCGCTACATTGCATTCGCACCGGTCAAGCCGATGTCGTTATTGTCGTCGGTGCCGATGCCAGCATTACCCCGCTGGTCTTCGCAGGCTTCTGCTCTCTGCGCGCCCTGTCCAGCGAGTTTAATGAGACCCCTGAACGCGCGTCACGCCCCTTCGACCGGCGTCGAGACGGATTCGTCATGGGTGAGGGCGCAGCCGCGTTAATCGTGGAATCGTTGGCGCATGCCAAGAAACGGAAAGCCAGAGTATATGCCGAGCTCGCCGGATATGCAGCGACAAGTGAAGCCTACCACATGGTGATTCCCCAGGAAGACGGGCAGGAGATCAGCATGACCATGAAGATCGGGCTGGAATCCGCCGGGATCGGCTCCGATCAGGTCGACTACATCAACGCCCATGCAACGTCAACCACGATCGGAGATGCCGTCGAGACGAAAGCGATCCGGAATCTCTTCAAGAATCGCGCGGACAAGATTACCATCAATGCCACAAAGTCTCTCGTCGGCCATACGCTTGGCGCAGCCGGCGCAATCGGGGCTGTGGCCACCACGATGGCGATCCATACCGGGCAGATTCACCCGACCGCCAACTATGAGGAACCGGACCCAGACTGTCGGTTGGACGGCATTCGTCGGACGGTGCAAGAACGAAAGATTCGGTATGCCCTCTTAAATGCATTTGGATTCGGCAGCAACAATGCCACCGTGGTCTTCAAGAAATTTGTGGCGTAAGTACTGAATGATTGATAATGAGGCGCCTCCTCGCGGACGCTACAGCGAAGAGCCTCATCCCACTGAAGGAGTACTCATAATGACTGAGCGGATCGACCCTGCGATCACCGAAAAAATCGTGCATGCCTTGGCCACCTACCTGAAAAGAGACCCTGCGTCTATAACGGAGAGCCACCACCTCCGAGACGACCTAGGACTCGACTCAGTCGCCGTCATCGAGTTGCTGTTCGAGATTGAAGAACGCTTTAAACTTCAAATTCCCGATCAAGATCTTCCCGGGCTCAGTACCGTCGGATCCGTGGCCGCCTACGTTCAACGACGGCTTGCAGAACCGTCGACGAATGCCCACTCAGAGTCTCCAAAGTCGGCAGCGGCACCCTCCAAGGCCGGCTCCAAAAAGTCCGCCTCGAAGAAACCGACATCGGCTGCAAAGAAGCCGTCGCCGCCGAAACCATCCTCGGCAAAAACCAAAGCACTCTCCGCTAAAAAACCCAAAGCGACCGCGACGGCGGTCTCAAAAACCAAGAAGAAGGGTATGACACGATGAGTACGCCTCAACTCCCCACGCCACTCACGCTCGCCCAAATCCATGAGGTCGTGGGAGGAACCGTTCACGGCGACCTCCAAACACAGGTCTCCGCGCTGACCAGTCTCGGCCAATCCAACTCTTGTGCCCTGTCGTTCGTGACGAACGAGAAGATGGCCAAGGCGGCGGCGCATGTGCAGGTTGCCGCCTTACTGATTCATCGGCATCAGCCGGATCTGGCTATTCCTCAAATCGTGGTCGACAATCCGATGTTGGCCTTTGCTCGTGTCGCACAAAAGTTTTTTGTTCAGGCTCCGCCTCCGAGAGGAATTTCTGAGCAGGTCATTCAAGGGGCGGACGTACGGATAGGATCCGACCCGTCCATCTGGCCGTTCGTCACGCTTGGAGACCGAGTCACGATTGGAAATCGCGTGACCCTCTACCCGGGAGTTTTTATCGGATCAGGTTCAACGATCGGCGATGATTGTGTGCTCTATCCCAATGTCGTCGTCCGCGAAGGCTGTTCACTAGGCGCTCGAGTGATCGTCCATAGCGGCACGGTCATCGGGGCCGATGGATTCGGCTATGTCCAGCATCAAGGCCGCCACCATAAGATCCCTCAGCTCGGCGGGGTGGTCATTGAGAACGATGTCGAACTGGGTGCAAATGTGACGATCGACCGTGCCACATTCGGACAGACCCTTGTCAAGCAGGGAACCAAAGTCGATAATCTGGTCCAAATCGCCCACAATGTCACGGTTGGAGAGCACTGCATCGTTGTCGCACAAGTCGGCATCGCCGGAAGCACCACCATCGGCCGACATGTCATGATCGGCGGGCAAGCCGGACTCGCCGACCATCTCACGATTGGAGATCAGGTGATGATCGCCGCCAAGTCCGGCGTCAATCGCAGCATTGAGTCGAACCAAATCGTCGGTGGTATACCTGCCATGCCACGGGACAAGGCCCTAAGAATTCAGGGTGGAATCTTTCAGCTTCCTGAGACACGAGAGACGGTTCGTAACCTTGAACAGCGAGTGGCGGCTTTGGAACGCGGAGCTCAGACATCTTCACGTCGGTCGTCCGGATCAAAGAAACGTCGTGCTTCATGATCCGCCTTCGTCACTTCGCAGCGGTGATTACTCTACGCCAGAGGAACATTTTTGCCCAATAGAACCCCGCCCAAGGCATAAGGATAGCGGGAATCATGTGCACACGACCGTATGAGAACGCGGCAATGGCACTTCCCACGAGTGCCAGAATACCAACACTATACGCCACCGGAATCAGTTGGCGCCCCGGATGTTCAATCTCCGGTGCCGAGGATTGTTTCTTGAGTTTCCCCTTCTGTCGGTTCAACCCATCCCGCATTCGTGCGGCAAGAACCTCAGGAAACTCCCGCAGAAGGTACCGCTGATAGAGTGTTTGTGCTGCTCCCAACCCTATTCCTGAGAGAAACAAGCCTGAGCTCTGATAAAACGTATCCCATGTATAACTATCAGTTCCGAGCAACTGGTAGCCCAGCCCGCCGACACTCCCGACCAAGCAGACCAGACCGAGAAAGCCTGACGGGAAGAGAATGTACGTCTTCACGTACTCGAGCGCCTGCTGCATGGTTTGCTGCGGATGATGAACAGTAATGAGTTTTGGCACGCCATTCCCCTTCTAATTCAAACGACAGTTACTCAGCAAGTTTTCATTATAACGATCTCCTGCGTCCCTTAAAAGTGGAGACTACCGGCCATTCCGTGGTTCTACACGTTCCTCTCACGCATCAGGGTCATATGCCCTATCTCATTGACATTCCAGATAGCTTTCGGAATCTACTATCTGGATGGCGGCACGCAATGGACGGCTCTTGCAGAATCCCCCTTGACACCCGACACAAGTGATCAAAGGGTTTGGATCTTGTGGGGAATGGAACGTTGAGTCATAACCACGCTTGGCCTGGGGGCATGAGCCCCCCAAACGGGAGGTGCTGATTCGCTTAGGCTAGCAGGCTGTTGACAAAGGCCGCCAGCGGCGTTCTCACGTCGCTCAGAGGCTCAACGTACGGGCCAGAGTACGATTCGCCCCTTCGCTCGCTGCGGCCTTGCTGGACAGCCTTTCTGAACAGCCTGCGGGGCATCTCGATTCGGTCAGTCACCGTGAGGCTCGGCCCGTTTGAGGAAGGGCGCAGGGTTTGTCAACACACTGCTAGGAAGGCCGCCTTTTGGTTTGAACAACCTCTTGAAGCGTCGAGGCAATAGCGTCAAGACTCTCCAACAGCGAGGTAAAGTGATCCGAAGCATCCGTCGCAGGTGAAGACACGTGCGGTCCCGGCATAACCTTCCCAGGTTGAACCTGTCCGGTAACGGGCGGCTTTAATGTCTCAACGACTGCAATCAACGGTGTGAGGCTCAAATCCAGCTCATGAGATTGTACGCCCGCTTCGGACTCTGATCCGATCAGCTTCACGACCGGGCGGAGAGGATAGCGGCTATTGATTTTCACCACGATTCCTACCGCCCCGGTGGTGAGCCGCACGGTGGTTCCTAGCGGATACACAGACAACTGTTCGACCAGCGCCTTGAGAATCTCACGTGGGAAGGTCGCCCGTTCCGTCAGAAGCAGTTCCTTCATGGCTTCATGCGGAAACAGCCTTGGACGATACGGACGCTCACTGACTAATGCATCAAATACATCAACCAGCCCGCAAATTTGCGCCATCTCGTGAATCTGCCTTCCCTTGAGGCGATGGGGATATCCCTGTCCGTTCCATCGTTCATGCGCCTGCCGTGTGATTTCCGCCAGCCAATGGCAGGCCGGGTCGCATGCGAGGATGATCTCAAACCCGCGCTCCGGATGTTGTTCGATCAGGCTCCGTTCTTCCGGAGTTAATCGCCCGCTTTTGGTCAGCAATCCTACAGGCACTGCGAATACCCCGATATCATGCACAAGCCCGGCAAGTGCCAGTCGATGCAACTCCTGCCCATAGTAGCCCAATCCAATCCCAACTCGTGTCCCAAGGATGGAGACATTCAGTAGATTGGTCAGCAGTGGCGAGCCTGCTGGCCCGGACAATGCTTCCACCACAAGCTCATCCGTCTCCTGGAGCGACGCAACCACGTCCGAGGCCAGCGTTTCAAGGCTACGCATTGGAATGGCTTGGCGGCCCTGCGCGGCCCTTGCCATTCCGTCCAAGGTCTGAATCGCTCTCCCATACCAGGTTTTCACGAGAACATCCCCGCATCCTGGCCGCCGGCAGGAGAGAACACCTTGCCGACCACCAGCTGACAGTGCCTAATAAACGCAATCACGAAGATCCCTTCAGGGAAATACCGCGCTGTGGATGGCTAACCGCTCAACTCGCCCACGTTCCACCCATTCCTCGATGGCCTTCACGCACTGGGCGAACCGCAACTCAACAGCATGCATGCTGTTTGCCGGAATGACAACGCGCTGTTGCGAGGCAATCGTGAGAAAACTATGGAGTCCCATAAAGAATGTCATCGCCTGTCCTGCGTTCACCTGCTGAGCCGCCGACCACAACTGTGCCGCTCGTTCGACCGCGTTATGCAGATCGCTCGAACCTGTGCCGCCCTCGATACACCCCGATGCGAGGGCACGGAGAACAGCGACCAAATGCCTCTCCTGTTGTTGAACAAGCGTGAGAAATACGTGATCTCCTTCGGCTGACCGATCAAGAAACTCCTGAATCAACGTGACCTGATAGTGTTCCACTCCTCGCTGGACAAGTGCTTCGGCTTGAGCCACGATCACCTGGACGAGATTCCGAGGAAACGTTCCCGATGCGCCGCATTTGGTCTGAAGCCCCTGGAGAGTGGCGAGTAGCTCTGTTGTTGCAATCGTGGCGGACGGTCTATTTCCGGATGTCTGCGGAGAGGTTGTCTTGAAGGTCACTCCTGTCGCACGAGTCAGTGCTTCATGGATGTGTCCCAACTGCTGAGCAAGAGTGCGGAAGTCATCGGACGAAATACGAACGGACGGATCCTGCAGCGCTTCGACGATTGGAAGCGTGGAGAAACTCGCTCGTTCGACATCCATAAGATTGACGGTCGCCGCCGATCCGCCGAGATTGGTGATTCCAACTTTGATCGTCAGAGCCAGCGCCCGATGCCTCTCGGTCTCCGGGACCTGTTGAAGTTCATCGAGGGCGACATGAATCTGCTGAAGCCATTCGAAAGCCTCCTGTACAAACAGCTCTCCTAGTTCCTTCTGAAATTCGTCTTCCGTCTCAACAGACATGTGCGGCGATCCTTCACCACCATCCCAATCGCATCAATGATCCCGTTGTCCGGCCTACGTCTGACTCTTCCCGCTTCCAAGCTGAGACGCCAATCCCGCGATCTCACCAAGTTTTCTTACCAGCTCCTCGAACCGCCTGGTGGCGCTCTCGGCAGACTGCTCCGCTTCCAACGCACGTTCTGTAAGCTCTCCATTGCGGTCACGTTCCACGGCAAGCAGTTGCTCCAGTTCCGGGATTCTGGCGGCTGCGCGCTCCAATTCCTGCAATCTCTGGACCGTCTCAGACGCGTGCTTTCGTTCGGTTAAGAGATCGGCTTCGAGCGATGCGCGAGTCTGTTGAAGTTCCGCGATCTCGTGTTGGTGATCCGCCAACCTCGTTTCAGACTCCTTCACTCGTGCCGAAACCTGTTCCAAATCGGAAAGTTGTTGAACGAGTTGTTCGGCTGCCGCTCGTTCAGCGTTCAAGGACGACTCCAATTCTTCCACCCGGCTCAAGGTTGCCTGAGAATTGAGCAGAGCCTGCTTCAGCGAATTGACGACATCCTGTTCCGACTTCACTGTTGCTTCCAGCTCAGGGATTCTCTCCACTTGCTGCTCCAGGATGGTCACCTGCTGCTGTAATTCGCTGACTCGCTCTCGCTCCGTGGTCAGCTGCGATTCAAGCTCCTTGGCTTGAACCAGTTGTGCGGTGACATCGGCTATCCGCATGGAGAGTTCTTCGGAACGAGTCCGCTCCATCTGCAGTTGACGCTCAAGCTCATTGAGCTGACTTGGCGCCTGAAGCCCCACCTGCCGATGATCCCCCAATACGGGAAGCGGGCTCTCCTCCGTCGGTCCTTGAGCGGGGTGTGACGAAATAACGGCAGCGGACGGAGGCTCCTGGCGTTTTGCCAGCAGCTCGAAGACTCGATCTTTGAGCGAGGTGCCTTGAAAGGGCTTCTTCAACACTCCATCTGCCCGGCAAGACTCCGCCTGCTTGGTCACTTCGTCGTTGACGATGCCGGAAATCAACAGGACAGGTGTGGTCGCAAGTGCAGCCTGCCTGCGGACGAATGCACAGACCTCGTACCCGCTCTTGTCCGGCATGATCACATCCGACACCACCACGTCCGGTTGTTCCTTCGCAAGATAGGCCAACGCTTCTTCCCCACTTGCAGCGAGCGCGACCTGAAACCCGGCCTCTATTAAGAGTCGCTCAGCCACTTTTCGAACCGCAATACTGTCATCCGCGATCAGGATCTTCGGCATGCTTGCACCTTTCGTTCGGCCCTCCACCAACGGGCATCACCCTGGACCCATCCCCAGTTTGGACACGGAAAGAATCGGAACTTCATCCTGCCCTTGCACATAGCTTCCCTCGGCCGGCACATCGGTGCCTTGGTAGGGCCGTATCATGGCGTGATCAAGCGTCTGGAGAACCGGAATGACTTCATCAATACAGATCACCATATCACCGTCAGGATGCTTCACGCGGAGACATAGGAGACTGCTTCCCTGCACGACACGTTGAAGCATTGCAGACAGATCAAAGACCGGCAGTACGGCTTGGTTACGCCGAACAACCGCGGTCACAAAAGGAGTTTGCCCGGACACGGGAATCGATTCATCCCAGTGCGAGATATCTCCGACCTCAAGAGTCTTGACAGCGACCCGTCTTCCCCCTACGGAAAATACCAGAAGGTGCCAGGAATCGTGCGTTTCATGATGCGGAGAATTGCCACTCGTTCTCAACATGCCCGGTTCCTGTCCTGAATCGCTCCCGCCTAAGCCGCAATGGACGATATTCCCTTCGACATGGTACTTGATTCCACTCCCTCGACCTGTTCTTCAAATACCCATGCTGTATTCAGCACAAGTGCCACGCTGCGATCGAACAGGATCATGCCTCGGTACCATCTTCGTTCCGGCCCACGGAACTGAACAGGAAGGGAGAGGACCTGGGCTCCATGAGTCTCAAGGATGCCATGGACCTTCTGAACTCGCACACACCCTCGAGACCTCTCATCGGCAAGGAGCACCACACTGGCCTTGCCCAATAGCCACTCGCATGGCAGGTGAAGCCGCTCCACAAGATCGATCGCTCGATAGGGAATGCCTTGCACAACAGGATCGTGACGGGGCAGGCCCACCTCCTCGTTGGTCAGGACCCCTTGAACGAGTTCGGCTTCGAACGCCAGATATCTTCCGCCGATCGTGGTGATCAGAAAATGTGGCTGAGAAGTCGAGGTGGGTGACACACGCTCCTCTCTCTTCGCCGAAGGGCTCATGATGACACGTTCCGGATCATTCTCCGCAAGAATTCAAATTTCGTCAATCAATCCAAAGCTTTCCGCATATCTACTGGCCGAGCGTTTGCGCACGCCCAATCCATCGCTCGACTTCTTGAAGCAACAGCCGTTCTTCAACGGGCTTGGCAATATAGGAATTTGCCCCGATATTGATCGCCAACTGTCGGTGTTTGTCCCCTGCCCTTGTCGTCATCACAACCACCGGTGTCTCGCGGGTTTCAGAGCGTCTTCGTAGGGCTTGAATCACCTCGAATCCGTTCAATTTCGGCATTTCAAGATCGGTCAGAATCATACTATACCTAAAGCCTGACGCCTTTCTGAGGCCATCTTCTCCATCGACAGCCGTGTCAACCTCATATCCCGCCGACTCCAACATTTTCCCGACAAACTTGCGGATACTCAGGGAATCGTCGATCAACAACAGGCGAACGTCTTGATGCGCTGCAGATCTCATCGGGTCAGAAACTACTTGGTGTGATCGGACGGCATTTTGTGAAAGTACGGCCTGTACACGCGAATCTTTGCCGTCTCGCCCGCCCAACCGCGTCGGATCGACCACTAACATGACTCTCCCTTCCGGATCGATTGTGGCTCCCCCGAAGCACGACTGGGCAAGGGGCTTCAGTTGGCCCAATGGTTTGATCACGACTTCTTGTTGGCCCAATAACTCATCGACGGCCAACCCCATCGGACCTCCGGCCGTACGGACGATGACCACAGGCATTGTCCCTGTGACAGGACCATATGCTCTCCGAAGCAGATGGTCCAACGGCTGCACCTCAATCATTTGCTCACCGACCTGCAACAATGTCCGCTCATCCTCCACTCGCCATGACGATGGCGTCGGCATGGTCACTTCCTGAATGTTAAGCAACGGAACTGCATAGCGCTCGGCGCCGGACCGTACGATCAAGGCCGTGGCAATCAACAGCGTGACGGGAAGACTCAAGGTGAACTTTGTTCCGACACCGGGTTCGGACTCCACGGCAATATGGCCGTTCATCCCTTCGATCACCCGTTTCACGACGTCCAGCCCCACCCCACGTCCGGCTTGATCGCCGATTTTCTCCGCCGTTGAAAAACCAGGAAGGAAAATAGATTGCAGGATCTCCGCATCGGACATGCTTGCAATCCGGCGTGAATCGGCCAGTCCCATTTTGATCGCCTTGGCTCGGATTTTGGCCAGGTCCAATCCCGCCCCATCGTCTTCGACTTCAATGGTCATGAAATTCCCGCGATGCGCCGCATGCAAATGGACCGTGCCCACCATCGGCTTTCCCCTGGCCAGTCGATCGGCGGCCGGTTCAATGCCATGATAGACGGCATTACGCACCAGATGAACGAGCGGATCCACCAGACGCTCAACAACGCCTGCGTCAACTTCCGTCTGCTCGCCGGACGTCACCAATGCGACCTCCTTGTTCGAAGCCCGCGCGATTTCTCGGATGGCCCGGCGAAATCGAGTGAACGGAGTCCCGATCGGAACCATGCGGGCATGCGCTATCTCGTCTCGCATCAGGAGAGTCAGGTGCTGCAACTGGCTCATATCATCGTGCGCCCGGTGAATCGAGCCGTCCAACTGCGCCAACGACTCGCTGATATCGGCCGTCACTTCACTAATACGCCGGGCCAGGATATTAAAGTCGTCATACTTATCAAGTTCAAGGCTGCCGAAATCACCGAACGCCGCCGCGCCTTGCGCCGGAACCGGCGTCGCGGTGTGGGGCGTCTCTTGGTAGGTAAACGTATGCTTGTCGGAAAAGGATTGCACCGTCTCGGCCAATCGGGACTTGAATACCAAGACCTGTTGTGAGAGCTGATCGAGGACACGCAGTCGCTGTTCCAGTCGACCACGCCCGATGACCAATTCCCCCACGAGATTCATGAGTCGTTCGAGTCGACCATAACTGACACGAATCGCCTCGCGATCGTCTGAGGATTTCCCCTCCGCCGGTTTGTCGTTCTCGACGGGATCCATGCGTGAGATCTGGGATTCTACAGGAGCCCGTGACACATCAACGAACGGACTTGCAGACGCCCCGTCGACGGTATTGGGCTGGTCCAGCCGCTTCAGATCAAGTCGTGTCTCCTCGAATCGCTGTCTGGTACCGGATACCGCGCCAAGATCTCTTCGCATCAACACCCGTACCACGTCGACTGAGCGAAGGATAAGATCCGTATGGCCTGATTGAACGACCAGTCGACCGTCCCGTACGGCTCCCATGAAGTCTTCAACGTGATGCACGAGATCGCCGATTGATTGAAACCCGACGGTATAGGCTGACCCCTTGAGTGTATGGGCGGTGCGAAACAGTTGGTTGATCAGCTCCCTATTCTGAGGATCCTTGTCCAAACGAAGCAGATTCTCCTCCAAGATCTCAAGGTGTTCCTGCGCCTCGGGAACGAAATACGAGAGGACCTCCGGATCCAATTCTGGAAGCAAATACGCCTCAGACAGATCCGGAGGCGGCACTTCGACACTGACGGTCGGTTCAGGTCTCGACAGACTGTTCGGATGGACATCCGGCCCCCCGGTCTCTTCTCCCAAGGGAGAAGTCGCAGCCGCCCCCTCACACAGCTGTCTCAGTTGGTTGATTAGAACCGGCACATCGCGCTGAAGTTGGTCCCCTCCTTGAGGATCGCGTCGAAGCAGGATCTGGATCGTGTGGACGGCTTTCTCAAACATCCCCAACATCGCGTCGGTCAATGTCAAACGATTTTCCCTTACCGCAATCACACCCTCCTCCATCGGCCGAGCCACATCTCCAATGACTTGGAATCCGACGGTATCGGCTGAGCCTTTCAACGTATGGACGGTTCGAAACAGTCGATCGATGGCATCGTCGTTGTCGTGCGCCGCTCGTAGAATGCGAAGGACCTCATCGATGTTCCGGAGATACTCCTCGGCTTCAGGGACAAAGTAAGACAAAATCTCGGCATCAACGATAGGATGAACATAGTCCAGACTGACGGACACGGCGGGAGGAAGAACCTGCAGTTGCTCCAGCAAGCCAAGGCAGTGTGTGACGACAGCCTCATCTTCATGGCCATTCCGACCGATCGTGCGCACCAAGGCGTCTACGCCACGGATGACCTCACGCATGACCTCCACGACCCGTGGCCAGCTATCCGATGCAATTTCGTTTCCCCGCTCAAGAATCACTTCCAGCTCAGCATATACTCGAGACAGTCCTCCATACCCATAGAGGGCAGCAGCGCCCCGAAGGCGATGCGCGATGATGTATTGTTCGTAAATTTCGTGTGAAGGAGGAATCGGCCAGCCGGCGGCACCCACGGCTTGCGCTAGCGCTTTGGTCCCATCCGAGGCCTCGGAGATGAAGACTCGAATCAAATCAGGTTGATTGGAATCCACTCCCATGGGCGTACGTCTATGCTGACACGGAAGCGCGTGATCGATATTGAGCCATCAGGTCAACTTAAATTGCGAGACCGAAGCCGTGAGCCCTTCGGCCAATTTCACCATGTCCTCCACCGTGGCCCGCGCCGAGTCGGTTGCTTTTTGTGTGGCAAGCGCACCTCCGGTGAAATCCTTGATGGATCGGCCGACTTGATCGGTTGATGCGGTTTGGTTCGTCGCGGCGGCCGCGATGCTCTGGGCAAGCTCCGCGGACCGTTGCGCAATCGTTGAAATTTCCTTGAACACATCACCGGTCCGTAAGGCAGAGGCCGATCCTGCCTCCACCGCCTGCGTTTCGTGTTCCATCGCCACCACCGCATGCTGCGTCTCGCCCTGGATGACCTTAACCAGATCGGCAATTTCACGCGTCGCGTGCGTTGAGCTTTCTGCAAGTTTACGAACCTGGTCGGCCACCACGCCGAATCGAGCACCGGCTTCACCGGCCCCGGCGGCTTCAATCGCGGCGTTCAAGGCAAGCAGGTTGGTTTGATTGGCGATTTCACGAATCGTCGAGACGATCTGCGAGATTTCCAATGAGCGGTCCCCCAGGGCTTTGACTTGTTTGGACATTCGTTGAACCGCAGACCGAATCCGCTGCATATCCTGCACCGTTTCCTGCACCGCAACTCGACCCTCTTCTGTCGCCTTTAACACCTGGCGTGCTGATTCAGACGAGGCTCCGGCGGTTTCTGCGACCTGCCTCATGGAAACGGCAAGCTGTTCTACCGCCCCGAGCGTCCTCATCGATTCGTCCGCTTGATGCTTGGCAGTGCCGGCCATTTGACCGGCGTTATCCCGTAACGTCCCGGCTGAACGATTGACCCGTTCGGCCGACTCTCTGACCTGTTTCATCAATTGTGCAAATCGTTGGATCATAAGATTAAAACCGTCCGCTAAATTCCCGAACATATCGGCCGTGACTTCACCGCGCTTGGTCAAGTCCCCCTTCCCCACGTCGGACACGAGGACCAGAAACTGCACCAGGCGCTTTTGCATGGCATCTCGTTCTTCCTCCGTTGAAACCAGACTTGTGAGTCGGTCGAGCATCATGTTAAACGCCTTCGCCATATGACCAATCTCGTCCTCGCTCTCAAGCCTGGCTCGTGCTTGAAGATTGCCTGCTGCAGCTTGCTGGGCGACATCGGCGACATGCGTAATGTTCCGCGCGATCGAGCGGGCGAGATAAAAGCCGATCACAGCGGCCAGCAGAAGCGCCAGTAACGAACCGGCCAAGACGACGTTCGTCCGATGGGACGCTTCAGCCTGCCCGTGATCGTTCATCTCCTTCGCCACTTCAAGAATCGTCGTCATCAGTTCCCGGACCCGGAGCGTCGCGGCGTTGTACTTTCTTGCGACATCGACAGACACGGCAGTTTGCCCGGCTTCACGCAGGCTCTGCCGTTGCTCCTCAGTGAGCGAGGAGTTGAAACTATCCGTATACGCCCCTATCGCCCCTTCTGTTGCCGTAAAGTATTCCCGCAATGCCTGATGAAGACCGGCGAGGTCTCTACTTTCGCTCCGGCCGCTGGTTGATTCATGCAGCGTGGTCGCCTGATAGGCACTGAGGTGAGTCAGGGTCTGTCTCTTGAGCTCGGCCAACGGAGCAAGCGCCTCATCAAACTCATTTTTCCTGACCTGTCGCCCGACGTGTAACAGTGCGCTGTGGTAGAGGCCAAGGTTGGTACTGGCAATCCCGACGTTCGAAAGTGCCAACGTCGATCCGTTATAGATCGCCTGTAACTCGCCCTTCACTGTATGGAGACCCATGAGGCCGACGAAACCGATGGAGATCATGATGAGACCGACTGCAGAAAACCCGAGGATCAACTTCGGCAGAGTCTTGAGATTCTGAAACCATGACGGAGACGGCCGAGCCGTCGATTTGCTATGCCTGGGCATACCCTACATCCTCCTCCAGAAAATCACCCCCGCTCTGGCATATGGATTCGGGGTGACTCTTCATGGTTTCACAATGTTGTTCGTTTCCATGCCGGCCTCGACGGATGCGACCAGCGCGGGAATCTCCAACATCCCCCCGACCCGGTTCTCAACCCGGATCAGACCTGACAATAGCGCACGCGCTTCGATCCCCATGGTCCCTGAGGGATCGAGCCTGTCCTCTGGCAACATCCATCGAATTTCCGGAACCTCGTCAATCAGCAATCCGATGTGATGGGCATCATGTCGTACGACGACGGCATATCGTGGAGTGATGGATGGCGAAGCACCCAACGATACCCGTAAGTCCGCCAGAGGCACGACCGTCCCTCGGACATTGGCGACGCCCACCAACGATGCCGGCATCCCCGGGACCGGAGTGATTGCATCCAACTCAAATACCTCCTGGACTTGACGTAAATCGATCGCAAAAAGTTCTCCGCCTAGCCTGACCAGGCAAGCCTTCCAGGAACCGGTCGGTGTGCCGTGATCGGACTCGGCGTCGGAAACAAGTCGAGGCAGGTCACATGGCAATTGCATTGTGCTCCAACCCTTTACACCTCCGGCGGTCAACCCAATGCGCGCTTTACGGCCTGAAGAAGCTCTTCGGACTTGAACGGTTTGACGACATGTCCGCTCGCACCTTGTTGTTGCCCCCAGAACTTGTCGCTCTCTTGCCCCTTGGAGGTACAGAGGAGGATCGGAATCCGAGTGAGCCGCGCATCGTTCTTCAGATCTCGACATGCCTGAAACCCGTTTCGGCCCGGCATGACGACATCCATCACGATCAGATCGGGACTTTCCCTCAGAACATTCTCCTCCAGATTCTCGGTATTCGGAAACGTCACGACGGTATGCTGGGCGGATTTAAGATATGACTCAATAAGCTGAAGCTCAGCCTTGGAATCATCAACGACGACAATCTTGCTCATGAGACTATTCCTCTTCTTGAAGGGAGTCGTCTGGTGCAACGGCAGGACCACATGGATCGTGCCGGGGAGATTCCCTTCTTTTCATCCTTCTCGTTTGATACCGACGTGCGCTCGCTCAATTTTGGCTCATTATGAACCAGAACATACCGCGGACCGGCAAACTCAGTAAGCCTCCTCAAAAGACGGAGACCCCGTTCACCATCCGCCGTCTATGTATGTGGATCCCCTCATGCATGACCTTGATCGGGCCCCAGCCTTCTATGGCTTGAGAATTGGTACTCCTCACTCCCGACGTGACGCTGATCACGGTCTCTACAACACAACCATTGACGGTCTTCCAACGAAACCCCGATGGGATAACCGCCTTTGAAGACGATGCTCCGTGTATCACAAGCTGCTTGCTCCTCTCGTACGATCTCCCTTGGTGTCCCCTTCATGGTTAAGAAAAGGAGGGACAATTCGGTCGGATGACGACAATTCACACGAGTTGCGGCGTTTAGGTTGCCGATTCTCAGTCCCTCGAGAAACTTATCGGTGAAACCATTGTCACCTTGAGACACATCCGTACCACATACCTGATGTTCGTATACTCCAGACATTCCGCCACATGCGGCGCGGCTCTCCCGGCATTTCCTTATCTCTTGCGCGTGAATGAGCCATGCCCTTTCCAGGCAATACACGGAAAACGACAACCACTATCGATAGAGGTGACGGACTCCGCAACCCTCAATCCGTTGGATGCGAGCGATGGACACTGCTCTCATGCAGTGTATCGACTTATGAACGCTTGGCAAGAAAACGGTGAATATCCGGCGGTTTCGTTCGGAATGGTACACTCGGCAAAAACCACGATGAGGATGGCGGAGAACGAGATCGCAAAACTGCGGGTCACTGAGACTGCATGCGCGCACGATTCAACCCGGCCACCAGGCCGGCCAGATCCATGGACCTAGCCAGATGGTCCGCCCATCTGTCGAGTTCACTTCGTCGTCGAGCAGTCACTGAATCCGACACTTGGAGAGCCAGCGGGAGAAGCCCCTTCCTGGCACGTGCGCGATTCAGCCACACACGGCGAAAGCCTGGTTCATCAAACACCCCGTGGATATAGGTCCCCCAGACCAAACCATCGCGTCGAACAGCCCCATCATGCTCTGCATCATGCTCAGAAACCTGCACGGCACGATTGTCACCCGTGGGAGGAGAGTGTACTTGAAAACAAGGCCGTTCATTGACTCGCCGCGTATGACCCATATGCACCTGATAGCCGCGAACGACGCATGGAGCAGACAGAAGGAATGGGATTGCGCTGGCTTCTACCTGTGTGGTGCATTTGCTCCTGCCGAGCTCGGTCTCGACATCTAAGTAACCAAGACCGGACATTCCCCCGCCTTGTTCGACTCGATACGGGTCTGAGATCGTTCGACCAAGCATTTGATAGCCGCCGCAGATACCGACCAGCTCTCGATGGCGATCAACATGCTGTGCCAGTGCAGGGACATATCCGAGTGTCACTATATGGGAGAGATCCGCTTGTGTAGACTTGCTTCCTGGAATGATGACGATGTCAGCCCCATCAAGCGCCGCGGGAACGTCGACATATTTCAAGGCGACATCATCCTCTTCCGCCAATACGTTGAAGTCGGTAAAGTTGCTCATGTGGGGCAGCAGAACGACGGCGATATTGATCCGTTTCGTGGAGAATTCCGCCTGTCGAAGTCCTTGTCGATCCAGACTGTCCTCCTGATCTAACGTGAGATCTCGAAGAAACGGCACGACACCCAACACGGGAATCCTGCTCCGGGACTCCAAGAAGTTCACTCCGTCAGCAAACAGCGTCGCGTCTCCGCGAAACTTATTGATGACCACACCACAGACCATAGCCCGCTCGTCCGGTTCCAGTAAATCCAACGTTCCAAGAACCTGCGCAAAGACACCGCCCCGATCAATATCAGCGACCAACAGCACAGGGGCGTGAGCCAGTTTGACGACCGGCCAGTTGACCAGATCCCGCTCCCGCAGATTCACCTCCGCCGCACTCCCGGCTCCTTCGATCACGACGACCTCATATTGGCTCGCCAGCCGCGCGTAGCTTTCCTGCACGATCGACCACAGTTGCCGTCTCCGTTCACAATAGGTCGACGCCTCCTGCGTGGACCACAGAACTCCCTGCACGACGACTTGTGAGCGGGTAGCCGATTCCGGCTTGAGCAAAATCGGATTCATATCGACATGCGGAGGAATTCCGCAGGCTTCGGCCTGGAGGGCCTGCGCTCGACCGATTTCCCCACCCTCAGGAGTCACGAAGGAATTCAGGGACATATTCTGAGCTTTGAACGGAGCCACACGGATGCCTGCACGATGGAGTACTCGACAGATCCCGGTCGTGATGAGGCTTTTCCCAACATCCGATCCGGTCCCGAGAACAGCAAGTGTTCGCGCCGTCATCGAGGCGATTCCTGCCAGGCTTTGGCCTTCGCCAAACCATGCGTGACACAGTCGGTCACGACTTGCCCGATCAATGCGCCAATGACGGTATGCGTCCCGCTATAGACATGCCATGGTCCTTCTCCCCGCAGCGAACAGGCAATGACCACCGCATCGGTTCCGGTGCCGGTGGCCGCGTCGCCGGTCCGGCAACTCATGACATGATGATCCCGCAGCACACCGCTCTTGGCCTCCGTGGCAACCTGTACGGCGCCGACCATTGCAGCCTGAGAGAGGCTTCCGTTCGTGATAAGAATGAGGTTGATCGTCCCGAGGTCGGCCGCTCTGTTGCCGGCAGGATATTCGGGCGGCCATTCTCCGGCGCGGACGGCATTGGTGACGCCGACCGTGGCAAAACACTCCACCCATAGCCCATGCGACACAGTTCGTGCCGTCACCACTTGCGTCATCGGGACCGCAGTCATCAGCCCAACAATCTGGGCGCGGATTCCCATGCGAGCGGCTAATTCCCGTAAACAACGCGCCGGATTTCGAAAACTCATGGGCCGCTTCGCTGTGACCGAGGGATTGGCCTCCACCTGATGATTGAGGATACAGGAAGCCACCGTGAACCCTCCTCCTTGTGGCGCTGAGGAAAGCAGGCGCATTCGACGGTCAAGCTCGATGACGAGAGTCTGTTCCAGTACACGGTACCGTGTGTGAACCCCGGCGGAAGGCCGCTTCATCAGGAGTCCTTGTTGGGAAGTAATCGAGAAAGCTCGCGAAGAAGCCGGTCGTTCTCGATCCGCGTTCGAACAGCGACCCGAACGGACCGTGCGTTGGCGCCGGGCACGGAAGAACAATCTCGAATCAACACACCTCTGCTCCGTAACCGTCCCGTGATATCACGCGCACACTGACCACGCGGCAGCTCGATAAGACAATAGTTCGCATAGCTGGGCATCACCGTACAGCCGGGCAACGCGGCGAGCATGCTCCGAAAACGGGCACGCTCCTCCGTCATGAATGTCAGGCTCTTTCGCGCATGACCCAGATCGGTGAGAGCCGCCAACGCCGCCACTTGCCCCATCACACCGACCGACCAAGGAGGCAGCTGTCGTTGCAATCGTCCGGCGGTCCTGTGCGCCGATACCGCATACCCCACGCGCAGTCCGGGCAACGCATAAAACTTCGTCATGCTGCGCAGGACCACGACATGCGGCCAAGATACCGCTCGTCGCAAGACCGACCGGTCGGAACAGTAATCGGCGAACGATTCATCCACGATCAGCCAAAGACCGCGCTTGCGGGCAGCCTTGGCCAATCGTATCAGATCGTCAACCGTACAGGCTTGCCCAGTCGGGCTATTGGGATTACAGAGAATCACACCGTCGAAGGAGCGGCCCTCGTTCCGGCCTGTCTCCATGACCCGACAGAGACGACCAACCGGAATGGCATAGTGATCCATTCGATCCGCGGAGAGCGTTGTGGTCCGTGTTCCAGCCCGCCTCATCGCTGCGGCATATTCTGAAAAAGTAGGCTGGACGACAAGGAGACGATCGATACCCAACGCACGGGGCAAGGCATCGATCAACTCCGTGGAACCGTTCCCCACAACGATCTGGCCCGGATCAATCCGCCAGGATGCGGCCAGCGCCCCGCGAAGGGCCCAGCAATCCGGGTCCGGATAATGGGCCAAAAGATGCCGGGAAGCGGCGATGGCCCTCCACACACGAGCCGACGGGCCCAAGGGATTGATGCTCGCACTGAAATCGAGGATCTCGCCGGGATCACATCCAAGCTCTCGTGCGATACTGTAGATATTTCCACCATGGGGGGACTTTTTCACAGAAGCCATCTGACTCCTATGGCCAGGAGAACCGCCAACGCGCTCGCTATGACCATCACCTGCGCTGCCGCCTCAATATCGCCTGGCTCGATAGGACGCCCTTCCAAGCCCAGTATGGGACGGTCCTGTGGAATGCCGTCATAGTAATTGGTGCCGCCGAGTCTGACCCCCAATATACCGGCCATCGCTGCCTCGGGCCTGCCGCTGTTGGGGCTGGGGTGCTTCCCTCCGTCCCGTCTCAGTACCCGCCATCCACGCCGGACGGGCTCCAGTTGTCTCCTCATCACGCCGGCCCCCAGAATCAACACTACTGCAGCAACACGAGCCGGAATCCAGTTGACCACATCGTCCAATCTGGCGGATGCCCATCCGAAATCGGCATAGCGGGTATCGCGGTGACCGATCATGGAATCCAACGTATTGATCGCCTTGTAGGCCAAGGCCAGAGGGGCACCACCGATTGCCAAGCATAAGAGAGGCGCAACCACGCCATCCGACGTACTTTCGGCGACCGTTTCAATGGTCGCACGAGCCACCTCTGATTCGGAAAGCCCCTCTGTGTCTCTCCCGACGATCATCGCCACCGCTCGGCGCGCAGCTGAGAGATTCCCGGCCTGGAGTGGGCCATCCACCGCGCGGACATGATCCCACAGGTCCCGTGCGGCAAGCGTCATCGATGCCAGAAGGATCGAGAGCGCAGACCCAAGCCACCCCGCAAATTGTTGGGCCTCTTCGATGACCACTGTGGCAAGCACGAAGGTCATGGTCGGCAATACGAGAGCGAGGCAGATTCCAGCAAGGCGAAGGCTGGTCGCGCTCCGGCAGATCTTCCGACTTTCATGATCACACCAGGTAATACATCGTCCCATCAGGCGGACGGGATGCGGCCACCGATGGGGATCACCGAGCGCTGCATCCAACAGGCCTGCTGCGAGAAGTTCGCTGCCGGTCATGACAACCGGCACAAGAGGGGGATGGACAGAAGAAAGAGAATCTCGATCAGCTCATTCGTAGCCCCGAGCGTATCCCCGGTGATTCCGCCGAACCATCGACGGCATCCCCACCAGCCCATCAGCAGGACACAGGCCCCACCCATCATGACCACAAACGAGCTGAGCAGGCCAAAGCCCAGGCCCAGGCCCGTGACTGCCACCACTGTCGCCGCGAGCGCATGCCTCCAGGACAGATGGGCAAGAAACGGTGCGGCCAATCCACCATCTTTTCTGGCATAGGGCGAGATCCATGCTGAGGTCACCATAGCCCAACGGCCTACCGCCGGCATACAACACAGCACGGGTACCCGCAATTCGTGGGGCAACGCCGTCAAGCCGGCATACCGGAGAATCAGCGAAAGAAAAAGCCCGGTGGCGCCGAGCGCGCCGATCCGGGGATCGCGCATGATCGCCAGGCGTTCGGCCGATGTGCGACCTCCGGCCAGTCCATCCAACGTATCCGCCAATCCATCCTGATGGAGTCCGCGTGTCAGCAGCACCAAGAACACCAGCAACAGCGCGTTCCCGACGATACCGTCGAAGACCATGCGCAATGCCACATCAACGGCGACGAGGCCCCCTCCTATCAGCAAGCCAACGACGGGATACCAGGCCATTGAGGCCGCGAGTTCAGGCGCCGTCGGTTCATGATGCGCTCTGCTCAGAGGAATAGTCGTGAGAAAATGCCAGGCGAAGACGAATGGACGGGCGACGGCTCCCATGGGCATCACAGCTTGTTCGCAACGCCGGCTTCTTCGAAGGTCGCCATCTCCGTATAGACTTTGACCGCCGCGGAGACCAGATCCATTCCCAGACAAGCCCCGGTTCCCTCGCCGAGTCGAAAGTCGAGGTCGAACAACGGGGTCAAGCCAAGATGGCTCAGAATCGCGCGATGCCCCTTCTCGACGGATCGATGGGCGGCGATCAGATAGTCACGACAGAGCGGCTGAATCCCGACCGCAATCAATGCCGCGGCGCCGGCAATGAACCCGTCCAATACCACCGGCACACGGGAGGCCGCTGCCCCGAGCATCAGTCCGGCCAGCCCGGCGATTTCCAATCCCCCTATTTTTGCCAACACACCGATGGGATCGGTCTGCTTCGGACGATGGAGATCGAGCGCCCGTTGGATCACCTTCACTTTGTGCGCACGATCGGACTCCTGAATGCCTGTCCCGTGTCCGGTGACCTCTTCCACGGGCCGGCCGGTCATCACCGCGGTAATGGCCGCGCTGGGAGTCGTGTTCCCGATCCCCATCTCTCCGGTCCCGATAAGGCCGATGCCTTCCCGCACGGCCTCTGCCGCTAACTCGATCCCGACCATGACAGCTTGCTCCGCCTGTTCTCGCGTCATCGCCGGTTCACGCATCACGTTGCCCGTCCCATTCATGATTTTTCGGTGAATCAACCCAGGGGTGGTCTTAAAGTCATAATCAACACCGATATCAATCACACGGACAATCACGCCTGCATGCCGAGCGAGTACATTCACACCGGCTCCACCTCGCAGGAAATTCAGCACCATTTGAGGGGTGACCTCACGGGGATAGGCACTCACACCTTCCGCGGTGACACCATGATCCGCCGCAAAGGTGAAGACCATTCCCCGAGGGATAGTGGGCTTGATCTCGCCAGTCATGGTGACGTAGGCCGCGGCCAACTCCTCGAGCTTGCCAAGGCTGCCGAGCGGTTTGGTCAGTCGACCCAAATGAGTCCGTGCTGCCATTTGCAGAGCTGGATCCAGCGGCGTAATCTGACGACAGACATCCTGAATCGACATAACGCTCCTTTTCTCACTTCAGGCGAAGCGGGAGTCCGCTGACCGCCAGATACGCTTCGTCCGCCCCTGTTGCAAGGCATTGATTCACTCGCCCGGAAAGATCGCGGAAGGCTCGCACAGATGGTTCGGCCGGAACAAGGCCTGATCCTAATTCATTGCTGACGATGATCACTGTGGCCCCGGTGCGCCGCATTGCGTCAAGAAGGGTTTCTACACGCGCAAGAATAACTGATTCCGCGAGACCAATTCCGACCAGATTACTCAACCAGAGTGTCACACAATCAAACAGGATGATCCGGTATTCTGCCCCCTGTTTGGAAAACCAAGCCTCCACATCAATCGGCTCTTCAACGGTCTGCCATTCGGCTGAACGAGTCGCTTGATGCCGGGCAATTCGGTTAGCCATTTCCTCATCGAGCCCCTGGCCCGTTGCCACGAAGGCACGCGGCCTCCGCGAACCGCCTAAGCGAAGCGCGATCTCGCTTTTCCCAGACGAAGCCCCACCCAACACAAGAATAATACGGCCATTGGGTCGTCCAGCAGATCGACGTTTACTTCGAGTTTTTGGCGACATCCCGTTCCCATAAAAATTCCGGCTCGCCCTGTGTCTTGGCTACCCATCGAGCCAGAACAAATAAGGCATCGCTCAGGCGATTGATAAACTTGATGATCAGTGGGTCAATTGGCTCGGTTTTGGAGAGCGCGACACACAGTCGCTCGGCTCGACGGCAAATCGTCCTCGCTTGATGAAGAAAACCTGACACCTTTCCTCCTCCGGGCAGGATGAATTCCTTGAGCGGTTCCAGATTTTTCTGACACCGATCAATCAATTTTTCCAAGCGCGTGACATCGCTCGCCTGCACCTGCGGCATATTCTTGAACGTCTGTCCAGGAGCCGTCGCCAGAATGCTCCCGACATCGAACAGCTTGTTCTGCACCCATCGAAGCTCATCTTCCAACTGACCGGCCTGTTTATTGAGTTCGATAGCTTCCTTATTGAAAACCCGAACAATTCCGACCGAGGAATTCAATTCATCGACGGTGCCGTACGCCTCGACTCGAAGACTGTCCTTCCACACCTGTTGCCCGCCTGCGAGCCTGGTTTTTCCGGCGTCGCCCGTTCTCGTATAGACCTTGGTGATCCGCATTTGCGTTGCTCTCCTTGTCAGAACTTTGATTCCCCCATGCTTCATAGTGAATCAGTTGGTCCACAGGAATCCGGTGCCGCCATCCGGAGGTTTCCAGGTCGGGTGCCGATTCAAACCTCGACACATACCCGAGGCAGAGATAGGCCAACACAGTCAGTGATTTCGGCACCCCGATCACACGTTTTAGCGCTTCGTGATCGAGAATGCTGACCCAGCCGACACCGATCCCCTCGGCCCTTGCGGCCAGCCAGAGATTTTGAACCGCGCAACAGGTACTATACAAGTCCGTTGCACGCACCGTGGAGCGCCCAAGGACTTGTGGCCCACCACGTCGCCGGCTGCATGTGATACACAGATTGACAGGCGCTTCCTCAATGCCTTCCAACTTCAACCGCCGGTACAATGCCCCCTTGGCACCTGCATACCGGGCAGCCGCTTTGCCGTTGGCATTGATAAAGAGGTTCTTCACCGCACGTTTCGTTGCGTCATTACGGATGACCACAAAATCCCAGGGTTGCATGAACCCGACGGATCCCGCGTGATGAGCGGCCGTCAACAGCCGCATGATCACCGCGTCAGGAATTGATTTTGGAAGAAAGTTCCGGCGCACATCACGGCGTTCAAAAATCGCCCGATACACCGCCTCACGCTCCGGCTCTGAAAATCGTCCCTGTATTCGGCTCATTCCAAGATCGACTCCGCCTACCCGTTACATCATGGACGACGATCGTGGTCCCAACTCACCGGTCGCCACTTTCCCCAGGCAGATCCGACAGAGACAGTCCTTAAACTGTCCGGCGATCCAGTCCATCTGTTGCTCTGTAATCCCCACTGTGCCGCACCAACATTGGTACCCGACACATTGAAACGGCTGTCTGCAGTATTCACAAACCTTTTCGACGGCCCCCCTCATTCCCCTACCTTCGATGAAGCAATACATGATCCTGATGCGTATTGGGCGGTGCGACGTGCCGAGTCGACCAGCGCCGCTGCACATGCCGGTTGGCTCCCAAAATGCAGATGCGTATAGAGGCCCAACGTATTGAAGGTAACCATTCCATCGTACCCCTTCGACTCGCCTTCTGCATCGGTCAACGTGCACGCATACGCCAGCGGGCCTTTTGGTTCGATCGTCGAATAATGAAACTCATGCCCACGCGCAGTGAGTCCGGTCGGCCCGATGACACAAGACCGGGCCACCTCAAGCGCGCGATACCCCAAGGTCATCTTCGCACGCTGCATGGTTGCTTCAGCCGGAAAGAGCCCCACCATCTCATGCAAGCGGCCGTCACAATCCCTCAGGCCCTGCGTGAGATACATCATGCCCCCGCATTCCGCATAAATCGTCCCACCTTGCTCGCCGAATCGTTTGATCGCCGATCTCATGGGCCCGTTGGCCGCTAACGCTGGACCGTGCAATTCGGGATACCCTCCGCCCAAATAAATCATGCCAAGCGCATCGGGGAGCTTAGCATCATGCAGTGGAGAAAAGACAACGAGTTCGCCTCCTCCTGCTTCGAGCAATTCCAAATTGTCCGCATAGTAAAAGCAAAAGGCCTGGTCCTGTGCCACACCGATACGAACGGTCTTGGGTCGACGGTGCAGAACAGGCCTTGGATCTTGCGCCAAGGGAGCCCCCGAGCGTGCAAGAGTTTCGAGCAGATCCAGATCGACGGTGTTGCCAGCAGTCTTCGCCAACCGACGATAGAGACTCCGATCCCGTTGTTCTTGAGCCATGGTGAGGCCAAGGTGCCGGGCGTTGATTGTCAGTTCGGAATCGGGGCATAGATAACCAAGGGCTTTGACGTCCGTCTCATGCTCCACCGCTGTTTTGAGCAACTTGTAATGGCCGTCACTGCTGACTTTGTTAAATAACACGCCTACTACGTGTACGGCAGGATCAAAACGTGCATACCCCGCGACCATCGCCGCAGCAGAACGAGCCAAGGCACTGCCGTCGATGACCAAAATAACCGGTGCGTCCAATTGTTTGGCCAGTTCGGCCGTACTCCCATGATCGCTCACGGAAGAGCTGCCGTCGAAGAGCCCCATCATCCCTTCGATCACGGAGATGTCGGCATCTTCCGCGGCACGTGTAAAGATCTCCCGGTTGACCTGTGCGCCTAACATCCAGCCGTCAAGGTTCCTCGACTGCCTTCCTGTTGCGGCCTGATGATGGCTCGGATCGATGAAGTCCGGTCCTGCCTTGAACGGCTGGACCCGGCGGCCCCGCTCCCGCAGAGCCGCCAGAATGGCCAGCGTTGCGGTCGTTTTCCCGACACCGCTGTGAGTCCCGGCTATCACCAGTCGTGGATGCTGTTTCATGCAACCCTAGAACGGCAGATCGTAATTCATCCGCACACCGCCGAAGATGGAGCGGATCGGCGTCCCGAAAAACAGTGTCTCTTCATACTTCTCGTTGAAGATGTTGTCCAAGCGAAGATAGGCTTGCACGGACTTCGTCACGTCATAGCTCGCCGACAGATTCCAGACGACAAACGAGGGAGTAGGATTTCCATTCCCGGTATTGCCGAACCGCTCGCCGACATATCGTCCTTCCAAATGGGCTCGTACACTTTCCAGAGGCTGATAGCTGAGAATGGTCGAAATCTGATGGAGCGGCCACTTGGGAAGGCGTGTATCCGAGCCACTACTGATATCCCGCGTTGCGGCGTACGTATACTGGATCTGCAGATCCAGATTCTTCACCCATGGCCCGTCACGATAGAGCTTCAACTTGGTACTGACCTCCACGCCTTCCGCTCGAGCCAAGCCGACATTCTGTGCACAGAACCCGAATGACCCGGGCTCCGTACAGACGGCAGGATCGAAGACCGACAAAATGAGATTGCGGTAGCGGGTCCAAAAATACCCGACGCTGATACTGCCTCGATCATTCGGCAATGCCTGCTCGATGGCCACATCAAACGCTTGGCTTTTTTCCGGTTGCAAATTCGGGTTGCCAAAACCCGGGAAAAACAGCTGATTGATCGTGGGAGCGCGAAATCCCGTCGCGTAACTGCCTCGGAACTTTGTGCCGGTCTCTTTGACCAGATATCCTCCGGTCACTCGATAGGTCCTCGCGCTTCCAAACACGTTATACTCATCTTGCCGAATGCCCGCCGTGCCGAATACTCGATCCCAAAGATTCAACTGTGCCTCTCCAAATCCAGCGTGGCTACTCACGGATCTGTTCTCAAAAACGGTCGTGTTGGTCAAAAGATCACGATTATCGCCTCGCTGCTCCCGAAACTGATACCCCGCTGTCAATCGAAGCGGTGTGCCGACTTGGATGTTATGCTGCCATTCAATCCGATTGCTCGTGGTTCCAATTTGAGACCTGAACGGGAATCCGATTGGTCCTGTGACTCCGGTCACGAGACTCCGTTCGACCGCGCCGCCGTCACTCACAAGGTTCTCGGTTGCCCGTGACAAGGTCAGCTGTTGCGACCACCAGTCGGTGATCGGTTGGGTATAATTTCCCGCAAAAATGTATTGGGCACTTTTCGATCTGGCACCAAACACATCAGCCGGCTCTGAAGCGAAGGTGACCGGATTGAAGGTGAATCCATCGAAATGTACAAGACCTTCCAGCCATCGGAAACTAAACTCCAGCCGTCCGTCCCTCGGCAGATCCGCACCGAGTCGAACAGATCCTTGCCAGTTGTGGTAGCCGTCTCGCTCGGACGCGCCACGCCGATGGCTCATCGCTGAAAAGCCGGCGGTATCCAACCGCGTGATTGATCCCGAGAAATCAATAGGTCCCTTCTTTCCGGCCAGGCTCCCTCCTTCTCGAATCGTGTTGAATGAGCCGTACTCGACAAAACCTGAGACGTTGGATTTCTCTCGTCCCCGCTTGGTCGTGATATTGATGACGCCGCCCATGGCATCCGACCCCCACAGCATGCTCTGACTCCCACGCAGGATTTCGATCCGTTCGATATTGTCGGAGGTGAGATTGGCGAAATTATAACTGCCGAGCGTCGCGCTATTGACGATCGCCCCGTCAATCAACACAAGTGTCTGCTCCGGCGTTCCCCCGCGCATCCGCACATCAACGGTCGTGCCGAGCCCTCCGCTTTGAAAAACCGCAAGGCCCGGCGCCCATCGAAGCACTTCGGCGACGGTCCTGATCTTCCGCTGTTGCATCTCCTCGCCGGTGATGACCTCGACGGCGCTGGTAACTTGTTTGGCTGGAATTGGGGTCTTTGTCGCACTCACCACGACATCGGGAGCCTCAACGATCTCTTGTTGAGACGCCATCGCGATGTCTTGAGCGAATGCAATGGTATGGAGGCAGGGCAGAACATTGACAAGAACACAGCAGGCCAGAACAAACCGGGAACACCGATACACACGACGCATAAAACTCTCCCTTTGACTCGAAGGGTGTGAATGTTTCCCGTCCGTTGGGTCTCCTGACTTGCGGATCGTCGTTTCCCTGCGCCTTCCCATCTTCGAAGCAATCAGTTCACAGCGTTCAGCGATCAGGTTTTGACTGAATGCTGATTGCTAGCAGCTGACAGCTTTCCCAGACAGTGGCATCGTGCAGAGTCACTCCCCGCTTACAGTGGCGGCACCGTGATGGACTTGCACCATCTTCCCCGGCACTGACGGTCTATCTCGTTGTGAGTTTTTCCTCCTTCCTATCGGCATCCATCAGCAATGAACGGAAAAAGAGGATGCGCCTTTTCCTGTCCAGAACGAGTACTTATGTACGACATCATCGATGTTCGAGCTAGCTTCGAATGTAGTCTGTCCGAAATTGAGTTGTGCTTGGTACCATATTGGAGAAGTCCCAGTCAAACGTGAGGACGGCCGATCGGTCCGATGTATGAGACAGCAACCGGTCACCATTCTTCGCAACTAAGCTCGGCGCCTTCCAAAAGTCGAGTGTCTGCTCCGCACCCGTTCGATTGCAGACGATCACGGGAAGTCCCGTTTCATGGCTCCGCTGCTCCCATTCCCCATTGGGGCCATGAATGCCTGGCCCCCATGACGCGGGCGACACCAACATCTGTGCGCCTTCGAACTTCAGCGCTCGAGCAATATTCGACGTATAGGCATCGCTGCAAATCAGCACACCGACCTTGATCCCGTCGCACTCGATCGGAGCGATACGGTCACCTGGGCTCGACCAGGACAGTGAATCACTCGCCACGTTGATCTTGCGATGTTGGCCAAGAATCTCGCCGGTCGGACCAATGACAAACACGGAATTATAGAACCGCCTGCCCTCTCGCTCGGGGCAACCGAGAAAGACCGTTCGTTTCAACGTCTTGACCAGGCTGCAGACCTGTTGCATCCAAGGGTCGGGTTGCGGCTGGATCCAATCAGAGCCAACGACATGGGCAAATTGCAGTCCGCACACCGCAAGCTCCGGCGTCACGATCCATTGAGCGTCGATTGCTGCGG
>CAADGK010000127.1 GCA_900696515.1 uncultured Nitrosospira sp. | reverse complement strand
TCAAGACGCACCACAATGTCGGCGGGTTGCCGGCACGGATGAAACTCAAACTGATCGAACCGCTGCGAGAGCTCTTTAAAGACGAAGTGCGGGTACTAGGGCATGAGCTGGGGTTGCCGGATGAGATTATCTGGCGGCAGCCGTTCCCGGGCCCGGGATTAGCCATTCGCGTGTTGGGTGCGGTGACAGCGGAACGATTGGCGATTCTTCGCGCCGCGGAAGCGATTGTTGATCAGGAGATCAGAAGCGCCGGGCTTTATCGGGAAATCTGGCAGGCCTTTGCCGTACTGCTCCCGATTCGCACGGTTGGGGTGATGGGTGATCAACGGACGTATGAGCATGTGATTGCCATTCGTGCCGTGACGAGTGTGGATGGCATGACCGCCGACTGGGCGAGGATTCCCAATGAGGTGCTGGGCCGCATGTCGAACCGGATCATCAATGAAGTGAAGGGTGTGAATCGAGTCGTGTACGATATCAGCTCGAAACCGCCGAGTACGATTGAATGGGAATAACGGACGTGAGGGGTAAGGGGTGAGGCGTTAGGTATGAGTCGAGTGAGGAAGAGTGACACTCTGCTCACCTCACTCCTGACGCCTTACGCCTAACGAATTATGGAACTTCGTCTCCAAAAGCTGATTGCGAGTACAGGACTGGCTTCACGCCGGAAGGCGGAGATGCTGATCGCCAGCGGTCGTGTGACGATCAACGGCAAGGTCGTGACCGAACTCGGAACGAAGGTCGATCCGGGGCGCGATCATGTGAAGGTCGATGGCAAACACCTCACCTCGGCGCAGCCGTTTGTGTATCTGGTATTGAATAAACCCAAGAACGTGATGTCGACCTTGGACGACCCTGGTGGGAGGGACACCGTGAAGAATTTTCTTCATGGTGTGTCTGTGCGAGTGTTTCCAGTCGGACGGTTGGATTTTGATAGCGAAGGCTTGATGTTGATGACGAACCACGGCGACCTGGCTCAGGCCCTGCTGCATCCTCGGTATCATGTTCCCAAAACCTATCTGATCAAGGTCAAAGGCGTGCTGACAGATAGC
Source organism: uncultured Nitrosospira sp. (assembly GCA_900696515.1). Taxonomy (GTDB): domain Bacteria; phylum Nitrospirota; class Nitrospiria; order Nitrospirales; family Nitrospiraceae; genus Nitrospira_D. The sequence goes on along the minus strand of CAADGK010000127.1, from coordinate 29,898 downwards.
GAGATCGCTCAGCTTCAACGAGGAGTCAAACTAGAGGATGGGATGACAGGCCCGGCGGTCGTAAAAAAAGTGAAGCGGGCCGAGGCGAACTCCTGGCTGGAGGTCACGATTCGGGAAGGTCGTAAGCATCAAGTGAAACGGATGTTGGAGTCCGTGGGGCATATGGTGATCAAGCTCATACGGATAAGGATGGGACCGCTGGCGCTCGGCAATCTGGAGCCAGGCGAGTTTCGTTTCCTCAGCGATTATGAAGCGAATGCTTTGCGCGAACTGGTGGAACAGCGCGTGGCCTCGGTCGAGCGGGGAGAAGAGGCAATGCCAGGTCCCAAGCGGCTGGTCAGGCGGGCGGGTTGGGCCAGACCGGTGAAGGCCAAGAAATACGTTGGAAAGAAAGCGAGAAGGGTATGAAGATCCGCACACATCGCTGCGGCGAGTTGAATACAAAACAGATCGGAGAAACCGTCGTCTTGAATGGCTGGGTGCAGCGGCGGCGCGACCATGGCATGGTGATTTTTATCGATTTGCGAGACCGGACCGGCATCACCCAAGTGGTGTTCAATGCCGAGCGCAATCTTCGGTGTCATCAAGCGGCCCACACACTCCGCAGCGAATGTGTCGTGTCTGTGACCGGGCAAGTCATGGCGCGGCCCGATGAATCAAAGAATCCCGATCTCTCGACCGGTGAGATTGAGATCTTTGTCGACGACGTGGAAATTCTGAACGAGGCGAAGACACCGCCGTTCTTGATTGAAGACGACGCGGACGTGACGGAATCGATCAGGTTGAAGTATCGCTTCCTGGATCTTCGTCGCCCCAGAATGCAACAGCTGTTGAGTCTCCGTCACGGCATTACGCAGGCCACCAGGGAATTCGTGAATGCCGAAGGCTTCCTGGAGGTGGAGACACCGATTCTGACGAAAAGTACACCGGAGGGTGCTCGGGATTATCTCGTGCCGAGCCGCGTGAACGCCGGGCAGTTCTTTGCGCTGCCGCAGTCACCGCAATTGTTTAAGCAGGTGCTCATGGTCAGCGGCGTCGATCGCTACTATCAGATCGCCCGCTGTTTTCGGGATGAAGATCTTCGCAACGATCGGCAGCCTGAGTTCACACAGATCGACCTGGAAATGTCGTTTGTCGATCGCGAACAGGTCATGAGCCTGATGGAGCGGATGATCGTCACGATTTTCAGCAAGGTGGGCGGCGTGCAGTTGCCGACACCATTTCCCAGAATGACCTATGCGGAGGCGATGGGCCGCTATGGATCGGACAAGCCCGATCTCCGGTTCGAGATGCCGCTCTATGACATGACGGCATTCGGCGCAGCGAGCGAATTCAAGGTTTTCAAAGACGCGGCGACCAAGGGAGGGATCGTCAAAGCCTTGATCGTTAAAGGTGGCGCGAGTCTATCCCGCACGCGCATCGATGCGCTAGGGGAAACGGCCAAAAGTTTCGGGGCGAAAGGTCTCGCTTGGTTGAAGTTGACGGCAGAAGGTCAGCTGGAGTCCGTCATCGCGAAGTTCTTGGATGCGAAGGCGTTTGCAGCGGCCCTGCCGGAAGCGAAGCCTGGGGATCTGGTCCTCTTCGGTGCCGACAAGCCGGTAATTGTTCACGATGTGATGGGGCGAATCAGACTCTTGTTGGGGGATGAGTTGAAGCTGATCGATACGACAGCTTGGAAGCCCTTGTGGGTGGTCGATTTCCCCATGCTGGACTATGATGCGGAGCAAAAGCGGTACGTGGCCATCCACCATCCCTTCACGGCGCCGCTTGATGAGGATCTGGCCCTGTTCGAAACTGAGCCGTTGAAAGTCCGCGCGAAGGCGTACGACATGGTATTGAACGGGAGCGAAATCGGTGGCGGCAGCATTCGTATTCACCGCCGAGATATCCAGAGCAAAGTCTTTGATCTGCTGGGGATCGGTAAGGAAGACGCAGCGGTCAAGTTTGGGTTTCTGCTGGAGGCTCTGGAGTATGGCGCGCCACCGCATGGTGGGATCGCCTTTGGGCTGGACCGGCTGGTCATGCTGTTGGGCAACGCTGATTCGATCCGTGACGTCATCGCGTTCCCCAAGACCCAACGGGCACAATGTCCGCTGACCGATGCGCCATCTGCCGTTGGCGCCGACCAACTCAAGGAACTGCGCATTAAACTTGACCTCGTAGAGTGAACGAGGGCCTGTATCGGAACGTTCTAATTCCGATGCTGGACTCATCTGCGTGCGGCGTATACCCTTTCTGCGTTTCTCTGCGACGGTTCTGCATCAGACCAGTTTGCTCCAGTTGAAGTCGAACACAGACTGTTCGACCGCTCCCTCGTCTCATCGTTGAATCTTTCGTGGAATATCCACGTCCTGTGAGAAAGGGTCTGTAAACTCCTGCCGGAAGGAAAGGGGAGTCCGATCATGATTCATGTCATGCTGAGTATGCTGACGCTGTGGGCTGTCGTCTCGGGTAATTCTGTGAGTGTCTCGGCGGAGACGCCGCAGACGGTTGCGCAGGACAGCTCGAAAAATCCTCATATCGAAGTCTTCACACCGGAGGGAGCTGTGAAAGGTGTGCGCCAGGTCCGGGCACAGTTTTCAGAACCCATGGTTCCGTTTGGCGATCCGCGCGGCATCGTCGATCCGTTCGACATCGATTGCTCCGAAGCAGGCACAGCTCGATGGGCGGATGGAACCAATTGGCTATTCGATTTTAAGCGGGATCTTCCAGCCGGAGTCCGCTGTACCTTTTCCCTCAAAGCTGCCGTTCAAACGCTGTCCGGACAGAAACTGACCGGGCCCAGTACCTTTTCATTTTCAACCGGCGGGCCAATGATCAAGTGGTCACAGCCGTATGAGGGAAACCACTACATTGACGAGGAGCAGGCGTTTGTCCTGGGGATTGATGGTGAGGTCGATCAGTCGTCGATCCTTGAGCATGTGTATTTTCGAGTGGATGGAATTGAAAGCCGAATCGGGGTCAGGATGCTGAGTGGGCCTGAACGGGTGGCAGTGCTCAAGCATGTGTCGGTTCCAATGAAATCGACCTCCCTTGTGGTCCTCCAAGCCCGGCAACGGTTCCCGGCTGAGCACGCCGTCGCGCTTATATGGGGGGACGGGGTGCGCTCAAAGAGCGGCGTGGCTACTGAGCAGGCCCAGGCGCTTCCCTTTCGAACAAGGGGGGCATTCCGTGCGACCTTGTCTTGTGAACGGGCCAAGGCCGGTGCGGGCTGTCTGCCGTTTAGCGCGATGACGCTGAATCTGTCTGCACCCATCACGGTGGCTCAGGCCAGCAAGATCGTGCTGAAGGACGCGCAGGGGGCGGTGGTTGAACCGGTACTGGAAGCGTTCGGGGGAGTGGTTTTGGGTGTGAAAAATGGAGTGGCCACAGGTTTCTTAGCAAAAAAGGGGGAGGCGAGTGGAGCCGCAGCAGGTCAGAAGTCTCCAGATCCTCATGAGTTCCAGAATATGATGATTGAGCGGGTGCGGTTCAAAGGGCCGTTCGCGGAAAGTCAGACCTACAAGATCGAAGTGCCGGATGGATTGGTTGATGATGCTGGTCGGAAGTTGGAGAACGCCGATCGATTTCCCCTTACGGTTCAGACCGGTGCGTTTCCTCCTCTCGCCAAGTTTCCTGCATCGTTCGGCATCTTGGAGTCGAAGGCGGATCCGGTCTTACCACTCACCGTGCGCAATCTTGAGGCTAAGGTCAATACGGGTGTGCTGTCTGTCATGCAAGACCAATATGCTCAGAAGCTGTCCGGACAAGTGGTGCAGGTGAAGTCGGCAAAGGTTCGAGACATCCTGGACTGGCTCTATCGGGTTGAACGGAAGAATGCGATGGAATACGAGACGCGTACCGCCTCGATTTTCGCGAAGTCCATGGGAAAGCCCAAGCGCTATACCATCCCCAATCTGGAGGGAACCAAGGCGACGGAAGTCCTGGGGCTGCCGCTGCCCAAGCCTGGGTTGTATGTCGTGGAAATCAAAAGTCAGATTCTTGGAAAGGCGCTGCTGTCAAAACCGGCGCCTATGTATGTCGCGACGGCAGCCTTGGTGACTAATCTTGCCGTGCATTTTAAGAAGGGGCGGGAAGCCTCGTTGGTTTGGGTGACGGCGCTGGACAGTGGGAACCCCGTGGCGGATGCCACAGTGACCATCCATTCCTGCAGCGGCCATGAGTTGTGGACAGGAAAGACAGACGGAGAAGGGATCGCGAAAGTCGGTCCACTGCCGGAGCCTTCGTCCTGTGAATGGCACAATGACTATTTCGTGATGGCCACGACGCGGGATGATCGATCGTTCATGCGGTCGTCCTGGCAAGAGGGGATTGAGCCATGGCGATTCAATCTGCCCTCGGTATATCAGGCCCAGCCAGGCATCACGGTCCACACCGTGTTTGACCGAACACTGTTGCGGGCCGGGGATAGGGTACAGATGAAGCATCTGACTCGGCACCCGCACATGCGCGGCTTTGTGATGCCAAAGGAGGAGGAGAAACCCAAGGCGGTCGTCATTCACCACGAAGCCACGTCACAGCGGTATGAATTTCCAATTCAGTGGGATGCACAGGGCGTTGCAGAAACGAGTTGGACCATTCCCAAGGATGCCAAGCTTGGCACCTACGGCGTGTGGCTGAAGAACGAACCACCGCAGTCGCAAGAGAAGCAAGTGGCTGACGATCAGGAAGTCTTTTACTCACCACAAGGACTGCGCTCCGGAGAATTTCGTGTCGAAGAGTATCGGGTGCCGCTCATGAAAGGCGTCATCAATCCGCCTGCGAAACCGCTTGTGGCCGCTTCAGAGGCGACGGTGGATCTGGCGGTGAGTTACTTGGCCGGTGGGTCAGCTGGGGACCTGCCGGTCACGTTTCGCGGCCTGGTTCAACCAAGGACGCTGAACGCCTTCGAGGGATTTGAGGGAGCCGTCTTCGCAAACGGACCAGTGAAGGTGGGGCTCACACGGGAACGACAGCAAGACATGGCGGAGGGAGGAGAGGAGCCTGATCCAACGGAGGGTGAGAGTGACGGCGGACAAATCGGCGGCGATGGCCGATCATCCAAGAAGGAATCGAAGCGTACCCAAAGCCAGAGCCTGGTCCTGGATGCCAATGGAGGACTCCGGACCACGGTTCAGCATCTCCCAACGGGACAGGTTCCGATGGATCTCGCGATGGAGTTGGAATTCCGTGACCCGAATGGGGAAGTGCAGACGGTGGCACGCAGCGTTCCTCTGTGGCCCGCCCAACGACTTGTCGGGTTGAAGCTGGGCTCTTGGATGGCAACACAAGACAGACTGTCATTTCAGGCGATCGCGGTGGACACTTCCGGCAAGGCCCTCACCGGCGTTCCCGTGACGGTGGATCTGTTCGAGAAAAAAATCTATTCCCACCGCAAACGATTGTTGGGCGGGTTTTATGCCTACGAACATGTGACAGAGGTCAAACCGGTTGGGACGGTGTGCGAAGGCCACACGGATGGACAGGGCCGACTTGTATGCGAGACGACCGCGCCGGTATCTGGGAACGTCATCCTAGAAGCCCAGATTGCCGATGATATGCAGCGTCGGTCGGTGGCACATGCGGACCTATGGATCAAGGGTGAGTCGGACTGGTGGTACGGGGTGAGTGATGATGACCGGATGGATGTGCTGCCGGAGCGGGGCCGCTACGAGCCGGGAGAGACAGCAAAGCTGCAAGTGCGGATGCCTTTTCGAGAAGCGACGGGGCTCGTCACCGTTGAGCGAGAGGGTGTGATCGATGCCTACGTGCAACCGCTAAGCGGGAAGACGCCGGTTGTTGAATTGCCGATTCTCGATACCTACGCACCGAACGTGTTTGTGTCGGTGCTCGCGGTGCGGGGGCGGGTGGAAGGCGTGAAGCCGACGGCCTTGGTGGATCTGGGAAGACCTGCCTATAAGTTGGGACTCGTTGGGATCAACGTCGGCTGGAAAGCGCACGAACTACACGTATCAGTCACGTCGAATAGTCAGACCTATCGAGTCCGTGAGAAGGCCAAGATTGCCATCAAGGTGACGCGTGCTGATGGACAGGCCTTGCCGTCAGGGAGTGAGATTGCCCTCGCAGCCGTGGATGAAGGCCTGCTGCAACTGTGGCCGAACCACAGTTGGCGTCTGCTCGACGCCATGATGAAGCCCAGGAACGAAGAGGTTGAGACGTCGACGGGCCAGATGCACGTCGTCGGAAAACGCCATTTCGGGTTGAAATCTAAACTTCCTGGCGGTGGAGGCGGGAAGCAACCGACGCGCGAGCTCTTTGACACGCTGTTGCTCTGGAAGGGGCGGATCCCGCTGGACAAGCAGGGGGAAACAACGGTTGAGGTTCCGCTCAATGATTCAATCACGAGTTTTCGAATCACGGCAGTGGCAACAGCGGGCAGCCAACTCTTTGGGACCGGGTCGACCACGATCCGGTCCACGCAAGAGTTGATGATGCTGTCCGGGATTGCGCCGCTCGTTCGGGAAGGAGATCGGTATCAATCTGAAGTCACCGTCCGCAATGCCTCGACGAACGCGATGGAAGTGACGGTCACCGGTCTGGTGCGGCAGTTGCCGAAGCCGCTGGTTCCACAGACGGTTGCGTTGGCACCAGGAGCAGCCAAAACCATCGGGTGGGAGATACTGGCGCCTGTGGGGGTGGACCGGTTGGTGTATGAGATCGAGGCGACGGAGAAAGGTGGGAACTCGGACAAGCTCAAAGTCACGCAAACAGTGGTACCGGCGGTCCCGGTGAGGACGTTCCAATCGACGGTCACACAACTGAGTGCGGATGCCCACTTCCCGATTGAGCGTCCGAAAGACTCCGTGATGGGAAAGGGCGGGATGTCCTTCACGGTCCGCCCGAGTTTGGTCGGCAGCCTTGGTGGTGTCGAAGCATACATGTCTCAGTATCCCTATTCCTGTTTGGAACAGCAGGCCTCACGAGCGATTGTGCTGCAGGATGAGGACCTGTGGAAGAAGATCGTCAGTGACTTGCCGGCATATTTGGATGGAGATGGGTTGGCCAAGTATTGGCCTGGGATGAACCTGGGCAGCGATGTCCTGACGGCCTATCTCCTATCTGTTGCGCATGAGGCTGGGTGGGCCATTCCATCGGTCACCTTGGAGCGCATGCTATCGGGGCTGACGAAGTTTGTCCAAGGATCGAGCGCCGGCTATTCGCCATTGAATACATCAGATCTGACGATCAGGAAGTTGGCAGCCATGGAAGCCCTCTCTCGCTATGACAAAGCTGAAGCCGGCATGGTGGATGCCATCAGCATCAGCCCGAATCGGTGGCCAACTTCAGCCGTGATCGATTGGGTCAATATTCTTCGGCGAGTGGCTGACGTGAAGGATGAAGCCAAGCGTAAGGCGGAAGGCGAGCAAGTCCTTCGTGCCAGGTTGAATCTCCAGGGTACCACGATGGGGTTCTCCACTGAGCAGGAGGACAGATTGTGGTGGCTCATGACGTCGGTGGATACCAATGCCGTTCGTTTGGTGCTGACAGAATTGGATTCACCGAAGTGGAAAGATGATATGCCACGAATCATGCGTGGAGCGATCGCTCGGCAGAAGCAGGGACATTGGGATCTCACGACGGCCAATGCCTGGGGGGCTCTGGCGGCGAGGAAATTTTCCGCATCGTTCGAGCGTGAAGCTGTGACAGGAACGACAACAGCGGTGCTTGGATCGCAGTTGGAAGCCGTGAATTGGTCGAAGGAGGAGAAAGGCGCGGTACGGAATTTCTCGTGGCCTGATCGACAAGCCGAGGTGGCCGTCCGCCATCAGGGAACGGGAAAACCCTGGGTGACGGTCCAGAGCCGGGCAGCGATTCCACTGATGGAACCGTTCTCGAGTGGCTATCGAATGGTGAAGACCATGACGCCTGTGTCCCAGAAACAACCAGGGCGGTGGACCCAAGGGGATGTGGCACGAGTTCGACTGGACATTGAGGCCCAGGCCGATATGACATGGGTGGTCGTGAACGATCCCATCCCTGGAGGAGCGTCCGTAATGGGTGGCGTCGGTCGTGAGCGGCAATTGCTGACACAGGACGAGGTGCGAAAGGGATGGGTGTGGCCGGCGTTCGAGGAACGGTCTTTCGAAGCCTTCAGAGCCTACTATGCGTATGTGCCCAAGGGGACGTTTACCGTGGAGTATACGGTCCGGCTCAATCAAGCCGGGACCTACCAGCTTCCATCTACACGGGCGGAAGCGATGTATTCACCAGAGATGCTCGGTGAGCTGCCGAATCGCGAATTCGAGGTGGGGCGGTGATGTTGGTGAAATTGGTTCGGCTTCTTCTGTTGGTGGTCAGTCTGCAAGGAGGAGCAGCCTACGGGTTCGACCAATCATTTGACCAGGTACGGAACCGGTATCAATCGTCGGATGCGTTCCTGCTGGATCGCCAAGGGATGGTGATTGATCAACAACGCGTCGTGCAGCAGGGACGACGGTTGGAGTGGGTCGCACTAGACGACGTCTCACCGGCGCTGAAGCGAGTGATTTTGCAAGCCGAAGACCATCGCTTCTACGACCATCATGGAGTGGATTGGCTGGCGATGGGATCAGCGTTGCTCCATGGGGCTGGCGGGGTTCGTGGTGCCAGTACAATCTCAATGCAGCTCGTCGCGCTGCTGGATAGGAACCTTCGCGGTACTGCGAATCGCAAGACGCTGTGGCAGAAGGTCCAACAGGTACAGGCCGCGCAGGAGCTAGAACGGATCTGGTCGAAAGACGAAATTCTAGAGGCCTACCTCAATCTCGTGAGTTTTCGTGGAGAAATTCAAGGTCTGGCTGCTGCTTCCACCGGGTACTTCGGTAAGCGCCCTCACGGCTTGACCGAGAGGGAGTCCGTAATCTTGGCCGCATTACTTCCTGCTCCGAATGCGGATGTGGAGCGAGTTGTCACAAGAGCCTGCGCGCTGGCCAGGGGAAAACAGATGGAGGAGTCCTGTGGCACGATCACGGAGAATGTCCGGGAACTGTTGTCCAAACCGCCGGTGTTTGTTCAACGGGAAAACCTGGCTCCCCATGTTGCGGTCCAGGTTCTGTCAAGATCAGAGGCTCGTGAGCAGAATCCGTCCAAGTCGGTGACCACGACCTTGGATGGACAGGTCCAACGTGTCGCGCTGGAATCGCTGCGGCAGCAATTGCAAGCGCTTCGTTCACAGCATGTCGAGGATGGGGCTGTGTTGGTGGTGGAGAATGCGACCGGCGAGGTCCTGGCCTATGTCGGCAGTAGTGGCGAGCTCTCACGGGCGCGGCATGTCGATGGGGTGCGGGCCAAGCGTCAGGCTGGTTCTATCCTGAAGCCCTTTCTCTATGGGACGGCGTTCGACAGCAAGGTGCTCACCCCCGCCACATTGTTGGACGACAGTCCACTCGAAGTCTCCGTGGAGAACGGCATCTACAGACCGAAGAACTACGACCGACAATTTCGTGGTTTGGTGACCGCGAGGACAGCGTTAGCCTCCTCGCTCAATGTGCCGGCGGTGAACGTGTTGCGATTGGTAGGGGAGGACGCATTCGTGCGTCGACTGCAGCTGATAGGGTTTACGGGGCTACAAGAAGAGGGCAACTTCTATGGACCATCTCTGGCACTGGGCTCTGCGGATATTTCACTCTGGGATGTCGTGAATGCCTATCGGACCTTGGCGAATGGTGGGGTGAGAACTCCACTCAGACTTGTGGCAGTCGCGGTGTCTAGCCAAGAACCGGTGCGCGTGTTTTCATCCCAAGCCGCCTTTCTCATCGCAGACATCCTGTCGGATCGAGAGGCCAGGAGTGCCACGTTTGGCTGGGAGAGTCCGTTGGCCTCTCGGTTCTGGAGCGCGGTGAAAACCGGAACGAGCAAGGATATGCGAGATAACTGGTGTGTCGGCTACACCGACCACTACACCGTCGGGGTGTGGGTCGGGAATTTTTCAGGAGAGCCAATGTGGAATGTCAGTGGGGTATCCGGTGCAGCCCCCGTGTGGCTCGATGTGATGAACTGGCTCCATCGGGATGCGGCCAAAACTGCCCGGACGGTTCCGCAGGGTATCATTCGGAAGCACGTTAGCTTCAGCTCCGGTGAACCGACGCGCACGGAATGGTTTGTCACCGGAACGGAGCCGCGGGCCACCAAGTCCCTCGTTCCACATCGGCAGCCACGGATCGCCTATCCGGTCGCAGGGATGGTGCTCGCACCGGATCCGGATATCCCCGCAGGGCAACAACAGATATTTTTTGAGGCGCATCCAAGCGATTCGGACTATCGCTGGCAATTGAATGGTGCGGACATGGGATCCGCTGTCGCGTTGACCATCTGGGAACCGGTTGCTGGTACACACAGATTGGCACTTATCGGTCCAGATCAGCGTGAAATCGAAACAGTTGAGTTCACGGTGCGAGATGTGGCACAGCCGAGAGAGGTGGAGGCAATGTGGACAGACGATCATCCCCGGTGAGGATCATCTTATCCCCATTCGTGGTTATGACGGTTTGTGACGAAGCTGGTTTGTCTTCCCTATCAGGTTTGCCTGGCGCGGATGTATCATAGGATCCAGATAACTCAACATTCACAATTCACAACTCACCGAGGCCAGACTTATCGCAGCAGCGTATGGGGGTTGCAGTAGATACGTTCATGAATAGTATAGGCCAGGACTCGGTGCCTGTATTGCGTGGTTTGGCCTCTTGCGCTTACAATGGCGCTCGGTACTCTTCTCTGGGAGAGCATCCTAAGCTGGATCTCATTGATCAATCGAATGTTCAAAAAGGCCGTCTGTTTTCAACAACACCAGTACATGGCTCACCTGCGCTCGCAGTGGTCTTACCAGCAACCTTTCTGCCTCCCAATCGATTCGCTTCACGCTTCACGAAATACGCTTCACGTGCCTCAGAGTAATGTGGGAACAACGCTGGCGGTCATTGTTCAATACTCAGAGGAGCTTGCTTGATGGCTGGCAATACATTCGGCCGCATCTTCACGGTCACCTCATTCGGCGAAAGCCACGGGCCGGCAATCGGGTGCGTCGTTGATGGCTGCCCGCCTGGACTGGCCCTCTCAGTAGAAGATATTCAGAAAGACCTCGATCGGAGAAAGCCTGGGACTTCTCGCCATGTCACGCAACGGCAGGAATCGGATACGGTTGAAATTCTCTCAGGGGTATTTGAGGGGAAGACGACTGGCACTCCGATCGCGTTGCTGATTCGCAATGAAGACCAGCGCAGCCGCGATTACGGCAATTTGATCGATACGTTCCGACCTGGCCATGCCGACTACACCTATTGGCAGAAATACGGGATTCGCGATCACCGTGGAGGAGGTCGTGCATCCGCGCGCGAGACAGCGGTCCGCGTCGCAGCAGCAGCCATTGCGAGGAAATGGCTCAACGAGAAGTATGGGGTGGTGATTCGTGGCTACCTCAGCCAGCTGGGGCCGCATGAGTTGCCATTCAAGACGTGGGAGTCGGTCGGTCAGAATCCATTTTTCTCGGCTGACCCCGATATTGTGCCCAAGCTGGAATCCTTCATGGACGAACTGCGGAAGGCTGGAGATTCCGTTGGTGCCAAGATTACGACGATTGCCGAACATGTGCCGGTCGGATGGGGTGCCCCAGTTTATGCGAAGATGGATTCAGATCTTGCCGCGGCTATGATGAGCATCAATGCGGTGAAGGCGGTGGAGATTGGTTCCGGCTTTGCTTCGGTCACGCAGCGAGGCTCTGAACATGGTGATGAACTGACGCCGGAAGGGTTTCTCTCCAACAACGCCGGAGGCATCCTCGGCGGCATTTCGACCGGGCAGGATATTGTCGTCACCATCGGCATTAAGCCCACATCGAGTATCCGCATTCCCCGCAAGTCAATCGATAAGCAGGGCAAGCCGGTCATGGTCGAAACCAACGGCCGTCATGATCCCTGTGTCGGCATCCGTGCCACTCCGATTGCCGAAGCCATGCTAGCACTCGTCCTTATGGACCACGCGCTTCTGCATCGAGCACAGAATGTGGATGTGAATACCCCCACGCCTAAAATTCCTGGATCGCTCAAACGGATTAACTCGTAAGCCGAACTAAAACCTGTCTCGAGGGGCAATCCCGATCTTGCCGACGGGAATTTGCTGCTATAGGCGACTCCCAAGTGGGGTGGGCAATCGCCCCTTCGCTTGTCTGCAAGACGAGCCTCACCTCCAATTTCATAGCTGACTATCGACCCGCTGCTAGGGTGGCGGGCTTGCTCTGCGACGCTGTAGCTTCCAGCTGGTAGGGTGGCTCTGGATAATATTCCAGGGCGTGTTGGACTTCACGCGCATGTTCTGGTCCTAGGATTTGTCCCACCACCCACAGTGCCATATCGATCCCAGCACTGACGCCGGCACTGGTCACCAGATGTCCATCCGCCACATACCGAACATTGTCGATCACGGTCACGTCATGCTGTGCTCGCAAGGCGTCGCGCATCATCCAATGGCTGGTGATCCGTCGTCCTTTGGCTGGTCCTGCAGCCAGCAGGATGGCCGCCCCGGTGCAGACGCTCGTGGTCCAGGTGCAGCGCCGACTGCTTTTCTCGACCCAGGCCAGCAGTTCGGGATGGTCCAACTGTGGTGCGGGATCGGCTGACCCAGGCACGATCAGGATGTCCGGAAGGGGGGCACTCTGAAAGTCATAGTCGGGCGGTACCTTCATGCCTTCCAAGGTCGTAATCGGCTCCATGGATGAGGCGACAAGATACAGATGGTCTTGTCCTTTCCTGAGCCAATTTGAGGCAAAGAACACTCCTCGTGGCCCGACGAAATCCAGCTCAGCGACGCCGTTGTAAATGAGAAAGGCAATCCTCACACTCATGAGAGACCTCCTTGTGAGTTGGTTTTGGTTGTCTGAAATCGCTTCTGATAGTCCTGCGGTGTGATGCCTTTGTGCCGCTGAAAAGCACGCCGTAACTGCTCGTGACCTGTAAAGCCGCAGGCCTGTGCGGTCATATCGAGGGATGTACCCGTGGTTTCCAGGAGGCGAACTGCATGTTCCAAACGAAGCTTCTCCAAGTAGAGTGCGGGTGTGTCGCCAGTTTCCGTGACGAAGACGCGGGCGAAGGTGCGTGGACTCAAACCGGCTTGCGCGGCCATGTCCTCCACGGTCATTGGTTTATGGTGATGGTCTGCCAGCCAGCTCAAGAGGTTGGCCAATCGTTTGCCCTCGACGGCTTGTGCTTGGAGCTGTGTACTGAATTGGGATTGTCCGCCGGGCCGTTTCAGAAACAGAACCAGCATGCGCGCGACAGCCAGGGCCACGTCACGTCCGAGATCTTCTTCCACGAGCGCTAGGGCGAGGTCCATGCCGGCGGTGATCCCGGCTGACGTATAGACATGGCCATCCTTGACGTAAATCGCGTCAGGCTCGACAGTGATTGATCGATATTCTTGGGCCAGCCGAGTGACCTCTCTCCAGTGGGTCGTGGCCCGGCGGCTCTTCAGCAAGCCGGCTTCTGCGAGCAGGAAGGCGCCGGTACAGATGGAGCCGATGCGTCTGGTGCGGCGAGCCATGGTTCGGAGCCAGGCCAGCAGTTGGCGATTGTTCTGCTGTGGCTTCATCTCTGGTCCGCCACAGATCAGGAGTGTATCGATCTTGTCATGAAAGGTATGCCATGAGGCATCGGCGATGAGGCTGAGCCCTGAAGCGGAGCGCACCGGGCCAGGTTGATCAGCGAGGAGCACGATGCGATAGGGCGGCACGGTTTTGTCTTGTGCGAGAAACGTCGGCAGAGAAAAAACCTCGTAGGGGCCCGTGATATCGAGAGCGGCGACGCCGTCGAATCCGAGTAGGGCGATGGTGCGAGCTTGGTGCTTCGTTGTTTTTTCGTTCCGTTTCATGAGCCGTATCCTCCCATCTATCTCAGAATGGCACAATGACAAAGATACTGCAAAAACTGCCAATCGAGCTGAAGGGTGTAAGTGGGTGTCGCTTGGCCAACGGATTCCGGATCCATGAGGGGGACGAAGAACAGCGTGAGGTGGACTATTTCCAGAGCAACGAAGCGGCTAAGTAGCCGGGCCAGACTGCGATCATTCCGAGAACGACGTTATGTTTTGGGGCTGAGGGCGTGAAGAGGGAGCTGCTCACGCGCAGCGGCTCGTGCGAGTTGAATGTCAAAGGCTAGAAAAACCATCGGTTTTGGGGATGACTGTAGATCGTGAGCCAATTGGATGGCTGAGGCTAGATGAATGGCATCGGCTCCGCGCAGGGCATGGTGTTCCGCAAGTTCTCCTGCGTGCAGCATGAGGGCTTGATGGGTATCTAACACCACGTAGGATGCCCAATCCTGTTGAAATTGGGCCAGGGCCTGTCGGAAGTCCGAGGGGCGAAGCCGTTTGTCTCGTCGGGCACGGGCCAGCGTGGCACGGGTTTCAGGATAGGCCAATAGTGAAGTGGCGATCGCGTCTGTTTCTGAAAGCGCCTTGGTTACGGCACCAGAATGCGTTTCATCCACGTACAGCTTGATCAAGGCACTGGTATCGCAGTAGACAATCATCGCCGGTCTTCGGCGATGAGGTCAGCCAAGGTGGGACCAGGGGTGAGCCGTGGCTTCTGTGATAAGCCTCGTGGTTTCCGTCCGTTCCAATGATAGCGTTCGCCATCGATGAGGTGCTGGAGCTCGTGAAGCAGCGGGGATGCTTGGGGTGTCACGCCAGTGACAACCGCAATAACTTCGCCTCGATCTGTGACGCGAATGGTTTCTCCTGCATGAGCTTTCTTGAGATATTGGCTCAAGTTGTTCTTCAGCTCTCTGACGCCCACGTGAATCATTGTATCCTCTTGAATGGTGTGGCTACATCATAGTGTTAAAGTGGCTACCAGTCAAGTGTTGGGGATGGAGTAGATTGTGCTGCTATCTTGTCTGTGGCATTACAACCCAGTCATTTCCAGACTAGCGTAGCGGTCGAGTAGCCGAGCCACACGGCGATGAGGCCTAAGAGGGTGTGGCTGACAATATTTCCCAAGGCCAACCAGATCTCTCCATTTCGCAGGAGGCCCATCGTTTCCAGGCCAAAGGCGGAGAAGGTGGTGAATCCACCGAGGAGGCCAACGATCAGGAAGGTCCGTACATCGCTTGAGCCGATGTTGCGTTGGCCGATGATCTCAGCCAGAAAACCCACCAGCACACACCCGACAAGATTGACGGCCAGGGTGCCGAATGGAAATTGCAGACTTTTACTCAGCTGCTGTACCTGTGTGCCCAGCAAGTAGCGAAGGATGGAGCCGATGAAGCCGCCGGCGCCGATGAGAAGTAGGGTGCGCAGTGTGTGCTCGCTCTTAATAGGGGAAACGTGATGGATGCTCATTGTACTCAAGTGATCATGCTGAGTCACGCCATCAGGAGTCGTTCGTCATATTAGAGATGGTCCAGGGCGAAGGTCTCGTAGTACAATCCAGCCTCACAGCATTGGGAACGAAAGTGCATGGTCGAGATCTATACCGATGGAGCCTGTAGCGGGAACCCTGGTCCGGGAGGCTGGGGTGTCCTGGTGCGTGATGGGAACGTCGAAACGGAATTCTCTGGTGGGGAGTCGGCGACGACGAACAACCGGATGGAGCTCCTCGCGGTCATTGAGGCGTTGCAGTCGTTCACTCAGCCGGTGCAGGCGCGGGTCTACACCGATTCGCAGTATGTGCAAAAAGGCATTAGCGAATGGATCCATAGCTGGAAACGACGAGGGTGGAAGACTGCGGGGAAAGATCCGGTCAAGAATGAAGATTTGTGGCGGCGGCTCGATGCGTTGGCGGCGAGCCATACGCTCGAATGGCATTGGGTGAGGGGACATAACGGCCATCCGGAGAATGAACGGGTCGATGCGCTTGCCCGATCCGGCCTTGAGCAGGCACGCCGAGGTGGAAAATCAGTCTCTCGTCCAGTGGCAGTTCCTGCCGTGGCACCTCGCTCTTCAGCCAAGACCAACCCGATTGTCGAGATTCAACATGCGACGGTCTATCGCGGAGAGACCCGCGTCTTCTCGGATTTTTCATTTTCCCTGCGTGAGGGCGAGCATGCCGCGATTCTTGGACCCAATGGAGCGGGGAAATCCACGCTGCTCAAGTTGTTATCCGGTGAAGTCCATGCGATGCCGAAGGACGAGACCAGGTGGGTGCTCTTCGGTGATGAGCGGTGGAATGTGTGGGACGTGCGGAAACAAATCGGCATCGTCTCACATGATCTGCAGCGAGACTATCTGATCTGTGCTGAGGGGTTGAACGTGATCTTGTCCGGCTTCTATGCCAGCAACGACACCTATGCCCATCAAGAGTTCAGCAAGTCACACATGACGAGGGCCTATGAGCTGATGCAGGAGTTGGGTGTGATGGACTTGTCTGGGCGCCGCTTCGGTCATATGTCCACCGGTGAGCAGCGGCGGTTTCTCCTGGGGCGAGCCTTGGTGCATGACCCTCCTGTGCTCGTGTTTGACGAGCCCACCAGCGGTCTTGATCTCAAAGCCTGCTTCCAATACCTGGATCTCTTGCGTGCGCAGATCAGCAAAGGCAAGACTCTGCTGTTGGTCACGCATCACCTGCACGAAATCCCGCCGGAGATTGAACGCGTGATCTTCCTCAAGGCGGGCAATATCGTGGCTGATGGTTCCAAGTCAACCTTGCTCACGAGCGATCAGATCAGCAGACTCTTTGACAGCAAGATCACCCTTGTGCAGGCCAATGGCTGGCATCAGGCCCTGCCGGGATGATTCTCCCTCAGTTTCCTCCGATAATCCATCAAGAGGCCGATCTTTTTGACGAAATCCTGTTTGAGCGATAGGCTTCTATGGTTGCTCATTTCGGCAGCCAGGCATGTGTCAATCCCACTCACCAGTCACTCGTCAGCGAATCCAGGCTGTTTCCGTTGTGCTTCTCCACCTATGTGCCACCCTATCACTAGTTCTCAGCTCCGCATGGGCTGAGACCTGGGTCTGTCCCAGGCCGGGGCAAGCGGATCTATATACGGATCGTGAATACCCAGGCTGTCGGCAACTCGGTGAGGCGAAGACCTATTCACCATTGGAAATATCACCAACGCCTCGCCTACAGCATGTGACTCCTGTGCCGTCCGTGCCTCGTGCCAGTCTTTCATACAGTCCGTCACAGTCATCCCATAGAAAACCTGTGCCGTTTTCGGACGTCACGCTATCCTTGCCGCTGTTGAGTGTCGGGCAAGACAAGGTTGGTTCCATTACCGGTTCATGGAGGGGACTGGTGGCGCAACTCTCGGTCGGGTACAAAGCCGATGGAAGAGGGCCGGAGATTCTCGGTGACTCGAACTTGATGCTCGGATCCGCCCTTTCCTTTCAGACAGCGGTTGCCGTCGCCACGAAGGCGGTGGGCTATGATCCTCGATATCTCACAGTACGTATCTTGGTCCCCACGCGATTGGATGGCCCCAGTGCCGGCGGGATTTTTGCCGTGGGCATTGCGGCAGCCTTACTCGGTGATTCGATCCGCCCGGACATCTGTATGTCGGGGACTATCGAATCAGACGAGGAGATTCAAGCCGTGGGGCGACTCGTCGACAAGATGAATGGTTGCCGAGAGCTGAGAAAGACCACGATGATCGTGCCGGATGCCTTGGATAACAGCCATCTTAGTTTCACCGGGGCGGAGCGCTCCATTCAGGTGATCGAGGTGCATACGCTTGCTGAGGCCTATAGCGCCGCCACCGGGCAAGCTTTGCGGCCGGTTCCGTAGAATTGTCACAACCAGTACTGGTGCATGCGCGGTATGTTTCACGAAGAGGAGGCATTGCGATGAACAAAATCATCCAAACGATAGGATTGGCGTTGATGACCGTGCTGTGTCTGGTCCCTGTCGCACAGGCGGCGGATCCGGTCACGATCAGTTCCCTCCAGGCCTATCCCGAAGCGTATAAGATGAAAGTTGTGCAAGTGACGGGGATGGTCAGTGGGTATCAGATGCATCACTTTATCGGAACCAGCTCGAAGCTGGAGAAGTGCGTCCAGAATTTTCTCGTGGATGATGGCAGCGGAATGATCGAAGCCAGCTATGCGGCCCTCTGTCAGATGGGACCAGTTCTTCTCAAAGACGGCGATCAGGTGACGGTCGAAGGGCATTATCTGGGGACATTGGACGTAAAAGCGGTGAGAAAGAACTGAAAGAATAGTCTGCGTGCTGTCAGGATGGCTAGGTACGATGTGAGAACGTCACTACTTCTTCTTCCGAAATCCGAAAAAGGCGCTGGCTGAGGGATGTCCCACTTCCGCCAGAGGCTATTGTGTATCCGTTTGAGGTGTCCGGCAAACCCAGGTCAGTTCAAAGGGATCAGGGAGTCAGCTGAAATGGCTATTAAGTCTGAGAAATGTGCGCATAGTTGAGACAATTCTCTTTAGGCTTGCCGTGATCCATCGGGGAAACGGCTCACATCATCCCTGCATCTAACCAACCCCTCCCATCGATGACCATCGCATTCTCTGGTAGAGGAGAGTTGCGTCTAGGGTCATCACAAGAACCCATCACTCCGCGCATCACGAATGAATTGATGAATGATCGCTTCACGTGCATTCTCATAACTATTCATTAGGAGTGTAATCCATGAGAAAGGGAGAGCTCCAATCCAAAAGAGATGTCTACTTCTGATCTCATAGTGGTAAGTTTTACGGAGTACCGTATCGATATACAGGTCGTACTCAAATGAATATTCCGCCACATCTCTATAGTAAGGTATGACAAAAACGGTGAGGAGCCAAAGGCGATAGAAGATGGTTGGAGGGCCTGGACTCGATGTCTTATACACATGCACGTACAGTCCCCTTTGGGGAGGGACAGTGGCGACAACAGTTTGTTCGGCTACATGTTCCCCAAATACATGCTTGAGTGCCCGAAGGTCAGATGAGAGGAGCGAGTCTCTCAATACATCTGAATAATAGTAAACATGCAGAGGGGTGTTAGTTCGTTGATGTTGTTGTTCGAGCGGGTTTGTTCGTGATAACGGACTCTCGTTGTACGTTCCGATACACCCAAGGAGTGCGGTGCCCATCGTACTCAAGAGTACAAGAGTTCCAATCAGGTTGAACGATCGAATCCGAAAAATATTGTGACTCACCTTAGGATCGCTCGCTCGATTAATAATGCATTTGCAATTGTTCTTGAATCCAAGAAGACCACTTGACTCCGCGTTTCTCTAGCAGCTTCTCATCAGTGAGTTTCAAGAAGTGCTGCGTACTTTGCTCATCGCGCACGCTCTTCAAAGGAAGAGCAAGCAAAAGGTTTATATCCCCAACACTAGGTCGTGCAGAGAGGAGGTGGAAATAGTATTGAGCGACGTCATCACCACCATCTCGGGCGTTACCTGAGAGCTCTATCTCGTAGTCTCCGAGATATCCAACTGTCCCTGGAGCTACGGTCGTAATCGTTTGTTCAATCAGCGATTTAGGTAGGGGAAATATCCAGCACTTGTCAAAAAGGCGGCATGGGTACAGGACGGCAACGGCGGCATATCGTCCAGGTTGTGCGTTTACAAGATAGACATAGGAGCCGTTGAATATTGCAAGCATGGGACGGTCTTGCTTTAGGATATCTTTCTTCTCTTCCAGTCGGACGAAATAGGCTCCTGATATTGGACCAGACCCAAGGAGTGCTTTCACTTTCATCGAGAGGCCGACAACGACGGCGCTGTCATCAACCGGTTGTCGCCGAAGATCGGGGTGATTCTTCTCGTGCACCTCTATGCGAATGCATGCGGATAATGTCAGGAGTGATGACAGGATGCAGACCATGCCCAAGTGCTTCATAGTAATAGACCATGTCAAACCGTTCTTATGTCTGCGAGTTAAAACTAATCTACGAGCTAAGTATAAAATTCTCCAGGTAATTTGCTTCTGGAGCCTAAGTCTGAGATTTATGCGAGGATGGACTTGATATAGAGAACAAAGACCAGCACCCTCCGTGCCTGGCTTTATCCTACTACTTCTTCCGAAATCCGAAAATGGCTCCGGCAGCGCCGGCACCGGCTGAGGGAAGGTAGCCGACCGCCACTTCTTTCAAGCTCTGGGCTTGGCCTCGCGCCCAATCCAGCGTTCGATGGACATCGCTTTCGATCAGATTCCACTCCAGATGGATCCAGCCGGTGGTTTTGAGGATGGCCACGAGCGCCGCCAAGGAGAGGCTGATTAACAGCGCAATTTTGAGTGTTTTCCGAAAGGCCCACCCGACCAAGAACCCGCCGATGAAGCTGGCTCCTCCGCGGGCGAGCGCCGGCGACATCATATCGCTGAGCCAGGCGCCGACTCCGGCGACGGTTGTGGCACTGGCGGCCATAAACGATTTGGCTGCCCAGGGTGGGTCGGAGAGCAGAGGGCCCAGTGTTTTCGCCAGAAAGCTGCTTTTTGCCGCAGGAGCTGGATTGCTCATAGACGATTGTTCTCAAAGGTGTTGCAGACGGAGGGATCGCCGGACTCCAGGCCTCGCTTGAGCCAGGTCATCCGCTGTTCCGACGACCCGTGAGTCCAACTTTCCGGTTGAACGTGCCCGCGCGATTTTTTTTGCAGCCGGTCATCGCCGATCGCTGCGGCTGCACGGAGCCCCTCTTCGAAATCTCCAGGCTCGATCAAGTTCCTCCCACGTTTGGCATGGTAGCCCCACACACCGGCATAACAATCGGCCTGGAGTTCCATACGAACCGATAGCGCATTGCCTTCTGCTTCAGTGGCCCGTTGCCGGAGGCGGTGTACTTTTTCCGCAACACCAAGCACGTTTTGTACATGGTGGCCGACTTCATGTGCGATGACATAGGCCTGGGCGAAGTCACCCGCTGCACCCAGTTGATGTTCCATCTGATTAAAGAAGGCAAGATCGAGATAGACCCGACGGTCGCCGGGACAGTAGAACGGACCGACTGCCGAGGAGGTGGTGCCGCAGGCGGACTGCACCGCGCCGCTAAAGAGCACCATCCGCGGATCTTCATACCGTGAGCCGAGGAGTTCCCGCCATGTTGTTTCGGTGTCGGCGAGGACGACGGATGCAAACCGACCGAGTTCATCTTTCGGAGCTCCCATCGCCCCTGGTTGCGACGGGGCTGAGGGGGCTATCGTTTCAGTCACGCTTTGGACGCCCGTTAAAAGATTCAGGACGGTCAGTGGATTCATACCCGTGAAATAACTGACGGCCAGAGCCAGCACAATCGTGCCGATCCCCAACCCGCCTCGTCCTCCGATGCGGGCAGGCCCCATTCCGCGGCGATCTTCAATGTTGTCGCTTTCGCGTTGGTCGTCGATACGCATGAGAACCCTTTCGCGAGCAGGATGTTGAAAATGGCCGCCGGTTGCGTGGGGGCTAAGGTTGAGGCTCCGGTTAAGCGAATCAACACACTCCACTCAGCCTTTAGCGTGGTCCGAGCCCGGTCGGCGTCACCCGCTGCAGCCTCGTCAGGCGGTCCTTCTTGATCGGTCGACGTCGCTCAGTCCGATTCCTTTTCCATCGACTGAATGAACTTGTCGGCTTCGGCAATGGACCGGTTCATGTCTTTGACCAATTGGTCAACCTGCGCATCGACTTTCACGAGTTCACCTTTGATGGCGGAGAGTGCCCGCGCATTCAGATTGTGTTTCAGGTAGAGGACCTGATCACGCAGCGGTTTGAGGACCGGTTCGATTCGTTGTTCCGCACGCTTCATGGCGCCCAGCATCTCCCGGTAGCGGTTCTTGGTCTGGGTGAGTTTGGCCTGGCTCTTCCGGCGGAGGTCGGCGCTGGAGTATTGCCCGAGTTCCGTTTCCCATTCGGAAAAGAGGGCGTCGGCCACGCTTTCGACGTCGGAGATTTTCTTCCGGACGGCTTCGGCGCTGTCTTCGCTGTTCTCGAGTTCACTATTGAGCTTCTTGTAGGTGGCTTCGAGGTCTCCGCCTTCATAGGCGACGACTTTGCCGAACTGCTCGAGCGTGGTTTGAATTTCTTGCTTGGCGTCTTCCTGTGCATCCCGCGCTGATTTGACACGGGTGCTCAGGATATCGCGTTTGGCATAGCCCATCTTCTCCATCGTGGCCAGATAGGCCTTGTCGCAGGAAGCGAGACTGAATGGCAGAAGCGACAGGATGGCGACCAGAAGGAACCGTAACATCTTCACCTCGTTGCGCGGACCGTGTGTCGGCCAATCAGCATGTTTCGCACTATCGCTGTTTCGCCCTGCATCATAACCGAAGCGCGTCCAAGGTGAAAGCCTCTCAGCCGTCGCGCGTACAGTGAATGGCAAGTAGAAAAGGCATCATCGTCGCGCTATAGTGTGCCTATGCAGTTCACCTCTTTCAAGTCGTGGGGGTTGGCGGTGTTTACCCTGACCGCAGCCTGTTCGTCGCCGGGGATCGTTCCTGAGGCGCTTGAACCCCTGGTCGACCGAACCATCACGTTTCGTGAAATGGCGAGTGCTCCGGAGTCGCACCAGGGGAAGGTCGTGGTTCTTGGAGGAGCGGTTCTCAAGGCGAAGCGGCTGAAAGAGGGCACACAGATTGAGCTGTTGCAGTTGCCGCTTGATCAGCGAGAAAGGCCGGTTCTCGATCGCCAGCAGTCACAGGGACGATTTCTGGCGATTCAACGGGAGTTTCTTGATCCGGCGACGATTGTCGAAGGATCATCCATGACCATTGTCGGAGAAGTGTTCGGATCCAAGACTGATTATCTCGATGACGTGGAATATCGGTATCCGGTTGTGATCGTCAAACATCTCCAGGCCTGGCCCGCTCATTCGCAGGGTACGCGCATCCCCCCACGACCTCGATTCTCGATCGGAGTCGGGGGTGGGACCGGAATCGGTCTTGGTGGGGGCGGTGGATTCGGTCTTGGATTTTGAATTGGTATTGCAAGGGGTGGGGTACGCGTCCGTTGATGGCACGAAGGCGTTCCCCCTCTGTCGGTTCTGTTGTGCCTCCAAGGTGTGGATGGTAATCGCAAGGGGAGCTTGCGTGCGCGGAACCGGGCATGTTATGCAAGCATATGCGACAGCAGTGTGATTGAGTATATCGGGAAGGAGATGGTCCTCATGAAGCAGCAGGTTTCAAAACGTAAGGAGAGGGTGACGCTCTCTCTGTCCGCCGATATGGTCGAACGGTTGCGAACCGTCGTGTATTGGAGTCCTAAGTTGACACTCACCGGTGTCGTTGAATCCGCGATCCAATCCGCGCTTGCCAAACTGGAAAAGGGGAAACGGTTCAAGAAGCGAAAAGGGAAGCTGCCGGTCGGACGCCCGCGCAAAGATCAATCGTCCTGATACGACCCTCGGGTCTTGACGCGGGCCGACGGCTCACCTGAGTGAGGCAGGCCTATGGCCTTAGTCTCCTTCCTAATACCAGGGAGCTGATTTACCAGTTGGTCTTTTGCTATGTCCTGCTCCAGATCGGAGCGAGGCTTCCGGCCATATTCTTGAGTTTTCTCGCCACGTAGTGCGCTTTTCCCTACAATCGATTGCGTGATTCCTGAAGGATCACTGGTGCAATCCCTCCGTCGTAGGTCCGTCATGGTCCTGGCCCTATTGCTGGTGCTGTTTTGTGGCCGAGTGTCTGCACAACTGTTGCAGGCGTGGTCTCCCGTGGAGGCTCTTCCACCATTCGAGGCGTGGGAAAGCGGGGCACTGCCGTATTGGGTGCTGGTCGTATGCCAGGTCCTCATCATCATCGTCAGTGCTCGTGTGATCTGGCGACTGCACAGAGGGGTAACCATGCCGTCGATACAAACAGGGAAGGTTCTCCTTGCCTTCGGTGGGATCTATGCAGGGCTTATGTCTGCCCGGCTCATCATCGGCTTGACGATGGCAACGGATCATTTCTGGTTTAGCGCCAGGCTGCCCACATTCTTTCACTTGGTGCTGGCTGGTTTCGTACTTGTCTATGGTTGGTTTCATGTCCGGGGTTTCCATGCGTCGCAGCCGCCACACGTGGAGCAGACGGCATGAAACGGATCGTTCAATATGCAGCCTATCCTGTCATCCTGCTCGGGGCGGTGTGGGGCAATGTGGGTTTGACGGAAGCAGGAGCGGGATTTCTGCTCTCGACCTATCTGCCTGTTACACTTGGTTCATTGCTGATCATCTGGCTTGAGTTGCAGTTGCCCTATCGGGCTTCCTGGAAACCGTCCGGGAAGGACGTGGTGGAAGATTCGGCATTTCTCGCCTTGGTGCATGTCCTGTGGCCGAAACTGCTCGCAATGGGAGCAGCCTTCCTGTTGTTCGACATCTGGAACGGGCAAGACTGGCCGATCTATTTTTGGTGGCCTCGTGACTGGCCTGTCCCGTTGCAAATGATCATGATGGCACTCACGGTTGACGGCACGCGGTATTGGTTGCATCGTCTCAGCCATGAATGGGGGGCCTTGTGGCGGTTTCACGCGGTGCACCATTCGCCGCATCGGCTCTACACGCTGAATGTCGGCCGGTTTCACCCGATCGACAAGGGGCTGCAATTTCTGCTCGACTCGCTGCCGTTCATCGTCATGGGCGTGCCGTCCGCTGTGCTCAGCCTCTACTTTGTGTTCTATGCGGTGAATGGGTTCTTCCAACATTCCAATGCCGACGTGAAGCTGGGTTGGCTCAATTATCTGATGAGTGGCCCAGAACTTCATCGCTGGCATCATTCGATGTGGACGCGGGAATCCAATAATAATTACGGGAATCATCTTATCGTCTGGGATTGGATTTTCGGGACTCGCTTTCTGCCTTCGGATCGCGAGGTGGAGGTCCTGGGGCTCGTCAACCGCCGGTACCCCACCGGTTTCATGCAGCAGATGGCGGCGCCGTTCCATCCTGGATTGGATAAAACTGCAGCGTGATCCTGTATGGCTGAACACATTGAGCATGCCGGTATCGAGGCCACCATGCGCCTCGTTCGTGATCAAGACTGGTTGCCGTTGCTCGCGCACACCGAGCAACCTGAGGCCATGCAACGCCAACTCCTGTCGTCGATCCTCGCTTCACAACGGGACACCCAGTTTGGACGGCAATACGGGTTCGGCTCGCTCCGATCGTACGAAGAATTTACGCAGGCAGTCCCGGTGCTTGGGTTCGAGGATCTTCGCGAGCGGATTGAGGGCCAAGAACAACGCGGAGAGCGTCTGCTGAATGCGGAACAGCCGGTCCATTATGTGCAAACCAGCGGGACCACCGGGAAGCCCAAGCATCTGCCGATGGTCAGGTCGGCCTTGGAATGGATCGGCCAGTATCAACGGCTCTTTGCCTTCGCGCAATGGGCCGGTGTACCAGGAATCTACGCTGGACAGGTGTTGGTGATCGCTGGTCAAGCGGTTGAAGGGAAGTTGCCCGGCGGTACGCCGTATGGCTCCATGTCGGGGTTGATGAATGAAGCCTTGCCGCAGGCGATTCGGCGGAAGAGTGCATTGCCGGAGGGGGTTCTCACGGGTGCCGATATTCGGCTGAAATACCTGAGAATGGCGGCCTGCGCGGTGGCAGCTGAAGCACTGTCCGTTCTGGCGACGCCCAATCCATCGACGATCCTGAAATTGTTGGAGGTCATCCGTTCTGAATTTCCACATCTGGTTGAAGCGCTGGCTGTCGGACCACGGCACCCAATATTCTCACAGAGGACTGCTTGGGCAGAACCGATTCCCGTCAGTGCTCATCGTCTCGCCTATCTGCGGACTTTGATGCAATACGCATCGACGCTCGATCTCGCCGCGCTTTGGCCGGGACTGTGCGCAGTGATCACATGGACCGGTGGTAACTGCGGGGTCTTGATCCCGAAATTGCGCACGCTCGTGTCCCAAGAGACGGCTGTGATCGAGATGGGCTATCTGTCCAGCGAATGCTTGGGCAGTCTTAATGTGGACGTGCGCGCGAATCGGTGCATTCCGACGTTTCAGGAGCACTTTTTTGAATTCATCGGGGTGAAGGACGATGATGACTCTGTGTCCAGGCCCGTCATGCTTGGGGATCTCCGCGAAGGGCAGAAGTATCAGGTCTTGGTGACGACGCGGAGCGGCCTCTATCGGTACGCGATGAACGACATCGTGGAGGTGACGGGCTGGTTCAATCGGGTTCCGACCATTCGGTTCGTCCAAAAAGGCAAGGGTGTGACGAATATTACGGGAGAGAAGTTGTACGAGCATCAGGCGGTAGAGGCGGTTGAAAGGGTTCTGAGGGCTTTAAACATGGCTTGCGAGTTCTACGTGATGCTGGCTGACGTTCACCAGGCGAGATACACACTCTATTTTGAACAGACTGCAGTACCCAGTTCATTCAGTAACGAGGTCGATGAACAGCTGGCACGCCTGAATGTGGAATATGAGGCCAAGCGGGAGAGTGGTCGGTTGCAGCCGCTTCGAGCCGCACTGCTTCGTCCTGGTACCGCGGAGGCGTACCGCGCTCATTGTGTGGCTCAGGGGCAGCGAGACGCACAGTTCAAGTTGATCCGCTTGCAATATGCGCATGACTGTTCGTTCAATTTCTCGCAGCACGTTCTGTAAGGCCGACCATGCCTGTCAAGAGTTTGTCCATGCAATCGCTGAATATTCCCTTTAAGCAAGTCTTCGTTCATGCGTCAGCCGTTCGTGCGGAGACAGAAAGTGTATTGGTCACCATCACCGACGAGAACGGCGTGAAAGGAATAGGGGAGGGATGCCCTCGCCGCTATGTGACGGGCGAAACGGTCGACTCGATCCAGCGTTTCATTGAAACCCATCGAGAACGATGGATGACATTCACATCGGTTCAGGACGTGAAACAGTGGGTAACCGAACACACCTCGACCATCGATCAGAATCCGGCAGCCTGGTGTGCGGTTGAAACAGCCTGCCTCGACCTGTTCGGCAAAGAGGCGGGCGTATCGATCGAAACCCTGCTTGATCTTCCGCCTCTCAGTGGTCAGTTTCAGTACTCGGCTGTGCTGGGAACCGAGAGTCTCCAATCGTTCGAAAAACAGCTCCAGCGCTATCGCTCGGCAGGTTTTACTGATTTCAAGGTGAAGGTGACGGGACGCTTGCAGGAAGATATCGACAAACTGACTCAATTGGCTTCGAGGGGAGATTCAACGGTACGGGTCCGGCTCGATGCGAATAATTTGTGGAGCAATGTGGGAAGTGCTCTGCCGTACCTCAAGCAACTTCCTGGCCGCATTACAGCTATTGAGGAGCCGCTCACCGTTGGGGATTACGATGGCTATCGGCGGTTGGCACGGGAACTGAACATTCCCATCATTTTGGATGAGAGCTTCCTGAGGCGGGATCAGTTTACGGCAATTCAGAATGATCTCCCTTCGACCTGGATCATCAACATTCGCGTGTCGAAGATGGGGGGCATTCTGCGCTCGTTGGCTGTCGCCGAACAGGCTAAAGATATGGGGATTCCCATTATCATTGGTGCGCAGGTAGGGGAGACAAGCGTCTTGACGCGGGCAGCGTTGACGATTGCGAATAGTTACCGCGATATCGTGATTGCGCAGGAAGGTGCGTTTGGAACATTACTTCTCGAGCGGGACATCTGCGATCCGTCGTTGATGTTCGGAGCTGCTGGCCGACTAGGTACGACGGCATTAAGTGGTGCTGGTCTGGGACTCATTCGACTCTGACGAGTTACGAGCGGCATAATCTTTTGGCTGCATGATGATCAGTGTCATTTCCTAGATAATGTTTTAGAGTGATGACGGCCGGGTAACAACGAAAGGCGCTCTGCTAGACTTGAAGCATGGTCGACCATGTGTCATTGAGTTGGGCCTTTGGTGATCAGGCTGGCTGGATGATGGCCGGTAGTTTCTTCGCGTTGCTTTCGGGTGGAATTGGTTGGGTTGTATACGGTCTGTTCTCTCGGCTGCGGACCATGGGTTCGCGGGGTCAGTCCGGTACGGTGAGCCGGCGTGGGGGCACCATCCTGGGAGTCGTCGTGGGTGGAAGTGTCTTCGCGATGCTGGCGCTCACCTCACTGAGCGGATTTGCTCGGCTAGCACTTCAGGAAGGTAATCTCACGATTCAGTATCGGTGGACAGGGCAAAAGGTTGTCCTCCCTTTCATCGAGGTGATGGATGTCCGGGAGGAACCGGCTTTCAAGGGGCAATGGCGGCTAGTCGTCGTGACCGATACGAACGGGACTTATGAGAGTGCCCTCTCGTCCCACACGGTGGTGCGTGCGGCGGCTGAACTGCTTAAAACGAAAATGACTCAACCTTGAGGCTCGAAGCGACATAATGGGTGCTTAGATTTCACTGATTTCCGAAATGATGGTGTGATACCCGCTGGCGCCGGCAGGTTGGGGGCGGACGATTTCGGCGATTTGAAGCTGGCCCTTTGTATCTGTCGCGCGAACGACGGTTTGGAACTTTCCCTTGTTCGGTGGTCGCCATGTGTAGGTCCAAATCACCCAGGAATAGGGCGACATCGGCGGTTCGATCTTACACTCATCCCAGGTGCGACCGGCGTCGAAGCTCAGCTCCACCTTGCTGATGCTGTTCGGTCCGCCGAAGGCAATGCCGCGGAACGTCTGTTCCGGCCCGCGCAGCGTTTGATAATGTCCGGGCGAATCGATCCGTGAAAATACCTTAATCGTGCCGTCGTCGGTCCATCCTTTGCGCTGCCAGTAGCCCTTATAGTCGCCGGGATAGACTTCGATTTCGACGATCCATTTCACGTTTTTGATGCCGTAGAGTCCTGGGACAATGAGACGGAGCGGGAATCCATGTTCTCGAGGTAATTTTTCGCCGTTCATGAGAAACGCCAGCATCACATCGTCTTGCATCGCACGTGTGAACGGAATGCTGTCGTCGTAGCCGTCGACGGCGCGAAAGACGACATCGCGCGCAGTTTCTGTGTCAGCGCCGCAGTCGAGGAGTAGTTGCTTCAGAGAGATGCCGCGCCAGGTCGCCGTGCCCATGCTGTCGCCACCGGGCAGGGTATCGATGCACATGAGCGTGGAGATTTGATCGTACGAATCGCGATTCAAAATATCGCGCCAGCCGAGGGACATCGGGGTTTTCACCGCGCCTTTGACGTGAACTTTCCACTGCTCGATGTTTAGGTCGCGCGAGGCTGAGACGGCGCCATCCGCATAATTGACGACATAGAATTTGGCGTTCGGCGTGAAGTAGGTCGTCTCACGCGGTGGAACCGCAAACATGCGGCCAAATATTCCCCCGATGGCATCGCAGCCTCCGGTGAATCCTGCGGATGCGGTGAGTCCGAGCGTTTTTAAAATCGTGCGCCGCCGCATAGGCAGCAGTGATTCATGGCGTTGCATATTTTTCTTATTATACAGGAAAATGTTGCTTGACACCCGTGGGGGAGTCTTGGTATCTTCCCATTCGTTCGAGGGCAGTGGGCCGGATGATTTCTTGCCTGTATGCTGCATCCGAATGGATGCAGTGCCTGAGGGAAACTACCCGAATTTTTTGAGTGGGTCCCTTGACATGAGAGTGCGCAACGTTTATATTGCGCCTCCCACGTCACGAATGTGATGTATTGTTCTTTGAAAACTGAATAGAGGACGTTGAGCAAGGTGTAAGGTGTATTGAAGTGGTGGCCCTTGGTCCAAATTTGAAGAACACCTATTTTTGAGAGTTTGATCCTGGCTCAGAACGAACGCTGGCGGCGCGCCTAATACATGCAAGTCGAGCGAGAAGACGTAGCAATACGTTTGTAAAGCGGCGAACGGGTGAGGAATACATGGGTAACCTACCCTCGAGTGGGGAATAACTAACCGAAAGGTTAGCTAATACCGCATACGACTCCTGGTCTGCGGATCGGGAGGGAAAGCGATACCGTGGGTATCGCGCTCTTGGATGGGCTCATGTCCTATCAGCTTGTTGGTGAGGTAACGGCTCACCAAGGCTTCGACGGGTAGCTGGTCTGAGAGGACGATCAGCCACACTGGCACTGCGACACGGGCCAGACTCCTACGGGAGGCAGCAGTAAGGAATATTGCGCAATGGGCGACAGCCTGACGCAGCGACGCCGCGTGG
>CAADGK010000126.1 GCA_900696515.1 uncultured Nitrosospira sp. | reverse complement strand
TCGTTCACCCATTCCCACACATTGCCGACCACATCGTACACGCCATAGGGACTCTTTCCCGCTTCATAACTTCCGACCGGCATGAGCGTCTTCTCGCCGATCCACCGCTGGTTATAATTCAGATGTTTTGGGGTTGGCTCGACATTCCCCCAGGGGAAGCGTCGATCGGACGTCCCTTTTGCTGCTTTTTCCCACTCTGCTTCCGTGGGAAGTCGTTTACCTGCCCACTTGCAGTACGCGTCCGCATCAAACCAATCAACGTTGATCACAGGACGATCAGCAAGTGACTCTGTGATGGTGTCACCTTGCCAAAGATTTCTCGTAGGATTTGTCGGGTTCTGGGGAACGCGATGGCCGGTGCTTTTGACGAACTCGATGTAGCGACCGTTCGTCACTTCAAATTGGTCGATCAAAAACGTATCCAAGAAGACCTCGTGACGCGGATATTCGTCTCGCCCTCCATCACGATCCCCCGGGGGAACTCCCATGGGAAACGCCCCGGATGGAATCTCAACCATCGGCGCACGATCCTTTCCCTTCGGCGGTGCAATGACGGCCTGCAATGACTGCGCATCCGCCGAGAAGGAAATTACGCTGAACAGAATCCCGAACATCGCCGTAACGATCAACAACCGAATAGCCATGGAGCATAACCTCTTCCTTGGACCCCAACAGACACGTTACTGAATCATCATCTCTCGTAAGATCTTCCTCCAGATAAGTTTCTCATTGATCACACATTGTTGACCCCTTGTCGTCGGCACCTACCCTCTGACTTGTGCAAGGCGCAGCAGCTCCCCTCCTGCCGTGGCGCGAACTGCATCATCTTCATCATGGAGCCCCTGTTTCAGAAACTGAAGCGCACTCATGCCATCCAGCTTCGCCATCGATTTGAGCACTGCGATCCTCACCCGAGGCATCGTGTCCGAGAACAATGCTTTCAGTGCTAAACGCGCAGCGGTTCGGTTTCCCTCAGAGGCTCGGGCGAGAGCCCGAGCCAGCGCAGTACGTACGGCCGGCTCTTTTGTGCCGGAAAGAGCCTCGATCGCTGGGGATAATTCATCAAACCGTTCACCCTGTTCTAATAATCCTCCTATCACAAACGCCCTGACGGACGCATCACGGTCCTCCGTGATGGCTTTGCGTAAGGGAGGACGAGCATCTAAGCCCTGGAGCTGCCCGAGACTCACCGCAGCAGCGACTCGAACAGGAGGGAGCGGATCTCTGAGAAGCCTACTCAAAACAGTAAGCGCTTCCGGTTGAGGCACATGCCCAAACCCCATGGCAGCTACGCCGCGAATCGACGGTTGTTTGTGCTGGCTGGCTTCAATCAGAATCGGCATTACCTGCGCTCCTTGCAGATCGACCAACGCGCGAATCGCCGCGCCTCGTTCATCCGGGTTCGGCGCGCTCCCTGATTGTTCCAACAGCGCACAGCCTGATGTGCGTCTATGGCGGCAAAGGGCCTCTGCCGCCGCTACACGTACCCGTACTTCAGGGTCCTGCAGCAACGGTTCGATCAGTCCAATATGCGACGCATCATGGGATCTCCCCAGCCCTTTGAGGACCGCCTCCTTGACGAGAACAGCTTGATCATCCAAGGCGTCACGGAAACGAGTCGATCGGCGCCCCTGTTCCAATTTCGCTAACCCTTCAGCAGCCAGTGCCCGAACCAATCCGGACCCGTCATTGAGCCCGTCTTCCAAAAATTGAACCGCATCTGAGCTCTGCCAATCTTTGAGTGCGGTATACGCGACACCGCGCATCTGTTCACGCATATCTTTCGTAAGGACAACGACGAAGGCGAGGGCAACCTCTTGAAGAAGCGAGTGATCCTCTTGTTTCACCACTTGAATCAGTCGGTCATAGTCTGCCAATGCCTCCTTCGGTTTACCCAGTCTCAACAAGGTACTGATCTTGAGCCGGCGAACTGCTAGCGCGCCTGCCACATCCGCATCAAGCTTTCCCAGCTCCTCAAGCACCCGCTGATACTCATGCTGATCGTAAAGCGTCTGAATCTTCTGAACGTCGGACGCTGCACCTGAACTTGGAACAGAGACAAGAGAAGTCAACCCGACAAGGATGGTCAGAACGATTGCACACCGTCGAATACTTGAGCACTTCATGTCTTAGTCTTCGTATCGTTGACGGGTGGAACTCACACGTTTCTTGTATCCGAGCGGCTCTTCGAAATACATCGCGGGTTGAGATGACTTCCGGATTCGTTCGTAATGAAACGACCAATCTCGGTCTTGACTGACCAACTTGAGAACGACACCCATCTCCTCATCAACCCACTCATGGTATCGTTCTCTTCGTCCATTGCGCTCCGTCTGAACGTCAAACAGCCGGGCAGAACGGTCGGCTACCACAGCAGGACCGATCAGTGTTCTGGTCGTTTCTCCGATCAATGTGAGGCCTGTAGGAATGATGTCGTCCTTCAACGGCATCACCAACAATTCTCGCTGCTGAGGAAGGACGTACCACACCTCTGCACGGTCAGGCCGTATGATTTCAATTGCCGCAAATCCACGTTCCGTTCGGGCCGCATACTTGTACTCCAACCTCAGGCGATCCCCCTTAACATACACTTGCGCCTGACGTTGCTTCCCATTCATCTCTAGAACGAGACGGCCGGAAAATTCCGGCTCCGTGTGAAGAATGTCGCCACCCTCTGCCAACACGAGGGGGAACACAAACGACGCCACAACAATGAGGACAAAGAACACCGGGTAGTCAATTCTCTGTCTTGTCCCTCTATGCATCAGTCACTACTGCTGCGTTTCAACCAGGGGTTGAATATCAACGGAATACCCCAACGATTCAAGGCCGAATCGTGGATTGTCCATGACCTTATAGGCGGTCCGGTTCCCTTTTGGGGCTGGTAATGACAGCCGCTCAATCAGCTTACCATCGGGTTGTACCGTGATGAACTTCGTCGTTCCTGGCCCTGTCTGTGGATGCCAAACAACCAACTGGTACGTACCTGGTGGAATACCATCGATCACGAACTTGCCTTCTCTATCGGTCAGAGCATAATAGGGATTATTCACGGCCATGGCCCAACTTTCCATATAGGCATGAAAGCCGCACTGCATATAGAACGTCCGCCGACCTTTATTGAGATACACTGGCCCGACCAGCGACTTTCCCGGCGCATGATTATGCATGGCATAGAGATCACCCCGCCGATGCTGGTGGTTCATAATAAGCGGAGTATTGAACAGCACCCGGTTGCCTGCCTCGGGCGACGTCTCATATCCCTGAATATCATGCATGACCGGATCCATATTGATGACTTCCACCGCATGTCCATTTCGCACAATCGTCATAAACGGCTCGAACTTGCAATCTCGGGCTTCGATCAACGGAACCGATAGATCAAAGGGCTTGCCGGACTCGACACCTTCCAGCAAGACGATTGCGTCCTTCAGGCCCCGATGGGAGTCGACAACAAAATCATACAATAATCGCCATCCACGCCCGTTTGAAATCCTCCCGCAATAGACAGGATCAGGAAATGTGATGAGGTTGAAGCCTTTCGGCTCAGGAAGATCGCCACTCAATGTCACAATGCCTTCAATCGCCCCACCGTGCTGTACATCAATAACCTCATAGGCCGCCGCACCGATTGGCAGCAGCGACGAAGCAATAAAAAGTCCAATACCGACGCACCCCTTGTACAACAATCCGTTCACCGGTGAACTCCCTATTCAGCAGTCACGATTGCACCATGAACAGCACCTTTTGATAAAACAGAAAGAACCTAGAAAGAAAGAGCGAAAAACCAAGGCCCTAGTCGTGATAGAGGCACACAACACAATCTCTATAGCCCAACCAATCCTTATTGACTCGGGGCTTTCCGATTAGCCGTACCCTGTAAGTCCATTTCCAGCAAGACTGGGCCATCCGTTTTCCTCGAATCAATCCGACGGGGCATCTGGTCGACCATGAGTTTGGTCAACGGAACTGCCGCAATTTTCGTCGCTTTACTACAAGAACCTGAATACAGGAAAAGTCGTACGCTTTTTGGCCGTTCACTCGGCCTGATCTGAGAAACAACCTCGTTCTCTACAAAACCGACCAGGAGTCCGCTCCCATCGGCGAGCTTATGAATTTCATAGGATCCAGAGGAAGAGGATATTCGCTCCAATATTAAATCCGGACTCTGTGTCACCAATGCCATCCCAAGCTGCTTGGGAGCAATGAACCCATAACTTCCCGAAGGGGCCAGCGAAAACCTAACCGACCCATTCTCCAATTCAGCCACACCGTTCTTCGCTCGCATTTGGCGCCTCAAGTCAGCCTCAGTCCCGGCAGCCTCGATGACCACTGCAGCAGGCGCAGCTTTTTCCATGGGCAACACCTCGGTCTTGCCTCCCGGCGCTCCATCGCTCAGATGCGGTATGCCGGCCTGGAGCAAGACTGCAAACACGATGGCGGCATTCCGCGGACTTCTTACTACAAAGTACATGATGTACGAATCAAACCTCGTGCGTAACATAGACACTCCTCACCCTACTCGCTCAATGAACTCCCATTCTATGGTGTTGTTCGACACACAGAAGCGAACCGATCACGCACCTTAGGGTGTGATCGTTCAGTGCTTCGCCTCAAAGGTCGACGGCTCATCTGGCATGTGGGAGATTGTACTCGATGATTGATCACCAGATACCGACTTCGCGCAACGAAATCCCAACCAATTGATCTTCGTATTCGGATCAGTCCCATTCCTCATCGCGACCCTCATCGTTGTGGTGCTATCCATCCAGCCGCCGCCACGAAACGCTTTTTGTGTTCCGGTTCCTGGTCCCTGAGGATTTCGACCCGGCGCCGTCTTGTAGTAATCCTGGTCATACCAATCGGATACCCATTCGGCCACATTCCCCATCGTTTGATGGAGGCCGTAGGGGCTTACGGAGTTTTCATACTTGTCCACTGCAATGATTGGTGGGTACATCAGTGACCGTTCAGGCCGATCACGTACTGGCCCAGAAAGCCCCGTCCTTCCAAAGTTGGCTCTGCTCAATCCTGCAGATTGACTCCCCCAGGGATTCATTCGTCCGTCGTCGCCCCGGGCAGCCTTCTCCCATTCCGCTTCAGTCGGCAACCGCTGACCTGCCCACTTGCAATACGCGTCGGCGTCGTGCCACGTCACATGCATGATCGGATGGTGCGCCATCGCTTCCTGAAAGTTTCCACCGTCGTAGCGCCAATCCAACTGGGGATTGCGTCCTGTCGCGAGAATGAATTTCAGATACTGAAGATTTGTGATTTCGTATTTATCGATTTCAAAGGCATCGAGATACACGCGTCGTTGCGGAATCTCACCTCGATAGGCCAGTCGATCCGTCTTCTTATCGCTGCCCATCAGAAACTCTCCAGCGGGCACCAAGATCATTTCCCCTTTCGTCTTCCAGTTGGCCACGCGTTCCACGGCAAGCTTCTTTCCGGCTTCCGTCCACTCCACCGTGATATCCTGCGTGTCCAAGCCCCATGCGACAGGAGCCATGGCTGTCATGGCTCCGAACAGCAGGACAGTCCAACCAGCCCTACGCCATGTTCTTCCTCTCATTTCTGTCATGATTCGGCCTCCTCCTTGAAGAGTCAAAGTTCCTTGCGTATCGACCGTCACTCTGAGAGCCGCATCACTTTTTGTGCGGCACTCTCTCGGTCCGTATTCGATGCCTCACTATTCCCATCGTCTCCAGACTTCGCACAGCGAAATCCTGTGAGATAACTTTCTCGATCTGGTGGACCGGCATTGCGCCCGGCGGAACGGGCAACCTCCGGATCTTCATTCCAAGACCCTCCACGAAACACCTTGAGCTCTCCGCTCTTAGGCCCAAGCGGATTTCTGTCCTGACCCTGTCGATAGTATTCAGGATCGAACCAGTCTGACACCCATTCACTGACATTCCCCGCCATTTGATAGACGCCGTATGGGCTCGCACCTTTGTCATAGCGATTAATATTGGCAAGCGGAGGGTACTTGAATCCGCGCTTCGACCCGGGGTGGGCGATATTGCTCTTGATCCAACCGGCCGGCTCGTTCCCCCATGGGAAAATCCTACCGTCCGCCCCACGTGCCGCCTTCTCCCATTCGGCTTCTGTGGGAAGCCGTTTGCCGGCCCAACGACAGAAGGCGTCGGCTTCATACCAGCTCACGTTAATCACGGGATGGAGGGCGGCCTTTTCCGGAAAGGGATGCTCTCGCCAGAACTTCGGCCAATATGCTCCTGTCCCAAGCACGAATCTGAGATACTCAACATTTGACACCTCGAACCGGTCGATCTTGAAGGTATCAAGATAGACCTGGTGCTGTGGCTGCTCCTGCGGACCGGCGGCACGATCCTTTCGAGGATCACTTCCCATAAGAAACGACCCTGCCGGAACCAGTACCATTCCACCCGGCACCTCCATCGCTCCCAATCGCTCAGCTTCATCTTGTGGAGTCCACAGCAAGGGCTGCTTGGGGCTCTCGTGATCAGCCAAGGCCGAGGTTGCCATAAGCCCCAGCAGACCACACAAGACGATGATCCATGTGTATCGCATAAGACTGATGAGTGATGGCGCCTGCCCCTCAACCTGTATCAATCCAATCCCTCCTCAGCGCTTCTGTTTTTGAATCATGGGATCGATTTCTTTCTGCGCTTCTTCCGTCACATTGTAGCGGACATAATCATGCTCCAAGACCTCATTGGCATAGAGTCGGCCGGTTGGAGCCTGGACCATCAGCGTCGTTTCCATGGTCTCTTTGGAACGCACACTAATGGTTTGCTCAACCGGTGTCCGTACATACGGATGCCAGACGACCAACTTATAAGTACCAGGAGGAACATTGGTGATGGCAAATCGTCCCTCATCGTCCGTCTTGGCAAAGTACGGATTGTTGACCGCCACTCCCCAACTCTCCATATAGGCATGAAACCCGCACTGCATCACAAAGATCCTGCGCCCCTTGCTGAGATTCACCAGTTGCTTGGTCGGAGCCCCGGCCATGTGTTTGTGGTACATCGCCGCATCGCTACGATCTTTGAAGTTTCGCGGATGCTGAGGATTCATCGGTAGCGGCACATTGAACAGGACTCGTGCACCAAGATGGGAGGTTTCATACGCCTGGATATCATGCATGACCGGATCCATGTTGACGACTGTCACCGATTGATCGTCGCGCACGACAGTCGTGAAAGGGAGGAACAAACAGTCCTTCGCCTCAATCTGTGGAATACCTGCCTCCTCAAACGCCTTCCCCTTTTCAACACCTTCAAGATAGACCACCGTGTCCCGAAACTCACCTCCGGGTCCAACATTAAACGGTTGTAAGATGCGCCACCCTTTCCCATCGGAGATGCGGCCACAATAGAACGGATCAGGCAGCGTGGTTAGATTGTAGCCTTTCGGTTTAGGAACCTGCCCCCCGAGGTACACAGTTCCCATAATGCTTCCACCGTCTGAAACCGAGATTGCCTCATAGGCAGCAACGTGCCCACTCAGCGAGAATATCGCCCCCCCTATCAGCACCGATGTGATCCACTTCGCATTCATTGCGCTCTCCTTGTTCACCCCCAACCATTCAACCAACCGTCCATACTCAATAACGGGACAGCAAGTTAAAACACAAGTGGGGGAGCCGCATGAAACAGGCGACTCCCCCACAGATGCGATGCTCTCTCCGTTCCGCTATTTCATTGCGGTCGGAGTTGCTTTGGGCTGCGGTGCCGAGTCAGCCCGCTTGACTGCCGCTCCAAAAGCGCCCAGTGGTTGTATCCGTGTATCACCAGCCGGCAATACCCGGAGATAGCCCCACTGCCCGGACTGCGTGTAAGGCAGCCGCTGATTCGACCACACGAAGTCACCAACTTGCCGGTACGGACCACCCGCACCGCCCCGGAGGAAGACATCGAGGGTTTCGGAACCGGCGTACTCCACGACACTGATCATATCCGCACCCGGCATGTAGGGTTCGATCGGCCACTCATGGCCTTCAATTCCGAACATCCCGTTTTGCTCGCTATTGGCGCCGATCACGTGAATCCTGACCGCGTCGCCTGCGTGCGCTTCGATCGTCGGCGTCACTGGATCTTCCGGCTTGTCCACGACACAAGGCTGGAAAATCTTCCCCAGCGAACAGCCCTGATCTTCCCGGAACTTGTACGGCTCTGCGCGGTAGTTCACCGACGTCAAGCCCGCGACATTCTGCACGTACGGCATGAATGCCGTCCCGATGATGTTGTCCTCATCTTGGAAGAAGAGGGCCACGTCTCGGTAGTTCCGTTTGCCGACGTTATCCGGCAGCGTCGTATCCACGATCACGTCCGCCCGCCAGGAATTCTTCTGTGACACGTCGGCACCGCTCACAGGATCACGATACTGAGATCCCCGTGGGCCGATAATGATCGCGCCATACAACCCGTTCCGTGGATTCACCACGATGTTGCCCCCGTCCCACACTAAGGAGGTCGTCTCCTTGTTCGACGGATGTGCGTAGTAGGTGTACTGACGCTTCTCACCTGGGCCGATGGTCTGATCGCCGCCGTTGTTGCCGACGTTCAAACCTTGGCTGTCTTTCGGATCAAAGGCCAACCCTGGCGCAAAGAACGACGCCCGACTGGCCTTCATCTTGTTGGTCAAATTTACCTTGATACAATCGCCCAAGTTAGCGCGCAGCGTCAGCGGATGCGGTGTCGCACCGCTGGACACCGTTGTGGCTTCTCCTTCCAGCGCGAAGATCTTGCCTTCCGGCATGGTCATTTCAATCTTCCGCTCGAAGTCCACTTCAATCGCATCCGGCGCTTTCGGATTCAACTTCATCGGGCGGTCCAACGCCACCACACTGAAGTTCTTCACCGGTGCATCCGCCGGGCAGACCGAGCTCGGCGTAGCAGGAATGCTCAACGGATTGGTTCCCTTCGGTAGAGGCATCAAGTCGGGTACTTGTTTGTCCAGTACCCGTAAGATTCCCCATCCACCTTCGGCGAAGTGGGAACTTCTGCCATTGAAGTGGATATAGTCACCCGGCATACCTTGAAACCCGCCGGCCTTTGTGACCAAGTCATACCGTTCGGCGATCCCAACGTGAATTGAGTTCTTGCGATTGGCATCCGCCGCATACCGTTCCGTAAGGAACGTATGACCTGAGATCGTCCACACGTGGGACTCGTTCATGAGCTGGTGCAACAGTCGAACCACCAAGGTGTCACCTGTGTACGCGCGAATCAACGGCGTACCAGGATCTCCATGGATCGCGCTGCTGAACAGCTGTGATGTATCCGGATTGTTCGACAGGCGTTGTGCAAACGGAGCCGCGCGGAAATTGAAGCCGCTGCCGGTCGTATGCGTTCCGCCGTTGATGTATTTGTTCGGCGCATTCAGGATCTTGTCCGGCATCTGGAATGACACCGTCTTCCCGGCTTCCAGAGCAACCTCTACCGGTTGTCCCGGTGGGTTCCCGGCCTCGATCACGTTCACGGTGTGCGGCACCGTGTCGTGGATCGATACCATCAGCTCGCGGAAACTACCACTCACGCCGGCTCCGATCGGTTCGTTGCTGTGAATATCTGCAATCGGACCGCTGTAGACCAGCTTGCCGTTCTTCGGATCATGATACGTGGATCCGAACGGTTCCACGATCGTCACGCCGAACCCGCCATGGGGCCAGGTCGTCGCACCGAAGGCATGGTCGTGCCAGAACACCGTGCCCATATCCACATCCACCCACCACCGATAGCGGACGAACTCTGGTGACACAAGATCGTTCGCTGGATGGTTATTTTTGAGCGGCTTGAAGAACGTGATTTGATCGCCCTTGATCTCCTTGATCCGTGCGACCTCTTGACAGCTCTTGTCCCGTGGCAACGAGGCCGTCGGGTCGTTCCCTTTTTCCAGACAATCCATACCGATCATGACTTCGGTGTTCACATGAAACTTCGTGGCACCCGGAGCCATTTGAATTTTAACCGACTTGGCGCCGGCCTTCGCTCCACCCACCAACTTCGCCACCATTGGTGCAGGCAACCCATGCTTGGTCTTTTTGCCCCACATGGTGAACGGCCGCACCGACATCTCATATTCAAACCCTGAGATGACACCATCCGAGTTCCCCGTGTCGAACTGGAAGAAATGGGGGTGGATGTTGATCTTGGACGACTGGAAATTCGTGTAGTCGTCGTCGTCCCACTCGCTCGTCAGCAGCACATCTACACAGTCAT
>CAADGK010000125.1 GCA_900696515.1 uncultured Nitrosospira sp. | reverse complement strand
GTCTTCACGCCTGCCCCCTGAAACGTGCCGCCGGGGCAATCAAGCACCGTGTGGAGGTTGCAGCTTTCCAGCAGCAACTTACGGAGACTCACGGACGCATTGTCGGTGTTGGAGAGAAACGTATTCTTGATGACCACACCGCCGCGCCCGCCTGCCCTGAGCATCTTGATGAAGTGCTGGAGGAACAGAAAGGCCGTTTCGCCGGTGCGGATAGGGAAATTCTGCTGCACTTCCTTCCGCTCTTTTCCACCGAAGGGCGGGTTAGCCAAGACGACCTCATACCGGTCTTTCTCCTGAATGTCGGCCAGGTTTTCCGTGAGCGTGTTGGTGTGGATGATGTTCGGCGCCTCGATGCCGTGCAGGATCATGTTCATGATCGCGATCACGTAGGCGAGCGACTTCTTCTCTTTCCCGTAGAACGTCCGCTCTTGCAGCGTCTTGAGATCCTTCGTCGACAGATCGCCCTTGGCGGTCAGATAGTCGAATGCTTCGCACAGGAAGCCCGCCGAGCCACAGGCTCCGTCATAGATGCGGTCGCCGATCTTCGGCTTAACGACCTGCACCATGGCGCGGATAAGCGGGCGCGGGGTGTAGTACTCACCGCCGTTGCGTCCGGCGTTGCCCATGTTCTTGATCTTCGCTTCGTAGAGATGCGACAGCTCGTGCTTCTCTTTCTGCGAGCGGAAGCGCAGCTCGTCGATGTGGTCGATGATCTCGCGCAGGTTGTAGCCGCTCGAAATCTTATTTTTAATCTCACCAAAGATTTCGCCGATTTTGTACTCGATGGTGTTCGGCCCGCTGGCCTTCTGCTTGAAGCTATGCAGGTAGGGGAACAGCTTTAGATTGACGAACTCGGTGAGGTCGCTGCCCGTCATGGCGTTATTGTGGTCGAGGGTGCCGTCTTTTCCTTTGGGAGCGGCCCAGCTTTCCCAGCGGTAGGGCTTATCGAGGATGAAGCTGTAGCGCTTCCCCTCCAGTCTGGCTTCGTCGGCCTTATCTTGCTCCAGCGCGTCGAGATATTTCAGGAACAAGAGCCAGGAGGTCTGCTCGGTGTAGTCCAGCTCCGTCGTGCATCCGGCTTCCTTCCGGAGCACATCGTCGATATTTCTAAAGGCTTGTTCGAACATGCGGAAAGTCTCCCAGCAGATCCAGGTGAATTTAGGCCAGAGCTTACCCGCTCTTCCTTGAAAAATCACGCGTTTGGAACTGGGTGACGGGTCAGATGTGAACTATGAAGGAAAGCAGGAAGTCCGTTTCGTCTAGAAAGGACGACCGATCACCCGGCGTAGTCGTAAGCCAGGTCGCGGGAGGGAACCAATCGAATGTTGGTCAGGGTGCCTTGGGTAATATGTGGAGCGAGTTCTTGCCAGATATCTTGGGCTAACTCCTGGCCGGTCACGGACTGGCGCTGTAGGGCCACCGACAGGTCCTTGTGATCGAATTTCGCAATCACCCTCTCCTTGACCAGTCGATCCAAGGCCCCAATATCGGTGACCATGCCGGTCATGGGGTCAATCGTGCCTTTCACCGTCACAAAACAATCCCATTCTCGTCCCTCATGTCCTGGCTGGATGGCATTGAAGGAGTAGCGCTTCGTAATCGTCGCCCTGTTCGGACGATCTCCGGTTGTCACCTCGGCATAGAGGTCTTCATCCTCGCAGAGCCGAAGGGTATGGAGTGCCCCGATATCTCGTTGAACTACAAACTTGTCCCACAGCACATGCGCGAAATTTTCCGAGGTGGGAATGCGATCGTTGAAATAGGCCATATCGAGATTGAGATTCTTGTGGTCGAATTCCTCAATCACATCCAACATCACCCGCTTGAGGTCGAACAGATTCACGACCATGCCGTTCGTGGGGTCGATGTCACCTGAAACGCTCAGTTCAATCATGTAGTTATGGCCATGAGCCGGCGGATTGTAGCAACGGCCGAAGGCCGCTCGGTTCTTCGCCTCATCCCATTCCGGGCGGATGTAGCGGTGGGCCGCCGCAAATTCGATTCGTTTGGTCAGTAGAACCAATGACATAGTGTTGAGTTTTAAGTTGTTAGTTCTGAATTACTGTCGGCTAACTCACAATTCAACACTCATAACTAACAACTCTGTCTTAAGTCGCTCAGCCACTCTTCTCTCATGCTGCCGGACACCGGTACTTCTTGACGATAGGCGCCGTGGCTGACTCGAATGCTAACAGACTTGGTGAGATTCGCGAAAGCGGCCTGCATCGAGACGGTCGGACGAAATCGGACGAAATGCACCGCGCTGATTTTCGTCTCGTGACTATGCCCCCCCTCGAACTCACCGAAAGCTTCTTCCCCATCGGCCACGATGGCCACCTTCTTCCCGTGATCCAGCCCCATAAACTCATCGAGTCGTTCTTTGATGTTTGCTTCATCGGTAATTTCGATCAAGAGCGTGGCGCTCAATTCACCTGGTGCCGGAAGGATGGCATTGTACACATCCAGCTCGTCCTGGACCTTCGCCGGATCGAAAATCCGTTCGACACGGACCATTTCCTGAATCTGAAACTGCAACGTACGCCGATTCTCGAATACCAAGGTCATCCATGGACCGACTG
Organism: uncultured Nitrosospira sp.; assembly: GCA_900696515.1. Classification (GTDB taxonomy): domain Bacteria; phylum Nitrospirota; class Nitrospiria; order Nitrospirales; family Nitrospiraceae; genus Nitrospira_D. Next base: position 1,809 of record CAADGK010000125.1, on the reverse strand, counting down.
AAATACGCCGCCGCTGTTTAAGCCCGATGATATCCGCCCGAAAGGCTTCACGCTGCTTTTCGTATTCTTCGTAAGGAATCAGGTCTGCTGATGTCAGTGCCTGCACGGATATCCTCTCTCTTTCTCAACCATTCGCGAGAACCGTACCTCCCCGCTCGCTCACCCCTCGGAAGAAAGTCCATAGGCATCCCGTACAATCTGGATCGGATGTCGGACGGTCTTCGCGGGCATCTGCGCGGTGGCCCCGGCCTGCTCCAATTGTAAACCAGCCAATGGACAGTCGGAGGCGACGAGATCCGCGCTCGTCTGTTCGATGGCCCGCACGGCCTTGCCCGCGATCTTCATCGAGAGGGGGAAAAATTCCACCTTCGCCGACCAGGACCCGTCATGTCCTGAACACTGTTCGATGACTTCCACTTTCGCCCCGGCGCACTCCATCAGTTCTTTTGATTTGAATCCGATGTTCTGATCCCGCAAATGGCAGGGAATCTGATAGGCAACCTTCCCCGGCTTCATTGTGAAGTCGGTCGCGAGCTGCCCCTCCTTTTTCATCTTCATGAGGTATTCACAGATATCAAATGTCTTCTCGGCCACCTGCTTGGTCTGCCCATCAGGCTGAAGTTCCGGATATTCCCGCTTCAGCATCAAGCTACAACTCGCCGTGGGCACCACCACATCGTACCCCTTGCGCACCCATGTGTACAATGACGCGACATTGCTGCGGGCCGCCTGCTGAATGGCTTGAGTATCTCCGATATCGAAGTTCGGCATTCCGCAACAGCGCTGCTCCGGGACCACTACCTGAACCCCGTTCTTTTCCAGCACTTGCACCGTAGCCTTGCCGACATCCGTCACCTGCGCATTCACCAGACAACTGGCAAACAACGCCACTTTTCGAGTGGGCGGATCAGGCAAGACGGGCTTGGTTCGACGCCCGAACCAGCGCGAAAACGTCTCTGAGGAGAAATGCAGGATCTGTCGATCCTGATGGATCCCGACCACCTTCTCCAGTACTCGCCGAACTAGTTTGTTGTACAACAGCCCGTTCGTGAGAGAAGCCGTCGCACTGCCAAGTCTCCCGATGGCATCCGTCATGATCAGCAAACGATCCCGCCACCGAACTCCTCGCTCCGCCGCCAACCGCTTCTTCCACGCGATCATCAAATGCGGGAAGTCGATTTGGTAGTGATGCGGCGGCGTATAGGGACAATGGTTGAAACAGAGCTTGCAGTAGTAGCATTCGTCGACCACTTGGTGATGGTCGGCCGGTGTGAGCTTTGCAACATCACCCTCGTAGACATCGATACGGTCGAGCAACGTATTAAAGGACGGACAGAGGTTAAAGCAGCGCCGGCACCCGTCACAGACCTCATAGATCCGCAAGGTCTCTTTGTCCAACTGCTTGGTATCAATGGGCGAAATCAGGCTGATGCCCTTCATGATTCGTCTCTCGGAAAGCAATCAGCGGTCAGCTCCCGCCGACGGACTTTCGCCACATCGCCGAAAACTGACCGCTGAACGTGAGCTGACACTCAGTTATTAGCTTTTCAAACTATCCAGTCCCTTTTGGAAGCGATTGGCATGGGACCGTTCAGCTTTCGCCAAGGTCTCAAACCATTCGGCCAACTCGGGGAACCCTTCGTCCCGTGCGGTCTTGGCCATTCCCGGGTACATTTGCGTATATTCGTAGGTTTCGCCCTCGATGGCGGACTTGAGGTTCGCATCCGTGTTGCCGATCGGGACACCCGTCGCCGGGTCTCCGACCTCTTTCAAGAAGTCCAGATGGCCGAAGGCATGGCCGGTTTCCGC
>CAADGK010000124.1 GCA_900696515.1 uncultured Nitrosospira sp. | reverse complement strand
TTCAGCTTACTCAGGACCTGCTCGACCTCTGCTGTTGTCAGCAAGGTACAGGGATTGAGGCCTGGCGGGGCGGCTTCGATCGGAAGGCTCACAACCATCACCGGGATCGCACACAGCACAACACGACTAATCCAACCAACTGCGGCAAAATCCATGCATCTTCTCTTTTCTGTGGGAATAGCGTGCGAATGTCCATGGGATAGCCCCGCAATCTTGTACTCCGCCATTTAGCAAAGCAACAACTCAGGAGGCTCAGAGTCAGATGAAGAGTCTATGCTCGCTGTGGGAGGAACGCAATGAGCTGACGCGAAGGAAAGAGGTTCTTCCTGAGAGAAGGATGGCTCCGAGCCGCAATAGTTCGTATCGAGGCCGCATGGCCAGAATACCTCGCGAAGCGTCACGGCCTAAGGTTTCATATATTCAGGTTTGATGATGAACTTGAAACGTTGAACATGAAACCTGGAATTCAGGCTCAAAGGAACGACATATATAGGTGCAAGGGCATATCGGCGGTTGTAGAAGTGCCGCTCATGAATGATCAGGCCAACCCGTAATATTCCTGAACACTTCTACTGCCCTGTTTCCTGAACCCGTTCAGCCGTACGACCAGCCGCTTCACTCAGCGTCCCTTCCACGCCACGAGCCTTGTCCATCGGTGTCTGGATAACATCGACGGACTGACGGACCGCTTGATCGACGACCGAAGGCGCCTGTGAGGTCTGCGACTTCTCGACCGGGGTCTCACGCTGACAACCATTCAACCCGATCATGATGACGAGTATCAACATCGGAAGAACTCGCTGATATCCGGTGGTCATACGCACCTCCATCCCCTCAATACTCAAACTTGATCTGTTTCAACCGCCGGAACTGATGGATTGATGACCCCACACTGCCGACATTCCAGCTCATCCCCCTGTTCGTATCCACACTTGGGACAAGCGGAGACCGCGGCGCGCGGGAACGACAAAGATGGTTCCGGCATACCTGCGACCGTACGATGGAACGGGGTGATGCGCAAAATATTTTTTAATTCCGTCGATCGTGCCACGCTCCGCCGGAGCTGCCCCAAGGCCACTGCGCATGACATGCACCGATAGCACGACTATGGCCGTCTCAATCTCGTCGGACTCTTCCCTGCGCAGGCCAGTCACGCATAGACGAGACCAGCGGCGCCATCGGCTCAGCACCCGACTACCCCCGAAGCTGAAGCTTGCACTGGACGCGGAGGCTGGAAGAATTCTTGGCCCACCACACCTGTCCTGCTTACGAATCTCGGCGAACCCGAGCGTCGCTATTTCTTGCAATCTCACCGAAAGCTATTGCGCACGCTGAGGCAACCTGAGCGTTCATTCCAGGGGCATGCACAATTCAATCACCGGCCCATACGGTTTTTAGCGGAAGAGGATTGACAATTTCTCTTACCTAGGATACTGCTCCCATCAGAAACGCAAGGGAGAAAAACCTTCCGCACAGACTCGCAGAACTACTCAGACTCACTCAGCATGGCGTATTCAGAATGCCGCACGCTTCATGACGTGTCCGACTCGCGAGAGCAACCGTCAAATGATTAGGAACCAATCCTACTTTGACGCCGTCGGGAGACCCCAGCGCGCCCTCTCGCATTTTCTCAACCATCACCAAAATCCAACCATGGAAGGGATGCACAACGCCTGTCATTCGGGAAAGCTCGTCGCGAAGAAGCAGCGAACGTCCTGGCTCGTGAAAAAGGAGAGCGATCGATGAAAACATTGGTCTTAGCCAATCAGAAGGGCGGCGTGGGGAAAACGGCGATTGCCTGCCAATTGGGGTACTTCCTCGTCGAAATGCTCAAGAAACGGGTCTTGATCATTGACTTAGACCATCAAGGGAATACGTCGAAAAACATCGGCACCTCCAAGCTGGCCACCATCTCATCCGTCACGGCCAACCAACTGTTGACCGAACCGGTCACTACCATTGAAGGCGGCACCTTTGTGGTGATCCCCTCGCACAGCGATCTGCTCAAACTCGAGCGACGAGAAGAAGATCACAACCAGTTCGCAAACAATCTCCGGCTGTTCCTCAACGAAATGGACGACCGATTTGATGTGGCCATCATTGATACGAATCCCAATCCGGATATCCGGGTGCTCGCGTCCCTCGTGGTGGGAGATTTTGTGCTGTCGCCCATTCAGCTGAATCAGGAGGCGGTCGACGGCATCGCGGCACTCCGGGCGCAGGTCCTCAAGATACAAAGCACCCTGAACAAAGATCTTCGATTCATCGGCCTGCTTCCGAATCTGGTGGAGCCCACGCCCTTTCAACGCGCCAATTTCGACCAACTCTGTACGGCCTTTGCCTCGCTGTTCATTCGACTGGAAGACGGCCGGATGGCCGCCATCCCCTCGCGCACGGCGGTGGCGGAAGCCCAGGCGATGGGAGCGCCGATCTGGACATTGCAGAAAACCAGTTCGCGAGAGGCATGGCTGCATCTGAAACCGATCTTTCAAAAGGTGGCTCATACGATGGGGGTGATGGAATGAAAAAACCACTGATCGCGACGTTGGATCTCACGGCTCTTGACCGGACGACTCCTGCACCGACACAAGATCCGATCGCCAAAGAACGGACCGTCACGGCTGAAGTCTTGGGACGCCCGCTTCATATTCCGGTGAAGGACATCGACGAAGATCCTGACCAACCGCGGCAGGAGTTCGATGCGGCCAGCATGGAAGAACTGGAACAGAGCGTCAGGATCCATGGGGTCAAAACGCCGATCTCGATTCGCCCCCATCCCACGGAGCAGAAACGTTGGATCCTGAATTTCGGCGCGCGCCGACTCAGAGCCTCCAGAGCCGTCGGAAAAACGACGATCCCCGCATTCATCGATCGCTCACATACTGATTACCAACAGGTGATCGAGAACTTGCAGCGGGAAGATCTGAAGCCGCGTGAGCTGGCGATGTTCATCAAGAAGAAGATGGACGAAGGAGAGAAGCAGGCTCACATCGCCGAACTCCTCGGCGTGAACCGGTCCATGGTGACAAATCATCTCGCACTCATCGATCCTCCGACCTGCATTGAGGAGATTTACACCTCGGGGAAATGTTCATCGGCCAAGACACTCTACGATTTGCGGAATCTGCACAAAGAGTTTCCCAAAGAAGTCGAACGGTGGTGCTCAGGCGATCAGGAGATTACCCGTGCAACGGTAGCGGCCTTATCCGGCAAGCTCAGAGGGGCACCAAAATCAACGACCTCTACAGCAAAAAGTCAGCAGGAAAGTAAGAAGCCGACACTCGGCCCACCAGCAACCATGCCGTCGTTGATTGTCACGTTTCAGGATCGCTCAGGAACCATCAATCTGCAGCAGGCCCCGCAACAGCCGAACCATCTCGTCATCAATTTTGCCGACGGAACGACAGCGGAAGTCCCCGCACGAAACTGTCAAATTGAACAGATCATTTTCCCCTAATTCTCCACCCTTCACCCCCTCTCCACACTAAGACTGGAGAGGGGGACAAGCAGACCGCTCTCTTACCCCGCAGTCACCTCAGCGTTCACAATCTCCCAAGACTTACTCCAGGCTATTTCTTTCCTGACAAAATTCACGCTCCCACTACAAGAGCCACCGAGGGTGGCCGATTGTTGGACATGTCCAACAACAAACCGAGTACACTCTTTTATCCACCTATACCCAAGGAAAGACTTTTTGTGATGACGGACGAAGCCTTGATCGAAGGAGGACGTTGAATCCTGTTGGACATGTCCAACAGATCGCCATCCATTCCTCGCCACGGACCATGTCATGCGTCATAGGATGGGGGATGATTGACATGAATCGGATAACGATAGTGGATTCGGCAATCCAGATCTCCACTCCTCGATACAATCGATGACCACTGACAAGTCGCGCTAAAACTCAGTGACCCTGATGCCGTGGCGAACAACGCTCACCTATCGCTGCCAGCGGCTCGTCGCTCAAGCCTGTGCTCGATACGACCGACATAATTTGTGGAAAGAACCACCAACGACAATCGACGCATAAGACATACACCTCGACAAAGGGGGCCGTGGTGACAAACGAACAGCTCGATCAAACCTGCATCAATACCATCCGCACTCTTTCCATGGATGCCGTGCAGCAAGCCAACTCCGGCCACCCTGGAACGCCGATGGCCATGGCCCCGGTCGCGTACTGTCTCTGGCAGCGAATCATGCAGTTCGATCCGAGCGATCCCATTTGGCCGAACAGAGATCGGTTTGTTCTGTCCATGGGACACGCGTCGATGTTGCTCTACTCGCTCTTGCATTTGACAGGCGTAAAAGCCGTGAATCCGCAGTACGAACGGCTGGGAGAACTCTCTGTACAGCTGGACGATCTCAAGCGATTCCGCCAGCTCAACAGCAAATGCGCCGGGCACCCCGAATACCGCTGGACCTCCGGCGTAGAGACGACGACCGGTCCGCTTGGACAAGGCATCGCCACCAGCGTCGGGATGGCGATTGCCGCGCAATGGCAAGGGCACTATTTCAATCGCCCAGGATTCGACATGTTCGATTACAATGTCTATGCTCTCTGCGGCGACGGCTGCATGATGGAAGGGGTGGCTGCCGAAGCGGCGTCCCTTGCGGCGCACTTGAAACTGTCTAATCTCTGCTGGATCTACGACAACAATAAGATCACGATCGAAGGCCACACCGAGTGGGCCTTCAGCGAAGACGTGGCCACCAGATTCATCGGCTATGGATGGAACGTGACCAGAGTCGGCGATGCCAATGATCTCGACATGCTTGAGCGAGCGTTTACGACATTCAAGAAAGAAGCCGATCGTCCAACGCTCATCATTGTCGATAGCCATATCGCCTACGGCTCTCCCAATAAACAAGATACCCACGCGGCGCACGGCGAGCCGCTGGGCGAAGAAGAAATCAGGCTGACAAAGCGGAATTACGGCTGGCCAGAACAGGAAAAATTCCTGGTGCCGGATGGTGTCCGCGAATATTTCCAGCAGGGCATGGGCAAGCGCGGGCACGAGGCGCGCACAGCCTGGATGGCAAAATACGAGGAGTATCAGAAGCAATTTCCCCAGCTCGCCAAGCACCTTTCTGATATGCAACAGCGTCAACTGCCAGACGGGTGGGACAAGGAGCTGCCCCTGTTCCCTGCCGACGCCAAAGGCGTGGCCGGACGTGATGCCTCTGCCAAGGTACTCAATGCCCTGGCCAAGAATGTCCCCTGGCTCTTGGGAGGATCTGCGGATCTGGCTCCTTCAACCAAGACTCGTTTGACCTTCGAGGGAGCCGGTGATTTCACTGCGAAGGATCGCGGCGGCCGCAACCTGCACTTCGGGGTCCGAGAGCATGCGATGGGCTCCGTGCTCAACGGACTCTCCCTCTCAAAGGTGCGCCCCTATGGTTCCGGCTTCCTGATCTTCAGCGACTACAGCCGAGGCGCAATCCGTTTGAGTGCGTTGATGGAAGTCCCGGTCATCCATATCTTCACCCACGATTCCATCGGAGTCGGCGAGGATGGGCCTACGCACCAACCGATTGAGCAACTTGCCTCGTTGCGGGCAATCCCGAACCTCATCGTCCTACGCCCGGCTGATGCGAACGAGGTCGCGGAAGCCTGGCGCGTCATCATGCAGTTGAAACATGAACCGGTGGCGTTGATTCTGACCAGACAAGCCCTTCCGACGATCGACCGCTCCACGTACGCCGCTGCATCCGGCGTCGCCAAAGGCGCCTACATATTGGCCGACGTGCCGGGAGGAAAACCGGACGTGCTGCTTCTTGCCAGCGGCAGCGAAGTCTCGCTCTGCTTGGAGGCTGCGGAACAGTTGAAGATGGAAGGGGTCAAACCCCGCGTGGTGAGCATGCCTTCGTGGGAACTGTTCGAACATCAGCCGCAGGCCTATCGTGACAGCGTGATTCCGCCACACATCACCGCGAGGGTCTGCGTCGAACAGGCGTCAACATTTGGATGGGCGAGTTATGCCGGGCTGACCGGTGAGATCATCGGCATGAAATCATTTGGCGCATCCGCACCCCTCAAGGAACTGCAAAAGAAATTCGGATTCACGAAGGACAATATCGTCGCCGCAGCGAAAGGACAGCTCCAGCGAAAAGCGAAAGCGGCGTAATGTGCCATCACGATACCCTCTTCTTCCTGCACATCACTTGCTCTGGCACAGATTCGGACTTCCCGAATCTGTACCGGCAGGAATGACGGACTAGAATCGGAACTTCCGCCCATCCCCAAGCGATAAATCCCCACCCCACCGAGTCCAGCAGCGCTCCTGTCGTCGCCCGCCCATCGCGACCAGTGTCATCACTCTCGGGTGGCCTGGTACTACTACGCAATGCGGCTCTTGCAGTTCTGCCGGACTTCGTCCATGCTGGCCACTATGAATCCCGCAAACACCGTATCCCATAGGCCGTCATCGGTATGATTTTCTCTCTCATAGGAGGCCCTACCATGATACCGACGTTGTCTCTACGCATGAGCCTCATTGCGAGTCTGGTGGCACTGTCCGGATGCGGGCTGAACATATTTTCCAGCCCCAAATCGCCGGTCGTGATCGACGATATCGAAAGTCGCGTCGGAACGTTAGCGGTAAGTACCGATCGAAGGGTTGTCCTGGTTCGACTTGAGAAAGATGCGGCGAGTGCGGCCGGGCGGTTTTGCGCGGAACCCCCACTCGACACGGACCAGAATGTCACGAACGCCTTAGCCGCCATCCGAGACCTCTCAAACGAGAAGATTGACGCGGGCGTGAAAGAAGAATTGTCCCGAACCTTCTCGCAAATTTCTCACACGCTTGTCAGACGCACGCAGGGCCTTCAACTGTACAGAGCCGCCATGTACAACCTCTGCCAGAACTATCTCAACCATGCCATCAAGGAGCAGGCCCTCCAGGAACAGGCGACAAAAATTTTGGAAATGTCGGTGAGGTTGATCGAACTGGAGCTCGCCAGGACACAAGGAAAGATCAGCAAGCCCGTTCTGCATGCTCCCGCAGCGCGGCGTCCGTAGATCTCAAACGAGCCCGATGGCTGCTCTTGTGTCTGTCGGTCGAGTGGTCTGATGGGGAGTGGTTGTATCGGATGGTGCCTAGGGCAAAGGCCTGTTACCCGCACGAGCGCGCTCCACTGGACGACGATGGTCGTGACGGCATCTGGGCCCTGGTCTAGCACTACGGAGGAACACCCGCGTGCGACCTACCGTGGCTGCACCATCGGCAACTCGCGTGAGCCTTCTGCCGCTTGCTGAATCCGCAATCGTTCAAGGCGCGAGGCCTCAAACACGTTGTGCAGCATCTCATCCGACACCTGGGTCAGCTGTGCCGCTGCATCCTTCATGTCGGCGTGCTCGACCAAGCGCGAAACGACCTCGGCCTTGGTGGCGCCCTTCTTCTGCCCCATGAACGGTTTCAGGAGAAGATAGAGCACGTCCCGGATCGGCATATACCGAAAGAAGCGGTGAAGCAGTTGGAAGGTCTGGCGAGGATAATGGAGGAGCTTATAGAGAAAAAGCTTCTTGATTCCGGCCTGTCGGACTCGGTTGATGGTTTCGCCTGAGAGGCAAGTCGGATCGATTTCCGAACATTTGAAATACTTGTACCAATCCGTGGTTTCGCTCACCAACCCGCGTTTGACATATTCCTGCCACAGCGGTGTTCCCCGGTAGACGCAGAGCCGGTTGAACCCGAAGGTATCCAGAGGGAGCCTCGACGCGAAGTCAAAGGTGGCGTTCATGTCCTCGATCGTCTCGTCCGGATTGCCGACCGTGAAGAAACCGTGCACGATCTCCACGCCGGCCTTTTTCGCATTCTTGACGGCGGTCGTCACCTGATCCAGCGTCTGTTCCTTCTTCAAGCGATCGAGAATCTTCTGGCTACCGCTCTCGATTCCAAACATCATCGCACCGCAATTGGCCTTGGCCATGGCGGGAAACAGATGTTGGGCCACCGAATCCACGCGCCCCTCGATGCCCCACCGGATCGACAACTTGGCCTCCATGATGCCGTTGCAAATCGCCTCAATCCGCTTGGGCTGAAGCAGAAAGTGATCATCGACGAAGCCGACGGATTCATAGCCGAGCGCTTCAAGATGCTTGAGCTCCGCGACCACATGCTGTGGACTGCGGGCACGCCACTTCCCTTCATTGAAGATCGGGATATCGCAGAAGATGCAAGGCCAGGGACATCCCCGCGAAGTCTGCATCGTCGTAAACCGTCTCAGCGAGAGTACGACCGGAACATCCAGCGGCATGGATTCGACATAGTCAAGGTGCAGGCTCTCGCGATCCGGGAACGGCCACTGATCCAGCTGCCGTTCCATGGCACGGTTTGGATTATGGACGACCTGCCCGTTCCTCATCCACGTCAGGCTGGCGACGGATTGGGGATCCTCAAGATTCGCCAGCAGATCGAGCAGCAACTGTTCGCCGTCGCCACGACAGACGAAATCGACTTCGGGACACTGCAACTTCACCAAGGGTGCATTCAGACTGGCGAAGACGCCGCCGAAGGCGAGCTTTACGTTGTGGTTGGTCGCGCGAATCTCTCGCGCCAGCATCTTGGCGTAGGGATAGCTGGTGGTGCTGAGAAAACTGAGGCCGACAAGCGCCGGCTGTTCCTGATTGATACGGTCGATGATGACCTGGTTCGGAGTGTCGGGGTTCGCCTGGTCGAACAGCACACACTCATGCCCTGCCTGCTTGATCACGGATGACAAGGACATGATACCGATCGGAGGAAACCCCATCACACGAACATGACCGTTCGCGGCCCGTGTCTTCGCGGGCAGCGCATAAAATTGTGGATCGCGCACGTGAATGAGGAAAACGAGCAGACAGACTCCTTGATCCGATCTCGATCACACACGGAGAGAATGTCGACGGAGTGAGTGAAAGGAACTGGGAAGGAACAGGAACGTGCAACTTGGTCAGCTCACCGTAACAGCCGCACAGTCTCCTGTCAAGGACACCGGCCATGGGACCAAGGCATTCGCGAACAATATATTTCGTTGACCGCAATCTGTATAAAACCGTCTCCAGTACGACGGGGATTTGCTTGGGGATGTCGGATTGCGAGCGACCGCTACAGGGGAGACTTTCGATCCGCAAGGCCGTCGTCTTGCGCCTCATCGGTTTCGCCCTCGGTGGATTCCCCCTTTGACAGCAACTCTTCTATCTGCGCTTCCTGGCACGTCAAGTCTCTTGCATTGAGCACCTTCTCGCCGGCCTTGCGGGATTGGTGAGTCTTGCCTGCATCTGCGTCTTGACCAAGGTTTTTCATATCCGAATTCCGATCATCCCCGCCGCAATGATGGCATCACTCCCATGTGCGATGGACCTCGCTCACGTGCTCCACCCCGTCGATCTTGTTGATGACCCATTGCACGTCGTCTGGAATCTCGACGACTTTCAACTCGGCTGCGTGGCCGTTAGCCGCTCCACCTAGTTCTTCCACGACCTGCACGAGTTTTTTGTCATCCCGCGGAACGAGCGCGCCACATCGGTTCAGGCTCGGTTCCTCTGGTGCCGCCGCGAGCGGCCAATACGCGCCCCGGTCAATCTCTTGTAGTGCCTCCGCCTGCCCAAGCTCGCGCAATCGGATGAACGCCTTATGACTCACGAAAAACTGTTCATAGCTCTTATTGATGACGATCTTTTTCATCTCAATTCTCCCTGTATCGCACCCGCGTTGTCATCATCAGCTGACCGCAGAACGTCGGATGCCATGACGGTAGACGGGACCGTTAGGACGCCGGCTCCGGATCCTTATATCCGATGTAGTTTCCCGACCAGTGGGCGTACCGCCGATTGACCCACCTGCGCACTTCCTCTTTCTGCAATTCTCCATACCGCCGCTGAATGACCGCACCGAACGTCGCCAAATCCCCCCGGATCTCCGTCAAGTCCTCCGCGGTAATCTTCGACCAGTAATCCTTCAGCGGCGTTTTCAATTGACCCCAGAATTGTCCAAACTGCTCCTGATTCATCAGGGACTCCTTGGTGAATGGGTGAAAGCCTCCAAATCGCGTCTACCGCCGCCCATAGCTGGACAAACAGTGAGACAGACCCGATCGGAGACACAGCGTAGAAGCGGCGGACACTAGAGAATCAGACGCGCGAGGAAGAGGATGCGCGAGAGATGAGATAGTCGGCGTGGCTTGATACGTTACTTTCACCCTACAGGGCCAACCAAGGGTGTGTCAATGGAGGATTCCGATGAGAAACGGCCTCCAGCCTGTGTTTGATTACAAGTCCAGCCCCCATAGACCGGGTACGTACCGCGCTTCCGTTCAGGACGCGTGTGATGACCCACCGCCTGCCACCGTGAGCGCATATCAGCAGGCGTACGGCCGCAACCCAGACGGTTGGCCTCCACAAATAGAGGAATACGAATGACAGCACTCAGAGGAAAACTTAGGGAGTAGCAAGTTCAATTGTGAATGCAACACGTGGCCTCTAGCAAATGTTCGGCAGCAGGAATCCAACTTGGATACCTGTTGCATTGTTTATCGGATCCGATCAGGCGACATCGACGAGGGCCTTGGGGTTCTTCTGCGCAATCATGAGCAGCGTACGCGCAGCGCCTGATGGGGCACGACGGCCCTGCTCCCACTCCTGAAGTGTCCGAACAGATACGCCAAGCAGTTCTGCGAATCGAGCTTGTGATAGCCCGGTACGTTCCCGAATCGACGCTACGGACGGCACCGTGATGATGCGTCCGTGCTCGCCACGCTTGATCTCCCGCAGACCCTGCAAAATCTCCAGGCCGATATTCCGCTTCAGTTTAGGCATCGATTTCCTCCGTGATCTTGCGCAGGATATGAGCGGGAATATTGTCCTCTTCGTTTTTCGCATAGATAGTCAACATGAACAGGACACCCTCTCGGACCTTGGCATACTCCTCATCAGGCAAATAGTCCTCGCGTAACTGCGAGAAGAGCTTCGTCTCAATAAAGCTAAACATCGGGACTTTATACGTCAATGCCGTACCCTGTCAACAGGAAGCGGCACGGTGATTGCGGAACAGTCCGAAGAGGAATTCAAGAATGGCCGAGCGAGAAGACGACAGGCCTTGTGCGACGATAAGCAGGTTCCCGATGCCAGCGACCCAAATCCGCGAACTGCGCCGTGCGAAGCCCGTGGAGGAAGAGCAAGTCGAGCGTGAGATCGTGGCAAAACATCACACACCGACGTCGATCCAGCGGGAGTACCTACCCACGCCACTCCCCCAGCAGCATGCGTTTGTCTTGGGATTCAGCTGTAGCCGCATTGCTGAAATGGTCGTATGGAAGCTTCACGGCCAGTCTCTTGGTCCAGTGCGGTAGTATCGTCGATGGACAACATCAGGCCGCCCGCCCAACGCTGGGGCAACTCTCCACCAGGATGACAAATATCAAGATAGCAAATCCTGACCCCAGTTTCTCCTGACCTGACCCCAGTTTCTCTTGTCCAAGCGTCAGTCAATCAGACAGTTTGACTCTATCACCTACCACCTGTTAACCTGAGCGTTCTTCGAATTTACTGGCTCTCCGCGCACTCCTCGTACTCACTCCCCGACTCTGCGCAATGGTATGACGTTCCCATGCTCGTCTCGTTGAATGGCAGGTGTTGCCGTTCGCGGGTGAGCAGACTCTGTATCTGCAGAACAGCAGAGCCGACAAGCTCCTCCGGTTGGGGAGTCGCTGGTTGAGATGCTTGTCCGCACCGTAGGAGTTGTGATGAATTTCAATTCGACTCAACGAGTCCAAAAAAAAGCTAAGAAATCTGCCCCTAGAAAACCAAAGATCCGGTGGCACCTCCTAGGGCTGGCTGATCCAATCCCCCGCGATAACACCTCCTCAATTGATGTCATTAGGTTGGGAGTCGCTTCGTTAGCGATAGCGTACCCGCTTACGGTTCGGCATGTAAACGGGAAGCCAATACTGAAACAGGAACAGGACGCTCGACGGAGCAAGACGCATCTGGTGGCGAAGCACTGACGTGACACACGACCACTTGTACATGGTGGGAGTCATCAGCGTCGTCTACACCTATTTTGAGCTACGAGATCAGCAATAGTCTCGTCTGTGCCGGCAACGGCTTTGCAGGGAGAGTCATGAACAAATCTGTCGTGTATGTGGGAGGTTTGTCGGAAGATGCTTCCGATGATCATCTCCGCACCCTATTGGAAGCGTATGGCGCAGTAGCACACGCCTCTGTCATTCGATACCAACACAGTGGGAAATCTGCCGGCTATGGATTCGTGCAATTGGGCTCGCACGAAGAAGCCCTAAGAGCGGTGGCTGCGCTGGACGGGGCAAGGATTGGAGGCAATTGCTTGCGACTCTACGTCACGCCCTATGCATCCATTCATTCCCACGGTTCCACTCAACATTGAGAGGGGAAACCGACGCGCTATTTCGTCCTCTTGCAAATCTCGACCGTCGCTTCAACTTGACCATCCCTTGGACTGACCATCAACAGCATTCCCTTATGCTCGGCCGCCCTCTTAAATCGAGTGGCATAACCTTCATCGTATGGGCGTGCTTCGACCGTGGTCTCGCCGCTTTTGCGATCGTATACACGTTCGAGGACGAATGCCTCCACAGTTTGCGTGCCATTCAACCGTGGGTTGCTCATGACGCGCCAGAACCGGTTTTCTGGATCAAACATCCCGTTCGAGACATCCATGGAGGCATTGGAGCACAACTTCACACCTTTCAATACCTCCACATATTCACCTCTATCCACAAATTGAGCAAATCCCGACAGGGGAAACCCAACCACGATGGCAAGAGCGTATAGGTACCTAGACATGTGATCCTCCGTCGTCGCAAAAGTGGAACGGCATTCGTGCGTAGCCGACCAGATTCAATGGAACTCCATACAGGACGAACCTCCAATAGCGATCATTCGCCGGTCGTTCCGTTTTGTGATCCAGACCCTTCCCGCACACCGGCCTGGAACCGTCACCCTCTCCTGACAAGCGGCACGGGCTGAAGTCCGGTGCAAACCACGTTACGATGTCTTGTCTTGAACCGGCCTCTTCCCGGCCGCCTTTTCCTCGGACATCAACACCGACCCGGAAACGGCATCGACAGAAACCGCAACAATCGCTTCCTCGGTGGTCAAGATCTCGACATTCCATATCGTCTTTCCTCCCCGCTTCTCCAATTCGGCCACAATGACTTGCCCCACAATGTTTTCCAAAGCCTTCTCCACTGCCTCGTCGATCGTGATCCTAGTGGAAGTCGCCATGCCGATAAGTTCCACCCGCTTGAGTTGACCGTTATCAGCGTTCCAGATCATTTCGCCGACAATTCCCGCTAGACCGATCACAATCCCTGCAATCAAGATCGTTCGCCACATCGTAAAATTTTTGTTCGTCATGGTTGCCTCCTTCCTACTTGGCTCGAGACGGAGGAACATGACCGCAAGCCTCCAGGCAATTGCGATCACTCGTCCCGCATCCATCATTCAAAGATGGATCATCGGCACCATTCCCGGCCCAATACCTCCCTCCGGCACCCGTCACATCATCGGCAGCAAGCACCATTCTTGACCACCAAGGCATGACACCGTCTGCCGTACATATCCACAGCCCTACCCTCTGATCATCTCACTCCTCTTCACTCAGACCATTCGAAACTATTGAGGAACAAGGAAACTGTCTTCTTTCTCCCCCATTCACTACCGCTTCGTCGGCATCCGGCTTCCTTCCTTCGTCGGCAATTCAATCTTGTTGGTCGCCCCTTCAACGATCGGGAATCGATCCACATCGTGATGTTCCAAAAGCCTGGCATTGTTGGGCTCTATCAGCGACGGAGCCATGTACGTATCCCCGGATTTCGCCGCCTCCTGAATCGATTGCTTATAGGTCAAATTTGGCTGGCCCGTATCGTTCGCAAACTCTCCGCTTGATGGATACCCTGGATGCTTGGGCAACATCGCCGGATTCGCCATCGCAAGTGCGCTCACTCCGATGAACACAAGTCCTGTCCACGCAATCATATAGAGTCTCATGATGAAGACCTCCCTCGCTGAACACGACGCTACTGCCTCGATAGAAGACGATCCCGATCCGTGACCAGGAAGTCGTCTCTGTCAGAGACGGGGCAGACGGAAATTCTCACAATCAGTCGGTGAGGGCACCCTCACCAGACCGTCGAACATCGTCGGCACTCTGGCGTTGAAGCGGCGGAGACTGAGGAATCGATCGCGCCGGGAAGGATGCGTGAAGCGCAAAGGATGGGACAGTCAGCGAAACCGGAACGTCAGAGCGTAAACAAACTCGCCAACATTACGTTCCTCACTTTCATGGCATCCCAGAGGGAATGAACAACCACTGGAGAGGCAGATACTCGTCCTTAACACTCTACAAAAGTTTACTATGTACAGTCAATATATCCCCTCCACGATCATTAATTATATTTATCTATTAACTCTTTTAGTTAATCCTATGAAACAAGGGCTCCTCTCCATTTGCGGCCTCGATCATCCGAGCACGACACGAATATGGTGTTCACCCTCCTTGGCGAGGGGGATATTGTCGTGACCGATCAATACGTTTCCATCAAGCTCCACCAGCGTCACGCCGCGGCTCACATGGCCAGGATTGTCCACCGTAATGTCATAGATTGCGGCATGATACCGGAAACGAATGGAGTACCCCGGCCAGTGGCACGGAATACAAGGATCAAGGGAGAGCGTGGCACCGCGCAAGCGGAAGCCGAGTATCCATTCCGTACCGGCCCTATAGAGCCAACCAGCTGCCCCGCTGTACCAAGTCCATCCTCCACGCCCAACATGCGGTGGCTCGGCGTACACGTCGCCGGCAATGACGTAGGGCTCGACTTTATAACGCTGGACGTTCGCTCGCGAGGAGACCCGATGAATAGGGTTCAACATACGGAATAACTCGCCAGCCTTATCTCCCTCACCCAACGCAGCGAAAGCCAGTACGCTCCAAACCGCCGCGTGGGTATATTGACCACCGTTTTCTCGTACGCCGGGAACATAGCCTTTGATATAGCCAGGATCCCTCGACGTGTGGTCAAAGGGTGGTGTCAGAAGACGGATGAGTCCATCGCGCCTGTTGACGAGATGTCGTTCCACTGCGGCCATGGCGCGCGCGCCGCGGTCCGGATCTGCCGCGCCGCTGATCACACCCCAGGACTGAGCAATGGAATCGATGCGGCATTCCGGGTCTGTAGCGGAACCGAGCGGTGTCCCGTCATCGAAGTACCCGCGGCGGTACCATTCTCCGTCCCACCCGTGCCGCTCGATCGCGGCCTTCAACGCACTCACATGGAGCCGCCAGGTTTCGGCGCGAGTGCGCTCACCGCGCTGAGCCGCCAGCTTCGCGAACTCCCAGAGCACGGTATGCAAAAACCAACCGAGCCAGACACTTTCTCCCTTGCCCTGCCGTCCCACACGGTTCATTCCGTCATTCCAATCTCCGGTACCCATGAGCGGAAGGCCATGACTGCCGACGAGAAGACTCCGGTCCAACGCACGCGCGCAGTGTTCAAAGAGAGTGGCATGCGTCTGGGACACATGCGGTTCAAAATAGGATTCCTGTTGCCCCACGGCTAACACCGGGCCCTCCAGAAAGGGCACCATTTCGTCCATCACGGTCATGTCGCCCGTCACTTCCAGAAACTGGATCACCGCATACGGCAACCAGAGCAGATCGTCGGAAATGCGGGTCCGCACCCCGCGTCCAGATGGAGGATGCCACCAATGTTGAACGTCCCCTTCGGCGAACTGCCGCGCAGCAGCCCGAAGCAGATGCTCACGCGTGATATCGCGCGCGGCCACACTCAGGGCCATGACATCTTGAAGTTGATCGCGAAACCCATAAGCCCCGCTCAATTGATAGAACGCCGCACGGCCCCAGACGCGGCACACCAGCGTCTGATAGAGCACCCAGCGATTCAACAGGATATCCATGGCGCGCTCCGGCGTCTGAACCTGGACAACACCCAACAGGTCGTCCCACCGTCGAGTAACCTCACCCAAGAGCGCGTCCACGTCTGCCCCACGATAGCGGTTCAGCAAGAGACGAGCTTGCGTTCTCTCCGCTGTCTGTCCAAGAAACCAGATGACTTCAGCACGTTCGCCTGCCTCCAACTGGATCGACCGTTGAAGGGCCCCACAAGGGTCGAGACCTGCTCCGACCTTCCCGGATAATGCATCTCCCGTTTCCAGCGCCAAAGGACGCTCAACGGTTCCATTACGGCCGAGAAATTCCGTGCGATCACCGGTCCACGAGGTCTGTGTTCCGGCAAGATCGGTAAATGCAATGCGCCCAGCGAACTCACCGCCCAGCATACTGCGCGCGAACAGCGCGCCGGTCACCGGATCGCTCTCCGTGAGAACGTACGGTGCGGACGCACTGCGGGAACTCCCGAGCACCCACTCCACATAGGCCGTGACTGTAAGACGCCGAGGGCGACCGGACATATTCTGCAGCCTCAATCGGGAGATCTTGATCGGATCGTCAAGCGGCACAAATTGCACCAATTCGGCCAGGATACCGTGTGAACCATGATGGAAGCGGCTATAGCCCTGTCCATGACAAGCCATATAAGGTGCCAGCTCGTCACGAATCGGCAGCGCCGTTGGGCTCCAGATCTCTCCGGAATCGTCATCGCGGATATAGAGCAGCTCACCCGACGGATCGGTTACCGGATCATTTGACCACGGCGTCAGCTGATTCTCGTGGCTGTTCAGCGACCAGGTAAACCCGGATCCAGACTCGGACACGAGGAACCCGAACGACGGGTTCGCGATGACGTTGATCCAGGGTCGTGGCGTCCGAAGTCCTTCGCCGAGAATCGTGACATATTCGCGTCCATCGTCCGCGAAGCCGCCCAAGCCGTTGAAGAATTCGAGCTCTCGCTCAGGCAACGGCACATCCAGTCGTCTGACGGCACGCCGCATCGGCAGATTCAATGGCGCCACATGATGCCTGCGTTGTAAGCGAGTCAGCTGCTCCACCAACGTGCCGCGCCGGCCAAGCAGGACGACACGAGCGACCTGCTGCAACAACAACCGATCCTGCTCTGAGAGCAGGTCGGTCCGCAGAAGATAAATACTGCCTCGCGCCCCGCCGGTATCCGGGCAAAGGCGCAGCCGACTGCCGCGCACAAGCCCTTCCAGCGAACCTTGCAATCCCTGCTCATACGACGAGGCCTTCTCATTCAGGATGATCACATCGGTTGATAATTGCCTCATGCGCCAGTATTCATGCGCTCGGAGCAATTGCCGGACGATGTCGACATCGTCTGCTTTGTCGATGCAGGTCAACACGATGGGAAGATCGCCTGAGATGCCATGCGCCCACAGCGCCGCGCGGTCCACCGTGCTCTGGCTCAGTGTTCCGGAAGACGGCCGCAGCGAGGCCTCGGAGTACAGCACCGCATTGGCCAGTTGCTGGAACAGTTGCGCCTCGTCATTCTCGATACCGAGGTGATGCAGTTGCACTCGCGCTTGCGTCCAGGCCAGCGACAGGGCACGCTCAAATACTCTCGGGTCGCTGTACTTGTCGGCCAGCTCCAACACGTGATCACGGGCTGGGCCGACAATGGTCGAAAACACGACCCGCACCGTCCCGCCCGGAGGCACACGCACCGTGCAGCGCAAGCTCATCACCGGATCAAGCACGGGTCCGACAGTATTCGAAAGCGGCCGCCCACCACCCATTGAGACCGCCGTGCGGATATGGTGTCCGCGTCCGAGAAACCGGGCACGATCCGTTTCATATTGGAGGGCGCCCATCGTGTCTCCTTCGACCACCACCACCTGGGCCACCCACACCGCCGCTTCTTCATCTGATCGCCTGCGACGCGTCGCAAGTAACGCGCCGACCTCCGGCACGAATTCCGTCTGCACAAAGAGATTGCCAAAAGCCGGATGGGCCACATCGGCGGCCTGTGGAGCCAAGGACAGCTCGGCGTAGGAAGTCACGTCTAGCTCGCGCATGCTGGTTCCCATATTGGTCACGGAGATACGCCGCACTTCAGCATCATCCTCTGACGACACCACCACGTCGAGCGTCGTGTTCCAGTCGCCGTCCCGCCGGATAATTTCGGCCCGTTCTTCGGTAAACGACACTGCATAGTCGTCCGCATCGACGCCGCTGGGCTGATACCCTGCCGACCAGACAGCCCCAGTTTGGATATCGCGGAGAAAAATATACGAACCCCAGCAGTCCCGCGTCGCATCCTCGCGCCAGCGTGTCACTGCAATATCCCGCCACCGGCTGTACCCCGAACCGGCGGCGGTCAGCATGACCGCATACTGTCCGTTGGACAGCAGATGTGTCCTGGGAGTGACCTCATGCGGCGAGGTAAATCGCCGCATGACGGGCGGTATGAGATCGCGAACTTGCGCTGCGGCAGCGACTTCTTCCGCGCGAGGGCGCGTCACCGGCACGTCGCGCGGAGTCCGCTCCTGAAGCAGGAGTTCGGTAGCCCGGACGATCGGCTCGGCATGAAAACGGTCCCTTATCAGTCCGTTGTTCAGGACATTGGCGAGCGAGACCAACGTCATGCCTTGATGATGGGACATATAGGCCCGCACGATGGCCACGTTTTTTCCTTCGGGCACCCGAGTCCCCGTGTAATCCAGTGCTTCATAGAACCCGTATGTTCCCCTCCCACCGGCCTCGGCGAGGCGCCTGAATCCTACCGTCGCTTCCTGAGGATCAATCATCGCCGCGAGGGCCGTGGCATAGGGCGCGATGACCACATCCTCACTGAGGCCTCGCTTGAGCCCCAGACCCGGCACACCAAAACTTGAGTACTGGTACGTCAGATCAAGATCACGCGTATTATAAGCCGACTCCGAAACACCCCAGGGCACGCCTCGCTCTCTACCGTATTGAATCTGCCGGCGGACAATCAGCTCATACGTACGGCACAGTAAGCTGCCTGCCGGAAAACGCATCACCAACGCCGGCATGAGGTATTCGAAGATGGAGCCCGACCAGGACACGAGCGCCGAACCCTCTCCGACTGGCGTCAGGGCACGACCCAAGTGAAACCAATGCGATGACGGCACATCACCCTTAGCGATGGCGATAAAGCTCGCCAGCCTGGCCTCCGACGCCAGCAGGTCGTAGCAACTGGGGTCCAGGATGGACTCCGGCACTCGATAGCCGATGGACAATAGTTTGCGTGTCGAATCAAACAGAAACGTGAAATCCATGGCGTGAACCATGTGCTCCGCATGCTGTGCAATCGCCGTCAGACGGCTGGCCAAGGCCGTGATACCCGCGACCGATTGCCGGATGGCATCAGCCAGGAGGGTGATCCTTGCCAAGGTAGCCCGATCCTGGGAAGAACGACTGAACAACTGCTCCCGCAAGCGATCGAGATCACGGAGCACATCCGCAAACCGTGCGGGGGCAGCCTCAAGTGTTGGAATCGGATGAAACAACGGCTTGATCACCGCCCACTCCGGTGATGGTCCCGACGGATGGTCGAACATGGCCGCCAGGTCCTTTGCACTGAAGCGGAGCCATGGAAGCAAAAGTTCCGCATCTCGGAGGTGGCTTTTTACACAGGCCCGGACCGCATCGGCCCAGGCGCGCAACTCCCCATCGGACTCATCACTGCGCTCCTGTCCCAGTGCCTGAGCCATATCCGAGACAGTATGAGACAGGGTGGTGAGCCTGCCAAACCTGGCGGTCCAGCCGGCGGCATCGACCGGCCTCGCCAAGAGCGCCATGGCCAGCATATCGACGGCTTGGCTCAGCTGCTTCCTGGTCACCGTGTGGGTCTGTCGCTGATCCGGAATCTCCTCCAGCGCATCGCGCAGCAGTTGGATGGCATCATCGATCCCGGCAAAGACATCGCCGTTGATCGAAGATTGCTGAATCAACCTGCGGCATCCGTTCCCCACGACCAACAAATGTCCCGCGAGATTTCCACTATCGACGGAGGACACATACTTCGGATCCAGCGGATGAAGGGTACGTGTGTCGTACCAATTGTAGAAATGCCCACGAAACAGCTCGAGAC